>JADYUL010000003.1 GCA_021531795.1 Lacrimispora saccharolytica
TCAGCTGATGGTTACTAATAGATCGAAGGCTTAACTAAAGTTAGGAAGATAAATCAGTATTCGATTTTGAGAGGACAATAGTTGTTCTTTCAAGATAATGTGTTATAATGTGAGTGTTATGACAGATAATCCTCGATAGCTCAGCGGTAGAGCATTCGGCTGTTAACCGAAGGGTCGTTGGTTCGAACCCAACTCGGGGAGTTTTCTAATTTGAGAAGATGAATGTCGAATTAGAACCTGAGGCTCCGTGGTCAAGAGGTTAAGACATCGCCCTTTCACGGCGGTAACACGGGTTCAATTCCCGTCGGAGTCATTCTTGAATTTAATATGGTGACTTAGCCAAGTGGTAAGGCTCCGGACTGCAACTCCGTCATCGCCGGTTCAAATCCGGCAGTCACCTCTGCAAACAGAAGACCTCATGCATTGATTTTCAATGTTTGAGGTTTTTTTATGCTCTCAGTTATTATAAAGATAAATACATAAACCCGATTTGCCTTAATTTTCAATCTTGAGTATAATAGACTATGTTCGGTGAGGTGGATATGTTACGTTTTTATTTTGTAATTATTATATCTATATATCTGATAATCTATTACATCGTTTTAGCTGATTATTATTCCGATAACAGGGATAAATATGATGAATTCAGCTGCTATAATCTTGCCAGACGTATTATTGACGACATCCAGAAGCGTGCAAACATCAGGACTATAGCCTATGGCAAGGAAAAGCTGCCAAAGGGTGAGGGTGGATACATAATGTATGCCAATCACCAGGGCAAATATGATGCACTCGGAATAATTGCATCACATGACGAGCCATGCTCAGTTATAATGGATGCGAAGCGAAGCAGGATGCTGCTGGCCAACCAGGTGGTTAAGCTGGTGGACGGTATAAGGCTGGACAAGACGGATTTCCGCAGTCAGGTCAAGGTACTGAATGAGATGATAAAGCAGGCTAAGAACGGAAGAAGATACATCTACTTCCCGGAAGGCGGCTATGACCATAACGGCAATACACTTCAGGAGTTTAAGCCCGGCGCCTTCAAGGTAGCAATGAAAGCGGGCTGTCCGATTGTGCCCGTGGCGATTTATGACAGCCACATCCCTTTTGATTACAATTCCTTGAGGAAGGTTACGACCCAGGTCTGCTTCATTGACCCGATTTACCCCGAGGAATATGCCAACATGTCGACCAAAGAGGTCAGCGACATGGTGAAGGCACGAATTGAGGACAAGCTTCATGAGCTGGAGGATAACCGTAAGAGGCTTGGTCTCAACACATGGTTTAAGGAATATAAGAGTGGACCTGCGCAGATCACTTCGCAGGCTGTTAACGAGGGCTGATACAGGTGTATCGGCCTCTTTGTGTTTAGGAGGAACAATGAAGAAAGGACTTAGTCTCTATATTTCGAGTCTGCTGGCAGCCCTGCTTGTGGCAATTCTGACCCTGACGGGCGTCCTCTACTCCATCGACTGCGCCATCACGGACAGACTGTACGCAGGCCTTAAGGGTCCAAGCCCTGACATCATCATAATAGGTGTGGATGAGGAGACGCTCGATGCTTTTGGCAACTATAATACCTTCATCCGGCAAAAGTGCGGGGAACTGACTAACCTCCTATTTGAGGACAGTGAAAACGCCCCTGCAGTCCTGGGTATAGACATCCTCTTTGTAGACAATGTTAATGAAGAGACAGATGCGTATCTGGCAGATGCCGTGACAAATGCAGACAGAGTAGTTAATTCATGCAACCTGGTATACAGAGGAGCCCTGAGCAGACAGGCTGATGGGACCCTCTATTATGACACGGACAATATTTCCTTTGTGGAGATGCCCTTTGACAGCCTGCTACAGAACAACAAGGCAGGGTTCGTTAACGTAGCACTGGCTAAGGACGGCGTGGTAAGATACGCTCTGGATACAGTGGAATATACGGATGAAGCAGGTGGTGAGAGCCATGTGCTTCCAAGCTTCGCAAGAAGGGTATATGAGGAATACTGTGACTATATGGGTATGGATAAGATATCTCCAGTATTGGATGATACCAACAGATTCGGTATACGTTATTCAGGTAAGTCGGGAGAGTATTCTCATGTATCACTTAAAAGTGTGCTCGAGGGCAATGTTCCACCTGAGGCCTTCAAGGATAAGATAGTATTGTTCGGTGCTTATGCTCCGGGCTTCATGGACAGCTACATATCCGCAGTTGACAGAAGCGACCCCATGTATGGAGTTGAGATTAATGCCAACATAATCCAGAACTATATTGATGAGAACGGCTGGAGGAATGTAAGCAATGGCCTAATGGCAGCGATAATGTTCATTATCGTCTTTGTATACTTAGTTGTGATAAGAAAGCAGAAGCTTCCGGTAATACTGGCGTCGGCGCTTTTAATAGAAGCAGGCTATGTGGCAGTGGGCATGCTGCTGGCATCGAGAGGATGCGTGATTCCGCAGGTATACATGCTGCTGTTTATCGTGGTAACGGTCGGCTTCTTCATAATTGAGATGTATGTGCTTGAGTACCTGAGGCGCAGGAAGACCTTGGAGGTATTCAGCAAATACGTAGCTCCGGAGGTTGTAAGAGAGCTTACCAAGAGCGGAGATTTCAAGCTGGTGCTGGGCGGCGAGAAGAGAAATGTTGCGGTGCTTTTCGTGGATATCAGAGGCTTTACGCCGCTGTCGGAGAGCATGGAGCCTGAAGAGGTCGTAGCGATACTGAATGAATATCTGTCGCTTACGACCAGGTGTATCTTCGCCCATCACGGAACCCTTGATAAGTTTGTCGGTGATGCGACGATGGCGGTGTTCAACGCGCCCTTCGACCAGGATGATTATATATATGAAGCAGTTGCTACCGCCTGGGATATCAAGCAGGGTAGCAAAAAACTGGGTGAGAGGCTGTATCAGCAGTTTGGCAAGCATGTGGGGTTCGGCGTCGGAGTAAACTGCGGTGAAGCCGTAGTCGGAAATATCGGCTGTGAATTCAGAATGGATTATACGGCCATCGGAGATACGGTCAATACCGCTGCAAGACTTGAGGCCAATGCCAAGGCTGAGGAAGTGTTAATCAGCGAATATGTCTATGAGATAATAAAGGACAGAATAAGTGCCGAAGAGGTGGGTGAGATTCCGCTTAAGGGTAAGAGCAACAAGATTATGGTATACAGAGTGACCGGAATGGGAGCAGGCAATGAAGCATAGATTGGGAATAATCCCCGATATAGACAGGCTTGATGATTCACTTAAGCTGTCCTGGGAATACAATACATTCTTTGAATATAATGATTTCTTTTATCCTGCCATTTATCAGAGCGAGGGCGAAACGAGACGTAGAATCAATATCTACAAGTCATTGGACAGAGATATGAGCAGGGATACGATGCACGGAGTATTCTTCGATATAGCCATGACCTCTACGGATGAAATAATAAGAAATCGAAGCAGGGTGCTTATGAATAATTCCATGGAGATTGCAGCCAATCTCGGGGTAAAGGGTGTTGTCTTCCATACAGGCATAAACCCCGGACTTTGGAACAGGTCATACTTAGACGGCTGGCTTGATACTGCTGCAACCTGGCTTGATAAGCTGGCTAAGGAATATTCACATATAGATATATATATCGAGAATACCTTCGATAAGGAGCCGGGAGTACTGACATCACTCATTGATTTACTCAGTCACAGGAAGAACGTGAAGCTCTGCCTTGACTATGGGCACGCGCTTTTGACAGATACAGAGGATGAAGAGTGGGTGAAGCAGATGGCTCCGTATGTGGGACATATTCATCTGAACGACCATGACATGAAGGAGGACCTGCATCTGGCGCCGGGCAAGGGCTTGGTTGATTTCGAACGCTTTGAGGACCTGATGGAGGAATATGAGGTGGATGCACAGGTGCTGCTGGAGCTTAACGGAGCACAGGAGCAGCTGGAGGCACTGAAGTACATGACAGAGCTTGAGGAGGGCAGAGAGTGATGAATGAGTCAGGAAGACTTAAGGTGGTGCTGGATATAAGCATCGCGCTGTCGGCTGAGAAGGACAGGAACAAGCTGTTCAATATGATTATCTCGAAGAGCATGGAGATAACGGGCTGTGACGCGGGCACACTCTACGTCCTTGACGGTGGGAACCTGCGCTTCAGGATTATGAAGACGCTCAGCCAGAATGTGGACAGAGGCGGCGACGGCGAGCCAATCGACATCCCGCCGGTGAAGATGACGGAGACAAATATCTGCGCTTACTCTGCTATACATAAGGAAGTAATGAACATCCCGGATGTGTACGATACTGACCGGTTCGACTTTACGGGACCCAAGAATTACGATGCCATGACAGGCTATCACACCGGTTCCATGATGGCGGTGCCGCTCGTGGATGCCGACTCGAGGGTGGTGGGCGTGCTCCAACTAATCAATGCACTCGATGATGCCGGCAACATCATCCCCTTCGATGATGAGAATGAGGAAATCGTGATGGCGCTGTCAAGCCAGGCTGCGATTGCCATCTCCAATATGCGCTACAGGGATGAGCTTCAGGAGCAGATGTGGTCCTTCACGGAAGCCATGGCAGCCGCAATCGACGAGAGAACCCCCTACAATGCCAGCCACACCAGGAACGTGGCCAAGTACTGCGGACTGGTGGCCGACCACATCAACGAGCTTCACGCCCGGGGTCTCGAGGAGGAGAGCTTCAGCATCAACCGTAAGGAGCAGCTGGTGATGGGCGCCCTGCTTCACGACATCGGCAAGCTGGTCATTCCCCTCTCCGTCATGAATAAGGCAAGTCGTCTGGGTGGTCGCGAGACGGAGATTAAGTCCCGCCTTCAGAGTTACGCTCTTAGGGGCAAAATCGCCCTCTTAGAGGGTAGGCTTACCCCGGATGAATACGCGGCAACTGAGGCATCGATTAATGAAGCGATAGAGGTTATGGAGGCTGTAAATACAGCAGGCTTTGTGAATGATGAGCTGAAGGCCAGACTGGAGGCGGTTATCAATCTTGGTATTACGGATGAAGGTAAGTCAGGGGCGGTTAGGCCGGGTGATGATAGTGAGAAAGCGGATGGCATGATGGAGCCGTTCTTTACGGAGGAAGAGAAGGAGTGCCTGAGGATAGTTAAGGGAACGCTTACTGAGAAGGAGCGTAAGGTCATGGAGAGTCATGTGGAGATAACGGACAGAATCCTAAGTAAGGTTCATTTCAATTCGTATTTCTTAGATTCGCCCAAGTGGGCGGCAGAGCATCATGAATGCCTGAACGGTCGAGGTTATCCTAATCATATGACGGCTGATGAGCTTGCAACAGATGCGCGAATCATTGCCGTTGCGGATATCTGTGATGCATTGCTTGCGACAGACAGGCCGTATAAGAAGCCGATTCTGAAGGAAAAAGCGTTTGACATACTGAGGGATATGGCAAATAATGGGAATATAGACGGTAAAATAGTCGAATACCTGTATGAGTGCATAGATTGTTGATGCGTTCAGACATTATGAGGAGAAGTAATATGAAAATAGGGGATTTCCTAAAGACAACGAGGGGTAAGGTGGTAACGCTCGCATCAGGAGCGGGCGTGATTGCGGTAGGAATTGCCGTTGCGGTACTGATGCAGGGCAGTGGCTACAGAAGCATAGCAGTCAATGGCCTGGAAGGAACTGTTAATGTTACTGGTGAGAAGAACAATGGTAATGCATATGTGGGACAGAATCTCTATAGTGGTGATGATGTAACGGTAGCAAGTGCGTCGTCGCTCACCATGTGTATGGATGGAGATAAGTATGTATATGCCGATGCGGATACACACTTTAGCTTAGAGGCATCCAAGCCCAAGGATGACAGCAGAATAAAGATTAATCTGGATGCGGGCTCTGAGCTTAATGAGCTTAAGAATAAGCTGGCTGACGGTGAGTCGTATGTGGTTGACACACCCAATTCCACAATGTCGGTCAGAGGAACCACCTTCAGGGTGACAGTATACAAGGGAGAAGACGGACTCTGGTATACACTACTTGAGGTAATTGACGGAACGGTTGAGGTTGCGCTCAAGACTGAGGACGGCACCTACAATGGTGTGGTAGAGAAGTTTGGCGAAGGTCAGGCGGCCATGGTAAGAGGCAACTCTGAGTTCTCTGAGTTCATAGTCGGCGAAGAGAATGAAGTAGTACTTCTCTTTGATTATAATATGCTTCCGGAGGGTGCTGTATCACGTGTTGTGGAGATTCTCACATATCTTGAGGACAATGTGATTGTAGGTGATGTGGAAGCACAGCACCTGGGCGATGATGAGGAAGCATCGGGTACGGATGCAGCTACAGAGGCAGGCGGTGATGCAGCTGCCGAAGCTGAGGAAGAGGCAGAGCCTGAGACTGCCGAAGAAGATACTGAAGAAGGTGAAGCTGCTGAAGACGTTGAAGGCGCTGCGACTACTGCAGCTAACGCTGAGGCACATGTTCATACTCCCGGCGAGTGGATGATTGTAATCAGTCCAAGCTGTGGCAGTCAGGGAGCACGCCAGCAGTTCTGTACAGAATGTAATGCTTTGCTGGCATCAGAATTCCTTCCTGCATCGGGCAATCATATAAGAGGACACTGGGTAACCACACTCTATGGCGCCTGCAACTATGAAGGCACAGAGCAGGAGGAATGTCCTAACTGCGGAGCGGTCTTCGGCACACGCAGCACAGGTTATGGTGAGCATACCTATTCAGGCGGCTCATGTGTAGTCTGTGGCCAGGCTGACCCGGATTATGAGACCGTGAGTACCAGCACTGAGTGTAGTCATGTGTGGAAGTATCAGTTTTTAGAAACTGAAGATTATGTTCCATATCATATCGGAACATGTACAAAATGTGGAGAGACAACAGGTGAAGAGCGTTGTACAATAAATGATGAGTACACGGAATGTTCTGTTTGCGGTCGACCAATGGGTTGATGATAATAATACCACTTGCAATAACTCACAGAGTATGATATTATATCTACTCGTGATAATAATTCCTTGGCAGGAGCGATACCTGCCCAGAGACCAAAAGGAGGTAAAGCATGAACAAATATGAGTTAGCCGTTGTTGTTAATGCGCAGATCGAAGATGAAGAAAGAGCAGCAGTTGTAGACAAGTGCAAGGCTCTTATCGAAAGATTCGGTGGTACTGTAACCAACGTTGATGAAGCTGGTAAGAAGAGATTAGCTTACGAGATTCAGAAGATGCGTGAAGCTTACTACTACTTCATCCAGTTTGATGCAGAAGCAACTGCTCCCGGAGAAATCGAGCAGAGAATGCGAATCATGGACAACGTTCTCAGATACTTATGCGTAAGACAGGACGAGGCATAGAAAGAGAGAACAAAATATGAATAAGGTTATTCTTATGGGACGTCTGACAAGAGATCCCGAGGTTAGATATTCACAGGGTGACAACCCTATGGCAATCGCAAGATTTTCTCTTGCAGTAGACAGAAGACGTACATCTAATAATCAGGATGGTCAGACAGCAGATTTTATTAACATCGTAACATTTGGAAAGCTTGGTGAGTTTGCCGAGAAGTATCTTCATAAGGGTACCAAGGTTACCTTATCAGGTCGTATTCAGACTGGCAGTTATACTAATAAGGATGGTCAGAAGGTATACACTACTGAGGTAGTGGCTGATGAGATTGAATTTGCCGAAAGCAAGAATTCTTCTTCATCAGATATGGGCGGAAATGGTGGATTTACTCCACAGGCTGCTCCGACAGCAGCACCTGCCAATGATGGCTTTATGAACATTCCCGACGGAATTGATGAGGAACTGCCATTCAACTAGCATTTAAGGAGGCATGTAGCATGGCTTTTAATAAGAATGAGCGCGGCGATGCTCCTCGTAAGAGAGCAGGCGGTATGCGCAGAAGAAAGAAAGTATGCGTATTCTGTGGCAAGGATAATACAATTGACTACAAGGATACAGCTAAGCTTAAGAAGTATGTATCAGAGAGAGGAAAGATCCTTCCTCGCCGTATCACAGGAACATGTGCTAAGCATCAGAGAGCACTGACAGTTGCAGTTAAGAGAGCTCGTCACGTTGCACTTATGCCATACACAGTTGAATAATTATCGCACTAAAGCGTCCGGTTAATTCGGACGCTTTTTTTATACACGAATCAATAATATACAACATATTGCGATTGGCAAACGACAGAAAACAGTAGATGTTGTGGTGGGAACGCAGGGAATTCGGTGGTATAATAATGTGGTTGAAATATACCTGTATTTACGAGGATTGATATGAAGAACAGAGTGAAAACGAAGGGTTCATTCAGGACCTTATTTTCTATAGGACTGTATTTGGGAATACTAATGATATTGGTTAATGTGGGAGTATGGAGCGTTAACAACAGGGCAGGTATGCTTATGGCCTGCTTTACTGCCTTCTACATGCTTGTAATGGGTATCATGGTCTTCTACAACAAGCCTGTGGTAATGAATGAGCTTGTGAGTTTTGCTACGGAATATGGTCAGATTCAGAGGAAACTGTTGCGTGAGCTTGAACTTCCGTATGTCCTTTTGGATGAGGACGGCAGGGTCATGTGGACTAATAAGGCTTTTGAACAGCTCGTGCACAAGGGTAAGGGCTACAATAAGTCAATAACTTCCATTTTCCCGGAAATGACTAAGGATAAGCTGCCGGGAGAGCTGGATGATACGAGTCTGCAGATTAACTATTCCGAGAGAGATTTCCAGGTTAGATGCCGCAAGATCCCGCTTAAGGATATGGCGAAAAACAGCGATATTCTGCAGTTTGGTGAGGACTACAACGGTTATCTGATAGCAGTATATTTCTTCGAGGAGACGGCATTAAGGCTTGCTCTTCGTGAGAATGATGACCAGAGTCTGGCTGTTGCACTTCTGTACTTAGATAATTATGATGAGGCACTGGAGAGCGTCGAGGAAGTCAGACGTTCGCTTTTGACAGCATTAATAGACAGAAAGATTAATAAATATATTGCAAGCCTGGATGGTATTGCCAAGAAGATTGAGAAGGACAAATATTTGATCGTTCTCAGGAAGAAGTCCGTGACCGCTCTTAAGGAGAACCGTTTCGATATCCTTGAGGAGGTCAAGACTGTTAACATCGGTAATGAGATGGCGGTGACTATCTCAATCGGTGTAGGACTTGACGGACTGACCTATTCGCAGAACTATGAGTTTGCCCGTACAGCGATTGACCTTGCCTTAGGTAGAGGCGGTGACCAGGCTGTGGTTAAGCAGGCTGATGAGATTACATACTTCGGTGGCAAGAGCCAGCAGGTAGAGAAGAATACGAGGGTCAAGGCCCGCGTGAAGGCACATGCTCTCAGAGAGATAATTGCGGCTAAGGACAGAGTGATTATCATGGGTCACAGGAATGCGGATATCGATTCCTTCGGTGCCGCTGTCGGTATCTACAGAATCGCCCGAACACTTGATAGAAAGGCTCATATTGTTCTCAATGATGTTAGCACCTCGCTACAGCCTCTGTGTGATATTTTCCTGGGTCAGGAAGATTATGAAGAGGATATGATTATCAATTCTGAGCAGGCAATGGATTTAGCCGGAGGTGGTTCGGTACTGGTGGTTGTTGATGTTAATAAGCCAAGCATTACTGAGTGTCCGGAACTTCTGAAGATGTGTAAGAGTATAGTGGTTCTCGACCACCACAGACAGGGTACTGAGACTATTGAGAATGCGACCCTAAGTTATGTTGAGGCTTATGCAAGTTCATCATGTGAGATGGTAACTGAGATTCTGCAGTACATCTCAGACGGAATCAAGATTAAGTCAGGCGAGGCCGACTGTCTGTATGCCGGTATGGTTATCGATACCAATAACTTCATGACCAAGACCGGTGTCAGGACCTTCGAGGCTGCGGCTTACCTGCGTAGAGCCGGTGCTGATGTGACCAGAGTAAGGAAGCTCTTTAGAGATGATATTGCAGAATATAAGGCTAAGGCTGATTCGGTAAGACAGGCCGAGGTATACAGAGGAAACTATGCAATCAGCCGTTGTGAGCCTGGAGCTGAGGTTCACAGCCCTACGGTTGTCGGTGCTCAGGCAGCCAATGAGCTTCTAAATATCAAGGGAATTAAGGCCAGCTTCGTATTCACCGAGTATCAGGAGATGATATATGTTTCAGCTCGTTCCATAGATGAGGTTAACGTTCAGGTCATCATGGAGAAGCTTGGTGGTGGCGGTCACATGAATGTGGCAGCAGTTCAGCTTGAGGGCATTTCAGTAGACGGTGCCATCGGCAAGCTCAAGGAATTACTCGATAAGATGATAGAAGAAGGAGAAATATAGAATGAAGGTTATTTTATTACAGGATGTCAAATCTGTCGGTAAGAAGGGTGACATTATTGAAGCTAACGACGGATATGCAAGGAATTTCCTCCTGCCCAAGAAGTTCGCAGTAGAGGCTACAGGCAAGAATCTTAATGACCTTAAGCTTCAGAATGCCAATAAGGAGAAAATCGCAGCCCAGGCACTTGCCGATGCCGAGAGCTTTGCAGAGGAATTGAGTAAGAAGGAGATTGTAGTATCAATCAAGGCAGGCGAAGGCGGTAAGACCTTCGGTTCGGTATCAAGCAAGGAAATTGCCGCAGAATACAAAAAGCAGTGCGGTGTTGAAATTGATAAGAAGAAGATTGTACTTGATGAGCCGATAAGAAGCTTCGGCGCATATGAGGTTAAGATTAAGCTTCATCCAAAGGTAACAGGTACACTCAGAGTAAAGGTAACAGAGAGTAAGTAGGGGATAGAATTTTGGCAGAAGATATTGTCCTTAAGAGGACTTTACCTAACAGCATAGAGGCAGAACAGGCGGTAATCGGTTCGATTTTTATAGATGAAGAGGCTATTAATGTTTCATCAGAGATCATCACCCCCGCTGACTTCTTCAACAAGCAGTACGGGATTATCTACGGTGTCATGCTGGAGCTCTATCATGACAAGAAGAAAATCGATTATCTGACAGTTGCTGACAGGCTAAGAAGCAAGGAAGTGCCGGAGGATATGATCAACATCGAGTATCTGGTTAAGATCGTTCAGATGGTACCGACCTCGTCTAATATCAAGTATTATGCGGAGATTGTCTCATCCAAGGCTACGCTTAGGCGACTGATCAGGATGAGCGGCGATATTGAGAATACCTGCTACGAGGATAAGGAGCCTCTCGAGAAGATTCTGGAGGACACAGAGAAGAAACTTTATGAGGTTGTGCTTAAGCGCAATTCAGAGGAGTTCGAGCCCATCGGTGTGGCAGTAAACAGAACGATAGATGGTATTGAGGCGGCCTACAAGGCAGGCGGCAGCATAACCGGTATTCCATCGGGCTTCATTGACTTAGACTATATGACTTCCGGTTTTCACGGTTCAGAGCTTATCCTTATTGCGGCAAGACCTGCAATGGGTAAAACTGCTTTCGTACTGAATATAGCCCAAAATATGGCCTTTAAGCAGGGTAAGAACGTGGCGATCTTCTCGCTCGAGATGGGTAAGGAGCAGCTGCTTCAGAGATTATTCGCATTGGAAGGTAATATTGAAGCGGGTCATCTTAGAAATGGTAGACTGGATGAGGATGAGTGGTTCAAGCTGACAGAGGCTGCGGATACCATTGCAGATTCCAATCTGGTTATTGATGACAGTGGTGATATCAATGTCCAGAGCTTGAGAAGCAAGTGCAGGAAGTATAAGATGGAGCACGGACTGGATGTTATCATTATTGACTACCTTCAGCTTATGAGCGGCGGCGGCAGGAATGAGAGCAGACAGCAGGAGATATCTGAGATTTCAAGATCGCTTAAGCTGCTGGCAAGAGAGCTTAACATCCCTGTAATTGCCTTGTCACAGCTGTCTCGAGGTGTTGAGTCAAGACCTGACAAGAGACCTATGATGAGTGACCTCCGTGAATCGGGTGCGATAGAGCAGGATGCCGATGTTGTAATGTTCATCTACAGGGATGACTATTATAACAAGGATACAGAAAAGAAGAATATATCGGAGATTATTATCGGTAAGCAGAGGTCCGGTCCTGTCGGAACCATTGAACTTGCCTGGCTTCCTGAGTATACCAAGTTCGGTAATCTCGAGAAGAGAAAAAATAATCAGTAAAATAAAAAACCCCGGATCACTCCGGGGTTTTTATTAAAAGGTTCAGATTATTCTGAGATAGCGCCTACAGGGCACTGTCCTGCACATGAACCACAAGAGATGCACTTGTCTGCATCGATATCGAACTTGCCATCACCCATTGAGATAGCGCCTACAGGACACTGTCCCTCACATGAGCCACAAGCGATACACTGATCACTGATTGTATATGCCATGTTAATACCTCCTTATATTGGTCCTTGGACCATTACGTTACCATTGTTATTCTAATACATTTGATGTTGTTTAACAAGCGTTATTTCTAAACATCAGCTTAAATAATTATTATTTCTTAGAATCATCCATTCTGCGTCTCTTAACGCCTTCCATGATCACCTGTCTCTTCTCCAGAGCCTTGCCCTTATCCATGGGTGGAACATCCTTGAGGACATAATCAATACCAAGATTCTCATACTTGGGCTTAGCCATGTCGTGATACGGCAGAACCTCAAGACCCTTAAGTGTATGGAGTCCGCCGATGAAGTATCCAAGCTTGTCAAGATATACATCATCATCCGTTATTCCGGGAACTACGACGTGACGAATCCAGATATCAATGCCCTTGTCTGATAGAAGATTGGCAAAAGCTAATATTCCGTCATTGGGCTGGCTTGTCAGATCCTTGTGCTTCTCAGGGTCGATATGCTTGATATCAAGCATGACCAGATCTGTTAACTCAAGTACCTTATCAAGTTTGGCATTATATGCCTCATTACCGGGCTTATAGGTGATACCTGAGGTATCGATACAGGTATGAATGTTATTTTCCTTGGCAAGAGTGAAAAGCTCAAGAAGGAAGTCAATCTGAAGTAGAGGCTCACCGCCTGTAACGGTTATTCCACCACCCTTATAGAAGCCCTCATTTCTCTTATATTGTTCAATGATATATGAAGCCTCCATCTCTTCACCGGCATTAACCGGCCAGGTATCCGGATTGTGGCAGTACTTGCATCTCATGGGACAGCCCTGGAAAAAGACGACATATCTTACTCCGGGTCCGTCTACCGTACCGAAGCTCTGTAATGAATGAATACGTCCTTTCATACAATTCTCCTTGTTAATATAAGGTATTTAGTGAAGAAAGAGCCAGTGAAAACACTGGCTCTTTGATTACATATTAGTGTTTCTGTCGTACAAGAATTACATAGCCTGATGGAATGTACGAGAGATAACATCTGCCTGCTGTTCAGGTGTAAGCTTAACGAAGTTAACAGCGTAACCTGATACACGGATTGTTAACTGAGGATAGTTCTCAGGATGAGCCTGTGCATCCAGAAGAGTATCTCTGTTAAGTACATTTACGTTAAGGTGATGGCCGCCCTTTGTAGCGTATCCATCAAGTAAGTTAACCAGGTTATCAACCTGTGCTGAAGATGTAGCCATTTCTTTGTCCTCCTTAATTAATGTTTGTTATTTGTAATCATCAAGTCCCTGATGAAGTGTAGGAACGCTACATGCAAGAGGTGTACGAGAACAATCTGTACATCCCATTGTTTCCACTTCCTTGACCTCATCTGAAGAGTCATCCGAATATACATTCACATGACCTACACCCTTGCTCATTCCTGAGTCAAGCTGCTTAACCAGATCGTTAATCATGTCTGCTTCATTCATTGGTATCGTCCCCTTTCTTGTAAAATTTATTTCCAAGGGGTCTTCACAGACCCCTCAGCAAACTTTAGTTATCGGCCTTACAATTACTTGTTAAGGTCAAGCTCGATATCGCCTGAAACAACCTTCATGTCCTTACCAAGAGCGTCAGGAATGATTGTGAAGGTGTTAGAGATACCATCCTGTGAGTACTCAAATGGAAGCTTAGATACTGATGAAAGTGAAGCTACAGCACCATGAGTATCACGTCCGTGCATCGGGTTAGCACCGGGAGCGAAAGGCTGTCCCTTCTTACGTCCGTCAGGTGTGTTACCTGTTGCCTTACCGTATGTTACGTTAGATGTAATAGTAAGAACTGACATTGTAGGGAAGCTGTCTCTGTATGTATGATGACGTCTGAGCATCTTCATGAATGTCTCAACGAGGTCATGAGCAATCTTATCAGCTCTGTCATCATCGTTACCATACTTAGGGAAGTCACCTGTTGTCTCGAAGTCAACAATGATACCATCCTCATCTCTGATAGGCTTAACTGTTGCATACTTGATTGCACAAAGTGAATCAGTTACAACTGAAAGACCTGCGAAACCTGTTGCAAAGTAACGATATACATCTCTGTCATGAAGAGCCATCTGAGCTCTTTCATAGCAGTACTTGTCATGCATGTAGTGGATGATGTTAAGAGTATTAACATATACACCTGCTAACCACTCCATCATGTCTGTGTACTTGTCCATTACATCATCGTAATCAAGTACATCACCTGTTACAGGACGATACTTAGGACCAACCTGCTTCTTGGTAACTTCATCAACACCACCGTTAAGTGCGTAAAGAAGGCACTTAGCAAGGTTTGCTCTAGCTCCGAAGAACTGCATCTGCTTACCGATAACCATTGAAGATACGCAGCAAGCGATACCGTAATCATCACCATGAGTAACTCTCATGAGGTCATCGTTCTCATACTGAACTGATGATGTCTGGATAGAAATCTTAGCACAATACTTCTTGAATGCCTCAGGAAGTCTTGTAGACCAGAGAACTGTAAGGTTAGGCTCGGGAGCTGCACCAAGGTTCTCAAGTGTATGTAAGTAACGGAATGACATCTTTGTTACCATGTGACGTCCGTCGATACCAACACCGCCGATTGACTCTGTAACCCAAACCGGATCACCGGCGAAAATCTGGTTGTACTCAGGAGTACGAGCGAACTTAACGCAACGAAGCTTCATGATGAAGTGATCGATGAACTCCTGAATCTGTTCCTCTGTGAATGTACCGTTCTTAAGGTCTCTCTCAGCGTAGCAGTCAATGAATGTAGATGTACGTCCAAGTGACATTGCTGCACCGTTCTGCTCCTTAACTGCTGAAAGGTATCCGAAGTATGTAGCCTGGATAGCTTCCTGAACGTTGGTAGCAGGCTTAGAAATATCACAGCCGTAAGAAGCTGCCATTTCCTTCATCTGCTTAAGAGCAATGAGCTGCTCTGAAAGCTCTTCACGAAGACGGATAACGTCATCTGTCATAACGAAGCCTGTTGACTCCTTCTGAGCTTCCTTATCCTCGATAAGTCTGTCAATACCGTAAAGAGCGACTCTTCTGTAGTCACCGATGATACGTCCACGTCCGTATGCATCAGGAAGACCTGTGATAACGTGTGATGAACGACAAGCTCTCATCTCAGGTGTGTAAGCATCGAAACATCCTGCGTTATGTGTCTTGCGATGTGTTGAGAAAAACTCACTGATCTCAGGATCTACTGTATATCCGTTATCAGCACAAGCCTTCTCTGCCATTCTGATACCGCCGTATGGCTGCATAGAACGCTTGAATGGCTTATCTGTCTGGAAACCAACAATTGTCTCCTTGCTCTTGTCAAGGTAACCGGGACCATGAGATACGATAGTAGATACAACCTTTGTATCCATATCAAGCACACCGCCTGCCTCACGCTCCTTCTTGGTTAAATCCATAACCATTGCCCAAAGGTCCTTTGTGTTCTGTGTAGGTCCTGCGAGGAAAGACTCATCTCCGTCATATGGAGTGTAGTTCTTCTGGATGAAATCACGTACGTTGATCTCATCTTCCCACTTGCCGCCTACAAAACCGTTCCATTCTGGTCTCATTGCTAATGCCTCCTATAAAATGTTAATAGTTACATAAAGTATATGTACATGTACTTCGTGATTACATTATAGATTGCGTAAATAGGGCAGTCAAGAAATAAGAATGTACTTTTTTGAGTACATATATTATACTATTAGAGGTTATTGAACACGGGCACAATATGTAGTTATTGATGCACTAGATATAGGAGGTTATTATGAAGATTACTAAAGATATGACAATCGGTGAGATTTTGAGTGCCAATCCCGCAGTTGCACCTGTACTCATGGAAGCGGGAATGCATTGCCTCGGCTGTCCTTCAGCTCAGGGAGAGAGCCTGGCAGAGGCTGCCTTCGTTCACGGTATGGACATCGATGCACTTATGGCTAAGATTGAAGCACTCTAAGATAGTTTTGATAAGCAAATACTGTATATGAAAACAGCTCCGACAAGATTCGGAGCTGTTTTACATTAATACTAAGTTAAAGCTGAGCCAGCTTTCCTATCGCATCCGAATCGATGATGATATCGAGATGCTCGTCAAAGTGACGCTTGTGCATATTGGAAAGTCCGGTAATATATCCATACTCTGATAAAATGTTGCAGGCACGGTTGAAGGTCTGACGATTGTCCTTCATGCCGAGGAAGAGGTATAAGCGCTCTTCGCTGTTATCCTTATAGAGAATGCTCTCACCATCGTAGAATTCAGCCACAACCTTGGCCGGAGTCACAATCTCGTGGATTGAATCAAACATAAAGGTCTTGCATATCGGCTGTTTGTTCTCGTTCTTTGCCTGCTTAGCCTCATGATTGTCCTTAATTTCCTGAACGGATAATTCAATGTTGCCGCCGTTCTTCTCAAGGATGTCCTCAGCCTCCTTGCGGATGCGACCGATAAGCTCCTTCACGGCATCGCTTACCTGAGTACTGTTCTCCGCATCCTCCATGGAATCATACACATCGAGGTTGTCGTCGCCTGTGTGGTCAAGCACTTCCGTATCTGTGGCTGCACTTTTCACATCGTCAAGCACCGACGGTGCAAACCTTGAGAATCTTGTATCGATCTCCTCGGGATCCTCAACCTTCGTAATAATAAGTACAATGCTGTCACCGTTAATCGGAACGGCCTCTATCATAAGAGGGATATTCTCTGCCTCGAAGCCAAGCTTTAAGCTTGCCATCTGCATCATATCCCTAAACAGCTGCTTAGCCTTCTCGGTTCCGTATGCAAGCTCCGATAACTGGAGCTGTCTTGCAGCCAGATCCGCCTTGGTCAGAGTACAGCGAATCTGATAATCATTTAATTTTTCTATTTTCAATTCTCTGTCCTCCTTAGGATAATTTCACAAACGTGTCTGTAAAATATGACTTGTTGTGATAAAAGTATTTTATCAATTTTTGCAACCTAGTCAAGGCTAATAGCCATATGTGGGCGCTTTTTTAAGAAATTTTTTATAAAAACACTTGCAATTGAGATTCTCCCGCTTTATAATTTTTGCCAAGAGATGATCAGACAATCAGTGCCGAGAGGAGGCTTGTTTGATCAGACAAACGCCGTTGGCCAAGGCGTATTCACAGAGTCACATAATTCATATGTGATTTTTCCATTTTTATTTTATATGATGATAAGAATTTACATAACGGGTATTTTATGCATAAATAGCCGAAAGTAAACTACAATTGTTTTTTCTTTTATCATCTGCTTTTTTCCAACAAAATATTCCATAGATTTGTTATTCGTATATGCGGATGCAGATTATTCAAAGATATATTTCGACAAAAATGTCTGAGAGAATTTTTACGGAAAGAAAACCGCACAGTCTGAGCATCTCCCAATTATTCTGTTTTCTTATATCGTGGCAACTATTAACTTATTATTTTTTGTCAATTCAACTCGCGTCTGGAAAAGATGAAGGATAATGGTAAATAGTAATTGTAAACTTTTGTTTTTTCCTAAAAATTATTATCACGAATCAATTAAATCAAACAAATATGTAACAGAAATAAGTATGTGCATGCTTTATCTCCGTAAAGGAGTCATGCTACAAAACTATTATTCAAGGCAAAGAAACCCTTAGATGGCTTGAATATAATCTAATGACGATATGAGAAAAAACTGATATAATAGGGCAATCGGCTATGACTGGAGGATATGATGAAGAAGAAAATGATTCCGGTAATCGTTGCGGTTGCCCTAATTATACTTATTGTTTGTATCGCAGGCGGTAAGAGCCTGCTTGAAAGATTCGCATACAGCAAGGAATACAGAGACCTTAATTCATATTTTGACATAACTAATGCATCCGATGTGGCGATTGATATGAACCATGAAATAATCGACACTAAGGCTAAGATGTCAGAGGGCTCGGTTTATCTGGATTATCCTTCCGTATGCAGTCTTCTTAATTCAAGATTCTACGTGGATGAGCATGAGAGCCTGCTTATCATGACTACATCAACTGATGTAATAAAGCATACAATCGGAACGAACAGCTACATCATGGGCGGCGAGGAGAAGAGCATGGAAGCACCGGTTACAATGACAAACGGTGACACGCTCTACATCAATCTCGACTATGTGAAGCTCTTCACCAATCTCTCATACGAGGTCTTCCATGACCCGGAGAGAATAGTTCTTAGAACTTCCTGGGGCAACATTAAGCTTGCCACCATCAAGAAAAATACCGCCGTCAGATACCAGGGCGGATACAAGAGCGATATCTTACGAGATCTTGAGAAGGAAGAGGTTGTCACTATCCTCGAGGAGATGGAGGACTGGGATAAGGTCGAGACCGCAGACGGTATTATCGGCTACGTGGAAAAGCGCTATCTTGCAGATATAACAGAGACTGAAGAGATTCCCGTAACTGACTATCAGGATGAATTCGTTGCCCAGACCAGGGATTACAAAATAAATATGTCATGGCATGCCATATATGCAACCTCCGGTAACGATACCTTCGATGAGGTGGTAAACGGTACCGGTACCATGAGCATCATCTGTCCGACCTGGTTTACATTAAGCGACAATGACGGCAATTACAGAAGCTTTGCTTCATCAGGTTATGTTGAGAAGGCTCATTCCCGTAATATGGAGGTATGGCCAACTGTAGACAATTTCAATATAGAAGGAATTAAGACCTATGAGGTTATGAGCTATACATCAAAGAGAGACAGACTTGTGAGCGCACTCATGTCTGAAGCCTTAAGCCTTGGCATAGACGGCTTCAATCTTGATTTTGAGCTCGTGCCCACAGAGGCGGTTCCCCACTACGTGCAGTTTATCAGGGAACTTTCGGTAGCCTGCAGAAGAGAAGGACTGGTGCTTTCGGTAGATAACTACCCTCCTCAGGGCGGAAGCAACTATAACTTAAGCGAGCAAGGTGTTTTCTGTGATTATGTTGTAATCATGGGTTATGATGAACACTGGGCAGGCTGCAATGAGGCCGGAAGCGTGGCATCCATCGGCTATGTAGAGGATGGCATAAGTCTGGTAATAGGACAGGGAGTGCCTGAGAATAAGATAATCAACGCGATTCCATTCTATACAAGATTATGGAAGACCAATAACGGAGAGGTTACTTCAGAGGCTCTGGATATGGCTACAGCCGCAAACTTTATCAGCAACAATTCCGTTCCCGTAAGCTGGGATGAGGTGACATGCCAGAACTACGGAGAGAAGGAGATGAACGGTATCCTATATCAGATATGGCTTGAGGATGCACAGTCAATAGAAACCAAGCTCACCGTTATGAGTAAATATAATCTTGCCGGTGTCGCAAGCTGGAGACTGGGACATGAGGACAAATCTATCTGGTCAGTAATTGATGCGTACGTTAAGAGATAACAGCCACGGAGGAAACACGGATGAAGTGGACAAGAATAAGAATTAAGACAATAACAGATGCGGAAGATATTATAATCAGTGAGCTCTATGATTACGGATTGGAGGGAGCCCAGATTGAGGATAAGATTCCGTTGTCGCCCCTTGAGAAGGAGCAGATGTTTGTGGACATACTGCCCGAGAGCGAGCCGGATGACGGTGTGGCTTACCTTAGCTTCTTCATCGAAGAGGGAACGGCCGATATCGAGGAGACTCTGAATAATGTAAGAACAGCCCTGGATGATATCAGGACTTATATGGAAATAGGTGAGGGAAGCATCACTGTAGATGAGACAGAAGACCTTGACTGGATCAATAACTGGAAGAAGTATTTCCATCAGTTCTATATTGACGACCTTCTCGTGATCCCTTCCTGGGAAGAGGTTGAGGTGAAGGATAAAGACAAGATGATACTTCACATAGACCCGGGTACCGCCTTCGGAACAGGTATGCATGAGACAACCCAGCTGTGCATACGTCAGATGAAGAAGTATTTAACAAGTGATACGGAGCTTCTGGATATAGGAACCGGAAGCGGAATTCTTGCAATACTTGCCCTTATGTACGGAGCAAAGCATTGCGTAGGTACCGACCTTGATCCTTGCTCTGTAATGGCTGTTAAGGAGAATATGGAAGCAAACAATATTCCCCTTGATTCCTTCAGGATGATGATTGGTAATATTATTGATGATAAAGAAGTTATGGACAGCGTAGGCTATGAGTGTTATGACATAGTTATGGCCAATATCTTAGCGCCTGTTCTTATTGAGCTTGCGCCAATAGTTGTTAATCACATGAAAAAGGGCGGAGTATTCATTACCTCGGGTATAATCGAGGGTAAGGAGGATTCTGTCTGCAAGGCAATGGAGGCAGCAGGCCTTAAGGTCGTTGAGGTTACCGCTCAGGGTGAGTGGCGTAATGTTACAGCAAGAAAGGATTGATAGGGATGTATCAGTTCTTCACCGAGCCTTCCAATATTCATGACAAGAGCGTCATAATAGAAGGCAGTGATGTAAATCATATAAAGAACGTACTCAGAATAAAGCCCGGAGAAGAAATATCCGTAAGTAACGGTATAGACGGGCGAGAATACCGCTGCGAGGTGGTAAGCTTAAGTGATGAGAGAGTCGAGTGCAAGCTTCGATTCATTAAGGAAGACAATGTTGAGCTTCCCAATAAGGTATACCTTTTTCAGGGTTATCCCAAGGGCGATAAGATGGAACTCATAGTTCAGAAATGTGTTGAACTGGGAGTATACGAAATCGTCCCTGTTTTTATGAAAAGAACTATTGTTAAGCTTGATGAGAAGAAGGCCGAGAACAGGGTTAAGCGACTGAACGGAATAGCTGAGGCAGC
Source organism: Lacrimispora saccharolytica (assembly GCA_021531795.1). Taxonomy (GTDB): domain Bacteria; phylum Bacillota; class Clostridia; order Lachnospirales; family Lachnospiraceae; genus Colinaster. The sequence goes on from JADYUL010000003.1 coordinate 21,120, forward strand.
AGCCAAGCAGAGCAAGCGTGCAATTATCCCAAGGGTCAACCGAATCATGAGCTTCAGGGAAGCCATAGATTATGCAGAGGACCTGGACATCCTTCTGGTACCTTACGAATTGGCTGAAGATATGGAGCATACCAGACAGATACTTGGAAGTATTGAGAAGGGTAAATCGGTAGCTGTCTTTATAGGGCCTGAGGGAGGCATCGACGAAAGTGAAATTGATGCACTGAATTCGATTGGTGCCAATGTTATCACCTTAGGCAAACGAATACTCAGAACCGAAACAGCAGGCTTAGCTGTCCTAAGCTGGCTTACATATTTATTAGAGGAATAGAGATGGAATGTTATTTGGATAACTCAGCTACGACCAGGGCTTATCCTGAGGTGGCAGCGCTGGTTAGCGATATAATGCTTAACACCTACGGCAATCCGAGCAGCATGCATATGAAGGGCGTTGAGGCAGAGAGGATAGTTAATAAAGCAAGAGAAGACATTGCAGGTGTGCTCAAATGCAGGCCCAAGGAGATTCTCTTTACCTCAGGTGGAACAGAGTCGGACAACATGGCTCTTATCGGTACTGCAGAAGCCAATAAGCGAAGCGGAAGACATATAATCACGACTAAGGTTGAGCACCATGCCATCCTTGAAACCACGGAAGCCTTAAGTAAGCAGGGCTATGAGATAACCTATCTGCCGGTAGATTCCAAAGGTGTTATCTGTCTTGATGCCTTAAGTAACGCATTAAGAGAAGATACTATACTGGTATCAATAATGCACACCAACAATGAGGTTGGAGCCGTCCAGCCCCTGGAGGAGGCAGGAAGGATAATTAAGAGCTACAATCAAAAGATTGTATTCCACACAGATGCGGTTCAGGGCTACGGCAAGTTCAGGATCATACCTAAGAACTTAAATATTGACCTCCTATCCGTCAGTGCGCACAAGATTCACGGACCTAAGGGGGTAGGTTTCCTGTATATTAAGGAGGGAACCAGGATCAAGCCCATAATATACGGAGGCGGACAGCAGAAGGGTATGCGCTCCGGAACAGAGAATGTACCGGGAATTGCCGGCATGGCACTGGCATCCAATATGTGCTACGCTAACCTGAGTGAAGATATGGAACGCCTGTATTCACTGCGCGAATATTTCATATCCGAAGCAACTAAGCTTATGGGTGTTACACTTAACGGCTCAGAGGGCAGAGATTGCGCCCCGCACATCATCTCCCTGTCTATAGAAGGAATCAGGGCAGAGGTACTCCTCCACGCCTTAGAGGACAAGGGGATCTATGTATCCTCAGGCTCGGCCTGCGCAAGCAACCGTCCGTCCCTGTCAGGAACATTAACCGCCATGGGCGTCAATCGTAACCTCTTAGACTCAACCCTGAGGTTCAGCCTGTCGGTCCACACCACCCGAGAGGAGCTCGACTACACCCTGGAAAATTTGGGAATAATTATTCCAACACTAAGAAGATATATCCGTCACTAGTATGAGTGCGGCATATAATAATTGTAAGCCGGGTACTAAAGCAACGTCGGTACTTAGCGAGCGTATTGTGCTCGCTTATGTACCGTTACGTTGATGCAGTAGCGAGAGCGTGCCCGGCGGCAATTATTTTATGACGCACATAGGAGAAATTCGAAAAATGAACAAGAATATGTTTACATCGTTTTTGATTAAGTATGGAGAGATTGGAGTGAAGGGCAAGAACAGGTACCTGTTCGAGAATGCCCTGATGGCTCAGATAAGGTATGCACTGAAGAGAATCGAAGGAGAGTTCAGAGTGCACAAGGCTGAGGGAAGAGTCTATGTGGACGCACTGTCGGAATTTGATTTCGATGAAGCGGTTGGAGCACTTAAGTGCGTGTTCGGAATAACCGGCATCTGCCCTATGATGTTTAGGGAGGATGAGGGCTTCGATAAGCTTAAGGAAGAGATAGTGGACTATGTGAGGAAGGTGCATCCGGACAGAGAGGGCAGGACTTTTAAGGTCAATGCCAAGAGAGCCAGAAAGTCATATCCGCTTGAAAGTATGGAGATTAATGCGCTGATTGGTGAACTGTTGCTTGAGGAATATCCCGAACTTAAGGTGGATGTGCATAATCCTGACATCATGCTCTATATTGAGATTAGAGAGAAGATATATATTTATTCGCAGATTATTCCGGGACCGGGAGGTATGCCTGTCGGAACCAATGGTAAGGCCATGCTTCTGTTGTCGGGCGGAATAGATTCGCCGGTGGCAGGGTATATGATCGCCAAGAGAGGTGTTAAGATTGATGCGGTATACTTCCATGCACCGCCGTATACTTCGGAGAGAGCCAAGGAGAAGGTTGTTGAGCTTGCAAGAGAGGTATCGGCGTATTGCGGACCTATTTATCTGCACGTGGTTAACTTTACTGATATCCAGCTGGCAATATACGAGAAGTGCCCCCATGATGAGCTTACAATCATTATGAGAAGATACATGATGAAGATAGCGGAGCATATAGCCAGGGAGACAGAGTGTCTGGGCCTTGTAACGGGTGAGAGTATCGGTCAGGTTGCCAGCCAGACCATGGCTTCACTGCTTGTGACCAATGAGGTGTGTACTCTGCCTGTATTCCGTCCCTGCATCGGTATGGACAAGCAGGAGATTATCACAATCTCAGAGAACATAGGTACCTACGAGACCTCGATTCTGCCTTATGAGGACTGCTGCACGATATTCGTTGCCAAGCATCCGGTGACCAAGCCGAACCTTGATATTATCAAGAGACATGAACACAACCTGGATGAGGTTATTGACGGACTCATGGAGGAAGCACTTAAGACCGAGGAACTCATTATCGTCCACAAATAAGAATTGTTACTCTGGAATCTATTCAGAGTCAGTAGGGGCGGTTTTACAAAAAATGCAATAAAAAATGCGCGGGCAAAGGCTCGCGCATTAATCAACTATTATTTTTGTTGCTGTAATTAGACCATGTAGGGCTTGAGAATCTCAAGTACAGCATCGAGGTTGTCCTCAGCATGGATGTTCAAGTCGATAGGCTTAGAAAGATCCAAACTGAAAATACCCATAATAGATTTAGCATCGATAACGTATCTGCCTGATACGAGATCAAAGTCATAATCAAACTTTGTGATGTCGTTAACAAAAGACTTTACCTTATCGATTGAGTTAAGAGAAATTTTTACTGTCTTCATATTAATACCTCCTTAACACTTTCATACCTTCGTTATAATAGTAAGGTCGTTAAGAATAAAAGTCAATAAATAAAAATCACAAAAAAATCGGAGAAAACTATGAGAACTGTAGCATTCCATAACCTTGGATGCAAGGTAAATTCATATGAAATAGAAGTTATGCAACAAAACTTCCAAAATAATGGCTATGAAATTGTGCCATTTGATACAAAAGCGGACATTTATGTTGTAAATACCTGCACGGTTACCAATATTGCAGACAGAAAATCCCGCCAGATGCTGCACAGGGCACGGAAGCTTAATCCGGATGCCGTCGTAGTTGCCACGGGCTGCTATGTCCAGACGAGTCCCGACAGGGCCATAGCTGATGATGCCATCGACATATGCATAGGCAACAACAGGAAAAACGCAATAATTGAGATAGTGGAGGAGCATTTAAGTAAGATAGAGGAGCAGAAGCTTGCCGGTGATACCGACAGTGCCAATAAAGAAATAAAGACAGAGGACATAATAGATATAGGAAGTACTGACATAAGTGTGGGCTACGAGGATATGCTTCTGACCGATACCGCAGAGAGAGTCAGAGCCTATATTAAGATTCAGGACGGCTGCAACCAGTTCTGCTCATATTGTGCAATCCCGCTTGCCAGGGGCAGAGTCAGAAGCAGAAGACGGGAGAGTATCCTCGATGAGATTAAGGGGCTGACAGAAAAGGGGTTTAAGGAATTCGTGCTTACCGGAATTCACATAAGCTCCTATGGTATGGACTTCATAGATAGGAACAGTGAGGATTATCTGGGCAATAAGGATGTAAGAGACCTTGCCATGAAGAAGGAATACCTTCTTAATCTGATAAAAGAGGTTGCTGATATCGAGGGTGTGAAAAGAATAAGGCTGGGTTCACTGGAGCCAAGAATAATCACAGACAGATTCGCTTCTAAGCTGGCAGGAATTGAAAAGATATGTCCGCACTTCCACCTTAGCATGCAGAGCGGCTGTGATGAGACCTTAAAGAGAATGAACCGCCATTACACCTGTGAAGAGTATATGAGTAAGGTGGAAATCCTAAGACAGTACTTTGACAATCCGGCGATCACAACTGATGTAATAGTGGGCTTCCCGGGTGAGACTGAAGAGGAGTTCAACCGGACTGTCAAATTCATCAGGGAAGTGCAGTTCTATGAAACTCACATCTTTAAATATTCGCCAAGGAAGGGAACGGTTGCCGCAGGACTTCCCGGTCAGTTGACCGATAAGGTGAAGAGCGGGCGAAGCGATGTTCTTGAAGCAATTGACAGGCAGGCTCAGAGTAAGTACAGGGCACTTTTTGAAGGTAAGGCAAGCAGTATTCTTATAGAGGAAGAAAAGCAAATAGGAAACGACACCTATCTGGTCGGACATACCCCTAATTATATTATGGCAGCTGTATACAAGGATAGAGGTAGCGTTGGTAAGATCGTGCAGGGCAGGCTTAGCAGTATTAACGACAGTGAGATAATGCTGTTATCTTGAAAAGTGCATGGCTTTGGGGTAATATAAAGTCGGTGTTTTGTATACAATTGCGATTATTCGCTTAACATATTGGAGGATTTATGCAGGAATTAGGCAATACTCAGTTCTTTAAGGTTGAGGCTGAGAAGGAGATTAGCGTTAAGAGTGTGATCAGGGCAGCATACGATGCCATGGTTGAGAAGGGATATAATCCGGTTAACCAGATAGTAGGCTATATTATGTCGGGAGACCCTACCTATATTACATCTCACAAGGGAGCCAGAAGTCTGATTATGAAGGTAGAGCGCGATGAGATAGTGGAGGAGCTCTTTAAGGACTATATCGTGAACAACGACTGGGAGAACTAGGCGTCGGTATGAGAATTCTGGGACTTGATTTTGGTACGAAGACCTGTGGTGTGGCAATAAGCGACCCGCTTGCGCTGACTGCTCAGGGACTTGAGATAATAAGGCGTGATAAGCCAAGTCATCTTCGCCATACCCTTCAGAGGATCGAAGAGATTATAGAGGAGTACGGGGTGGAGCTTGTGGTGCTCGGACTGCCGAAGAATATGAACGATACGGAGGGAGTGCGTGTGGAGGAGACAAGGGCCTTTGCAGAGAGCATTGAAAGAAGGACCGGTCTTGATGTTGAGTTTTGGGACGAGAGGCTGACTACGGTCGCGGCGGACCGTGCCATGATGGAAGCCGGCATCAGACGGGAAAACCGCAAGAACTATGTTGATATGATAGCCGCACAGCTTATTCTTCAGGGCTATCTGGATAAGAGACAGTATGATTTGTAATTCATGGAGCATGACATGAAGCTTGAAAAGATAACATTTTGCCCCGATGGGGACGAGGCTGTGGAATTCTTTGTTCTGGACAGCCAGAGATTGGCAGGTGTTAACTACCTGCTCGTAACTGATAGTGAAGTGGGAGACGGAGAGGCTCTCATCCTTAAGGATGTATCGGCAGACGCGGACTTGGAGGCCGTATACGAAATAGTGGAGGATGATGAGACTCTGGGAGCACTTGTCCCACTGTTTGAGGATTCATTGGAGGATATTGAACTTGAATAATAAGGAGGCTAAGCTTCGAATTATTCCGTTAGGTGGACTTGAACAGATCGGAATGAATATCACTGCCTTCGAATATGGGGACAGCATCATCGTGGTGGACTGTGGACTTAGCTTTCCGGACGATGATATGCTTGGAATTGACTTAGTCATTCCGGATGTAACATATCTTAATGAGAATATTGATAAAGTTGAAGCTTTTGTAATAACTCACGGTCATGAGGATCATATCGGAGCACTGCCATATGTGCTTCGAACAGTTAATGTGCCCATCTATGCCACAAGACTTACCATGGGACTTATCGAGAGGAAGCTTGAGGAGCATGATATCCTTGAGTCAGTGGAGCGACATGTTGTCAACTTCGAGGATAAAGTTAAGCTGGGCGCTTTTGAAGTAGAATTCATAAAGACAAACCACAGCATAGTGGATGCTGCGGCACTGGCAATATATTCACCGGCGGGAACCATCGTTCATACCGGTGATTTCAAGGTGGACTATACACCGGTATACGGGGATTCCATTAATCTGCAGAGATTCGCGGAGCTGGGACATCAGGGCGTGCTTGCGCTCATGTGTGACTCAACCAATGCGGAGCGACAGGGCTTTACCTTCTCTGAGAGAACGGTTGGCAGGACCATTGACGGCATATTCCAGGACAACGTGGACAGGAGGATTATTATTGCGACTTTTGCATCCAACGTTGACAGGGTTCAGCAGATAATCAATTCGGCATACAAATACGGAAGGAAGGTTGTGCTTGAGGGTCGCAGTATGGGCAATATTATTGAGACTGCCCAGAATTTAGGCTGCATCAATATCCCCGACAACACACTGATCCCGATAGACCTGCTTAAGGATTATCCGCCTGAGAAAACCGCAATAATTACAACAGGTTCCCAGGGCGAGAGTATGGCGGCGCTGAGCCGTATGGCATCTGACAGTCATAAAAAGATTGTAATTGACAGCAATGATGTGATAGTATTCTCTTCACATCCGATTCCGGGCAATGAGAAGCCTGTAACCAAGACAATAAATGCGCTGCTTAGTAAGGGCGCGGAGGTTATTTTTCAGGATGCGCATGTGTCGGGACATGCCTGCCAGGAAGAGATTAAGCTTATCTATACGCTGGTACAGCCCCTTCATGCCATTCCGGTACACGGAGAATATAAGCATCTGAAGGCTCAGGCTAATCTTCTGCGCGAACTTGGATATGATAAGGACAGGATTCATATACTGAGAAGCGGTGACGTGCTGGAGTTTAACGGCACGGAGGCTAATGTTGTGGAGAGGATAGAGACCAAGGATGTGCTGGTGGATGGCCTTGGTATCGGTGATGTCGGCAACGTGGTGCTGAGAGACAGACAGATTCTCTCTGCCAACGGAATTATTGTCGTGGCAGCAGCCATAGACAAGGGCTCAAGAGAGTTCGTATGTATGCCTGAGATAGTCACCAGAGGCTTCATCTATGTCAAGGAATCCGATGACATTATGGAAGAAATGCAGGATATCTTAGTAGATACCGTGGATGAGATAATGGAGCATAACGTAGTTGACATAACTAAGATGAGATCCATGATAAGAGATGCATTAAGCAGCTATATCTGGAACAAAATGGAGCGACGTCCGATGATAATGCCAATTATTATGGAGGTATAAGTATGGATAGTAGGGAGATTGTGGAGTCAGTATTCTCCATTGCCTTCAAGATCGTACTGGTTGTTGTTGCAGCCATGTTCATATATAAGTATGCGGTTGTTGCATATGATTACGGCTACAGAATCTTCAGTGAGCAGCCAATGACTTCCGGAGAGGGAAGGAAGGTTGAGGTTCCGATTACAGAAGATATGGATGTCAAGGAGATAGGCCAGGTGCTTGAGAACAAGGGGCTTATCAGGGACGCCAACCTCTTTAGGATGCAGGAGCGTCTGTCAGAGAACCATGGCAAGATTAAGCCGGGTCTGTATGAGCTCAGCACATCAATGACAGCTGAAGAGATGATTGCTGTAATGTCAGAGAGTGCCTCGGATTCGGAAGAGAGCGGCGAAGAGGTTAGTCCTGCCAATGCTCCCATCGCAAGCGATGTTATGGCAGAGCCCATGAACGAGCCGGTGGATGAAGGTACAGGTGAAGGTTATGAAGAATCACCGGAAGGTACAGAGGGTGAACAATGATCGTATCTGACAGAATGACCACCTTCATCAATTCCTTAGACCCGGGCAACCCTGAGTATCTGGATCGCCTGGAGGAGGAAGCAATTGCGGATTTCGTACCGATCATCCGTAAGGATATGCAGGCTTTCCTTAAATTCATGATGAGATTATGTAAACCAAGAAACATTCTGGAAGTGGGTACAGCGGTTGGCTTTTCTGCCCTTCTTATGAGTGAATATGCACCTGAGGCTCACATTACTACCATTGAGAATTATGAGAAGCGAATCCCCATTGCGAGGGATAATATAGCAAAAGCCGGCAAAAGTGCAAGTATTGACCTTATTTCAGGCGATGCAACTGAGATTCTGCCCACGCTTACGGATACATACGATTTTATATTCATGGATGCTGCCAAGGGACAGTATATTAATTTCCTTCCTGAGATAATGAGATTATTATCCAAGGGAGGAATACTTGTATCTGACAACGTATTGCAGGACGGAGATATCATTGAATCCCGCTTTGCAGTGGTGAGAAGAGACAGAACAATTCATACAAGAATGAGAGAATATCTGTACACCCTGAAGCATATGGAGGGTGTAAGTACGGTGATCCTGCCAGTAGGTGACGGAATAACCGTAACAGTGAAGGAATGACATTAATATATGAGAGACATTGAGTTATTGATTCCAGCCAACAGCCTCGAGGTGCTGAAGGTGGCAGTTGAATACGGAGCGGACGCTGTATATATAGGCGGAGAGGCCTTCAGTCTGCGTGCAAAGGCCAAGAATTTCTCGCATGAAGATATGGCAGAAGGCATACGTTATGCTCACGAGAGAGGCAAGCGGGTATATGTTACAGCCAATATTCTGGCTCACAATTACGATCTGGAGGCAGCAAGAGAATACTTCAGAGAACTTAAGGAGCTTAAACCTGATGCCCTCATCATCTCTGATCCCGGTATGTATACAATAGCCATGGAGGAGTGTCCCGAAATCGAGCGACACATATCTACTCAGGCCAACAATACCAACTATCTGACTTATCAGTTCTGGTACAAGCAGGGAGCTAAGAGAGTCGTATCTGCCAGAGAGCTTTCGCTAAAGGAGATTAAGGAGATCAGGGACAACATCCCTGAGGATATGGAGATTGAGAGTTTCATTCACGGAGCTATGTGTATCTCCTATTCCGGCCGCTGTCTGCTCAGCAATTATTTCACCGGAAGGGATGCCAACAGAGGAGCCTGCACCCACCCCTGCAGATGGAAGTATGCGGTCGTGGAGGAGCAGCGCCCCGGAGAATATCTGCCTGTATATGAAAACGAGCGTGGTACTTACATCTTCAACAGTAAGGACCTCTGTATGATTGAATACATCCCGGAGATGATAGAGGCAGGTATTGATTCCTTCAAAATCGAGGGCAGAATGAAAACCGCCCTCTATGTAGCAACTGTTGCAAGGACCTACAGAAAGGCAATTGATGACTATCTTGAGTCCCCGGAGAAATACAGGGCTAACCTTGACTGGTACAGAAGAGAAATCAGTAAGTGTACCTACCGACAGTTTACGACGGGCTTCTATTTCGGTAAGCCCGATTCACAGACACAGGTGTATGGCAGCAATACTTATATAAATGAATATATATATCTTGGACTTGTGTATGACACCGATAGGAACGGACTTGCACATATCAGTCAGCGTAACAAGTTCTCCTTGGGAGACAGAATAGAGATTATGAAGCCGGATGGCCGCAATATTGAGGCTACGGTGGTACGAATCCTTGATGAAAACAATACTGAGGTGCCATCGGCGCCACATCCTAAGCAGGAGCTATATGTTGAGTTGGACGCAGACGTGTGCCCGATGGATATACTCCGAGTGGCTAAGGATGATGCGGATATCGAGATTACCTTAGAATAAATATACTTATGCAGAGGGAAAAGTTGGAGGATTGAATGAATATTGAAGAACTGTTTGGATGTAACGTCTTCTCGATAGGAACCATGAGGGAGAGACTTCCCAAGGAAGCTTTCGAGGAGATCGAGAGTATCATCGACCACGGTGGCGAACTGTCAAAGAAGACTGCTGACATTGTAGCTAATGCCATGAAGGATTGGGCTATTGAGAAGGGCGCAACCCATTATACACACTGGTTCCAGCCTCTGACAGGTATTACTGCAGAGAAGCATGATGCATTTGTGACCCATCCGGACAGGGATGGCAAGATGATTATGGAATTCAGGGGCAAAGAGCTTATTAAGGGTGAACCTGATGCCTCTTCGTTCCCGTCGGGCGGACTCAGGGCAACCTTCGAAGCCAGAGGATATACAGCCTGGGATATTACAAGTCCTGCCTTTGTTAAGGAGACAGCAACAGGTCCTACCCTGTGTATTCCGACGGCCTTCTGTTCATATACGGGAGAGTCACTTGATAAGAAGACACCGTTACTGCGTTCAATGGAGGTACTCAGCAGAGAGGCCTTAAGAATAGTCAGACTGTTCGGCAACACAGAGGCTACTAAGGTTATCGCATCCGTTGGTGCTGAACAGGAATACTTCCTGGTGGACCAGCAGAAGGCTCTTCTTAGAGAAGACCTCATATTTGCGGGAAGAACACTTTACGGCGCACCGGCACCCAAGGGTCAGGAGATGGATGATCATTACTTCGGAGTAATCAGGGAGAGAATCGGCGCCTTTATGAAGGATGTCAATATCGAACTGTGGAAGCTTGGAGTTACAGCCAAGACCCAGCATAATGAAGCGGCGCCCGCACAGCATGAGCTGGCACCCATATATGAATCTGCCAATGTGGCAGTGGATCATAACCAGCTGGTAATGGAGACGCTAAAGCGAGTGGCCGGTAAGCATGGGCTGAGATGCTTACTTCATGAGAAACCCTTCGCAGGAGTTAACGGCTCCGGTAAGCATAATAACTGGTCTATCACAACCGACAACGGAGTGAATCTGCTAGAGCCGGGTGAGAGCCCCAATGAGAATGTTCAGTTCCTGCTTGTACTTGCATGCATTATGAAGGCTGTTGATACACATGCCGATCTGCTCAGACAGAGTGCATCCAACGTAGGTAACGACCACAGACTGGGAGGCTATGAAGCTCCACCGGCCATAATATCAATGTTCTTAGGCTCACAGCTTGAGGATGTGGTAAGACAGCTTGTGGAGACAGGCTCTGCTTCAAGCCTTATCCAGGGTGGTACACTTCAGACAGGAGTATCCACACTTCCTGATTTCCAGAAGGATGCGACAGACAGAAACAGAACCTCGCCCTTTGCCTTTACCGGTAATAAGTTTGAGTTCAGAATGGTGGGCAGCGAGGATTCAATCGGAAGTCCCAATACAATCTTAAATACAATTGTGGCTGAGGCCTTTTGTGAGGCAGCAGACATTCTTGAGAATGCAGAGAACTTTGATATGGCATGTCATGACCTGATCAAGGAGCTCATGACCAAGCATCAGAGAATAATCTTCAATGGCGACGGATATGCTCCCGAATGGATAGAGGAGGCTAAGAGAAGAGGCCTTCCCAATATTCCTTCGATGGTAGAGGCTGTTGATACCCTGACAACAGAGAAGAGTATCAGACTCTTCGAGAGATTCGGTATCTTCACCAAGGCAGAGCTTGAATCACGCGCGGAGATTCTATACGAGACCTATGCCAAGACCATTAATATCGAAGCTCTGACCATGGTAGATATGGCCAACAAGCAGTTGGTTCCGTCAGTTATGGCATATGTTAAGGAACTCTCTGAGACGGTCAATGCCATGAATTCGGCCGGAGCTGACATAACAGCTACGGGGGCGCTTTTGCATAGAGTGACAGGTCTTCTGAACGAGATGCAGAGTGCGCGGATCACTCTTAGCGATATCGAGAAGAAGGGTGCTGCGATGGAGCGTGGCAGGGAGCAGGCCTTCTATTACCGTGAGAAGGTAGTGCCTGCGATGGATTCGCTCAGAAAGCCTGCGGATGAGCTTGAGAGAATAGTGGACAAGGCATATTGGCCGTTCCCGACATACGCGGATCTTTTGTTTGAAGTATAGATTAGGCGAAGGCAGAAGGGTTAATGATGAAGGAACATTTTCCAAAGGAAATAAGTAAGAAGAAGATTACATTGTTATATGCGATTATTCAGGGCGGATACTGGTCAAGCTTCTGTGCGACATACGGATTTGCTACGGTATTCCTGTTGTCAAGAGGTTTTACGACGTCACAGATAGGTATTAGCATTGCACTTGCCAATGTACTTGCCGTTGTGTGTCAGCCGACTGTTGCAACTATTGCGGATGAAGCTAAGAAGATATCACTTCATTCACTGACGATATTGCTGATTGTTGCCGACTTTATCCTGTTTGGACTGCTTTTCTTCACGGGAAATTTCTTCATCGCGACAATGGCTCTGTTTGTGCTCACCAATACCGTGTCACAGACGGTTCAGCCGCTGATTAATTCGATAAGCTTCTATTATATCAATCGCGGCGTTGACATGAACTTCGGGCTTCCGAGAAGCATGGGTTCAATGTCATATGCGATTGTGTCGACCATAATCGGATATCTGGTTGAGGATTATGGAAGTAATGTGATCCTGATCTTTGGAGTAGTTATCTTCGCCATTATCGGAATTACGGTGGCAGTGATGCCGAGGGTAGTGAAAACAAATTCCACAGTGCAGGGAGAGACGTTTGATGCAGATGACTCCGCTTCCGGGGAAAAGAAAGTGGGTGAAGCAGAAGCAAAGGGTTCTTCGGTGACCGGTTCAAAGAAGGAATCCATATTCTCTTTCTTCGGAAGATATAAGATTTTTTCGGTTGCGCTGCTTGGTTCGACCTGTATCTTCATCTTCCACTTTGCTACCAACAATTACATGCTTCAGATTGCCGAGAATGTCGGTGGTAGCGCTGCAACCATGGGAACAGCTCTTTCCATTGCTGCCATGTGCGAGATACCCAGCATGATGTTCTCCGAACAGATAATGAAGAAGATAAAGTATAATTATCTTCTGGTCCTGTCAGGACTGTTCTTCTGTGTGAAGGCTTTCGTCTATATTGTAGCAGTCAATATACCCATGCTGTATGTATCTCAGGTTCTTCAGATGGTATCCTACGCATTCTTCATTCCTGCGTCAGTATACTATGTGAATGAGAACATGAACGATAATGACAAGGTTAAGGGACAGGCCATAATGACCGGTACAACAACTCTTGGAGGAGTGATCGGAAGCCTTATAGGTGGAATCATTATCGATTACTTAGGTGTTAAGACACTTCAGTGGGTAGGCTTTGCCTTCGCAGTTACAGGCGCTGTTCTGTTCCTATTGTCTGCCGGCGGAATCCTTGAGAAGAAAAATAAAAAAAGTACTTGCAATATCTGAGATTATAATGTATTATATCCAAGTGCCCACGATTGTGGACACTTGATAAAGCGCCATCGCCAAATGGTAAGGCAACGGACTCTGACTCCGTCATTTTCAAGGTTCGAATCCTTGTGGCGCTGCTTAAGGAACTGACTGGTCAGTTCCTTTTTTGTTACTTAGAAAAAGTGTTGTAAGGACGCAACGGAGGCAGTATGAAGGAATGGTACCGGAATGAATTTATATCTCAGGAATTCTCTCTGGCGCACAGAGTGCTGGAGGAGGAGCTGCCGTTCTATGAAGCAATTGCTAAGGGCGACCTGGAATACGTCGAGGAAAATATAAGAGAGCAGGAATTTGTTAATCCTGAGGGAATGGGTAAACTTTCTGAGAATCCGGTTCAGAATATAAGGTATCATTTTGTGGTAACTATGGCTCTTATCACAAGATATATAATTCATGCCGGAATGGAGCAGGAGAAGGCATACAGACTGAGTGACTTCTATATTCTTAAGATGGATGGACTAAGCACCATAGAGGAGATAGGAGCACTTCATGATGAGATGTGCCTGGATATCTGTAAGCAGATGATACGTATTAAGAAGCTTCATGTCTTATCCAAGCAGGTGGTATTAAGCTTAGACTACATCTACAGCCATATTCATAACAGAATTACAATAAAAGAATTGAGCGTATATCTGGGACTTTCGGAGAGCTATTTCTCCAAACTGTTTTCCCGCGAAATGGGAATACCTGTCAGCGAATATATCATGAGGCTCAAGATAGAGAAAGCCAAGAATTTGCTGCAATACTCAGACACTGACATAGTAGGCATAGCCAACTACCTGGCGTTTTCATCCCAGAGTCATTTCATCTGCGTTTTCAAGAAATATGAAGGAATCACACCTCACAAATTCAGGGAGCGTCACTTCAGAACCAACTGGGGATTGGGATAAGCGAAAGTTGAGACAACTACGGATTGGGACAAGACAAAAGAACCGTCCCTGCGACAAGGTATTGCGATACGTGAATTATAGGTGTATTATTTATTGATAGGAATACTATATCAGAGAGGATATGTATATTAGGCATATCCCCTTTTTATTTATGCAGAGAGGGAATGGAATGAAGATCGGATTTGATAATGATAAGTATCTGAAGATGCAGTCAGAGCATATCAGAGAGAGGATCAGCAAGTTCGACAACAAGCTTTACCTGGAGTTTGGCGGCAAGCTCTTTGATGATTTTCATGCATCGAGAGTGCTTCCGGGATTTATGCCCGACAGTAAGCTTAGGATGCTTCTGCAGCTGAAGGATCAGGCGGAGATTGTTGTTGTAATCAGTGCGGAGGATATTGAGAGTAACAAGATCAGAGGTGATTACGGAATTACCTATGATATGGATGTACTGAGACTGATTGATGCCTTTAAAGGTATAGGACTTATGGTGGGCAGCATCTGTATCACCAAGTATAACAGTCAGATTGCTGCGGATCAGTTCATTGATAAATTAAATTCTCTTGGAATAAAGTCATATAAGCACTACAAGATTCCGGGTTATCCTTCGGATATAGAGAAGATAGTAAGCGAAGAGGGCTATGGCAGGAATGAATATATTGAGACGGAGAGACCTCTGGTAGTCATTACCGCTCCGGGACCCGGTTCAGGTAAGATGGCTACCTGTCTGTCACAGCTCTATCATGAGCATAAGAGAGGCATTAAGGCCGGATACGCCAAGTTCGAGACCTTCCCGATCTGGAACCTGCCGCTTAAGCATCCGGTCAATATGGCATATGAGGCAGCGACGGCTGATCTTAACGATGTCAACATGATTGATCCCTTCCATCTGGAGAATTACGGTGTTACCACTGTTAACTATAACCGTGATGTGGAGATATTCCCTGTATTGAATGCCATTTTTGAGCAGATCCTGGGAGAGAGCCCTTACAAGTCTCCGACAGATATGGGTGTAAATATGGCAGGTAATTGTATAATAGATGATGAGGTATGCCGTCAGGCCTCGAACCAGGAGATTATCAGAAGGTATTACACCTGTCTGTGCGACCTGAAGAGAGGCAAGGATTGTGTTGAGGATAAGTATAAGCTTGAGCTTATCATGAAGCAGGCAAGCCTTAGTGTCGAGGACAGACCTGTGGTTAACGCAGCCCTTACCCGTGAAGAGCAGACAGGTCATCCGGCAGCATCCATAGAGCTTCCTGACGGAAGACTTGTTACCGGAAAGACAACGGATTTGCTTGGAGCTGCCTCTGCGGTACTGCTCAATTCCCTTAAAGAGCTTGCGGGAATCGACCATGAGCTTCACCTTGTGTCACCAAGCGCAATTGAGCCTATCCAGAAGCTTAAGACAGGCTATCTTGGAAGCAGGAACCCCAGACTTCACACCGATGAGATACTGATTGCGCTGTCAATTTCCGCCGCGAGTGATGAGAAGGCTAAGCTTGCCTTAGATCAGGTTCCGAAGCTTCGCGGACTTGAGGCACATTCCTCAGTGCTGCTCTCGAGCGTGGATGAGCAGACCTTTAAGAGACTGGGAATCAGACTTACAAGCGAACCTAAGTATGAAGAGAGTGACAAGATGTATCACAAGCATTAAGTATTATAAGCAATGGCGGCCTTTAGCCGCCATTCTTTGTGTAAAAGCGCGATTTCACCAATACATCACACTTTTTCACACATATTTAATTGATTTTAGTGATTTTAATAGTATAATCAAACTGACAATTTAGAGAGTATAATGCGTTTTTTCCATATAATGATCGGGAAAAAGGCAGTATGTTTAGAAAGCAGGTTTAAGATGGGAGATAACACAGAGAATTACGGTGGAGGTAATTACCCGGGAGGAAACGGCTCGGGTAATCAGAATAACCGTAATAATGCGCCGGGCGGTCCGAGCAGTGGCAAGCCTCCAAGAAAACAGAGTCTTCTTATGCTCCTGGTTGCGTGTCTTATGACATTGCTGTTTATGAGCTATTTCATGAAGGCGATTAACGGTGCCACCAGTAAGGAGATTTCTTACGATGAGTTCGTGACCATGGTTGAGACCGGCCAGGTTAAGAGCGTATATATTGACCAGGATAAAATCACAATTACTCCGAATATAGGTGAGTCGGAGAAGGAAAACAGCGATTCGCTGTTGTTTGGCCCCAAGCCGCAGATTACATATTATACAGGTAAAGCCGAGGGCGGAGACCAGCTGACGGAGAGGCTGCTTAGAGCGGGAGTTGAGATTAATAATGAGATTCCCGACAATTCGAGCTGGCTTTTGTCAATGCTGCTTACTTATA
This sequence comes from Lacrimispora saccharolytica, assembly GCA_021531795.1. Classification (GTDB taxonomy): domain Bacteria; phylum Bacillota; class Clostridia; order Lachnospirales; family Lachnospiraceae; genus Colinaster. The sequence continues at coordinate 37,694 of JADYUL010000003.1, forward strand.
TTCTGCCGATACTTCTGTTATGGGGACTGATGAGTCTGCTGTATCGTAAGATGAACGGAAGCGGTGGAATCATGGGCGTGGGCAAGAGCAATGCCAAGGTCTATGTTGAGAAGGAAACCGGAGTCACCTTTGCGGATGTTGCAGGAGAGGATGAGGCGAAGGAATCTCTTGTTGAGGTTGTGGACTTCCTTCATGATCCCACAAAGTATACCAAGATCGGTGCCAAACTGCCTAAGGGTGCACTTCTTGTGGGACCTCCCGGAACAGGTAAGACACTGCTTGCCAAGGCAGTTGCGGGTGAGGCCAAGGTACCGTTCTTCTCGCTTACCGGTTCGGACTTTATAGAGATGTATGTCGGTGTCGGAGCTTCAAGAGTAAGAGACCTGTTTAAGGAAGCCAATAAGATGGCACCCTGTATCATCTTCATTGATGAGATAGATGCGATCGGAAGAAGCCGTGACAGCAGATACGGCGGAGGCAATGAGGAGCGTGAGCAGACGCTTAATCAGCTTCTGTCAGAGATGGATGGCTTTGATACAACCAAGGGAATATTGGTGCTTGGAGCGACCAACAGACCCGAGATCCTTGACAAGGCGCTTCTGCGTCCGGGTCGATTCGACAGAAGAATCATTGTTGAAAAGCCGGACCTTAAGGGACGTGTGGAGATACTTAAGGTTCATGCCAAGGACGTTAAGATGGATGAGACCGTTGACTTTGATGAGATTGCGCTTGCAACCTCCGGAGCAGTTGGTTCTGACCTTGCCAACATGATTAATGAGGCAGCAATAAATGCAGTTAAGGATAAGAGGGAATTCGTATCCCAGAAGGATCTTTTCCAGGCGGTTGAGCAGGTGCTTGTCGGAAAAGAAAAGAAGGACAGAATTATGTCAACCGAGGAAAGAAAGATAGTATCCTACCACGAGGTTGGACATGCACTTATTTCTGCGCTTCAGAAGAATTCCGAGCCCGTGCAGAAGATTACCATTGTTCCAAGAACCATGGGAGCCCTGGGCTATGTTATGCAGGTACCTGAGGAAGAGAAATATCTTAATACAGAGGCAGAGCTTCGTTCCATGCTCATAGGATATCTGGGAGGTCGGGCTGCAGAAGAGATAGTATTCGACACTGTAACTACGGGCGCATCCAATGATATTGAGAAGGCAACGGATATAGCCAAGGCCATGGTAACCCAGTACGGTATGAGCAAGAAGTTTGGTCTCATAGGTCTTGCAACCGTTGAAAGCAAGTATTTGTCGGGAGAGGCTACTCTTAACTGTGCGGATTCTACGGCAGCAGAGGTTGATAAGGAAGTAATGAAGATTCTTAGCGAGAGCTATGAAGAGGCTAAGAAGATGCTTACCGAGAACAGAGAGGTGCTTGATAAGATAGCTGATTATCTTATTGAGAAGGAAACCATTACCGGTAAGGAATTTATGAAGATATTCAGGGAACTTAAGGGATTACCTGAGCCTGACGAGAATACCATGAAGGAAGCACGTATCAGGATGAAATAAAAAAAACGGTCGGTAAAATACCGACCGCTTTTTTTAAAGACAATCCATTACAGATGTGTTAGAATAACTATGTGTGCATAATAATATGCGGATAGGAAGTATTATAAATGTCAGAAATTAATAAGGATACCAATAATGGTACAAGCAATAACACATATCCGGATATCGGTGAAGAGATAAAGGACCAGGTTAATCAGGCGGTTGCCTCAGGGGACTTCTCGAACTTAAGCAGCGTCATATCACAGACTGTTGCAGGGGTGCTGGGAGAGGTCGGCAATGGGATTAATCAGGCTTCAAGTATAATAAGGACTTCTGTATCGACAAGTACTTTAGATGCTATGAATCAGGCGCGTGAGCAGGCCAGACTCTATCATGAGCAGCAGGAGGCGAAGCTTAGAGCCAATAAGGAGAAGCGTTCACAGTATGTGGTTAAGCCGGGACAGTCTACAGGAGCTGTCACATCAAATAAGCCTGTGGGCTTTGGCTTATCGTCTAGTCGTGTGAAGTTTATCAACAAGGGTGCGGTGTCGGGACCGATATCCGTTCTCATGGGAGCGAGCGGCACAATAGTGTTCGGCACGCTTTTCATCTCAAATCTTAGCTATTTCTTTGACGGTGGCTTTACGGTTGCGGATGTTGTGCTCTTAAGTATTCTGTTTGGAGGCTTTCTTCTTGCATCTGTTTTATCCTTAATCAGCGGTATTAATAAGAACCGAATGCTTGACAAGGCAAAGAAGATAAGAAAGCTCTGCTGTGAGAAACTATATTGTACAGTGGATGACATTGTATCAGCTACCGGTACAGACAGAAACAGGACTGTTAAGGATATTAAGAAGATATTGGCTAAGGGTTTCTTCCCCGAAGGATATATGGATGAAGATAATACCACCTTCATGGCATCAGACGCTGTATATAAGCAGTATCAGGATGCTGAGAAGAATCGTATGTTAAGGGAAGCTGAGGAGGCCAAGAAGTTGCTTGACAATCAGGATGTTAATCCGGATAAGACAGTGACACTTACACCCGAGCAGCAGGCTGAGCTTGCAGCAATGATAAAAGAGGGTAACAAATCATGCAGCAGACTGCATGAACTGAATGACAGCATACCGGGCGAAGCCATTACTGAGAAGCTGAATACAACCGAGAAGTTACTGACTGATATATTCGCAAGAGTGAAGGAGCATCCGGAGCAGATGAAGAACTGTCATAAGCTTATGGACTACCATCTGCCGACCATGCTTAAGCTTGTCGAAGCATATGGGGAATACGATAAGGTCTCTGTTCCCGGTGATGATATAATTAAAGCTAAGGAAGAGATTGAGAAGACAATAGATGTAATCAATCAGGCCTTTACAGAGCTGCTTAACAGATTATTTAGGGATTCAGTCTGGGACGTTACGGCTGATGCCAAGGTGCTTAAGTCCATGCTTAGCCAGGATGGTCTGACCGGTGATATAGGATTAAAGAATACTGAGGAGGTATAAGAGATGGCCGAGGAATTATTGACTAAAGAGTTTACAACAGAATTGAGTGAGGAAGAGAAGGAGACAGTCAATGAATACGTAAGTAATATCGATATCAATGACAGTCAGATGGTGCTTCAGTACGGAGCCGGGGTTCAGAAAGAGATTGCCAATTTCTCAGAGGCAGCACTTGGAAGTGTTAAGAATAAGGATCTGAGTGAAATAGGTGAGCTTCTGACCGGAGTTGTAACGGAGCTTAAGGATTTCGATGCTACGGAAGAAAAGGGTTTCCTTGGATTATTCAAGAAGGCCGGCAACAGAATGACAGCCATTAAGGCAAAGTATGACAAGGCTGAGAAGAATATCAATAACATTGTTAAAGTCATGGAAGGTCATCAGGTTACTCTGATGAAGGATATTGCCATGTTAGATCAGATGTATGAGACAAACCTTAAGTATTTCAAGGAGTTGTCATTATACATCGTCGCAGGTAAAGAGAAGCTTAAGGAAGCCAGAGAGGTTGAGCTTCCCAAACTTTTAGCCAAGGCAGAAGAGTCGGGACTTCCTGAGGATGCTCAGGCAGCTAAGGACTATGCTTCAATGGTAGACAGATTCGAAAAGAAGGTGTTCGACCTTGAGCTTACACGTAATATATCCATGCAGATGGCTCCTCAGATCAGACTGATTCAGTCCAATGATACAGTCATGACCGAGAAGATTCAGTCTACACTTCTTAATACAATTCCGCTTTGGAAGAGTCAGATGATTATCGCCATTGGTCTTGATCACTCTCAGGATGCTGCAAGAGCACAGAGAGAGGTAACTGATGCAACCAATGAATTGCTTAAGAAGAATGCGGAGGCACTCAAGATGGCATCTATTGATACAGCTAAGGAGAGCGAGAGAGGCATCGTTGATATCGAGACTCTGACACAGACTAATCAGACACTTATCGAGACCTTCGATGAAGTTATGAAGATTCAGGCTGAGGGACGCACCAAGCGTGCTGAGGCTGAGGTTGAACTTCAGAGAATCGAGAATGAGATGAAGGCCAAGCTTATCGAAGTCAGCTCTCAGTCTAAGGCTCAGCCTACTGAATAATATCAATAAAAATATGCTTTTTATGGGGGTTGTGGACTGTTTACGGTCCGCAACCTTTTGATGTAGAAATAAGTAAATTCGCACACAACGACAAAGAAATAATGTAGATTAAGGAAGTAACAGCGTTGAACCTTGCCAGTCTTGGGTTTATATTTCATTTTCTGCCCATATTCCTAATTGCATATTATTTATCTCCTGTAAGATTCAGGAAATACACACTTCTTTTGGGAAGCCTTGTATTCTATGCCATGTCCGGTTGGATAAACATAATAATTCTTGTGGGAATGACGATTATCAACTACCTCTGCCTCTACGGAATCAGTAAGTGTACGCGAGGCAGATGTATGCTGCTTGCGTTGGGTGTTATTATTGATGTTGCAACGCTTATACTCTTTAAATACTTCAATACGGGAATCGCAATCCCGCTGGGCTTAAGCTTCTATAATTTTGCGATGCTGTCATCACTGATAGATTCCTATAGGGGCAAGATCAAGGGAGTTAAGTTTGTCGATTTTTTGACCTATGTGACAATGTTTCCCCAGTTAATCTCAGGTCCGATTACAAGGTTTACTGAGATTGGTGGCAGGCTCAGCAAGCCCATAGTTGTAAAGCCGAGATTCCTTGAGCAGGGCATTACATTATTTGCTTTGGGTCTGTCATATAAGGTACTGCTTGCAGATAAATTCATGGCACTATGGAATAACATCTACAGAGTAGGTCCGCATGGAATGGATGTTGCGACCGCCTGGCTTGGAGCCATAGGCTTTTCTCTTGAGATATATTTCGATTTTTTCGGTTATTCCATGATGGCAATAGGTATTGGAAGAATACTGGGATTCAGGCTTTCCGACAACTTCGATGACCCATACAGCACGAAGACTATGACGGGCTTTTGGCGCAAATGGCACATGACCCTTGGCAGATGGTTTAGGGATTATGTGTATATTCCGCTTGGAGGCAACAGAAAGGGAAAGGCAAGAACCGTATTTAACCTCTTTGCAGTGTGGATGCTTACGGCCATATGGCATGGTACGACTCTTAATTTCCTTGTTTGGGGATTGTTCTTATTTGTATTTATATTTCTCGAGAAGTACGTATACGGAAGCTTTCTTGAGAAGAGTAAGGTTCTGGGACATATCTATATGATGGTAATGATTCCCATATCCTGGATAATATTTAAAATCACTGATATTAATCTGTTATTTGAATATACATGCAGAATGTTTGGAATTAAGCTTGAGGGAATGGCAGTAAACGGACTGAACAAGTTCGTATCGCTAATTACCGAGTATTGGTGGTTAGTGTTGATCGGGCTGATCTTTGCAAGTCCGCTGCCCAATTACCTGCTTAAGAAGTTCTTCCACAATCCGGTGTTAAAGCTCTTGATTCTTGTACTGTTCTGGTTCAGTATTTATGAACTCATTACGGTGGGAAGCAATCCTTTCTTATATTTTGCATTTTAGATAAAGTGTGTAGTAAATGAAGAAGAAATCAAATGGATGCCCTTTATTCATAATGATTATCATATCGGTCATAGCGGCGATGGCCATAGGACTTGCTCTTGGTGTGTGGGGAGATTATACCCTGAAGGTTGAGTGGGATAGACCGGTATTTTCATCTGTGGTTCTTGGAGAAAAGAAGGACAGTGAAATAAAGCAGGCTGTCAAGACACCCATAGATGACAGTGATGCGCTTGATGTGATGGCGGATGGGGTGAGTGAGGATACTGCCAATGATGCCTTAGACGTCAATGACAATGTTAACGGAAGCGAAGAAAATAAGGATAGTGAGGGAGATGGTGACAGTGCAGACCCTCAGGTAATAATAACAAATGTCGACGCAGATGACGATTCTAACGACTCTGCGGAAGGCGAAAACTCAGACAAGTCCGCACTTAACGACGACCCGATGGCAGGACTTAACAGGATGGATGACATTGAGGATGTCACCGGTAAGCCTTATGTGGAAATAACCAAGGTGGGCGCCGTTGAGTTTGTGCCCTGGAATGACAATCCGGCCAGGTCTCCATATTACAAGAATCCGGGAGTCAGACCATTAAGCAGTAAGTACGAGTATAAGGATGTGGATGCAGACTATTTCGCGACCTCGCTGTTCATAGGAGATTCGCGCATCGAGGGTTTGCATGATTACAGTGGCTGGGACAAGGCTTATTTCGCATACAAGACGGGCTTATCCGTCTTCAATATGATGAGCGAGACCTTGAACACCAACGACGGCAAGTGCACCCTGTCCGAGGTGCTTGAGAACTACACCTTTGATAACATCTATATCATGATTGGTATCAATGAGCTCGGCAGCGGAACTGTGAGTGATTTTGCTGACAAATATAAGGAAAACCTTGAGACGATAAGGAGTCTGCAACAGGATGCCAGGATTATCATTCTTGGTATAATGTATGTAACCAAGGAATATTCGGATTCTTCCGATGTGTATAATAATGATAATATCAATGCAAAAAACGCGGCAATTGCGTCATTCGCCAACGGAAGTGATATCTTCTATCTGGATATGAATCCGGCGGTGGTCGATGAGAATATGGCGCTGAGAGAGGATATTAGCTTTGACGGTGTGCACCTGATAGCGAAGTACTACTATTTGTGGACCGATTTCATGTGCAGTCATGGATATTAGGAGGAGAGATGTTAGAGGGTAAATCTGTTCTTATCTGGGGATACGGAAGAGAGGGTAAGAGTGCTGAAGGCTGCCTTAAGCGTGTGGGCGGTCCCAAATCCATAGAGATATTTGAAGGAAAGCCGGATGAGCTTGAGTTCGGGAAATACGACGTGATAATCAAAAGTCCCGGAATAAGGTTGGATAAGGAATATCCCAATGTTACCTCGGGAACGGAGCTCTTTCTTGAGAAATATCGTGACCGGGTGATAGGAATCACGGGAACTAAGGGTAAAAGCACAACCAGCTCGCTTTTGTATACTGTACTGAGTAAGTGCACGGACAGACCTATACTTCTGCTTGGAAATATAGGAAATCCGGCTATGGATTATTATGATGCCATGACAAAGGATACGATTGTGGTGTACGAGATGAGCTGTCATCAGCTTAAGGACTTATCAGTAGCCCCGAAGATTGCGGTTTTTCTGAATCTGTATGAGGAGCATCTGGATTATTACGACACAATGGATAATTATTTCAGGGCGAAGAGCCATATTATTGCCAACCAGAAGGAGGGTGATATATGCTACATAGGCTCCAATGTGCCGTATATAGATACAGCCGCTGAGGTTAACATAATATCACCTGAAAAGACAGGCTGTTACAGTTTGTCCATTGAAGGAATACATAATCAGTTCAATGCCGAATTTGTATACAGGATTGCCTCGGAATGCTTCCATATAGAGGATGATAAGATAAGAGAGGCAATGCGTTGTTTCACGGGACTTAAGCACCGGCTGGAGTTTGTGGATGAGATAGGTGATGTCAGATTCTTTGATGATTCCATATCCACCATTCCGGAGGCGGCAATAAGTGCTATGGGAAGCCTGCCTGATTCAAAGACTTTGCTTATCGGCGGCATGGACAGGGGAATTGATTATGGTAAGCTTATAGATTTTATCAGGAATCATAATGAATATAATTATGTCTGTATGTATGCTTCCGGCAGGAGAATCTATGACAGCGAAGGTATCGCGGACTTAAGTAATGTCTACTACGAGGAAGAATTGACAGGTGCAGTGAACAAGGCCTATGAGATAACGGATTCGGGGGCAGTCATTCTGTCTCCGGCAGCAGCAAGCTACGGATACTTTAAGAATTTTGAGGAGCGAGGGGATAAGTTTGCTTCGATTGTCAGGGAAATAAAGAATGGAAACTAACAGCTTTAAGGGATTTGTAACAAGACACTGGTACAAGTTAATAGTGGCAGCGGCAATACTGATGGAGCTTGTGGTATTCCTGTTCTACGGTGAGGAATCATATATCCAGATACATGATAATCTGGATCTGTTTATTCCGCACTTCAGGATGATGGAACTTAATGATGCCTGGTTTAAGCACGGTGTAACTCTGCCCATGCTGCATGGCATTAACAGGGATCTGCTTGGCTCAGAGTTTCTCTTATATAACGTTCTCTATGAGATATTTGAACCCTTCACGGCTTATATCACAGGCTATTTCTTAAAGCTTATTATAGGTACGGGCTCCTTCATACTGTTGTTTAGGGATGTATACCGGGAAGAATATAAGGACAACAGAATGGCAGCTCCTATCATATGGCTTGTCGGTTTTTCCTACAGCCTCATTCCGGTATTCCCGACCTATGGGATAGCCTTTACCTCTATTCCGTTAATAGTATTGCTGATAAGAAGGCTATACTTTGCAACAGATAAGAAGACGATAGTCCTGTTGCTTACAGGAATCTTCCTGTATCCCATACTCAGTTATTTTTCATACTTCGGCTTCTTCATACTGTGCCTGTATGCCCTCTTTATCCTCTTTATAATGATCAGAGACAGGAAGCTTCACCTGCGTATGATTCTTGGCGCGGCGACCCTGTCTGTGGGATACATTGTCTTCGAATACAGGCTCTTTGCCTCAATGCTTTTGGATGATACGATTACCATCCGAAGTACCATGGAGCGAGCCGACCTATCCCTGTCTGAAGCTCTTCTGTCCGGACTTCGTGAGCTTACCGGCGCATCCTTTCATAACCAGGACAGCCACGGAATCCTCATTATCTTCATTGCAGCTATCGGTCTTATTGTTATTAACGCTCACTACATTAAGAGCAGGCAAATTAGACTTGTATTAAAGGATCCGGTCAATCTCAACGCAATTCTGATCATATTTAACTGCCTTATCTTCGGGCTGTGCTCATATGTGCCGTTCAGAGGTTTGCTTGAATTCCTGCTGCCACCGCTTAAGGGCTTTGATTTCTCGCGCTTTGCCTTCTTGAACCCCTTTCTGTGGTATACACTAACGGCCCTGATCATACTAAGGCTTATCAAGGTACCGGATCCGGAGAACACCATCGTATCTACCGGACGAAAGATGGGCGCTACAGCCCTAAGTCTTGCCTTACTTTTGGTGGTAATGCTCTGGCCCCAGGTATACAACGACTTCTATTACACTGTATATAATCAGGCTTATATTGCCATTAAAGAGAAGGATACAAGCACGCTAAACTATAGGGAATTTTATTCAGAGCCCCTGTTTGACAGGCTTAAGCAGGATGTGGGCATCGGCGAGGATGACTGGTGCGTGGCATACGGCCTTCATCCGGGAGTGCTGATATACAACGGAATCCCCACACTGGACGGATACCTGGGCATGTACCCCCAGGAGTATAAGGACATCTGGTGCGAGATTGAGGAGCCGGCCTTTGCAGGCTCGCCCTCGCTTAAAGAATACTACACGACATGGGGTGCCAGGGTGTGCATCTACTCGGGAAGCGATGAGAACACCTACGCACCACTTCGTAAGCTTGAACTGAACGACAGGAGCCTTAAGGTTAATTACGAACCGTTAAAAGCGCTCGGACTGAAATACATCATCTCGAGGGTGGAATTTGATAATTCTTATGAATATCCGCTTTCACCGGTCGGAGAATATACAGATGAGTCATCGCCATATACGATATATGTGTATGAGGCGAAGTGATTAGGCTAAGTAGTGTGAATCAGGAGGAAATATGTATTCATTTGATATGAAGGTCGGCTTCAGCCATTCGGATGTGAACCACAGAATGACTATTCCGGCAATAATAGATGCTTATCAGGACGTGTCCTGCTTTCATTCGGAGGAGTTAGGAGTCGGCTTCTTCTATCTGGAGCCACGCAAGCTTGTGTGGGTGCTTAATTACTGGGAAGTTGAGTTTATACGAATGCCTGAATACCCCGAGACCATCACAGTGGGCACTTTTCCCTATGAATTCAGAGGCTTCATGGGCATGCGTAACTTCTTCCTTAAGGATGAAAAAGGGGAGTATATCTCCAAAGCCAATTCTCTCTGGGTGCTGATGGACTGGGAGAACATGCGCCCGGTTAAGGTACCTGAGGAGATATACAGCGCTTACACCCTGGAGGATAAGCTTGATATGAACTATTCCTCAAGGAAGATCAGTATTCCTAACGGCGCCATCGGCGTAGCCAAGGAGCCGATGAATATAGGTGAGCACCACCTGGATGCCAACGGACATGTTAACAATGGCCAGTACGTCAAGATCGCTATGAGTTACATCCCGCAGAATCGTGAATATACTCACCTTCGCGTCGAATATCGTGCCCAGGCGCACTTGGGCGACCTCATATATCCGATGGTGTATGAGAGCGATGGCGCGGTAAATATCACCTTGAACAACGAAGAAGGCACACCATATGCGTGTCTGGAACTGAAATATTAGCGTAATTAAGCGCCATCAATAAATTGTAAGCCGGGCACTGGATAATGTGATTCGCAGTAGAGAGTGTGCCCGGTGGCAATCTTTGAATGGCGCGATAAGAGAGGAAAACATGGAACTTGGAAGAATACAGGAATTGGTTATGGTCAGCAGAGTAGACTTCGGAATCTACCTGTCTGATAGCGATAATAGTACGGAGAAGGTCCTTCTGCCGGCCAAACAAGTACCGGAAGGAGTCAGAATGGGGGAGAAGGTCGAGGTCTTTCTGTACAGGGACAGTAAGGACAGACTGATCGCGACTACCAATAAACCGTTGGTGACTTTGGGAGAGGTTGCAAGGCTTAAGGTGCTTGAGGTATCGAGGATCGGCGCGTTCTTAGACTGGGGTCTTGAGAAGGATCTGTTGCTGCCGTTTAAGGAGATGACATCAGGCGTGGAGACCGGAGATGAGGTATTGGTTGCACTGTACACTGATAAGAGCAGCAGACTATGTGCGACCATGAAGGTGTATCCGTATCTTGTCAAGGGTTATGAGTGTAACAGAGGTGACTGGGTAGAAGGAACTGTGTATGAAATCAGTGAGAACTTCGGAGCCTTTGTAGCTATAGACGATAAGTACTCAGCGCTTATTCCCAAGAGGGAGATGACAAGTAAGCTTAAGGTAAACGGCAAATACAGACTAAGGGTGACGAATATAAAGGAAGATGGAAAGATCGACTTGAGTCTTCATGAGCCTAGTTATATTCAGATGAGTATAGATGCTGACAGGGTTATGAAGACGATAGAGGCTAACGGCTATCTTGACTTTACGGACAAGGCTTCTCCTGAGCTTATCAGAGACAGAATGGATATGTCTAAGAATGAGTTTAAGAGAGCTGTGGGCAATCTTCTTAAGATGGGGCGGATTCAGATACTTGATGACAGGATTGTGCCAAAGAAGGATTGATTATGATTAATATTAAGGATATGAAGTTTGAACGTAATTACGCGAACAGATTCTATCTGTTTACTATATTCTTTCAGGTTGGAGTAAGCCTGCTCTTAGGTTTTCTTGGTTTGACTGAGAACGGTGATTACCCGATGCTGATGGTTGCAAGTGAGCTCATGATAATTCTGCCTGCAATTCTCTTTATTTTTATCTGGTATTTCAAGCAGATGTTTGTCGAGAATGATGTTGAGGGCTACAAGAGTTTGAGTCTGTCAGAGAGATTCATGTTTAAACCGATCAGGATGTCGACACTTTTTATGTGTGTGCTTTTTACGGTGCTGATTATGCCTCTTATGACCTTCTGCAACCTGATAAGCCAACTCTTTGTTGAGAATGCGGTTGCAGACATGATTGGTGAGATAATAGGCTTTCCGTTGTCTGTCGGACTCTTCACCATGGCAATAATGCCGGCTTTCTGTGAGGAGATTGCCTTCAGAGGTGTCATTTACGGAGGCTACAGGAGGAGTGTAAGACCGGCAGCAGCCATGATAATCTCGGGACTTCTGTTCGGACTGATGCATATGAATCTGAACCAGTTCGGTTATGCGTTTGTAATGGGTATAGCGGTTGCGATGCTTGTGGAAGCAACAGGCAGTATCTATAGCTCCATACTGTTTCACTTTATTATTAACGCCACCTCGGTTATATCGGCCTTCAGTCTTAAGACCATATACTCCGAGTCTGAGATTGCTGCATTATATTCGGAGACTGTTTCCAACGACAATATACTTCCAATGATCATAATATATGCCTGTGTATCTATTATGACAGGGGCACTTGCCTGCAAGGCTATTGGCTTTATCGCCTACCTTGAGAGAAAACCCAATCCACTGTCACTTTTGATAAAGAGCAGGAACTATGAGGGCAACAGGATAATAACCCCGTGTCTGGTTGTAGGGATAATAATAAGCGTTGTACTTATTTTCCTGTTACAATAGAAGGGGAATTGAGAGGAATAAAAACTGATAATTGAGAATGACAACAAAAGACCCCGAGATTTCTCGGGGCTTTTTGTTAGACTAACATGTCGAATCTTGATCCAACGGAAGGGTTAACACTGCGTTCCATTGAGGCCTTGTCAATCATATTGATAAGACCCTGTCCCATGGTCTCGTTGAGGTCCATGGTCTTGCCCAGGACTGCAGTTCCAACACTGTTGGCAATCTTCGCATTTGATAATGCCATTGATACTCCTGCAATATCCATACAGTCACCTCCTAGATCTATGTAAGCCTATAGTAGCACATTTTTCTTTTATTTAACAGTCTTTTGACTTATAATCAACTCATGGCTTTGAATAATAATAATACGTCATCCAATTTCATAAAGCAGGCAGGTATTCTTGCCATGGCGGGAATAATAGTACGTATTATCGGAATCCTGTACCGCTCACCGCTTGTTGCGATTATCGGCGATAAGGGTAACGGATACTACAATACAGCCTATGTAATATATACAATAATTCTTCTGGTATCTTCATACAGTATACCGTCTGCAATATCTAAGGTAATCGCAGCGAGACTGGCACTGGGCGAGCATAAGAATGCCCACAGACTCTTTATTGCGTCCTTTATTTACGTCACCATCATGGGTACGATAGGCAGTCTGGTATGCTATTTATTTGCAGACAGACTTGTGGGTCCGGGTGCGGCCCAGGTACTCAGGGTGTTTGCCCCCACAATCTTTCTGTCGGGCTTCTTAGGAACCTTCAGGGGCTATTTTCAGGCACATCATACCATGGTATATACATCTGTCTCGCAGATATTGGAGCAGATACTTAATGCTGTAGTCAGTATCTTAGCTGCCTACCTCTTCGTTAGGGCGTTGAGTGGTGCCGGTGAGAGTATAATCGCCATAGGAGGTGCCAAGGGTAGCGCCATAGGTACGGGCGCGGGTGTGCTCACTGCACTCATCTTCATGGCAGTAATGTATGCAAGACATTATAAGAGCTTCAAGGAGGCCAGAGACAGGGACAATACAGAGCACCTGCTCAGTGTAAGACAGGTTGCAGCAATAATAATCGGCATGGTTACGCCGGTAATACTGAGCACCTGTATATATAATCTCTCATCTGCATCTAATCTTAAGATATACCAGTATATCATGATAGAAATATTTGACATGGGCGAGGAGTATGCCACGACCAACTACGGATTATTCTCGGGAAAAGCGATGCAGATTATCAATATTCCCATAGCCGTGGCATCTGCCATGAGTGCGGCAATAATTCCGTCCATTGCGCACAGCTATGAGAAGGGTCTGCTGGATGAGGTCAGGGATAAGATTCACAGGGCTGTAAAGGTTACCATGATAATAGCAGCTCCGTCAGCGGTAGGATTATTCGTACTTGCTGAGCCCGTAACCCTGCTTCTCTATCCGCAGAGAGCATCCTTCATGACGGTGGCTTCACTTATAAGGGTGCTTGCCGTGACGGTAATCTTCTACTGCATTTCAACCCTGAGCAATGCGATCCTGCAGGGAACGGGATATGTTAACATTCCGGTTGTTAATGCGGCACTGTCACTGATCATCCAGTCTATGCTGCTTGCAAGCCTGCTTCTAAATACCGACCTTGGTCTGTATGCACTGTGCTTTGCGACCATATGCTATTCACTGTTAATGCTTTTACTTAACGGATTTGCAATAAGATTTAAACTGAATTACTGTCAGGAGTTTAGAAAGTCCGTAGCAGGTCCCATACTGGCCGCACTTCTGATGGGTGTTATTGCTTTTGTGACTGACAGGATCATAGGAGATGCCTTAAGAAATATAAGCGGCAGACCCGATATGGTAATCTCCGGAATGAGTAACGTGATTCGACTGATAATATGTATCACAGTGTCAGTCGTGAGCTATTTTGCCATGCTGATTGGGCTTAAGTCGGTGACGATTAGAGAACTCAAGGGCATGATATTAAGGAAATAATTCTAAATTGCTAATAATAATTGAGTAGATTTTTGAAATGTTACGTTGTACAATACATTCATTAGTGTTTTGAATTGATGGTATTGAGGGAGAATACTATGAACAAGAAACTATTGTCGGCAGTCATGCTTGTATCCTGTCTGTTGCTGACAGCATGTGACACCAGCAAAATTGCTCCGACTTCAGGCGTTAAAGCAAGGGAAGAGGCCGAGGCCAATGCAAAGTCACAGGAAGTGAACGCTGAGGAAGCGGAAAATACGCAGGAAGAAGCATCGGAAGCAGATAATACCGAATCTGTGCAGGAGTCGTCAGAGCCGGCGCAGACCACTGAGAGTGAAGAGGTTTTCTATTCGGGATTTACCGGTGAGGAAATAGGCTATATGCATTACGACCACAGACCGCTTGCCGTAATGCTAAATAATATTAAGGAGGGCTGTCCCCAGTCGGGTATTGAGCAGGCTTCCATGGTATTTGAATGTCCTGTTGAGGGCAGAATTACCAGACTTATGGGTATCTTCGAGGAGTATGAGAATATAGAGAAGATTGGCTCGGTCAGAAGCAGCAGGGATTATTTTGTATATCTTGCCATGGAGGTGGATGCAATATATGCACACTTTGGTCAGGCAACCGTATATGTAGGAGATCTGCTTAATTCCAATGCGGTTGATAATATTTCGGGTGCGGTATCGGGAATAGAGAATCCTGCGAACCACACCTTCTACAGAAGTGATGACAGGCCGGCACCTCACAATGTTTACATTGATAGTGAGGGGCTTAAGGAAGATATTGCAAACTTTGGATACAGAACCACTCTGCGTACCGGTTTTACACCCAAGTTCATATATCCGGAGCCGGGAATCAGGGCAACTCATGATGAGGGTGATGACGTGACGGTTATCTATCCGGGTGGCAAGAATCCGTCTGCCAAGAATGGTTTTGCTCAGGTTCAGGCCAGATTTGAGTATAACAAGGATGATCAGAAATATTACAGGTTCCAGTACGGAGACAAGCATATTGATAAGGAGACCGGCAATCAGCTCAAGTATGATAATGTCGTGCTGCAGTACTGCGACGGAATGGTAAGAGACAGTCATGATTATCTTGCATTTGGACTTGTTGGTGACAATGAGAACAAGTGTCAGATATTTACGAACGGTAAGATGGTTGAAGGAACCTGGAAGAGAACCGAGCTGTTTGAACCTGCCAAGTATTATGACAAGGACGGCAACGAGATAGAGGTTAACAGAGGTAAGACCTGGATTTGTATTATTTGGAACGATTATGCAGAGGATGTTGTTTGTGAGTAATGTCCGGAGAGGAATGTGATGAAGAGTTTTTTTAGAAGCTGTCTTGTAGCTTTCTCGGAGTATTCAATTAGTCCGAAGAGCAGCCTTGAGAGGAAGAAGGAGAACTGTGACTGGGTACTTGTATGGTTACCGATCATTGGACTCATTATTACCGTTATTATTAACAGATGGGCGGTATTATATCCTTATATGTGTGATTTTCAGATTCTTCCCGCAATTGTTGGCGCAGTTGTTCCTGTGGTTCTGTCGGGCGGTTATCACCTTAAGGGCTTCTTCAAAACCGTGGATGCAATCTCTTCTCATAAGTCAAAGGAAGAGAAGATTAGAATCCTCAGTACAGATTATCATGGGGGATATGCAGCTATTACTGTATGCAGCTGTCTGCTCCTGTTTGCCATAGGAATCTGGAGTGAGATGCCTATAGACGGAATCTTCGTCATTGCTTTTTCATATATTATCTCAAGGTCGCTGGCGGGAATATCTCTTCTTACCATGAAGCATGCGACGAAAAGCAAGGCTACAGCCTATATTCCGGATAGTAAGGCAGTACGAATCGTCCAGGTGCTCACCAATATCGGATATATTATTGTATGTATTGTATTGATGTATGACATTGCGCTGTCCTTCAATAAACCAAGGGTTTGCTACTTCTCATTACTCGGAGCATTTCTGGCTTTTGTATACTACTGTTTTACCGCAAAGAAGAACTTTGGAGGTGTGAGTGAGGAGACTGCAAATTACTTTATTGTGGTATGTGAAGTGGTCATCCCCGTGCTTGCTTTGGTAGCATTTAAAAGCCCGATATAACCCGAGGTTATGGCACATATGATTTTTTAGTATCTAATGTTATATTGACAAAAATCAATTAATCTTGTACTTTATAATAGATTTTACAAAGGCAATAGGGTCTGTAATGTTTCAGGCCCTATCTTTTTATTTAAGCCAAGGAGGAGAAAATTATGAAGAAGTTATTATCTACACTTCTTGCTGTATCTATGGTGGCTACACTCTTAGTAGGTTGTGGTAACAGCGGTGCAGCAGAAAGCACAGGAACAGATGCAGCAACAACAGAGGCAGGCTCTGCATCAGGTGAGACATTTAAGATTGGTGGTATCGGACCTGTAACCGGTGGCGCTGCAGTATATGGTCTTGCAGTTAAGAACGGCGCACAGATCGCCATTGATGAGATCAATGAAGCAGGTGGTATCAACGGATATCAGATCGAGTACAATTTCCAGGATGATGAGTGTGATGCAGAGAAGTCAGTAAATGCATACAATGCACTTAAGGACTGGGATATGGACATCCTTATGGGTACAGTTACTTCAGGCTGTTGTGTAGCAGTTACACCTAAAACAGCAGAGGATAATATGTTCCAGGTAACACCTTCAGGATCTTCAGTAGACATTCTGTCAGCAGGTAATGGCAATGTATTCCAGGTATGCTTCACAGATCCTAACCAGGGTATTGCTTCAGCTCAGTATATCGGACAGAAGAAGCTTGCAACAAAGATTGGCATAATCTACGACAGTTCAGATGTATACTCAACAGGTATTTATGAGAAGTTCACAGCAGAGGCTCCCAATCAGGGACTTGAGATTGTAGCAGCAGAAGCTTTCACAGCTGATAACAAGACAGACTTCACAACACAGCTTCAGAAGATTAAGGACGCAGGTGCTGAACTTGTATTCCTTCCTTTCTACTACACAGAGGCTACACTTGTTCTTCAGCAGGCAAGCACAATGGGCTTTGCTCCCAAGTTCTTCGGATGTGACGGTCTTGACGGAATCCTTTCGGTTGAGAACTTTGATACAAGCCTTGCAGAGGGCGTAATTCTTCTTACACCTTTCGCAGCAGATTCATCAGATGATGCTACAGTAAGCTTCGTTAAGAAGTATGGTGAGCTTACAGGCGGTGAGACACCTAACCAGTTCGCAGCAGATGCTTATGATGCTATCTACACAATCAAGGCAGCTCTTGAGTCAGCAAATGCAACTCCTGATATGGAGGTATCAGCAATCTGCGATGCAGCTAAGGCAGCTATGACAACAATCTCTGTTGACGGTCTTACAGGTCAGGGAATGACTTGGGCAGAAACAGGTGAAGTTAACAAGGCTCCTAAGGCTGTTGTAATCACAGATGGTGCTTATAAGTCAATGGACTAATAGGTTAAGAAATATAGACAGTGACAAAAGGGTTGCGTCATGCAACCCTTTTGTGTTTATAATTATAGGAATTGTCAGCCTCATAATGTATCGGTCGATCCGGTATGTTATGAGCCTGATGATTGTTTATGAAAGAGAGGACTAACTTATGAGTTTCTTGAATTATTGTATTAACGGCTTGAGTTTGGGAAGCGTATATGCAATCATAGCCCTGGGATACACCATGGTATACGGTATTGCCAAGATGCTAAACTTTGCTCATGGTGATGTAATAATGGTTGCGGGCTTTGTAATATATACTATGATGAACAGTCTCGGAGTGAATCCGATTGTAGCTGTTTTGATTTCGGTAATAGTCTGCACGGCTTTGGGTGTTACCATTGAGAAGATAGCATACAAGCCATTAAGAAAGGCAACTCCTCTGGCTGTACTAATTACCGCCATCGGTGTCAGCTATTTCCTTCAGAATCTGGCTCTTCTCATATTTGGAAGTGATACCAAGATGTTCACATCGGTTGTTAAGGTTCCGCAGCTTAAGCTTGGAGAGATTATAATTACAGGTGAGACTATCGTAACCATCATAGCCTGTATAATAATAATGGTCTGCCTGACACTCTTTATTAAGAAAACCAAGGCCGGACAGGCAATGCTAGCCGTATCTGAAGACAAGGATGCTGCTGAGCTTATGGGAATCAATGTTAATGCTACCATCTCACTTACTTTCGCAATCGGTTCGGGACTGGCAGCGATCGCAGGTGCACTTCTTTGTTCACAGTATACAAGCTTAACACCCTACACAGGTGCGATGCCCGGTATCAAGGCCTTTGTTGCTGCGGTATTCGGAGGTATCGGATCTATTCCGGGTGCACTTATCGGTGGTCTTCTGCTTGGCGTAATTGAGAACCTGAGCAAGGCTTATATTTCATCTCAGATGGCTGATGCCATCGTGTTCTCGGTACTGATTATTGTTCTTCTTGTTAAGCCTACGGGAATACTTGGTAAGAAGATTAATGAGAAGGTGTGATTGGAGGGGAATATGAGTAAACAGTTTAAGAACAATCTTATTACATATGGAATTATAATTGTATTCTTTGCAATTATGCAGACACTTGCTTCAACAGGCAATCTCTCAAGTCTGTTTAAAGGTCTGCTGGTGCCAATCTGTGTATATGCGATAATGGCAGTATCTCTTAATCTGACTGTCGGAATCTTAGGTGAGCTTTCACTCGGACATGCAGGATTCATGTGCGTGGGCGCTTTTGCCTCAGCCTTCTTCTCTATGTGTCTGAAGGACAGCGGAATGAATTCCGTGCTCAGATTCATACTTGCAATTCTGCTTGCAGCCGCAGTTGCCGCGATTTTTGGAGTATTAATCGGAATCCCGGTACTGAGACTTCGCGGAGACTATCTTGCAATAGTAACACTGGCCTTCGGTGAGATAATAAAAAACCTTGTCAATGTAATGTATATCGGAAGAGACAGTAAGGGCTTCCATATCTCGCTTAAGGATACCGCGGCGCTGGGTCTTGAGACTGACGGACAGGTAATCATTAAGGGACCTCAGGGAATTACGGGTACGCCCAACGATTCAAGCTTCATTGCGGGCACTATTATTCTGCTTATTGCGGTGTTTATTATCACCAACTTCGTTAATTCAAGGTCGGGTAGAGCCGTGATGTCCATAAGAGATAACAGGATCGCATCTGAATCAATCGGTATCAATATATCAAAATATAAGATTATGGCCTTCGCACTGTCGGCTTCCATTGCAGGAGCTGCAGGTGCACTTTATGCGCATAATCTTAATACACTGAATGCTCTTCCTAAGAACTTCGGTTACAACATGTCGATTATGATTCTTGTATATGTTGTACTGGGTGGAATCGGAAGCATCAGGGGCTCGATTATTGCTGCAACCATTCTTACTGCGCTTCCGGAGCTTCTCAGAGGCTTCAGTGATTACAGAATGATAATCTATTCCGTTGTACTTATAGCACTTATGCTTATCAGCAATAATCCTAAGGCTAAGACATTCTTAGAGCAGCATGATTTAAGAACAATATTGAGACGCGCAGAAAAGGAGGATAAATAATATGGCATTACTTGATGTTAATAATCTTGGAATATCCTTCGGCGGACTCAGAGCTGTAGACAGCTTTGACATACATATTGAAAAGGGTCAGCTCTACGGACTTATAGGACCAAACGGTGCCGGCAAGACAACCGTCTTCAACATGTTAACAGGTGTATATAAGCCTACGGACGGTACCATTGTTCTTGATGGAGAGAATATCACGGGCAAGAAGACCACCCACATCAACAGGGCGGGTGTTGCAAGAACCTTCCAGAATATCAGACTGTTCAAGAATCTTTCGGTACTTGATAACGTTAAGGTAGGTCTTCACAATGATTATCCTTATTCAACACTTTCGGGTATTCTTCGTCTCCCCTCATACAGGAAGCAGGAGAAGGCGATGAACGAGAAGGCTATGGAGCTTCTCAAGGTGTTTGATCTTGATAAGGAATGTGACTATCTTGCCAGTAACCTTCCTTACGGAAAGCAGAGAAAGCTTGAGATAGCAAGAGCGCTTGCAACTAATCCCAAGCTGTTGCTTCTCGATGAGCCTGCAGCGGGTATGAATCCCAACGAGACAGGAGAACTTATGGAGACGATCAAACTTATCAGAGATGAGTTTGATATGACAATTCTTCTGATCGAGCATGATATGAAGCTGGTATCGGGAATATGTGAGAAGCTTACAGTGCTTAACTTCGGTCGTGTCCTTGCAGAGGGTGAGACCTCTGAGGTACTCAATAATCCGGAGGTTATCAAGGCATATCTCGGAGATTAACGGTTAACTGTAGGCGGAGGATAAAATATGGCTATGTTAGAGGTTAAGGACCTGGAAGTACACTATGGTGTGATCAGGGCCATTAAGGGAATATCATTTGAAGTAAACGAGGGAGAGGTTATCTCTCTTATCGGTGCAAACGGCGCCGGCAAGACAACCACACTTCACGCAGTAAGCGGTCTTCTGTCAAAGAGCGCAGGCAGTGTCACATTCATGGGCAAGGACATCACCAATCTTGCTGCTCACAAGATGGTGTCGCTTGGAATGGCACACGTTCCTGAGGGCAGAAGAGTGTTTTCGGAGCTTACCGTTCTTGAGAATCTTAAGCTTGGAGCGTATACTAGAAGTGACAAGAAGGAATTAGAGGATACCCTGAATATGGTATATAAGAGATTCCCCAGATTGATGGAGCGTAGGAATCAGATTGCGGGTACTCTTTCAGGTGGTGAACAGCAGATGCTTGCCATGGGAAGAGCTCTTATGAGCCATCCTAAGCTAATCCTTATGGATGAGCCCTCGATGGGTCTATCACCCATATTCGTAGAGGAGATATTCAGTATTATCAGGGATATCTCCGCAGAGGGAACCACGGTTCTTCTCGTTGAGCAGAATGCGAAGAAGGCATTGTCAATTGCAGACAGAGCTTATGTACTTGAGACAGGCAATATCACTCTGAGCGGTGATGCTTCAAGCCTTCTTAACGATGAATCGGTAAAGAAGGCATACCTGGGAGAATAGTACATAACGGAATGGGAGGTTGCCATGGTTATTACAATAGGCAGAACATATGGAAGCGGTGGCCGAGTTATGGGTAAGGCCCTGGCTGCAAAACTGAATATTGATTTCTATGATACGGAGCTTATGAGAATGCTGTCCGATGAGACCGGAATTAACGAGGCACTCTTCGGAGAGTCGGATGAGACATTGAAGAAGGCATATTTTGGTCAGGACCTCAAGTGGAAGAAGAATCCGACTCCGCTTCCGGCATCGGATAAGAAGTATTCAAGCGAAGCCAATCTTTTCAGATTGCAGGCTCAGATGATAAGAAAACTTGCAGATGAGAAGAATTGTATTATAATGGGTAGGTGTGCGGATGCCATACTTAATGGCAGAGAGGACGTGGTCAGACTGTATTGCTATGCAAGTCATGCAGACTGCGTAAGAAGAGCCGTTGAGGTATGTGGCCTTCCCGAGAAGGAAATCATTAAGAGAATCGATGCAATAGACAGACATCGTGAGAACTATTACAGACATTACACCGGGAAAAGTGTGAGCGACTCAGATAATTACGATCTGTGCATTAACACGGGAACCTGCAGTGTAGACGACCTTGCGGAGTTTGTATGCATGTATCTGGATAAGAGGGGTATAAGTGTTAGCAGGTAAGTATGTTGATATGCTGACTAAGAAGTCGGTTATCAGAGAATTATCAGAATATGCTGTAGCCCGGGGCAGGGAGATAGGATATGAGAATGTATTTGACTATACATTGGGCAATCCTTCGGTTCCCGTTCCCGAGAGCTTCAATAACAGTATTATCAGACTGATCGGTGAGAAGTCTCCGATGGACCTTCACGGATACAGTCAGAGCCTGGGAATTGCTGAGGTAAGAACCGCGGTAGCAGAGTCTCTGAACAGAAGGTTTGGCATGAATTACACCATGGACCATATCTTTATGACAAGCGGTGCCGCAGGAGCTATTGCACATGCAGTAAGGCTTGTATGTGAACCCAATGATGAGGTTATTACTTTTGCACCCTTTTTCCCTGAATATATTCCTTATATCACACATGCCGGTGTAGAACTTAAGGTGGTAAAACCGAGCCTCACCGACTTCCAGATTAACTTCGAAGCCTTTGAAGAAATGATAAATGAGCGCACTATGGCAGTGCTCGTAAACACACCGAACAATCCCTCGGGAATTGTCTATTCTGAGGCTACGATTAAGAAGTTATCGAAAATACTACTTGACAAAAGTAGGGAATATGGGCATATTATATATCTCATATCGGACGAACCATACAGAGAGATAGTATTTGACGGTAAATCACAGCCATATCCGGCTAAGTATTACGATGCTACAATCACCTGTTATTCGTTCTCTAAGTCTCTGTCCGTACCCGGAGAGAGAATAGGATATGTGGCCGTAAATCCCGCCTGTCCCGATGCTTGCAAGATGATTGTAATGTGTGGACAGATATCAAGGGGAATAGGTCATAACTGTCCTTCTTCTATTATACAGTGGGCTGTTTCGGAGAATCTGTCGGTTACTGCTGATATGTCCGTATATGAGAAGAATATGAATCTTTTGTATGATGAGCTTACGAATCTGGGCTTTGAGGTCGTAAGACCGAGTGGAACATTCTACATCTTCCCCAAGGCTCTTGAGGAGGACTCCGTAGCATTCTGCAAGAAGGGATGCAAATATGATTTCATCGGAGTACCTGCGGACTCCTTCGGATGTCCGGGATACTTTAGACTTGCATACTGTATCGAAACCGAGAAGGTAGAAAGATCGCTTGAAGCGTTGAGGAGATTTGTGAAAGAGAACTACTGATCGGGTTTAGATAAATATAGGTTTGGATTGTTTAGATTAAGGAGACAACAACATGGCAGAGAAGGTAAAAGCAACAGTTAAGAAGACAGTAGCATCTAAGGAAGTTAAGCCTGTTGAGACCAAGGTTGAGACTAAGGTGGAGGCTAAGGTTGAGACTAAGGCAGCAGAGGCACCTAAGGCTGTAGCAGCACCTAAGGCAGCAGTAGCCCCTAAGTCAGAGCCTGCTAAGAAGGAAGCAGCCCCTAAGAAGGAAGTAGCATCTAAGAAGGCAGCAACACCTAAGAAGACAGCAGCTCCCAAGAAAGCACCTGCTAAGAAGGCTACAGAGACTAAGGCAGCAGCTCCTAAGAAGACTGCAGTTAAGACTAACGTAGTTATCGAGGTTGCTGACAGAAAGTATTCTTCAGCAGATATCGAGAAGATTGCTAAGGACGTATGGGTGTATGACCTTGGTAAGAAGTCTTCTGAGCTTAAGAGTATGGAGCTCTATGTTAAGGCTGAGGAAGCTAATGTATACTATGTATTCAACGGAGACATCCAGGGAGTATTCGGTATCTAATATTGAGACCTTGGGCAGTGCATGGGCACTGCCCTTTTTTTGTGCCCATTCATTCTTAATCATATTTATAAATTGTTTAGATTTATCTTATTGACAGTAGTGGGGGATAGTGCTATCTTAGGCTTCAGAGGATGTTAGCACTCGAAGATATTGAGTGCTAACAAACGGTAAAACAAATGGAACTGACAGAACGTAAGATGATAATCTTACAGGCGATCGTTAGGAATTATTTGGAGACAGGAGAGCCTGTAGGAAGCAGAACAATTTCAAAATATACAGACTTAAACCTGAGTTCAGCTACCATACGTAACGAGATGGCAGACCTTGAGGAGATGGGATACATCATTCAGCCACACACCTCAGCCGGACGTATTCCTTCGGATCTGGGATACAGAGTATATGTAGACGAGATGATGAAGGAGAAGGAAAGAGAGGTTGAGGAGCTTAAGAGTGAGCTCATCGAGAAGGAGGAGAGGCTGGATAACCTGCTTAAGCAGACAGCCAAGCTTCTTGCGGTCAATACCAATTATGCCAGCATGGTATCAGCTCCAAGCATCCACAGGAACAAACTTAAGCTTATTCAGCTTAGCAAGGTTAATTCTTCTCAGCTGCTGGTGGTTGTGGTCGTTGAAGGTAATGTAATAAAGAACAGCATCATCAACACCAAGGAAGATATAAGCGAAGAGACAATACTTAAGTTAAACATTCTTCTGAACACCAATCTTAACGGTTTGGCAATAGAGGAGATAAACTTAGCACTTATAGCAGGGATCAAGCAAAAGGCAGGTATACACTCTGATATAGTCAGTGAGGTTGTGGATTCGATAGCGGAAGCCATTCACAGCGAGGATGACCTACAGATATATACCTCCGGTGCCAACAACATCTTCAAGTATCCTGAGCTTACGGAGAATAACAAGGCAAGTGAACTTATTGAGACCTTTGAAGAGAAGGGTGCTCTTGGCGAACTGGTGATACGTACACTGAGTGAAGAGGAGAACACCGGTATTCAGGTCTATATAGGCAATGAGAACCCGGTAGAAAGCATGAAGGATTGCAGTATTGTTACGGCGACCTACGACCTGGGAGACGGAATGAAGGGAACGATAGGAATCATCGGACCTAAGAGAATGGATTACGATAAAGTAGTCGATAACCTTAAGGGTGTGATGAAGCAGCTCGATTCAATATATAAGAAGGACGAATAGACAGAAAGGAATAAGATATGGCAGAGAATACAGAGGAAATCCTCGATGAGGATAAGATGAACAATCCGGGAAAGGATGATGAGGTCGAAGCCGACAATACCGCTGATACAACAGAGGTTAACGAAGCAGAGACAGATGCAGATGCTTCCGTTTCGGATGCACCTTCAGAGGAAGCAGCCGATACCGACGCTAAGGATGAGAAGTGTAGCTGTAAGAAGGGCAGGAAGGACAAGAAGCTTGATGCCCTCGAGAGCAAGAATGCTGAGCTTGAAGACAGAGTTAAGCGTCAGATGGCTGAGTTTGAGAACTTCAGAAAGAGAACAGAGAAAGAGAAGTCTACCATGTTCGATATGGGAGCCAGAAGCGTTATCGAGAAGCTCCTTCCGGTTGTAGACAACTTCGAAAGAGGACTTGCATCCATCACAGAGGAGCAGAGAGGCCCCGTATATGATGGTATGAACATGATATACAAGCAGCTGATGGATGAACTCGATAAAATGGATGTTAAGCCTATTGAGGCACTGGGACAGCCCTTCGACCCCAACCTCCACAACGCGGTAATGCAGGTTGAGAGTGAGGAGTTTGAGTCAGGCGTTGTAGCTCAGGAGCTTCAGAAGGGCTACACACATCATGGCAGTGTAGTAAGACACAGTATGGTTTCGGTTGTAAAATAGCGAAGAACTGAGTCGTGAGTAATTTTTCAATTAATGGATAATAATCTAAGGAGGAAATAGATATGAGCAAGATTATTGGTATTGATTTAGGTACAACTAACAGCTGCGTAGCTGTTATGGAAGGTGGTAAGCCCACCGTTATCGCAAACACAGAGGGAGCAAGAACAACACCCTCGGTTGTAGCATTCACAAATAATGGAGAGAGACTGGTAGGTGAGCCCGCTAAGCGTCAGGCAGTAACCAATGCAGACAAGACCATTGCTTCGATCAAGAGAGATATGGGTACTGACAGAGGTCGTACAATCGATGGCAAGAAGTACTCTCCACAGCAGATTTCAGCTATGATTCTTCAGAAGCTTAAGGCAGACGCTGAGAGCTACCTCGGTGAGAAGGTATCTGAGGCTGTTATCACAGTTCCCGCTTACTTCAACGATGCTCAGCGTCAGGCAACTAAGGATGCCGGTAAAATTGCGGGTCTTGAGGTTAAAAGAATTATCAACGAGCCTACTGCAGCAGCTCTTGCATATGGTCTTGATAATGAAAAAGAGCAGAAGATTATGGTATACGACCTCGGTGGTGGTACATTCGATGTATCAATCATTGAGATTGGTGACGGCGTAATCGAGGTTCTTGCCACAAACGGTGATACACACCTTGGTGGTGATGATTTCGACCAGAAGATTATCGACTGGATGCTTGCTGAATTCAAGGCTAAGGAGGGTGTAGATTTATCAACTGATAAGATGGCTCTTCAGAGACTTAAGGAGGCAGCTGAGAAGGCTAAGAAGGAGCTTTCAAGCGCAACAACAACTAATATTAACCTGCCATTCATCACAGCAACAGCTGAGGGTCCCAAGCATTTCGATATGAACCTTACACGTGCTAAGTTCGATGAGCTTACCAATGACCTGGTTGAGAGAACAGCTATCCCTGTTCAGAATGCCATGAGAGATGCAGGACTTACCAATTCTGACCTTGGACAGGTTCTCCTCGTTGGTGGATCAACAAGAATTCCTGCAGTACAGGATAAGGTTAGACAGCTTACAGGTAAGGAGCCTTCTAAGAGCCTTAACCCCGATGAGTGCGTAGCAATCGGTGCATCTATCCAGGGTGGTAAGCTTGCCGGAGATGCAGGTGCAGGTGAAATCCTTCTTCTTGATGTAACACCACTTTCTCTTTCAATTGAGACTATGGGCGGTATTGCAACAAGACTTATTGAGAGAAATACAACAATTCCTACCAAGAAGAGCCAGATCTTCTCTACAGCAGCTGATAATCAGACAGCAGTTGATATCAACGTAGTACAGGGTGAGAGACAGTTTGCTAAGGATAACAAGAGTCTTGGTCAGTTCAGACTTGACGGAATCCCTCCGGCAATGAGAGGTGTTCCTCAGATTGAGGTTACTTTTGATATCGATGCAAACGGTATTGTTAACGTATCTGCCAAGGACCTTGGAACAGGTAAGGAGCAGCATATTACAATTACAGCAGGCTCATCTATGTCAGATGATGAGATCGACAGAGCTGTTAAGGAAGCTCAGGAGTATGAGGCTCAGGATAAGGCAAGAAAGGAAGCCATCGATGCGAGAAATGAGGCAGACAGCTTCGTATTCCAGACAGAGAAGGCCCTTAATGAGGTTGGTGACAAGGTAGACGCTTCAGAGAAGGCAACTGTTGAGGCAGACCTTCAGGCCCTTAAGGACATCCTTGAGAAGACAAAGGATACTGAGATGACTCCTGATCAGGTTAGCGAGATGAAGGCAGCTCAGGAGAAGCTTATGACCGGTGCACAGAGCTTATTTGCCAAGATGTATGAGCAGGCTCAGGGTGCAGCAGGTGCACAGGGCGCAGGTTCTGACATGGGAGGCTTTGACGGAGCAGCTCAGAGCAGTGCAGACAGCTCTGCTTCAGATGACGATATTATTGACGGAGACTTCCGTGAGGTATAAGAATAATGGCTGAACAGAAAAGAGATTACTATGAGGTGCTGGGTGTTGACAGAAACGCCGATGATGCAGCACTGAAAAAAGCATATCGTGTTCTTGCTAAGAAATATCATCCGGATATGAATCCCGGTGATGCCGAAGCGGAGAAGAAATTCAAGGAAGCCAGTGAGGCATATGCTGTACTAAGCGATCCGGAGAAGAGACGCCAGTATGATCAGTTTGGTCATGCGGCCTTTGACGGAACCGGTGCAGGTGCCGGCGGCTTCGGAGGATTTGACTTCAACGGTACAGACTTCACTGATATGTTTGGAGATCTGTTTGGAGATTTGTTCGGCGGTGCAACCAGAAGAGGTGCAGCGAGCAATGGTCCGATGAAGGGTAGCAACGTACGTACTTCAGTGCGTATCACCTTCGAGGATGCTATCTTTGGCTGTGAGAAGGAGATAGAGCTTACCGTTAAGGAAGAGTGTAAGACCTGTAAGGGTTCCGGCGCGAAGCCCGGAACCTCTCCCGTAACCTGTAGCAAGTGTGGAGGTAAGGGTCAGGTTGTATTCTCTCAGCAGTCATTCTTTGGTACTGTACGTAATGTACAGACCTGTCCTGACTGCCAGGGCAGGGGCAAGGTGATTAAGGAGAAGTGTCCTGACTGTAGAGGAACGGGATACATTCCTATGAAGAAGAGATTTGCAGTGGATATTCCTGCAGGTATCGACAACGGACAGTGCAAGAGACTGTCAGGTCAGGGTGAGCCGGGAATCAACGGCGGACCAAGAGGAGATGTGCTTGTTGAGGTAATTGTCGGAAGACATCCGATATTCCAGAGGCAGGAGACCAACATATTCTCTACAGTGCCTATTTCATTCCCCATTGCTGCTTTGGGCGGTGAGATCGTAATAGATACTGTTGACGGTAAGGTGATCTATGAGGTTAAGCCGGGTACACAGACAGATACCAGAATCAGACTTAAGGGTAAGGGTGTTCCTTCACTTCGCAATAAGGAGATAAGAGGCGACCACTATGTTACACTCGTGGTTCAGGTTCCGGAGAAATTGCCTCATGAGGCCAAGTCGCTGCTTGAGAAGTATGACGAGGCGTATGATGACTCACTGAACTTTGCAAAGAGATTCCAGGAGTCAAAAAATAAAGGTGGTTCTGAGAAGGACACGAAGAAAAAGAAAAAGTTGTTTTAAATAATAAGGGTTCGCGATTGGCCTCTTTGGCTAAAAGCGAATCCTTTTTTGTGATATATTATAGAAAATGTGGTAGAATATATAGGACTATGAAAACGGAAATAGTATTCATTGATGAAAATAATATAGATCAGGATATAATAGACCGCGCCGGGGATATTATTAAGAGGGGTGGTCTGGTCGCTTTTCCCACAGAGACAGTCTACGGACTGGGTGGAGATGCCCTGAACAGAGAGTCGAGCAGGAAGATATATGCAGCAAAGGGAAGACCCAGTGACAATCCGCTGATTGTCCATATTGCCGATATGGAAGCACTTGACAGGATTGTAAGCGATATTCCGGCTTCGGCACTTAAGCTTGCGGACTATTTCTGGCCGGGACCCTTAACCATGATATTTTTTAAGAGTGATGCGGTACCGTATGATACGACGGGGGGTCTGGATACAGTTGCTGTAAGAATGCCGGTTGACTCAGTTGCACGCGCGTTTATCCGTGCTTCGGGTGGATATGTGGCGGCACCGAGTGCCAATATCTCGGGAAGACCGAGTCCAACCTCCGCCAGATTCGTCGAAGAGGATATGGACGGCCGGATAGACATGATAATTAAGGGCGATGATTCAAGGATCGGACTGGAGTCGACAATAGTTGACATAACAAGTGAAAAGCCAATGATACTGAGGCCCGGTTATATCACTAAGGAGATGCTTGAGGAAGTAGTGGGAGAGGTTACGATCGATCCAACCATTCTTGATGCGGCGTGTACTGAGAGGCCCAAGGCGCCGGGTATGAGATACAGGCATTACGCACCTAAGGGTGACCTTACTGTTGTGAAGGGACCGGAGGATGAGGTTGTAGAATATATCAATTTAGCCTGTGCTTCAATGGAGTCTTCGGGGAAGAAGGTTGGAGTTATTGCGACCGGTGAGAATGTTTCTAACTACAGCTGCGCTAATATTAAGTGTGTGGGCAGCAGAACGGATGAGGAAGAAATAGCTCACAGACTGTACAGTATTCTCAGGGAATTTGATGATGAGGATATGGAGGTAATCTATTCGGAAGCCTTTGATGAAGGAGGGCTTGGCGGAGCAATTATGAACAGGCTGCTTAAGGCGGCAGGTCATCAGGTTATAGATTTAAGACAGGAGGAAGAAGAATGAAGGTATCTATCGGATGTGATCATGGCGGATATGACCTCAAGGAGGAGATTAAGAAGCACCTTATCGAGCGAGGAATAGAAGTAGTTGATGTGGGCTGCGACAGGAAGGAGAGATGTGATTATCCCATTTATGGTCGTGAGGCTGCACTTAAGGTGGCAGATAAGACTTGTGATAAGGGGATTGTAATCTGTACAACGGGAATCGGCATTTCAATTACTGCCAACAAGGTTAAGGGAATCAGATGTGCGCTCTGCTCGGAGCCGTTGTCGGCTAAGATGACAAGACTTCACAATGATGCCAATATGCTTGCCATGGGTGCCGCACTGATTGGCATCAACATGGCAAAGGAGATTACAGACACATTCTTGGATACACCATTCTCGGGTGATGAGAGACACCAGAAGAGAATTGATCTTATAGAAGGGTAATATTATTGGGGCAGGAACCCGGTTAAGGAGGTTATTATGGCAAAAGTAGTAATTATGGATCATCCACTCATTAAACACAAGATTGGATACATCAGAAGGGAAGAGACAGGTACCAAGGACTTCCGTCAGACAGTATCGGAGATTGCAATGCTCATCTGTTATGAGGCTACCAGAGATCTGGAGCTTTCGGATGTTACGATTAAGACTCCTATCTGTGAGACTACGGTTAAGGAACTTAAGGGCAAGAAGATGGCAATCATTCCAATCTTGAGAGCAGGACTCGGTATGGTGGACGGAGTGCTTGAACTTATTCCGGCAGCCAAGGTTGGACATATCGGACTGTACAGAGACCCTGAGACACATAAGCCTGTAGAATATTACTGCAAGCTTCCTGAGGACTGTGGTGAGAGAGAGGTATTCGTTGTAGATCCCATGCTTGCAACAGGCGGTTCGGCAGCAGCTGCAATATCTATGCTTAAGGATAAGGGCTGTAAGAACATCCACTTTATGTGTATAATTGCAGCACCGGAGGGCTTAGAGGTACTTAAGGAGGCTCATCCTGACGTGGACATCTATGTCGGAGCCTTAGATGAGAAGCTGAACGAGCACGCATATATTGTTCCGGGACTCGGAGATGCAGGAGACAGAATCTTCGGAACCAAATAAACGGGGTTTACATGAAAAGAGAAGACTACATAAGATGGGATGAATATTTTATGGGGATATCAAAGCTTGCGGGCATGAGATCCAAGGATCCCAACACCCAGGTGGGTGCCTGTATCGTAAGCGAGGATAACAATATTCTGTCCATGGGCTATAACGGTTTTCCCAAGGGATGCTCAGATGATGATTTTCCGTGGGACAGAGAAGGTGATATGCTTCACAGCAAGTATGCCTATGTTACCCACAGTGAATTGAATGCAATACTTAATTTCAGAGGTGGCAGCTTAGAGGGCAGTAAATTGTATGTGTCGCTTTTTCCATGCAATGAGTGTGCCAAGGCTATCATTCAAAGCGGAATCAAGACAGTCATCTATGACAGTGACAAATACAACGGAACGCCGGGAAATACAGCTGCCAAGCGGATGTTTGATGCGGCCGGCGTAACCTACGTGAAATATGAACATACAGGAAGAACCTTATCCATTGATGTATAGGTAATCACCAATGAATAAAAAGAGACGCAGACTTGGGGCTACGTTGCTGGTAATTCTGCTCATATTGCTGTGGCTGCCGTCTATTGAGGCTAAGGCCGACATAGATGCGCTTAAGAACCGGATAGAAGAGGCAGAGCGGAATCATCAGCAGACCAAGGACAATCTTAAGAACACACAAGATAATATCGATGCATTGACCTTTGTCAAGGATGGACTACAAGGCAAGCTTAATCAGCTGACCAGCCAGCTTACCGAGGTAAGTGATAATCTCGCCGAACTTGAGGATAAGATTGATTCAAAAAACGCGGAGATTGAGACTACAACAGAGGATCTAAACGAAGCGATTGCCGAGGAAAATGCCCAATACGAGGCTATGAAGGCGCGAATCAAGTTTATCTATGAAAAGAAGGATCAGACATATCTGGACATATTGGTCAGTTCAACAGGCTTCGCCGATGCCATGAACAAGGCAGGCTACATTGAAGAACTTGCGGAATATGATAGGCAGAAACTTGACGAATTCAAGGCGACCAGGCAGAAGGTGGAGGAACTCAAGGCTAAGCTTGAGGATGAGAAGGCTACACTTGATGAATATCATGAGGAGACATATGCAGAGCAGCAGAAGGTAGCAGGATATGTAAGCGATACTTCCAGCTCAATTACGCAGTATTCCGGTCAGATTAAGCAGGCGGAGGCGCTGGCCGACGCGATTGAGGAGCAGGCCAAGCAGGAGGCACAGGATATTGCCGCGCTTAAGAAACAGCTGGCGGAAGAGATTGCCATGTCAAAACTTGCTGCCCAGTCTGAGTGGAGAGATATATCCGAGGTACAGTTTGCCGAGGGTGACAGAATGCTTCTGGCCAATCTCATCTATTGTGAAGCAGGCAATCAGCCCTACGCGGGACAGCTCGCAGTCGGAAGTGTTGTAATAAACAGGGTGCTCAGTTCTGTCTATCCTGATACTGTTGTCGGTGTTATCTATCAGAACAAGCAGTTCTCTCCGGTGGGCGACGGACATCTGGCCCTTGCGCTTGCGGAGAATAAGGCAACAGCAGCCTGCTACAAGGCAGCTGATGAGGCCATGGCAGGTCAGACGAATGTCGGCAACTGTGTTTACTTCAGAACCCCTGTTGAGGGTCTCTCTGGAATCCAGATTGGTGATCACATATTCTATTAAATCAATTATTGTAAAAAGCGCGGAGGACCTAAATGTAAGTCTCCGCGCTTTTTACATATCCGAATCTGTAATATAACAGTTATTCCGAGTATTATTCGTCGATGTTCAGTACATCGGTATATTTATTAAAATTGCCCGCCTGGATTGTGGTGATTAGTGTACCTAACTGCTTAACTGACAAAAAGAATCTGTCATCGTCGATCAATTTCTTCTCTCTTGCTTCACACAGCTCGTCGATATCGAGGACATTCATAATACCATGCGGGTCGACGGTAACGTCAGCGAGAAGGTCGATAACGGTTATTTCGTTTTTGTCACTGCTGTAATTGGCAGTAATAATGTCGCAATACCAGTAGAGGAGCGAGCCGTCCGCCTTAAGAAATTTACTCACCTTGACCCCGTCATCAAAGAAGTAGGCAGAGTAGCCGTGAGTGAAATCATGGCGTGGATGGAGAACCTCCCATTTGGTGACGAGCACATTGTTTTCGTGACTTAAGATGATGTCATCCTTAAGCTCGATTAATTCATCGGGAATAAGGCGCCTGCGATAAAGTTTTATTGCCATATGTTCTCTCCGATTAAATATCTGTCAACGGGTATTTTACTCGATTTTAACTGTTAATTTCACCCTCGTCAATTCTTTACAGAGTGTAAGTATTTTAGTATAATGATATAGATTGATTTTAGGTAAGGAAAATAGTGGAAAACAAGCGAAATTACTTAAGATTACTTACATACATTACACAGTTTGCTATCAATATGATAGTGCCGATAGGACTATGCTCCTTTTTGGGTTATCTGATTGACAGTAAACTGGACACGTCTGTATTTTTTATTATTCTGTTCTTTTTGGGTGCGATCGCCGGCGGACGGAATATATACATTCTGGCTAAGAGAGAAATGAGGAACGACAATGCTTGCAAGGGCAGTAGAACTTCTTCAAAAGATAAATGAGGAACTGTTGGAACTTCTGATAGGAATTCTGATTTGGGGCGGTTTTGCACAGCTTGCATTTGTTTGGTTTGTGCCTGATAAAAAAATCTATTCGCTTTGTTTATGGATAGGAATCGGACTGGCCGCTTTTGCTGCAGTACATATGTGGTGGTCGATAGACAGGAACCTAAGTGAGAATTCGGGCAATGAGAAGCGGGCTCAGGCTAAAGGGAATCTGTATTACATGATAAGATATTTTATTGCCCTCTTCGTGTTCTATATGGTTGCCAAGTACTACGGACCTTACTTCTTAGCGGCAGCATTGGGTGAACGTGGAATTTCGGTGGCAGCTCATATGCAGCCGATAGTAAAGAGATTTATTTACGATAAATATATAAAAAGGGAGGTTACATTATGAATACGGGCATAATGTTATCCGGAGCTGACAATATAGACTTCATGATCCATGGGGTGTTCTCATACAGCTTCTTCGGACACGAGGTGTGGATCACAACATCACATATCTGCATACTGATAGTACTGATTACCATCTGTACCTTCATGTATCTGGCGGGCAGGGCGATGAAGAATGCCAAGGAGGTGCCCACAGGCTTTCAGAATGTGGTGGAGCTTATCGTTGAGAAGCTTGACGGAATGGTCGACTCGACCATGGGAGCCAATGGTAAGAACTTCAAGAATTACATCGGAACGATATTTATATTCATTCTGTTCAGTAACATATCGGGTCTGCTGGGCTTAAGACCGCCGACAGCTGACTACGGTGTTACTCTTCCGCTCGGACTTATAACTTTTACACTGGTATTTATTAATAAACTCAGGTACCAGAAAGTATCCGGCTTCATCAAGGGTCTGTGTGATCCCTGGCCGATATGGGCTCCCATCAATATAATCGGTGATATAGCAGTGCCGATTTCACTGTCGCTGCGTCTCTTCGCCAATGTTTTATCGGGAACCGTTATGATGGCACTGATCTATGGTCTGCTTAGCAAAATCGCTATAATCTGGCCTGCAGCACTTCATGTATACTTTGATCTCTTTTCAGGAGCGATCCAGACCTATGTATTCTGTATGCTGACCATGACATATTTGTCAGACGCCATGACAGTAAGTGAATAATATTAATTCAAATATTAAACAATAAATTTTTAATGGAGGAATTTACTATGGAATTCAACACAAATTTTGTATTGGGATGTTCTGCAATAGGTGCAGGTCTTGCAGTTATCGCAGGTATCGGACCCGGTGTAGGCCAGGGTATTGCGGCTGGTCATGCGGCAGCAGCAGTAGGACGTAACCCCGGAGCTAAGGGTGATGTTACAGGAACCATGCTTTTAGGACAGGCCGTTGCCGAGACAACAGGTCTTTACGGTCTTCTTGTTGCTATGCTTTTACTCTTCGTAAAGCCATTGGCAAAATAAAACCTTTCGGTAGAATTCTTAAGAAAGGAGGCAAATACGTTGAGTAATATTGGAACAGGTCTGCTTTTGGCAGCGGATGTTATGGAAGACAGATTGTTTAATATCGATTTCCAGTTGTTGGCTGATGCTACTCTGACATTAATTGCTGTCATTGCATTATTCTTCTTCGCATCATATTTCTTCTTCAATCCGGCAAGAGAATTCTTGCAGAAGCGTCAGGACAAGATTAAGGAAGAACTTGATACAGCTAAGGAGAGCATGGATTCAGCCAATGCCCTTAAGGAAGAATATGAGCAGAAGCTTCGTGAAATAAACAAAGAAGCAGAGACAATTCTTAGTGAAGCAAGAAAGAAAGCTCTTGATAATGAAGCATCGATAGTAGCTAAGGCTAAGGAAGATGCCAGAGGTATTATTGAGAGAGCCAATACTGAGGCTGAGCTTGAGAAACAGCGCGTAGCCGATGACGTTAAGAAAGAGATGATTAACGTTGCGTCTGCTATGGCTAAGAAGGTTATTGGCGATAACATGGATATCAATGTCCAGGATCGTCTTGTAGAAGACACATTGAAGGAAATAGGTGATGGAACATGGCAAAGCTAATATCTAAGACCTATGGTGATGCCCTGTTAAGTATAGCCGTGGAAGAGGATAAGCTTGATTCCTTCGATGAGGAAGTGGTTGCGTTAAGAGAGGTATTGAAAGACAATCCGGATCTTGGCAGCTGCATCAATAATCCGAGAATAAGTGTTGATGATAAGCTTGATATCATAAGCAATGTATTCACGGGAAGGATTACAGACGAGCTTTTGGGATTCTTAAAGATCGTAGTCGAGAAGAACAGATTCGACTGCATCGATGAGATACTGGAGTATTTCATTGACGAGGTTAAGAAACTGAAGGGCATTGGAGTGGCTTATGTGACCACACCGTCAGAACTTAGCGATGAGCAGAAGAAGATGGTGGAAGCTAAGCTGTTAGGCACTACAGACTATAAGACTATGGAGATGCATTACCTCATTAATGAAGAACTTATTGGTGGAATGCAGATTCGTATCGGAGACAGAATCGTAGACAGTAGTGTACAGACAAAGATTATGAAGCTCAAGCAGGATTTGATTAAAATTCAGCTTGGTTAGAAGGTAGAAAGGAACAGATCCATGAATTTAAGACCAGAAGAGATAAGTTCAGTCATCAAGGATCAGATCAAGCGTTATGCCAATGAATTGGAGGTATCTGATACAGGTACTGTTATTCAGGTGGCAGACGGTATTGCCCGTGTTCATGGCCTTGAGAAGGCTATGCAGGGTGAGCTTCTTGAGTTCCCGGGAGAGGTATTCGGAATGGTACTTAACCTCGAGGAGGACAACGTAGGTGTCGTTCTCTTGGGTAACCAGAAGAATATCAATGAGGGGGACATCGTTAAGACTACAGGACGAGTAGTAGAGGTACCTGTAGGTGATGCGATGCTTGGTCGTGTAGTTAATGCACTTGGTCAGCCTATTGATGGCAAGGGACCTATCCAGACTGAGAAATATCGTCAGATTGAAAGAGTGGCAAGCGGTGTTATTACCCGTAAGTCGGTAGACACTCCGCTCCAGACAGGAATTAAGGCAATTGACTCCATGGTTCCCATCGGAAGAGGTCAGAGAGAGCTTATTATCGGTGACCGTCAGACGGGAAAAACTGCTATTGCGATTGACACAATCATTAATCAGAAGGGTCAGGGCGTGAAGTGTATCTACGTTGCCATCGGACAGAAGGCATCAACAGTTGCCAATATCGTGAAGACTCTTGAGGAGTACGGAGCAATGGCATATACAACCGTAGTTGCATCAACTGCAAGTGAGCTTGCACCGCTTCAGTATATTGCACCTTATGCCGGCTGTGCCATCGGTGAGGAGTGGATGGAGAACGGAGAGGATGTTCTTGTTGTTTACGATGACTTGAGTAAGCATGCAACAGCATACCGTACACTCTCACTTCTGCTTAAGCGTCCACCAGGACGTGAGGCATATCCCGGAGATGTATTCTATCTCCACAGCAGACTGCTTGAGAGAGCTGCAAGAATGAGTGAAGAATACGGCGGTGGATCACTTACTGCTCTTCCCATAATTGAGACACAGGCAGGTGACGTATCTGCATATATTCCGACTAATGTAATCTCTATTACAGACGGTCAGATTTATCTTGAAACAGAGATGTTTAATTCAGGCTTCCGTCCTGCTGTTAATGCCGGTCTTTCGGTATCAAGAGTAGGTGGTGCGGCACAGATTAAGGCTATGAAGAAGATATCCGCTCCCATCAGAGTGGAGCTTGCTCAGTACAGAGAGCTTGCAAGCTTTGCACAGTTTGGTTCAGAGCTTGATGCCGACACCAAGGAGAAGCTGGCACAGGGCGAGAGAATCAAGGAGATTCTCAAGCAGCCACAATACAAGCCGATGCCGGTTCAGTATCAGGTAATAATAATCTACGTTGCTACCAACAAGTATCTGCTTGATGTTGACACAGCAGATATTACCAGATTTGAGTCTGAACTGTTTGAATTCTTAGATACAAAGTATCCTGAGATTCCCAAGGCGATTGCAGAAGAGAAGCAGATCAGTGATGCTACAGATGAACTCCTTAATAAGGCAATCGTTGAATTCAAGGAGCAGTTCAAGTAGTGGTTTTTGAGATTGGAAGGTGATATTCATGGCGTCCATGAGAGACATCAAGAGACGTAAAAGCAGTATACAGAGTACCGGACAAATCACTAAAGCCATGAAGCTGGTATCAACTGTCAAGCTTCAGAGAAGCAAGCAGATAGCTGAGAATAGCAGAGACTACTTCGATTATATGTATCGTACCGTTCAGTCGATGCTGTCTAAGGCAGGCAATATAGACCATGTATATGTGAAGGAATCCGAATGTAAGAAGAAGGCTGTTATCATGATTACCGGTAACAGAGGTCTTGCGGGCGGATACAACTCCAATGTTGTAAAGCTTATTACCAAATCCGAGCTTCCTAAGGAGGACCTGGTTGTCTACACCCTTGGTAAGAAGGGAAGAGAGGCTATGACAAGATACGGAGTTAAGCTTGCTGAAGATTATTCTGAGATGATAGACAATCCTGAATATATTGATGCTATGGGATTGTGTGATGAATTACTGAAATTGTATAAGGCAGGAGAAATTGGAGAGATTTATCTTGCTTATACACATTTCAAGAATACAGTTACACATGAACCGAGATTAATGAAGCTTCTGCCGGTTGAATCTGAAGAGACTGAGAATGATTCCATAAACGACATTCCCATGAACTTTGAGCCTGTAGAAGAGGAGGCATTAGACCTGATTATTCCTAAGTATGTCACCAGTCTGATATACGGTGGAATGGTTGAATCCGTTGCGAGTGAGAACGGAGCCAGAATGCAGGCTATGGATAACGCTACCAGCAATGCTGAGGAGATGATAGATAAGCTGACTCTCCTGTATAACAGAGCAAGACAGGGTTCCATTACTCAGGAACTTACAGAGATTATTGCCGGTTCACAGGCTCAGGCTTAGTGTAGGTACAGTATAAACAGAAAGGAATTTACAATGGCAGATAAGCGTGTAGGAAAGATTACACAGATCATCGGTGCCGTACTTGATATCAAGTTTAATGATGGTGAATTGCCTGAAATCAATGAGGCAATTAAGATCACCAGACAGGATGGCAAGGTGCTTGTGGTTGAGGTATCATCCCACCTTGGTGATGACACAGTAAGATGTATTGCCATGGGTCCTACAGATGGACTTGTTAGAGGAATGGAAGCAGTTGCAACCGGTGCACCTATTTCAGTTCCCGTTGGTGAGAAGACATTGGGCAGAATGTTCAATGTACTTGGTGAGCCTATTGATAATATTGAGGCTCCGGAAGTTGAAGAATATGCTCCAATTCACAGACCTGCTCCGGAGTTTGTTGAGCAGGCAACAGAGGCAGAGATTCTTGAGACAGGTATTAAGGTCGTTGACCTTCTCTGTCCCTATCAGAAGGGTGGTAAGATCGGTTTGTTCGGCGGTGCCGGAGTTGGTAAGACCGTACTTATTCAGGAGCTTATTAGAAATATCGCTACTGAGCACGGTGGATATTCAGTATTCACAGGTGTAGGTGAGCGTACAAGAGAAGGTAATGACTTATATTACGAGATGAAGGAATCCGGAGTTATCGATAAGACAACGATGGTATTCGGTCAGATGAATGAGCCACCGGGAGCACGTATGCGTGTAGGTCTTACAGGACTCACAATGGCAGAGTACTTCCGTGATAAGGCAGGTAAGGATGTACTTCTCTTCATTGATAATATTTTCAGATTTACACAGGCAGGTTCAGAGGTTTCCGCACTTCTAGGACGTGTTCCTTCAGCGGTTGGTTACCAGCCCACACTTCAGACAGAGATGGGTGCCCTTCAGGAAAGAATCACATCTACCAAGAACGGTTCAATCACATCGGTACAGGCTGTATATGTTCCAGCCGATGACCTTACAGACCCGGCTCCTGCTACAACCTTCGCCCACCTTGATGCGACAACGGTTCTTAGCCGTTCAATCGTAGAGCTTGGTATTTATCCTGCGGTTGATCCGCTTGAGTCTACATCAAGAATCCTCGACCCGAGAATTGTCGGTGAGGAGCACTATAAGGTTGCCAGAGGAGTACAGGAGATTCTTCAGAAGTATAAGGAACTTCAGGATATTATTGCTATTCTTGGTATGGATGAGCTTGGCGAAGAAGATAAGCTTGTAGTATCAAGAGCACGTAAGATCCAGAGATTCTTATCACAGCCTTTCTTCGTTGCGGGACAGTTCACCGGTCTTGAAGGAAAGTATGTACCTGTATCTGAGACTATCAGAGGCTTTAAGGAGATTCTTGAAGGAAAGCATGATGATATTCCGGAGAGCTACTTCCTTAATGCGGGCAGCATAGATGATGTTGTGGCAAGAGTAAAATAGCCATTGGAGATAAGTTATGGCAGATAATACTTTTACAATTAAAATCATTACACCAAACAGGGTATTCTACACAGGCGAAGCTACAATGGTTGAGTTTAATACCACTGAAGGTGAAATAGGTATATACAGGAATCATATTCCGTTAACCGTAATTGTTAAGCCGGGTGTACTAAGGATAACCGGTGAAGACAATAGGGAGGCGGCTCTTCACGCAGGTTTTGCAGAGATATTGCCTGATTCGGTGACAATCCTTGCAGAGATTATCGAGTGGCCTGAGGAGATTGATGAGGCAAGAGCACAGAGTGCTCTGCACAGGGCAGAAGACAGACTGGCACACAAGAGTGACAACCTGGATGTCTTCAGAGCTGAAGCTGCTCTTCAGAGAGCAATGGCTCGAATTAATGTATTGAAATAGTATGACACAGACCATGCACCGAATTGTGGCGCATGGTCTGTATTTTTAATTTGTTGAATGAAGAAGCTGATAATAAGATGGACAGTATTAGTGGTGGTATTTATTGCATCGCTGATTACTTTTTCTATTTATTTAAATAAAGGCAACACAGATATGACACTTGATATGAGTGATCCCAGTCTGCCCGTTGCATATATAGAGATCGGCGGCAGAAGTGTCAATGAGATGCATGGTTATCTTAACAGAATGGATGCCAGCACGATTAGAGATTCCATTACTCCGGTTGGCGAGGACAGAATGGTACAGTTTGTTATAGATAAATATGACGAGGGTATCAGTTCACTGAGGCTTGAGATAAGGAGTAATGACGGCAACCGATTGATTGAGGATACCAAGATTATCAATTACAGTGACTATCAGGATAATCTTAAGGCTGCAGTACAGCTTAAGGATCTTATCGAAGAGAATAAGGAGTATAACCTGGTCCTTATTGTTACATTGAGTGATGGAAGAGAAGTGTACTATTATACCAGGGTTGTCATGTTTGATGATTCTGATGTGAGCAATAAGATAGATTTTGTTCTGGATTTCAGTAATAAGACCTTTAGTAAGGACAATAACAGGGAGTTTGCCACATATATGGAGCCTAATTCCGATGGTGACAATACTAATCTCGGTCGAGTGGATATCCACAGCTCAATTAATCAGCTTACATGGGGAGATATCAAACCAAGAAGACTGACAGAGCCGATTGTCACCATAGAGGAGATCGGAGACACACAGGGTTCTTTCGAACTCAAATATCTGGTTACATCTACAGACAGTAATCATGTGACCCATAACTATAAAGTTAGAGAGTATTACAGAATCAGGGTGACCGGAATGAGAACTTATCTGCTCTCATATAGCAGAACTATGGATGAGATCTTTGTTATGGAGAAGGAGGCTCTGAACGAGAACTCTATTGACTTTGGAATAAAGAGTGGAGAGGTAGAGTTTGCGGAGAGCGAAGATGGTTCAATTCTGACCTTTGAGGATGATGGAAGACTTTATTCTATTAATCTGAATGAGAATAAACTGATCAGACTTTTCGCTTTATATGAGAATGCCGGAGATGACAGTAGAAATATTGATTCGGTATGTAATACTCAGGTGCTTAGTATAGAAGAGAATGGTAATATCTCTTTCATCTCATATGGATATTTCCCCAGAGGTATTCATGAGGGTATGGTAGGTGTTGTTCTATATTATTACAACAGTGTGCTTAATACTGTTGAGGAGCAGGCTTTTGTGCCATATGACGGTTCCGAAAGCATACTGCGCTGCGACATTGAGAAGTTGAATCATCTTAGCGGTAACGGTGATTTGTTTATCTTCATGGATGGCATAGTATACAAGGTTTCGCCGACTCTTGGTACCATTGAGAGTATCACCAATCATATCAATGAAGATACCTTCTATGTGTCTGACAGCGGCAGACTTATCTGTTGGCAGGAGAAGAGTGAGGATGATGATACTGTAGACCTTAACGTAATGAATCTTGCAAGGGGCAATACACAGACTGTAAGTAAGATGAGTAATCAGTATATCAAACCCTTGGGATTCATGAATGAGGACCTGATATACGGTATCTGTGATAGGAATGATATTATCAGAGACAGACTGGGAGATACCATCTACCTTCTGAATACAGTATATATTGTTGATGAGAAGCAGGAGGTACTGAAGCAGTATTCCTCAGACGGATTGTATGTAACTGACGGAAGTATCAACGATAATCAGATTACACTGAACAGAGTATCCTATGACAGGGAGACAGGTACCATCACTCCAAGAGAAGATGATCAGATTACCAATAATAGGGAACAGAATCAGGGAAAGAATAAGATTGAATCGGTTAATCTTGAGGACTACCAAAAGACAGCCAGACTAAGTATGTATAAGAGCATAGATGGCAAGACACTTAAGCTTCTGACTCCGAGGGAAGTTATATTTGAGGGAGGAAGAACCTTTGCTATTAAGTCGGTTGAGAAGGAAGACAGATTCATAGTATATGGTGACGGAGAAATTGTGGGAATCTACGATACTCCGGCTTCAGCTGTAAACTATGCATATGGCATCAGAGGAACCGTTACGGATAATATCGGTAATGAATTGTATAAGCGAGGTGAAACCGTAGCCAGAAATCAGATCATGGCTATCAGTGAGCAGTCTGTAACTGATACGAAGGATTCACTTGCTGTATGCCTTGATA
Organism: Lacrimispora saccharolytica; assembly: GCA_021531795.1. Lineage (GTDB taxonomy): Bacteria > Bacillota > Clostridia > Lachnospirales > Lachnospiraceae > Colinaster. Next base: position 80,447 of record JADYUL010000003.1, read on the forward strand.
CCATGCTCAAATTGAACGGAATCTCGCGCAACTCAGAGATGATGCTGTCTAAGGGTGAAACGGTATACGAGATTCTGAGTAAAAACCTTAAGAATGCATATATCCTGGATTTGTCGGGTTGTACCATGGACATGATGCTCTATTACGTTAATCAGGATATTCCCGTGCTTGCTTACATGAGAGATGATACGGCAATGCTAATCATCGGCTTCAATGAGCAGAATATAGTTCTCTTTGATCCGACAGAAGGTACCATCTATAAGATGGGCAAGAACGACGCCCGCACCATGTTCGAGGAGAACGGCAATCACTTCATGACCTACATATTCAAGGATGAAGGATAGACATAAAAGCATCGGGATTTCTAATTTGATCTGATAGATTTGGGAAGTTTTGAAGTTATGATACATCGGGATTGCCTGATTTTGAGGAATTCCGATGTGTTTCACTATGATTTGCGCGGAGATTCGCTTGGAGTTTGAGGTGTGTGGCAACGCGGGTTGCTTATTTTGATAGATTTTTGGTATTTTTGAGAAGTTTCGGGTATTTTTGAGGGGTTTGGAAGTTAAGATACATCGGGATTGCTTGTTTTTGTGGAGTTCCGATGTATTCTTTTTTTGGATACATCGGAATCTGATGTTCTTGGAGCATCCCGATGTATCCGGAATGTATGGTTTTTGGAACATACATCGGAGATGCCCGATTTAGGGCCATCCCGATGTACGGAGACCCTAGTTTCAGTAGGCGATACATCGGGATTAAGATTTCAATGCCCATCCCGATGTACGAAGGTCCAATATCAAGTAAAAAATACATCGGGATGGGCAAATATAGGCCTTTTCCGATGTATCGCCTCAAATCGCCAAATATTGCCAAAACAAAACACATCGGAATTCAGCAATTTCATCCAATCCCGATGTATTTCATTAATTTCCCGCGAATATACCCGTTCTCTCTCGCAGTATATCCCCGCGCAAGCAGGCAAAACATAAAAAATACATCGGAAGTCAGCAATTTATAGCAATTCCGATGTATTTCATTAATTATCTGCGATTCTATCTGCTATCTCGCGCAGTATTCATGAGTTGTATTTTGACACGATGCTCTGGATACGCTCGTTGGGATTGAGCAGGTCGCTGATTGAAGAGTCGTGGTTGAGTGTATCGATGATGTATGCAATGTATTTGCTCATGTCACAGCTGATATACCAATCTCTGTCGAGAAGCTCCTGTGGCTGATATATAAGGTTGGTAGTAAGTACCTTGGTGATCAGACCCTGATCATAAGCCTCGTCGAACTTGTTCAAACCATTGGTGAAGAGACCGAAGGTGGAGAATACGAAGATTCTGCCTGCCTTGCGCTTCTTGAGCTCGGTAGCAACCTCGAGCATGCTGTCTCCTGAAGAAATCATATCATCTATGATAATCATGTCCTTGCCTTCCACGCTGGAACCAAGGAATTCATGAGCTACGATAGGATTACGACCATTTACAATCTTTGTGTAATCACGTCTCTTGTAGAACATACCCATATCGAGTCCAAGAACGTTTGCAATATAGATTGCTCTGCTCATTCCGCCTTCATCCGGGCTGATAACCATCATGTGATCTGAATCAAGCTTAAGGTCTTTTATATTGCGAAGCAGACCTTTTATGAACTGATATGCAGGCTGTACTGTCTCAAAGCCGTGAAGTGGAATTGCATTCTGTACACGCGGGTCGTGAGCATCGAAGGTAATAATATTGTCGACACCCATATGGATCAACTCCTGAAGTGCGATGGCACAATCAAGAGATTCTCTTGCTGTTCTCTTATGCTGTCTGCTTTCGTATAAGAAAGGCATAATAACGGTAATTCTTCTTGCCTTACCTCCAACTGCTGCGATGACACGCTTAAGATCCTGATAATGGTCGTCCGGAGACATATGATTCTCGTGTCCGGCCATTGAATATGTAAGTGAGTAGTTGCAGACATCTACAAGAATAAAGAGGTCTGTACCTCTGACAGATTCTTTGATTTCGCCCTTGCCCTCTCCGGAACCGAATCTGGGAAGACGGGCATCAAGTATATATGAATCTCTTTGATAGCCCGCAAAAGCTAAACTGTTCTTGTGTTCGTTTTCCCTCTCGGTACGCCACTTAACAAGGTATGAATCAACCTTCTCTCCCAGAGACTTGCAACTGCTAAGGGGGATGATTCTAAGCGACCCTACGGGGATAGATTCCAGATTGCGCTTCTCCTCACGCTTCTCCATTTGAACTCCTCACTTTCATATATGATTAAATTAAATATTACAGCTTTCTGATATCGGGTCCTGTCATATGGCAGAACTTGAAATTGCCGACGAGTCTTGAGAAGATTCTGTCAGAATAGTTGTCCCTAAGTGCTTCCAAACCGAAATTGGTTGAGATAACAATGGGTTTCTTCCTAAGCAATCTCTCATTGAGCAGGGTAAACAGCGATGAAATAACAAAGCTGTTGATCATCTCAGTACCCAGATCATCAATAATTAGCAGATCACAATTATATATATCCTCGAGTATATCCTTCTTTTTACCAAAGGTTCCTTCAGACATGTTTTCGAACAGGCTCGTTGCGCTGAAATATATAACCGAATGTCCGCTGTTCAGCAGGCTGCCGGCTATACATGAAGATAAATGTGACTTGCCGCTACCCACTGTACCATAAAACAGTAGATTTTGGTAGTCGTTATCGAAGTTTTTCGTAAAATTAATAGCCTTTTCCTTGGAATTGAGGAAGTTATCCAAATCTTCTCCGGAATAATATTCCGAAGAGGCGTCATCGAAGCTCAGGTTCATAGCCTGACGGTTTATTCCGGAATTGTCATACAGAAGCTCGATTTCTCTTCTCTTAAGACAATGACATTTCTCGTTATTAATATATCCGGTATCCTTACAGTCCGGACAAGTATACCTTGGAAGACAATAATCCTCACTGTATCCGGCATTGACAAGAAGTGCCTGTTTCTGATGCTTAAGGTCCTCTATCATCTGCTTTAGGTCGGATAGGGAATTGTCAGGTGTAGATTTATTAATGACACTTTTGGTGTGCTCTATTGAAAGAGAAGCAATTGCATCGGATAATTCCTTATAACCGTCAACCTTTTCATACACCAAATGAAGACGTCTGTCGGCATCAAGAATTGCCTCACGACGTCTGTCATCATATTCTCTCATTATTGTATTCATCTGGGAATTGGTTAGTGCCATTTATTCTCCTACTGCATCAGCAATTTTCGTTCCAACTGCTCAAAGTCAATATCTGCCTTCTCGATATCATGACTATAAGTTTTCTTCTTTGTCGGCTCCAGGGACTTCACATTTTTAACCTGATTGTCGGCTGTCTTATTACCGGCGTTTCTGGCAGGCGCCGCATTGAAGTTAACGGTATATGCCTTGGCCTGCTTCACGGTGTTGATGTCGTTCTCGTACCAATCCTTGGCAAGCTTGTCCATATATGAATAAGTGGTCTTATTGTGTTCAGTGCAGTACTGAAGCAGATAATCAATAAGATCAGAGGAGAACTCAAGCTCATCGATATAGAACTTAAGAGAACGCATCTCATTGGCACACAGAGTCTTCTTGAGATATGTCTCGGCAACGAAGATGAGCTGCCCAATTTCCGGACGTTTCTTGAATTCTTTAAGCTCATCGAGAGTATAAGCAGGCTTCTCCTTAGTCTCCCTAAGCGAAGACATGGCAACAGAGGTATCAATAGAACGCTTTTGACCTGATACGGATACATCAGCCATATGAGCCTCCACTGCAACCGGAGCCTCCGTCATACGATTAACAGAAGCGGAATAAGTCGTATCCGACAAAGAGGTGACCACATTGGCAGACTTGTCACCCAAAAATGAAGCCTCACTTCCTGCGACAATATTCTCACCGGGCTCATGCAGTCGGATACCCACAATGGTACCATTTATGTCATAGTCAAGTGACAGCACATTCTTCTTCTCCCAGTAACGGAGTGAACGGCATACCTCTCGCTCGGTATGATTGAACTTTTCAGCTATGTCATTGATATTGGTTGGCCTGTTATATTCGGTCTGTCTGAGAAGAAAAAGGTATACCTTGATCTGTGCGTCATTGGCCTCCGACAGCATCTCATCTATAAAATAATTCGACACGCAGACACTGCCCCTATTACAGTCTCTGACGAGGTTTAAGTTACTCATTAATAATCCACCTTCATAAATTTCGACAAGGAGGATTATAGCATAACCGGCCCTGATTTCAAATAGTACCAAAGTCTGCAAAGCCCCTAAATACAAGGCTTCGCGGGCATTGTGGATAATGTGGATATTGTGGATAATTTGGAAAAAACGCGTAAATTCAATGTAAAGAGCACCTAAATAATCCACTATTTTTCCACAAAAAATCGGGACCCGAAAGTCCCGAAAATTGTGGATAATGTGGACAACTATATTCCAAGTAAGCTTTCACCCACTTTTACAATGTCTCCGGCACCCATAGTTATCAACAAATCGCCGGGGGATACATTTTCCAAAAGAAAATTTTCAATCTCATCGAATGTCGGGAAATAATGGCAGTCAGTACCGAGCGCTTTTACCTTATCCATCAAATCTTTGGAGCTGATACCGATGGTATTCTTCTCTCTGGCAGCGTAGATATCCGCAAGCACTACCTCGTCCGCAACAGACAGAACCTTGGCGAAATCATCCAGGAAGGCCTTGGTTCTGGTGTATGTGTGAGGCTGGAATACAACCCAAAGCTTCTTGTGCTTGGTCGCCTTGGCTGTAGTTAAGGTTGACCTGATCTCGGTCGGATGATGTGCATAGTCGTCAATCACGGTAACGCCCGCAAGGTCACCCTTGTACTGATAGCGCCTGTCAACGCCGCTAAAGCCGGATAAAGCCGCCAATGTCTGCTCCCTTGGTACATTGCATACATCCATGCAGCAGATGGCCGCCAGGGAATTGGATACATTGTGCATGCCGGGAACCTTAAGCGTAACCTTAGCCTCGCCCTTGGGTGAATGAAGTGTATAGCTGCCATAGCCGTTTTTATCAAGAGATACCTCGGTTGCACAGTAATCGTAGTCCTCGCCGATGCCGTAGGTATATACACTGCAGTCAAGCCCCTCGGTAATCTTATCTACATTCTCAATCTCTCCGTTAATAATAAGAGCTCCGTCCTTAGGCAAAAGCGCCGAAAACCTAGTAAATGACGCGCGTATGTCATCGATATCCTTGAAGAAATCCATATGGTCCTCTTCTATATTAAGGATAATGGCAACCTTCGGGAAGAAGCTTAAGAAGCTGTTGGTATACTCGCAGGCCTCGGTTACGAAGAAGTCCGAATGTCCCACCCTGATATTGCCGCCGATGCTTGGCAGGATTCCGCCGACGGTTATGGTGGGATCCAGGTCTGCCGACATGAGTGCCTCGGATATCATCGAGGTGGTGGTTGTCTTGCCATGTGTTCCTGAAATTGCAATAGGCAGGCTGAAATTCCTCATAATCTCTCCCAGCAGCTCGGCACGGCTGAGCTTGGGGATATTCTTATCCGTAGCGGCGGTCCACTCCGGATTGTCCTCGTGAATGGCAGCAGTATATACGAACAGGTCGATATCGTCGCCTACGTTTGTGGCGCGCTGTCCGATATAGACCGTCATACCCTTAGCCCTTAGCCCCTCGGTAATCTCACTTTCCTTCATGTCAGAGCCGGATATTGCAAAATCGCGACTCTTAAGTATCTCAGCCAGTCCGCTCATGCTGATTCCGCCTATTCCGCAGAAATACACATGAATGGGCTTATTAAAGTCAATCTGATACATAACTAAACCCTCTGAAATATGATTTTTGCATAAAGTCTGTATATATTATAAGACTCAACCACTAGATATGGTACACTTTTTTAAAAGAAAACACAATTGTATGCTATTTAGAGAAATTTAGGTAAAGTATACAAAAAATTGGGATGAAAGGACTATAATTTCGTTAAAATTATTAACAATTTAAGGTAAACATGCTATAATAACTATACATTTTCTATAAAGTTAATCGGAGGATGATATGATTAAGAAAGAAATGATAGCCATGCTTTTAGCTGGCGGCCAGGGAAGCAGACTTGGTGTATTGACCTCTAAGGTTGCCAAGCCCGCGGTTTCATTCGGCGGAAAGTACAGGATTATTGACTTTCCTCTCAGCAACTGTATTAATTCAGGCGTAGATACAGTCGGCGTACTTACACAGTATCAGCCCTTGAGACTGAATACTCATATCGGAATCGGTATTCCGTGGGATCTTGATAGAAATATCGGCGGTGTTACGGTTCTTCCACCCTATGAGAAGATGGAGAATACCGACTGGTATACAGGAACTGCCAATGCGATATATCAGAATATTGATTATATTGACAGCTTCAATCCCGAGTATGTGCTGATTCTTTCAGGTGACCATATCTACAAGATGGATTATGAGGTGATGCTCGACTTCCACAAGCAGAATAAGGCAGAGTGTACCATCGCGGTTATGCCGGTTCCGATGGAGGAAGCTAAGAGATTCGGTATTATGATAACCGATGAGAACAGGAAGATTACCGATTTCGAAGAGAAACCGGCTAATCCGAGAAGCAACCTCGCTTCTATGGGAATATATATCTTCAATTGGAGTACCTTAAGAGAGGCGCTCATTAAAGAGGAGACACTTCCCAATCTTGATTTTGGTAAACATATCATTCCTTATATTCATGAGAAGGGACTTCCGATGTATGCATATGAGTTCAACGGATACTGGAAGGATGTCGGAACCCTTAATTCATACTGGGAAGCCAATATGGAGCTCATCGATATTGTACCTGAATTCAATCTCTATGAGGAATATTGGAAGATTTATACCAGAAGCGAGACACTTCCTCCGCAGTACTATGCTCCGGGCAGTGTAATTGAGAGAAGTATTGTCGGTGAGGGAAGTGAGATTTACGGCAAGGTATACAACTCCGTTATCGGCTGTGGAGTAACTATTGGTAAGGATACTGTTATCAAGGATTCCATTGTCATGAACAATACTCAGATCGGTGACAATTGTGAGCTTGTGAAGACCATAGTTGCGGAGAATGTCACAATAGGTAACAACGATAGATTCGGATTCGGAGACAGTGCTGAGAATGAGACAGATCCTCATATCTACAACCACGATCTTGTATGTATCGGTGAGAAGAGTGTCATACCTGACGGAATTACAGTAGGCAAGAACGCCTGCATATTTGGAATTACAACCCCTGAGGATTACGAGAACGGTTCGCTCCCAAGTGGTAAGACAATGAATAAGGCAGGTGATATGAGATGAGAGCAATAGGTATTATTTTAGCCGGTGGTAACAGCCACAAGATGAAGGAACTTGCGCGCAAGCGTGCAGTAGGTGCGATGCCGATCGCAGGAAGCTACAGAGCAATTGATTTCGCACTCAGCAATATGTCCAATTCTCATATCCAGAAGGTAGCAGTATTTACCCAGTACAATGCCAGAAGTCTTAATGAGCACCTAAGCTCTTCTAAGTGGTGGGACTTCGGACGTAAGCAGGGAGGTTTGTTTGTATTCACTCCCGCGGTTACGGCTGAGAATAGCCTGTGGTTTCGAGGAACCGCAGATGCGATATATCAGAATCTTGACTTCCTTAAATCGAGCCATGAGCCCTATGTTGTAATTGCTTCCAGCGACTGCATCTACAAGATGGATTTTAATAAGGTTCTTGAATATCATATCGAGAAGAAGGCTGACATAACCGTCGTATGCAGGGATATGCCCGAGGGTGAGAATGTTGAGAGATACGGTACAATCAAGATGAATGAAGAGTGCAGGATTGAGGACTTCGAGGAGAAGCCGATTGTTGCCAAGTCCAACACTATATCCTGCGGTATCTATGTTATCAGAAGACGTCTCCTTATCGAGATGATTGAGAGATGTGCAGAAGAAGACAGATACGACTTCGTAAGAGATGTATTGATCCGTTACAAGGATCAGAAGAGAATCTTCGGATACAAGATTAAGGATTACTGGAAGAACATAGCGACAGTTGAGGATTACTTCAATGCCAACATGGATTTCCTTAAGCCTGAGGTACGTAATTACTTCTTCAGGCAGTATCCTGACATCTACTCTAAGGTTGATGACCTGCCGCCGGCTAAGTTCAATGTCGGCGCACATGTATCCAACAGTCTGGTAAGCAGCGGTTCTATCATTAACGGTACTGTTGAGAATTCTATCATCTTCCGCAAGACCTTCATTGGCACCAACTGTACGATCAAGAATTCCATTATTCTCAATGATGTGTACATTGCCGACAATACCTACATCGAGAACTGTATTGTCGAGAGCCATGGCACTATAAAGGCCAACTCTTACCACAAGGGTGAGAACGGAATCGAGATTGTCTTCGAGGATGGAGAGAGATATCAGATGTAAAATACTGGCCCGTATATGAGAGGGATTTGGTGGAGACCGATTAAGCGGTCTCCGCTTTTTTTGCTGTCTTTTATGTGAGTATATTTATGGATTTTTTGCCTGTTTTCTTATATTATTATGTTTGGGGAAAAACGCGAAAATTAAGAAGACAGAGGACTTGATATGTATCTTATAGCAGGACTTGGTAACCCTACAAGGGAATATGAAAATACCAGACACAACATTGGTTTCATGTGTGTAGATACCATAGCCAAAGAACATGAAATCAGAATATGTGAGAATAAGCACAAGGCATTAATCGGAAAGGGATATATTAACGGCAATAAGGTGCTGTTAGTTAAGCCCCTGACCTATATGAACAACAGCGGTGAGGCTATTAGAGAGATAGCGGATTATTATAAACTTGATTATGAGAAAGATGTAATCATAATCTATGATGATATCGACCTTGACGTGGGCCGTATCAGAGTAAGACCTAAGGGCTCAGCGGGCGGACATAACGGAATTAAGAGCATAATAGCTCATCTGAACACACAGAACTTCGCACGAATCAGGGTGGGCGTGGGTGGTAAGCCTGAAGGCGGTGACCTGATTAATCATGTTCTGGGTCACTTCAATAACGAGGATGGCAAAGTAATAGAAGAAACAAGAGGAAGAGTAGTCAAGGCCTTAGAGTGTATCCTAAGTGACGGCGTTGACACCGCAATGAACCGATTTAACTGATGAACGCATTATTAGCACCCCTAACAGAATGGGCAGAATACGGGGCTGCCCGGGATATATTAAAGAATAAGGGAAGAATTCATGTAACGGGAGCTGTTGATTCTGAGAAGGTTCATCTGATTCAGGGTTTGACATATGATGTACCCGTGCGCGTAATTGCCACATATTCAGACCTTCGCGCCAAGGAGATAGCAGATGACCTTAAGGCACTGTCACGCAACGTGTTCATATTCCCGGCTAAGGACTTGATCTTCTATCAGGCGGACATTCACGGCAATAAGCTGACTTTAGACAGGATCAGAGCACTGAAGAGACTGCTCTCAGGTCAGCCTGTTACACTTGTTACGACCTTTGATGCCCTTATGACGCCTATGCCGCCCAAATCGGTATTTGAAAACAATATTCTTGATATAGGTAAGGACAGCATTATTGAAGAGAAGGCTATCGCAGCTAAGCTTACAGCCATGGGCTATGAGAGAAATTACCAGGTTGAAAAGCCCGGAGAATTCTCTATAAGAGGCGGAATAATTGACGTCTTTGATATGACAGAAGAGAATCCGTATCGAATAGAGCTTTGGGGAGAGGATATCGAATCGATCAGGAGTTTCGATATCGAGAGCCAAAGATCACTGGAGAATCTGTCAGCCATCCGCGTTTTTCCGGCTTCAGAAATGGTACTGTCTAAGGTCGATATAAACAAAGGCCTTGAGAGGATTAAGAAGGAGGCGGCCGGACAGATGGAGAGTCTAAGATCGGCCTTCAGGACAGAGGAGGCTCATAGGCTTGACGTGACGGTCCGTACTCTTATTGAGGATCTGACAGAGCTTGGCATCAAGACCAATCTGGAGGGCTATATTAAGTTCTTCTACGACGAGACCTGCAACCTGTGCGATTATATGAGAAATGACGATTCGGTGCTTATTATTGATGAGCCGCTGAGGGTCAGGGAGCATGTCAATGCGGTAAGTCTGGAGTTTGCAGACAGTATGTCAAGCAGGCTTGAGAAGGGATATATTCTACCGGCGCAGGCCGAACTTCTGACAGGTATGGAGGAGGTGCTTGCGAAAGCAGGCAAACTGCCCATGATTGAGGTAGCGACCCTCGAGGAGAAAAAGACTCTGGTTAAATGCGATCTCAAGGTTAACATAACAGCTAAAACCATGCCCGGATATAAGGGTCATATTGACCTTATGATTAAGGATCTTAAGAATTACAAGAAGCTCAAATACAGAGTGATGATCCTGTCCATGTCCAGGACCAGGGCCAAGAGAATGGCTGAGGAGCTAAGGGATTATGAGATCAGTGCTGTATACAGCGATGATCCGCTTAGGGAGGTCCTGCCCGGAGAGTGCGTGCTTAAGTACGGAGCCCTAAGCAAGGGATTCGAGTATCCGCTTCTTAAGTTTGCGGTTATTTCCGAAAGCGATTATTTAGGCGACAGGAATAAGAAGAAACCGAGGGTTAAGAAGTACTCGGGACAGAAGATTAAGGACTTTGGTGAGCTCAAGGTGGGCGACTATGTAGTTCATGAGAATCACGGGCTAGGTATCTATCGCGGTATTGAGAAGGTGGAGGCCAACAAGGTCACCAAGGACTACATGAAGATAGAATACGGGGACGGCGGTATTCTCTATGTACTTGCCACAGGCTTTGATGTGATTCAGAAGTATGCAAGCCAGGATGCGGCCAAAAAGCCCAAGCTTAATAAGCTTGGTACTAAGGAATGGACCAACACCAAGACTAAGGTTAAGGAAGCCGTTGATGTGGTAGCGAAGGACCTGGTGGAGCTGTATGCCAGGAGACAGAGCAAGGAGGGCTTTGCGTTCTCTAAGGATACTGTATGGCAGAAGGAGTTTGAGGAGCTCTTCCCTTATGAAGAGACCGAGGATCAGTTAAGTGCCATAGCGGATACCAAGGCTGATATGGAAAGTGGCAGAATCATGGATAGATTGATCTGCGGCGATGTAGGCTACGGCAAGACCGAAATAGCGCTAAGAGCTGCCTTTAAGGCTGTGACGGACGGTAAGCAGGTGGCTGTGCTGGTACCTACAACCATACTTGCGAGGCAACATTACGATACTTTCACACATAGGATGAAGGACTTCCCGATAAAGGTCGGAATGCTGTCGAGATTCAGGACGGCGGCCGAGAATAGACAGACCATTCAGGATATGAAGAAGGGAATGGTGGATATAGTTATCGGCACTCACAGGCTGTTGTCTAAGGATGTGGAATTCAAGGACCTGGGTCTGCTTGTGGTTGACGAGGAGCAGAGATTCGGTGTGACTCATAAGGAGAAGATTAAGCAGCTCAAGGAGGATGTGGATGTACTGACATTGTCGGCAACGCCGATTCCGAGAACCCTGCACATGTCCTTAGCGGGAATCAGGGATATGAGCCTGCTTGAGGAACCGCCGGGAGAAAGACTGCCCATACAGACCTTCGTGTGCGAATACAACGAAGAGATGGTAAGGGAAGCCATTGTAAGGGAGATATCCCGGAACGGACAGGTATATTATGTCTATAACAGAGTCAACAATATAGCTGATATTGCGGCCAATATTGCCAAGCTTGTGCCGGAAGCCAATGTAGCCTATGCTCACGGTCAGATGAATGAGAATGAGCTTGAGAGCCTGATGATGGACTTTATGAATGGCGGGATTGATGTGCTTGTAAGCACTACAATTATCGAGACGGGTCTGGATATTTCCAATGTAAACACAATCATTATTCATGATTCGGACAAGTTCGGACTCTCGCAGCTATATCAGCTGAGGGGCAGAGTCGGAAGGTCCGGAAGAGTGGCCTATGCCTTCTTAATGTACAGACGTGATTATATGCTTAAGGAGGTTGCGGAGAAGAGACTCAATGCAATTAAGGAGTTCACAGATCTTGGCAGCGGCTTCAAGATAGCCATGAGAGACCTGGAGATAAGAGGTGCCGGCAATCTGCTTGGAAGAAAGCAGAGCGGACATATGGAGGCGGTAGGCTACGACCTCTACTGTAAGATGTTAAATGAAGCCGTAATGAAACTCAAGGGCAACAAACCTGACGTTAGCGATTTTACCACACAGATAGATATCAATGTGGATGCCTATATTCCGGCAGAGTACATCGTAAACGAGGTTCAGAAGCTGGATATATACAAGAGGATTGCATCGATAGAGAGCAGGGACGAGGCAATGGATATGACAGATGAGCTTAAGGACAGGTTCGGACAGATTCCGAAGTGTGTAGAGAACCTGCTTAAGATATCCCTTCTCAGGGTGGAGGCTCACAAACTCTATATAACGGATATTAAGGGCGATAACGGCATAATCAGAATCAATATGAAGAAGGATGCTCATATTGATGCGCTTCATATCCCTGACCTTATGATCAGTCAGGGCAAGGACCTTAACTTTGTGACTAAGGGAACGCCATACTTCCTGCTTCGATACCCGGTAAGCGGTATAGTGGGTAAGGATGAGGATACGCTGATAAATAAGCTAATCAACCTGATTGAGGATATGACGAAGTGGCTCTACATTCCTGAGTAATGCTATAAGCAGAGGAGCATATTATATGAAAGAAAGAATGGATGAGATTAGGGAACTTGCTGAAATACTAAAGAAAAGCGAGAATATTGTGTTCTTCGGAGGTGCCGGAGTCAGTACTGAATCGGGAATTCCGGATTTCAGAAGTGCAGACGGACTTTGGAATGAGAAACTAAAGATTAAGTGTACCCCTGAACAGCTGGTGTCACACACCTTCTATATGAAATACCCTGAGGAATTCTTTGAATTCTATAAGTCAAAGCTACTCTACCCCGATGCTAAGCCCAATGATGCCCATAAGGCGCTTGCTCGGCTTGAACAGATGGGTAAACTTAAGGCAGTGGTCACCCAGAATATCGACGGACTGCATCAGGCTGCCGGCTCCCAAACGGTATATGAGCTTCACGGCTCCGTGCTCAGGAACTATTGCGAGAAATGCCACAAATTCTTTGATGAGAAGTACATCCTTGACTCTGAGGGCATTCCAATCTGCGATGAGTGCGGTGGCAGGGTTAAGCCCGATGTGGTGCTGTATGAAGAGGGCCTGGACCAGGATATTATCAATGCATCTGTCAGGGCAATAGCAGCGGCTGACACCCTGATCATTGGAGGAACCTCGCTGGTGGTATATCCGGCAGCAGGTCTTGTGGAGTATTTCAGGGGAGATAACCTCGTGCTAATTAACAAGAGCGTGACCTCGGAAGACAGAAATGCAGACCTTGTTATTCATGATTCGATAGGCAGAGTGCTCTCAGAAGCTATGCAATATATTATTTCAATTTAGGCGCTGTTGTGCTAAAATATTATAGATTGTGGGGCGATATGCCCTTGAAAAACGCAATAATTAAATTTTTATTATATTTTTGAGAGGAAGAAGAGATGTACAATCCGGTTGACACCAATCTGAATTTCGTGGAAAGAGAGCACAAGGTGCTCGAATTCTGGAACGAGAATGATATCTTTAGAAAGAGTATGGAGCAGCGTAAGGACTGCCCTACCTACACCTTCTATGACGGACCTCCGACTGCTAACGGTAAACCTCATATTGGACATGTTCTTACACGTGTAATTAAGGATATGATTCCCAGATACCGTACCATGAAGGGATATATGGTCCCGAGAAAGGCCGGATGGGATACACATGGTCTTCCTGTTGAGCTTGAGGTTGAGAAACTCCTTGGACTTAACGGCAAGGAACAGATTGAAGAATACGGCATGGAGCCCTTCATTGACAAGTGTAAGGAGAGTGTCTGGAAGTATAAGGGAATGTGGGAGGATTTCTCAGGTACTGTAGGCTTCTGGGCTGACATGGATGATCCGTATGTAACATATCATGATGATTATATTGAGTCCGAGTGGTGGGCGCTTAAGGAAATCTGGAAGAAGGGCCTGCTTTACAAGGGCTTTAAGATTGTACCCTACTGTCCAAGATGTGGTACGCCTCTTTCGAGTGCGGAGGTTTCACAGGGTTATAAGACTGTTAAGGAGCGTTCGGCAGTAGTTCGCTTCAAGGCATCAGGTGAGGATGCATACTTCCTTGCATGGACAACCACACCCTGGACCCTTCCTTCCAACGTGGCTCTCTGTGTTAATCCGGATGAGACCTACTGCAAGGTTAAGGCAGCAGACGGATATACATATTATATGGCTGAGGCACTGCTTGATAAGGTTCTTGGCAAGCTTGCTACAGACGACGCGGCAGCGTATGAGGTTCTTGAGACATATAAGGGTAAAGAGCTTGAGTACCGTGAGTACGAAGCGCTTTTTACATGTGCTAAGGAGGTTGCTGATAAGCAGAATAAGAAGGGCTTCTTCATTACCTGTGATTCATACGTTACCATGACAGACGGTACCGGTATTGTACATATTGCACCTGCATTCGGTGAGGACGATGCCAATGTCGGACGTAATTATGACCTTCCTTTTGTACAGTTTGTTGACGGCAAGGGAGAGATGACCAAGGAGACTCCTTTTGCGGGACTCTTTGTAAAGGATGCAGACCCCAAGGTACTGGTTGACCTTGATTCGAGGGGTCAGCTTTTTGATGCTCCGAAGTTCGAGCATGAATATCCTCACTGCTGGAGATGTGACACTCCTCTTATCTACTATGCAAGAGAGAGCTGGTATATCAAGGAAACTGCAGTAAGGGATGACCTTATCCGCAATAACAATACAGTTAACTGGATACCTGAATCCATCGGTAAGGGAAGATTCGGCAATTGGCTTGAGAATATCCAGGATTGGGCTATTTCACGTAACAGATACTGGGGAACACCTCTTAATATTTGGGAGTGCGAGTGCGGTCACAGGGAGTGTGTCGGCTCAAGAGAGGAGCTTAAGAACTTAAGCGATAATGATACTGCTCTGACTGTAGAGCTTCACAGACCATATATTGATGAGATCACAATCAAGTGCCCCGAGTGTGGCGGTACAATGAAGAGAGTGCCGGAGGTTATTGACTGCTGGTTTGATTCGGGCGCAATGCCTTTCGCACAGCATCATTATCCCTTTGAGAACAAGGAACTCTTCGAGAGTCAGTTCCCGGCTCAGTTCATCTCTGAGGCGGTTGACCAGACCAGAGGCTGGTTCCACTCACTTATGGCAGAGTCTACACTTCTGTTTAACAAGGCTCCATACGAGAACGTAATCGTTCTTGGCCATGTCCAGGATAAGGACGGACAGAAGATGAGCAAGAGTAAAGGCAATGCTGTAGATCCTTTCGATGCACTGAATAAGTATGGCGCAGATGCCATCAGATGGTATTTCTATATCAATTCGGCTCCATGGCTTCCCAACAGATTCCATGGTGATGCGGTTGTAGAGGGACAGCGTAAGTTCATGGGTACACTTTGGAATACCTATGCATTCTTTGTGCTCTATGCCAACATTGATGATTTCGATGCTACAAAGTACAGTCTTGATTATGACAAGTTGACTGTAATGGATAAATGGTTACTGTCTAAGATGAACAGCATGGTGAAGGCTGTTGATGACAATCTCTGGAACTACAGGATTCCTGAGGCTGCAAGAGCTCTTCAGGAATTCGTTGATGAGATGAGTAACTGGTATGTCAGAAGAGGACGTGAGAGATTCTGGGCCAAGGGAATGGAGCAGGATAAGATTAATGCTTACATGACACTGTATACAGCCCTTGTGACCGTAGCTAAGGCTGCAGCTCCCATGATTCCTTTTATGGCTGATGAGATATACAGAAATCTTGTATGCAGCGTTGATGAGGCTGCTCCGGTTTCTGTACATCTGTGCGATTTCCCGACAGTTGCCGAGGAGCAGATTGACGGCGAACTCGAGGAAAAGATGGATGAGGTTATGAATATTGTTGTTATGGGTAGAGCATGCCGTAACACCTCCAATATCAAGAACCGTCAGCCCATCGGTCGCATGATTATCAAAGCAGGTGAGGCTTTATCTGACTTCTATGTTGACATTATTGCTGACGAGCTTAATGTTAAGCAGGTAGTGTTTACCGAGGATGTCAGAGAGTTTACAACATATACATTTAAGCCACAGCTTAAGACCGTAGGTCCTAAGTATGGCAAGCACTTAGGCTTTATTCAGAAGAGCCTTGCTTCTCTAGACGGCAACGAAGCAATGGATGAACTCAAGGCCAACGGTGCTATTGTACTTAATGACGGAGAGGAAATCAGACTAACCGAAGAGGACCTCCTGATCACAATGGTACAGAAGGAAGGATATGTCACCGAGGCAGACAACAACACAACTGTCGTTATGGACACCACTCTAACACCCGAACTTATTGAGGAGGGAAATGTTAACGAGATTATCAGTAAGCTTCAGACTATGCGTAAGGACTCAGGCTTCGAGGTTATGGACCATATCAGGGTATCAATCTTAGGCAATGAGCTCTTAGCTAAGGTTGTGAAGGACAATGAGGAATCTATTGCCACCAAGGTACTGGCGGATTTGTTCAGCTTTACCGATACATATTCGTTTGCCAAGGAATGGAATGTCAATGGACAGAACGTAACTATTACGATAGAGAAGTGTAACTAGACAGCATACTTCTCGGGAAGGAAAGTGTTATGCCGAATAAGACATCAAAGGAATTGGCCTTTGACAAGAAGAAATTCAAGGAGTTGGTTAATTACAACGTAAAGAGCCTTTTCCGCAAAGAAATTGAGGAAGCAAGCAGACAGGAGGTTTTCCAGGCTGTTTCCTATGCAATCAAGGATATCATTGTTGATAACTGGATGCAGACCCAGAAGGAATATGAGAAGCAGGATCCCAAGATGGTGTATTACATGTCAATGGAGTTCCTCATGGGACGAGCCCTTGGCAATAACCTGATCAACTTAAGAGCTTACAATCAGGTAGCAGAGGCTCTTGATGAGATGGGATTTGATATTAATGTGGTTGAGGATGAAGAGCCGGATGCAGCTCTTGGTAACGGTGGTCTCGGAAGATTGGCTGCCTGCTTCCTCGATTCACTTGCTACCCTTGGATACGGTGCTTATGGCTGCGGTATCAGATACCGCTACGGTATGTTCAAACAGAAGATCAAGGACGGTTATCAGGTAGAGGTACCGGATAACTGGCTTGAGCACGGCAACCCGTTCGAACTTCGCCGTCCCGAGTATACCAAGGAAATCAAGTTTGGCGGTCACGTAGTGGTTCGCCAGGATGAATACGGCAACAATGTATTCACACAGGAAGGCTATCAGTCTGTTAAGGCTGTTCCCTTCGACGTTCCGATTGTCGGATATGGTAACGGAATTGTTAATACATTAAGAATCTGGGATGCGGAGCCTGTGGAGTGCTTCCAGTTAGACTCATTTGACAAGGGTGATTATCAGAAGGCTGTTGAGCAGGAGAACCTGGCAAGAAATATCGTCGAGGTACTCTATCCCAATGACAATCACTACGCGGGCAAAGAACTCAGACTGAAGCAGCAGTACTTCTTTATTTCAGCTTCGGTTCAGGAAGCGGTAGCCAAATTCATGAGAAATCATGATGATATTCATAAACTCCCGGATAAGGTCACCTTCCAGTTGAATGATACACATCCTACAGTAGCTATTGCAGAGCTTATGAGAATACTCATTGATGAGTATCGTTTAAGCTGGGATGAAGCTTGGGATATTACAACCAGGACCTGTGCTTACACCAATCATACAATTATGTCGGAAGCGCTTGAGAAGTGGCCTATTGAACTGTTCTCACGTCTCCTTCCACGTATATATCAGATTGTTGAAGAGATCAACCGTCGCTTCATCGGCCTTATCGAGATGAAGTATCCGAGAGAGACGGGAATAACAGATGAGAAGATCCGTAAGATGGCAATTGTGTACGATGGTCAGGTAAAGATGGCTCATCTTGCCATTGTTGCAGGCTATTCGGTTAACGGTGTTGCAAGACTTCACACAGAGATTCTGAAGAATCAGGAGCTTAAGGACTTCTATGAGATCTTCCCTGAGAAGTTTAACAACAAGACCAACGGTATTACTCAGAGAAGATTCCTTCTTCATGCCAATCCACTGCTTGCAGACTGGGTAACAGACAAGATAGGAGAGGGTTGGATTACAGATCTTGCGCAGATCAGTAAGATTAGGAGCGCTGCGGACAACAAGAAGGACAGAGAACGCTTTATGGCTATCAAGTACCAGAACAAGGTACGTCTGGCCAAGTATATCAAGGAGAACAACGGTATTGACGTAGACCCTAACTCCATCTTCGATGTACAGGTTAAGAGATTGCATGAGTATAAGAGACAGCTTCTCAATATCCTTCATGTAATGTATCTGTACAATCAGATCAAGGAGCATCCCGAGATGGATTTCTATCCCAGAACCTTCATTTTCGGTGCGAAGGCAGCTGCAGGGTATAGGAATGCCAAGCTCACGATCAAGCTTATCAATTCTGTTGCTGATGTAGTCAATAACGATGCATCAATTAACGGTAAGATTAAGGTTGTATTTATAGAGAATTACAGGGTAAGCAATGCGGAGATTATCTTCGCAGCAAGTGATGTATCCGAGCAGATCTCAACAGCCAGCAAGGAAGCAAGCGGTACCGGTAATATGAAGTTCATGTTAAATGGTGCAATAACCTTAGGAACCATGGATGGTGCCAATGTTGAGATAGTGGAAGAGGTAGGTGAAGAGAATGCTGTCATCTTCGGACTGTCATCAGACGAGGTTATTAACTACGAGCAGCACGGTGGATACAATCCTATGGATATCTTCAACAGTGATGAGGAGATTCGTAAGGTGCTTATGCAGCTAGTGAACGGATTCTATTCTCCCGATGATCCGGAGAGATTCCGTACATTGTATAATTCACTGTTAAATACCATGTCAACCGATAAGGCAGACAGATATTTCATCCTTAAGGACTTCAGGTCATATGCAGAAGCACAGAAGCGTATAGAAGAGTTCTACAGAGATGAGGAGAGATGGGCAAGAGCCGCAATCCTCAATGTTGCATGCTCAGGCAAGTTCACTTCTGACAGAACTATTCAGGAATATGTTGATGATATATGGCATCTTGATAAGGTGGTTCTTCCTAACAGGAAATAGTTGGACGTTCTGCTTCGAAAGGAGAGATTATGATTACATTGTCTAAGGGTGGCGCATACCTGCTTAACGGACTTGAGATTATCGATGATTCGCAGGATGCAGTCGCTGCAATCAAGAGCAAAACAGGAATTACAACAGACAAAAATGAGGCACTTAAGAATACCATTGCATATGGTATTCTTGAGTCTCACAATACAAGCGGTAACATGGACAAGCTTAAGATTAAGTTTGATAAGCTTACTTCTCATGATATTACATTCGTGGGAATCATTCAGACCGCAAGAGCATCCGGACTTGAGAAATTTCCGGTGCCCTATGTACTTACCAACTGCCACAATTCACTCTGTGCAGTAGGTGGAACCATCAACGAGGATGACCATATGTATGGTCTGACCTGTGCTAAGAAGTACGGCGGTGTATATGTTCCGCCTCATCAGGCAGTTATTCATCAGTTTGCAAGAGAGATCCTTGCCTGCAGTGGCAAGATGATTCTGGGTTCAGATTCGCACACCAGATATGGTGCCCTCGGTACCATGGCTATGGGCGAAGGTGGCCCCGAGCTTGTAAAGCAGCTGCTTAACCAAACCTATGACATTGACAGACCCGGTGTTGTGGCTGTATACCTTAGCGGTGAGCCCAAGAGAGGTGTCGGTCCTCAGGACGTGGCAATAGCCTTAATCGGAGCGGTTTTTGCCAATGGATATGTTAAGAACAAGGTTCTCGAATTTGTTGGACCCGGAGTTGAGAAGCTCTCAGCCGACTTTAGGATCGGTGTGGATGTCATGACTACTGAGACAACCTGTCTATCAAGCATCTGGCAGACCGATGATGAGATTAAGAAGTTCTATGACATTCACGGCAGAAGCGGAGATTATGCGCCGCTTGAGCCCGGTAAGGTTGCTTACTACGATGGCCTTATCAATATTGATTTATCAGAAATTAAGCCGATGATTGCAATGCCGTTCCATCCGAGCAATGCTTATGCCATCGAGGATGTGAAAGCTAATCTTGCGGACGTACTTCATGAGGTTGAGGAGCGCGCCAAGGTAAGCTTTGGTTCAGAGGTTCAGTATTCGCTTCAGGATAAGATCAGAGACGGCAGACTCTATGTTGACCAGGGAGTTATTGCGGGATGTGCAGGAGGCGGCTTTGAGAATATATGTGCTGCGGCTGATATTCTTAAGGGTCATTATATTGGAGCTGATGAGTTCACTCTGAATGTATATCCGGCTTCAACTCCTATCTATATGGAGCTTATGAAGAATGGCTGTGCAGCTACGCTGCTTGAGACCGGTGCGGTTCTTAAGACGGCATTCTGCGGTCCCTGCTTCGGTGCGGGCGATACACCGGCCAACAATGCGTTCTCAATCAGACACAGTACCAGAAACTTCCCTAACAGAGAGGGTTCTAAGATTCAGAACGGCCAGATCGCATCCGTTGCACTTATGGATGCAAGATCTATCGCTGCAACAGCTGCCAATAAGGGATACCTTACGGCTGCAACCGAGAGCGATGCGGATATTGCTGTTTATGCATATCATTTCGATGAGAATATATATAAGAACAGAGTATTTGATTCCAAGGGTGTGGCAGATCCAAGCGTAGAAATTAGGTTCGGCCCCAACATTAAGGACTGGCCTAAGATGAATGCGCTTCCCGATAATCTTATGCTCCGCGTGGTATCTGAGATCCATGATCCGGTAACCACAACAGATGAGCTGATACCTTCGGGTGAAACCAGCAGCTTCAGGTCTAATCCTCTTGGTCTTGCGGAATTTACACTATCACGTAAGGATCCTGAATATGTTGGCAGAGCTAAGGATATGAGAGCTGTTGAGGAAGATCTTAATGCAGGTAAGGATGTCTACGCTGACAGACCGGGACTTAGAAATGCCATGGATGCAGTTAAGAATGTATATCCATTGTGCGAGAAGTCGATCGGCTTCGGTTCAACAATATTCGCAGTAAAGCCGGGTGACGGTTCTGCGAGAGAGCAGGCTGCGTCATGTCAGAAGGTGCTTGGCGGATGGGCAAATATTGCCAATGAATACGCAACCAAGAGATACAGAAGTAATCTGATTAACTGGGGAATGCTTCCGTTTATCATCAAGGAAGGCGAGCTTCCGTTTAAGAATCTGGATTATATCTTTATTCCGGGAATCAGGGATGCCATTGCAGACAAGACGCAGGTGATAAAAGCCTATGTTATTTCTGCAGGCAAATTGAAAGAATTTGAACTCAGCGTCGGAGACCTTACGGACGAGGAGAGAGAGATAATACTTAAGGGTTGTTTGATTAATTACAACAGAGTATAGACTTCTATTGACCCAACGGTATGGAGTTCCATATTGTTGGGTTGATTCTTGTATATAACAGATTTGTAGGAGAAATTATTGTCTTGAAGAAGCTGCAGCTTATTATAATAACCGTTTTATTAATATGTCTTATGGGCTGTAGTCTGGAACTTGATGATATCCGCAGGGCACCGGAGCAGGCGGAGGTGCCATTAGCGACACCGTCGCCGACACCTGAGGTTATGGAGGTCACGGATAAGATCTTCGTTGACGAGGTAGGATATTGCACTTCCGATAAGAAGCTGTTCCTAGTCCGTGCGGGAATCGAGAATCTGGATGGGTATTCATACACCATAGAGAATGTGATAAATAAAACCATAGTATACAGCGGTACGCTGTCGTCCCTAAGCAAAGAGGAGACGGACTTCAACACCCTTTATATGGGCGATTGTACAGAGCTGACAAGATCCGGAGTGTATAGGATTGCGATTGATGATATAGGCTACTCTAAGGATTTCACCATTGGTGAGACTATATATAGGGACTTGTATGCCCAGGTATATTCAGAGCTTAAGGATTTCTCATATACCGATGACATGGAGCTTATCAGAACACTTTCCGGTATTATGTTAACCAACGAGATATATCCTTCCAGCTACCTTGATGATGGCTTCATAAGCGGTAAGGTGGAAGCCCTTATGAATAAATATATTAGCAACGGCACCCTTTCGCAGGATATGGATGTCAATCTGTCCGCATCATTGTCAGGTCTACTTGCCCAGTTCGCTACGGATTATATGGACAAAACGCCCGAACTGGCCGAAACGGCCCTCTATGCTTCTACTAAAATGTATGATTCGGTAATCGTATCAGAGGAAAAACCCTATGACGACTGCCTGTATTTCGCAGCCTGTGAGCTTCATAGGGCACAGGGATACTATGAAGCTGTCAAGACTATAGAGGATATTACGGTTGCACTGGATAATGGTACGGAGACCAAGTCTGAGTATGATTATTTCCTCATAGCCAAGGTGGCATATTTGTCAAGTACCAACAGACCTGATTACGACCGATGTGAGAAAATGCTTGACGGACTTAGGGAAAATGTAAAAAATATTTCTGATTCTTGTACCAAAGAGACCTTCTATGTACAGCCCGATGCTGATACAATAGGAGAAGAAGGAATGCTTGATAATATGATGCAGTTAGGATTAGTCGGCTATATACTCAGAGGCAGGGAATATAGCAGTGTGCAACGTAATTATCTGCATTATTTAACAGGAGTTAATGCCGAAAATAAGAATTATTTGAAGACTCGTCTCGAGAAGACGGAGGATAGTAACACAAGTAATGCTATACTGTTGTCCAAGCTACTGTTCTCGCTTGGCTCAAGCTACTAGGAGGATAAATGATTAGACTGTTAATTGCTCTTATAGGTGTAATATTATTTCTGATCCTGACTATTCCATATCTGTTTGTATTGTGGTTGATCGGACTTAAGAACGAAGAAAAGAAGTACAGACTCAGCCAGAAGGCTGTACAGTGGGCTTTTAGGATGCTGCTCTTTATCTGCGGAACCGATCTCACGGTATATGGAAAGGAGAACCTTCCGACCGAAGGAGCAGCCCTCTATGTAGGCAATCACAGAAGTATATTCGATATATTAATAATCTATGTTACCGTGCTGTGTCCTGCCGGACTTATATCCAAGAAAGAGATAAAGAAGGTTCCGATCTTCAGAACCTGGATGTATAGCATAGGCTGTATATTCCTTGACAGAACCAATATTAAAGAGGGATTAAAGATGGTATTGGAGGCTGTGGAGAGAGTAAAGAGAGGTTTAAGCATAATCATTTTCCCTGAAGGAACCAGATGCAAGGTAGAGGGAGAATTTCTACCGTTTAAAGGCGGAAGCTTTAAGATAGCGGAGAAGAGTAAGTGTGATATTGTTCCGTTTGCCATTATTAATTCTGCTGCGATATTTGAGAATACCAAGCCAAGAGTAAAGAAGGCTAAGGTGGGAATAGTAATCGGAGAGCCGATCAAGACTGAAACACTTACAAAAGAGGAGATGAAGAAACTGCCGGAGCAGACCAGAGACACTATTATCAACCTGTATAACAGTAGGAAGGAAGAGATCATATGATATTACTTAAGGGCGGTTTAGTGGTTGACCCGGAGTCGGAGACTACACGTATTGCCGATGTCCTTATTGAGGATGGAGTAATAACTAATATTGGAAATATAGATATAGAGGCAATTGATAATGCAAACGAAGTGCGTATTGTAGATTGCGGAGGATTAATAGTAGGACCAGGACTTGTGGATGTGCATGTGCACTTTCGCGATCCTGGCTTTACTTATAAAGAGGATATATACACAGGAGCCAAAGCAGCTGCCAGAGGCGGTGTAACCTCTGTTGTCTTAATGGCTAATACCAAGCCTAGCGTAGATAACATAGATACGCTTAATTATGTGATAAATAAGGGGAGAGAGACAGATATTAATATCTATACCTGTGCAAGCATTACACGTGGATTACAGGGCAAAGAAATAGTAGACATGGATGCTCTTCTTAAGGCGGGCGCTGCAGGCTTCACAGACGATGGAATTCCTATACTTGACGAGGATGTTGCAAGAACGGCCATGGAAGAGGCAGCGAAAAGAGGCGCTGTATTGAGTTTTCATGAGGAAGACCCAAAGTATATTAGCAATAATGGTGTCAATCGTGGAATAGGGAGCGAGTATTTCGGCATAGGCGGAAGCGACAGACAGGCAGAAATATCCATGGTTAAGCGTGATATTGACATAGCGCTTGAAACAGGAGCCAGGATTAACCTCCAGCATATCAGTACCAGGGAAGCAGTTGATCTCATCCGAGAGGCAAAAAGGTCAAATAGGGGCAAAAACATCCATGCGGAGGCCACTCCACACCATATGAGTATGACGGAAGAGGATATAATTCTGCATAATACACTTGCAAAAATGAATCCGCCACTCAGAACAGAGGAAGACAGACGTGCAATTATCGCCGGAATCAAGGATGGAACGCTTGATATCATCGCAACCGACCATGCACCGCATTCCAAAGAGGAAAAAGAGAAGAAAATAACGGATGCTCCCAGTGGAATAATCGGACTTGAAACAGCGCTAACCACCTGTTATAAAACCTTGGTAAAGGAAGAAAAGCTCGATATTCTGCAAGTTTTTTGCAAGTTTTCAAGAAATCCGGCTAAAATATACGAAATTAATGCAGGAGCACTTGCAATTGACAGAACCGCTGATTTGGTGATTTTTGACCCGAAAAAGGAGTGGATTTATAATAAATCACAGTCGAAATCTTTTAATTCGCCTCTAAAAGATCAAAAAATAACCGGTGATGTTGTGATGACAATCTGTCGTGGAAAAATAATATACGAAAATCTGTAAATAAAATAACATATATTATTAAAATATCGGCGAATTCTCATAAAAAATTCAATCAACAGAATTATTATGACATGATCAACAGCAATGTGATTTCTTGATCAGACAGAAGCTATAATACAATCGGAAAGGAAGAAAAAATCTATGAAAAGAAAGGTTGCCGGATTCGTGATCAGCAATACAGAAATATCAAACGATATTTTTAGCATGTGGATTACAACAGATCTTGCTTCAGATGCCAATCCGGGGCAGTTTGTCGGGGTTTTTCCGAACAGAGAATCAACATTATTACCCCGACCAATCAGCATCTGTGAAGTAAATGAAGAGAAAACAGCTCTTCGTCTTGTATACAGGGTTGTCGGAAAGGGTACTTCAGAGCTTTCACATATGAAGGAGGGAAGAAGAATCTTCCTATTAGGAGTATTAGGCAATGGCTATGACCTTGAAAAGGGCAGAAATAAATCTGTTTTACTTATGGCCGGCGGTATAGGAGTGCCTCCAATCCTTGAATTAGCCAAGAGATTGAGTGGATGTGGAGGAAGTGAGGAAGCGATTGCAAAGGACATAACGGCCGTTATAGGATATAGAAATTCAGATACGTATCTGCTTGAGGAATTAGAGCAATACGCACGTGTATATGTTGCGACAGAGGATGGCAGTCTGGGTACAAAAGGTAATGTGATCGATGCGATTAATGCCAATAAATTAAATTCTGATATTATTTATGCGTGTGGTCCCATGCCTATGCTCAAAGCAATAAAAAATCTTGCAAAAGAAAGGGAAATCACTGCCTACATTTCGCTTGAAGAACGCATGGCTTGCGGAGTTGGAGCCTGTCTTGGATGTGTGTGCAAAACTACTCATAAGGACCATCACAGCCATGTAAATAACGCGCGTATTTGTACAGATGGCCCAGTATTTGAGGCAAAGGAGGTTGATATATAATGTCTAATCTTAATATAACAATTGGAGGAGTTGAATTTAAGAATCCTGTTATGACTGCCTCGGGTACATTCGGCTCAGGAATGGAATATGGAGAGTTCGTAGATCTGAATAGACTTGGTGCTGTTGTTACCAAAGGTGTTGCTAATGTTCCGTGGCCCGGTAATCCGACTCCGAGGGTAACAGAGGTATATGGAGGAATGCTTAATGCTATTGGATTACAGAATCCCGGCGTTGATGTGTTCATAAAGAGGGATATTCCTTTCCTCAGGCAATTTGATACGAAAATTATAGCCAATGTATGCGGCAAATCCGTGGAGGATTATATTGAAGTAGTTGAAAAACTGTCCGATACCGACATTGATATGATGGAGATAAATATTTCATGCCCCAATGTTAAGGAAGGAGCAATTGCTTTTGGACAGAAAGCAGATTCAGTATATAACATAACAGATGTTCTGAAAAAACATTCAAGGAAGCCGATCATAATGAAACTATCTCCGAATGTAACTGATATTACTGAGATGGCTAAGGCAAGTGAGGCTGCAGGGGCAGATGCAATTTCCCTGATAAATACCATAACCGGAATGAAGATTGATATTGAAAGAAGAAGATTCGCCCTGGCCAATAAAACCGGCGGCATGTCCGGTCCGGCAATCAAGCCTATCGCAGTGAGAATGGTATATCAGTGTGCGAGGGCAGTAAATATTCCTATCATAGGAATGGGTGGAATCGCTTCAAGTGAGGACGCGATCGAATTCCTTATGGCAGGTGCTACTGCGGTCGCGGCCGGTGCCATGAATTTTGTTAATCCTTATCTTACAGAGGAGCTTGTAGATGGAATTGACAGATTCTTAGACAGCCATAATGTACCATCTGTTAATGACATAATCGGTTGTGTGGATTAATTGCCGGTGGATGGTTTCATCCCCGGGAATATAATAAGCATGGAGGTCAGTAGACTGACTACGGAGTGGATAAATATGAGGTACAAAGCGAATGCAAAGATTAATCTCTCTTTGGATGTAACAGGTGTAAGAGAGAATGGCTATCATGATGTTAGAATGATTATGCAGTCGGTAAATCTGTGTGATTATCTTGATTTTGAGGTAAATAACAGTGGTAAGATTGAACTATTCTGTTCAAACCCCGAAATAGAGTGCGGTAAGAGCAATCTTATATACAAAGCGGCAGACAAACTAATTAATAAGGCTGTAACAGAGAAGGGACTAGATAAAAATACAGGTGTTACAATATGCCTGGAAAAGAATATCCCCATCGCTGCGGGGCTTGCAGGAGGCAGCACAGATGCTGCAGCGACTCTGGTTGGACTTAATGAAATACTCGGCCTTGGATATTCGGTCAGTGATCTTAAAGACCTGGGAGTTACTCTGGGAGCAGATATACCCTTCTGCATTGTGGGAGGAACTTATCTCTCAGAGGGTATCGGTGAGGTTCTGACAAGGATAAAGGATGCACCGGATTGCTTTGTTGTTCTGGTTAAGCCGGATATCAATGTGTCAACCAAGTTTGTCTACGATAATCTGATACTTAATGAAGAAACAATTCATCCAGATGTTGATGCCATGCTTAATTCAATTGAGTCCGGCAGTATAGCTCGAGTAGCCGACTGTCTTGATAACCTGCTTGCTACGGTTACTGAGAAGGAATATCCGGTTATAGTTGAAATAAAGAGCATCCTCAAGGAGAATGATGCAATAAATGCAATAATGAGTGGAAGCGGTCCTACGGTATTCGGTTTGTTCGATGACGAAGATAAAGCAACAAAAGCGCTGGATATACTCAGGAAAAAGGTGGATTTTAAGCAGGGCTTTGTTACAACCTTTGCCAAATATGGTATTAAGGGTATAAAATAGTAATAATAAGTATTTGTTAGTGAATGTGTATTCTTAAGGTGAGCCAATGAACGAGTTCGGTTTTGACAATATGGATGCTCTTTTGCCGCTTAGGGATGTTGTGTTCAAGACTCTGAGGCAGGCAATACTTACAGGCGAGCTTAAACCGGGTGAAAGACTTATGGAGATCAAGCTTGCCAACAAGCTTGGTGTATCCAGAACGCCTATCAGAGAGGCTATCAGACAGTTAGAGTTAGACGGCCTTGTTATTATGGTGCCCAGAAAAGGGGCGCAGGTTGCACATATCACAGAGAAGAGCATGTCGGATGTTATGGAGGTAAGACTTGCACTTGATGAACTTACAGCTTCATTAGCCTGTGCAAGAATATCTGACGAGGATAAGGAGATGCTTGTAAAGGCATGTCACGACTTCGAGGATGCAGTAGGAAGTGCAGACTTAAGAAAGATCGCATCTGCCGATGTTGAATTCCATGACATTATCCTTAAGGCGGCCAATAATCTGAGATTGTCACAGATTGTCAACAATCTTGCTGAGCAGATGTACAGATACAGATTTGAATACATCAAGGATTCGACCAGGTGGTCATGTCTTATTGCAGAACACAGAATGATAACAGACGCTATTCTTAAAGGCGATTCTGAACTTGCAGTGAATGCAATTCATGTTCATATCAAGAATCAGGAAAATTCAATACTCCGTACGATTAGAAAAGAGAAGCAGGAGTAAATACGGGAGGTAGTCCGTTGGAAAAGGAAGTGTTGATCACCATTAATGGTACACATACGGACCCAGATAATATCACCGATACTGTATCGCTTAAGGTTTTGGGACAGTATTTTGTAAGAGGAGAGTTCACTTATCTTATTTATGAGGAGAAGGTTGACGAAAGCGATGGAATCATAAAGAGTATGATCAAGCTTCACGATGATTGCGCAGTCGTTACTAAACGGGGAGCAGTAGATTCCTCAATGGTGTATAAGTTGGGTGAGGATACCTTTAACCACTATGCTACGCCCTATGGAGTCCTTAAGATGGATATTCATACCGATGAGATAATGATTATTGAGACTGAGGACAGGATAGATATTACAATAGAATACTACATGGCCACCAAGGGAAGCAGGATAACCACCTGCAGCATGGAAATAGTGGTAACACCTCTTTAAACTTAAGTTGCAAAAGAATCTGCCGATAGATATATTGCAACTTATTTTTATTTAAGGAGGTAATTATTTGAAGATCAATTCCTATTCAATAGGAATGGAGTCCGAGAGAACCTACAGTTCTTATGAGACAAGGAAGTTAAACATCAGCGCAGTAAAGATTAACAGCAATGCGCTGAAGGGTATGACAGATGATGGTGATACGTTCAAGAACCTGTCATGGAACCTCAAGGAGGACGATGAGGCGTCAGCTATAAGGCAGAGACGCACATCCCCCATCACCCACGTGGATGACAGAGAAGTTAACAGGGTAAGGAACAGCTTCATACAGCATTTGTGGCAGATGTTCTTCGGTAAGGAGAAAGCAGACGAGCTCAGGGAGTATATGGACGGGGAGACAGGCAATTACGGTATGACCAGTTCGGAGATGAACGTATACAACCTGCAGCCAAGACCGGCCAACATGCTGGTGCTCAGCGGAAGCTTTGAGACCTACTATGAAGAGAATCAGTCCATGAACTTTCATACGGGAGGCTATGTGCAGTGTGAGGATGGAAGAACCATTGATTTCGGACTGGATGTTGAGATGACCGCATCCTTTACAAAGTACTACAAAGAAGAGGGAATCGGTATTCAGGCGATGTGTGACCCTCTGGTACTTAACTTTGAAGGTAATGTGGCAGGGCTTTCTGACATGAAGTTTAAGTTTGACTTAGACTGTGACGGAACAGAGGACGAGATATCTACCTTGGCAAGCGGTAACGGTTTTTTGGCCCTTGACCTTAACAATGACGGCAGGATTAACGACGGAAGCGAGCTTTTCGGGAGCAAGTCCGGTGACGGCTTCGCAGATCTAAGTCAGTATGACGAAGACGGTAACGGCTTCATAGATGAGAACGACAGCGTTTTTGACAGGTTAAAGATATGGATTAAGGATGAAAATGGCGAGGATGCACTCTTCAACCTTAAGGAGAAGAATGTTGGAGCTATTTACCTTGGTAATGTTAACACGGATTTCGTTATGCGAGGCATGGAGGGCGATGTAAACGGCGCTCTGAGACGAAGCGGTGCTTTCCTGTATGAGGACGGCAGCGGCGCGGGCGTGATCAGTCATCTGGATATTGCCAATTAATTATAGAAAAATGGGGAACGGAGAGTTTTCTCTGTCCCCTTTTTTATTGCTCAAACGACTATATCTTGCTATAATATGTAGGAATTTATTAAGAGGAGGATACATCGTGAGTACAGGATGGATTGTAACAATAGTAATACTTGTAGTATTGGTTGCTCTTATTATTGGATTATATTTTTTGGGTAAGAGAGCGGAGAAGCGTCAGGCTGAGCAGAAGGAACAGATGGAGGCTGTTAAGCAGACCGTTTCGATGCTTGTGATTGATAAGAAGAAGATGAAGATTAAGGATGCGGGACTTCCTTCGGTTGTGCTTGAGAATACACCTAAGCTTATGCGTGGCTCCAAGCTTCCGATTGTTAAGGCTAAGATTGGCCCGCAGGTAATGTCACTTGTATGTGATGCCGCAATATTTGACCAGCTTCCGGTTAAGAAAGAGGTCAAGGCTACAGTGAGCGGTATCTATATCACCGGCTTTAAGGGCTTACATGGTAAAATCGAGACAACTCCGGTTAAGAAGAGTCGTTTCAAGAAGATGGTTGAGAATCTTCAGGAGAAGGCAGGAGCCAAGCCGGTTAAATAACAGATGTAATTAAGGGGCTGATCCCTGACATAACGAGGAGAAATATTATGGAACTGACAAACATCAAGCAGTTATTCCGCGAGCAGACCTCATTTGCAGACAAAGAGGTAACTATCGGCGGATGGCTAAGAAGCAACAGAGATTCCAAGACCTTTGGATTTCTTACGGTGAATGACGGCTCGTTCTTTGAGTCATTACAGGTTGTTTATTCAGACAATCTGGAGAACTTCCAGGCTATTACCAAGCTTAACGTCGGCGCAGCCGTAATCTGCACGGGTACGATTGTTGCAACACCCAATGCCAAGCAGCCATTTGAGATGCAGGCTAAGGTGGTTGAGATAGAAGGAGAATCAACAGCTGATTATCCGCTTCAGAAGAAACGTCACAGCTTCGAGTATCTCCGTACAATTACTCACCTTCGTCCAAGAACCAATACCTTTGAGGCAGTGTTCAGAGTGAGAAGCGTTGCTGCATATGCCATTCATAAATTCTTCCAGGAGAGGGATTTTGTATATGTACACACACCCATCATCACAGGTAGTGACTGTGAGGGTGCAGGAGAGATGTTCCAGGTAACAACTCTCGATATGAACAATCTTCCGCTTACAGAGGACGGACAGGTAGACTACAGCAAGGATTTCTATGGTCATTCGACAAATCTTACCGTATCAGGACAGCTTAATGTTGAGACCTTTGCCTTTGCCTTCAAGAATGTATATACCTTTGGTCCTACCTTCAGAGCAGAGAATTCCAACACAACAAGACATGCTGCAGAATTCTGGATGATAGAGCCCGAGATATGCTTCGCAGATCTTCAGGATGATATGGTGCTTGCTGAAAGTATGCTTAAGTATGTAATCAGATACGTGCTTGACAACTGTCCTGAGGAGATGAATTTCTTCAACAGCTTTGTAGACAAGGGCCTTATTGAGAGGCTTGAGCATGTGGCAAGCTCAGACTTTGGCCGCGTAACCTATACAGATGCCATTAAGATCTTAGAGAAGCACAATGATGAATTTGATTACAAGGTATATTGGGGCTGCGATCTTCAGACAGAGCATGAGAGATATCTAACAGAGAAGGAATTCAAGAAGCCTGTATTCGTTACAGACTATCCTAAGGAGATTAAGGCCTTCTATATGAAGCTTAATGAGGATGGCAAGACTGTTGCCGCCTGTGACTGTCTGGTTCCGGGAATAGGAGAGATTATCGGAGGTTCTCAGAGAGAGGATAGCCTTGAACTCTTAGAGAAGAGAATGGATGAGTGCGGTCTTAATAAGGAAGATTACGGCTTCTATTTAGACTTGAGAAAATATGGTTCGGCAAGGCATGCGGGCTTCGGACTCGGATTTGAGAGGTGCATTATGTACCTCACAGGAATGAGCAACATCCGTGACGTACTTCCGTTCCCAAGAACAGTAGGAAACTGCGATCTGTAAGTAAGGGGCGGTTTTCCCCAAAAAGGAATGTCTGATTAGTGATGACAAAGAGAATAATCGCTACAATAACAAGTGTTATACTGATACTGTCCGTGCCTATGACGGTTAATGCAACGAAGATAAGCGACATTAAGGCCGAGAGAGACAAGACACAGCAGGAGTTGAATCAGGCGAACTCGACGCTAAGTAACCTCAAGGAGGAGCGAGAGGGTATTGAGGAGGAAATCAATACTCTGGACGAGGAACTGATGGAGGTTATGGCCTCTATCTCGATGGTCGAGGATGAGATTGTCGAGTTGGAGGGTCAGATTGAGGAGACCGAAGAGGACCTCAAGGAGGCTATTGCTGACGAGGAAGCTCAGTATGAGGCTATGAAGAAGCGTATCCAGTATATGTACGAGAAGGGCGATTATTCCTATTTGGAGCTTCTGCTGGAGTGCAAGAACATGTCGGACCTGGTATCGAAGTCCGAATATGTGGAGGAGCTCTATGAATATGACCGCAAGATGCTGATCAAGTATCAGGAAGCCAGGCAGTTAGTGGAGGATACTAAAGAGAAACTTCTCATGGAACAGGAGGAACTTGAGGTATCCAAGCATGAGCTTGACGAGGAGAAGGCGGGACTGGATGAACTGTTAGAGGAGAAGAAGGCTGAGGCGAGTGATTATGACGCTGAGATAGCCAAGGTTAAGCAGGCTGCGACCCTCTTCAAGGCCAAGATTAAGCAGCAGAATGCTCAGATCAAGAAGCTTGAGGAAGAGGAAGCCAAGAAGGCAGCGGAGGAAGCAGCCAAGGCATCTGCAGGTAAGAGCAATTCTTCAAACGTTGATTCTTCATCAATAATAAGTGGCGCGAGCGGAAGTGCCAAGGGTAAGGATATAGCCAACTTTGCCTGCAGATATGTGGGTAATCCGTATGTAGCGGGCGGAACCTCGCTGACTAACGGAGCAGATTGCTCAGGCTTTACCTTTGCGATATATAAGGAGTTTGGAATAAGCCTACCCAGAACATCAACGGCGCAGAGAGGCGCAGGCAGGGAGGTGTCGCTTTCGGATGCTCAGCCGGGTGACATTGTCTGCTATGCGGGTCATGTAGCCATATATATCGGCGGCGGCAGGATAGTGCATGCCAGCACACCAAGCACCGGAATCAAATACGGCAATGTAAACTACAAGCCAGTCATCACGGTTCGAAGAATCGTAGATTAATACATACATATAAGGAGACATATGGACAAGGAAAAGGTAATAGTACTGGATTTTGGCGGACAGTATAATCAGCTTGTAGCCAGACGAGTACGTGAGTGCAATGTATATTGCGAGATATACTCATACAGGACGGATTTAGACACAATCAAAGCGATGAATCCCAAGGGAATCATTTTAACAGGTGGTCCCAACAGTGTATATGAGGAGGGTGCTCCAAGCTATAGCCGCGAGCTATTCGAAATGGGTATTCCGGTTCTCGGATTATGTTACGGCGCACAGCTTATGCAACATGTTCTTGGAGGCACTGTGGAAAAAGCGCCCGTTAGGGAATATGGCAAGACAGAGGTTTTCGTCAATACTAAGTCTGAGTTGTTCAAGTCAGTCGGTAAGGCATCAACATCAATTCCGACTCCTGATATTTCGCTTCCCGAGCACGCAGCTAACAACAGCGCGACCCAGTGCTGGATGAGTCACAATGATTATATCTCCAAGATGGCAGAGGGCTTTATATCGGTCGCACATACCGCAGACTGTCCCGTTGCCGCAGCAGAGAATAAGGCTCGCAATCTGTACGCTATTCAGTTCCATCCCGAGGTACTGCATACTATCGAAGGAACTAAGATGCTGTACAACTTTGTTAGAAATATATGTGGATGCGCAGGTGACTGGAGGATGGATTCCTTCGTTGAGACATCCATTAAGGAGATAAGAGAGAAGGTTGGTAACGGTAAGGTATTGCTGGCTCTCTCAGGCGGTGTTGATTCGTCTGTCGCAGCAGGACTTTTGTCCAAGGCAATAGGCAAACAGCTTACCTGTGTATTCGTTGACCATGGTCTTCTTCGTAAAAATGAGGGTGATGAGGTTGAGGCAATATTCGGACCTAAAGGTGATTTTGACCTAAACTTTATCAGAGTCAATGCAAGCGATCGGTATTATGCGAAGCTTGCGGGCGTGGAGGAACCGGAAAAAAAGAGAAAGATTATTGGTGAGGAATTCATTAGGGTCTTCGAGGAAGAGGCTAAGAAGATTGGAACGGTTGATTTCCTTGCGCAGGGAACCATATATCCTGATGTTGTTGAGTCGGGGCTTGGCGGTGAGTCGGCAGTAATTAAGTCTCACCACAACGTAGGCGGACTTCCGGACTATGTTGATTTTAAGGAGATAATAGAGCCACTCCGCAACCTCTTCAAGGATGAGGTAAGACAGGCAGGACTTGAGCTTGGATTACCCAGAGAACTTGTATTCCGTCAGCCTTTCCCAGGACCGGGACTGGGAATAAGAATAATAGGAGAGGTTACTGCAGCCAAGGTTAGCATAGTACAGGATGCTGACTACATTTTCCGAGAAGAGGTTGACAGGGCAGCAGCCGAGTATGAGAATGAACACGGTGAGGCACCTTCATGGATGCCTAACCAATATTTCGCAGCCCTTTCCAATATGCGCTCCGTAGGCGTTATGGGTGATGAGAGAACCTACGACTATGCTGTAGTACTTCGAGCAGTCAGAACCATTGATTTCATGACGGCCGAGTCAGCCAACATTCCTTATGATGTTCTGCAGACTGTAATGAACAGAATCATCAAGGAGGTTCGAGGAGTAAATCGCACGTTGGTTGACATAACATCTAAACCACCCGGAACGATAGAACTGGAATAAAACATCAAATCCCTACAAACCGTGATTTTAAGCGGTTTGTAGGGATTTTTTAATTTGCGTTGGGTTCGTTTTGGGTACAAAAATTTATTCTTTATAAATTTTGCCCGGTGATTTTATCTGGATTCTTAGGATTAAGTCCATAGAAATCCATACGCTCGTCATGAGCCTTCTGAATTTTAAGGCGGTCAAGCCAAGGTTCAGATTCTGGATAAATATCCATCCAAAGATTAAAGGATTCCTCAGCACGAAGAAGCGCATTTGCTTTCTCAGTGACATCTTTTATTTTTTCACATTCTTTTATTTCATTCTGATATTTTTCATATCGTTCAAACCAGGAACGCATCAGGGTTAAGCTGCCAAGGCTTAAGCCAACCTGTTCGTTTCCATCATTATCTGTGTATTCAAATAACTCCCCACTATATTGGCGAAATACCTGAAAAAGTCTATGCATGGCTTTTACACCATCAAAATCAGCTCCTGTAAGTGCTTCGACATTTACATGGAGTGCTGTTGCTATTGCTTCCAATGATTGTTGTTTTGGATTTCTTCTGCCTGATTCATAGGCACGAATGTAAGCTTCGCTGACACCTACTGCTTCGCCAAGCTGTTTTAATGTAAGACCTCTTTCCTTGCGGATACGCCTGATATTTTCTCCGATTGTCATTTGAATGCTCCTATCGCTGTATATTTGGGTACAAAAAAGGACTATGCGTACCATTTGAGAAAATTATATATCATTTGATACGAAAATGCAATCAAAAGATATTGACGCGAATCAAAAGATACGCTAATATACATATTATAAAGCGTATCAAAAGATACGGAACGAACAAAGCATAAGGGTATAACACCCGGAGGAGATGAACCTTGAAAACTGAATGAGACGCAATCGGCTACAGAGGTAAAGAGCGATGCGGATCTCGCGCGATGATGCATTAGCGGAGCGATAAACGAGGAATTCCCAAATAAAGCAAAGGAAGCTTTAATCGCAATGAAGGCCACAAATGATACTCCTTTCCAGCCACAGCTCGAGCGGTGAAAATCCGTCGCACGCAATGGGGGAAGCTTGGGGGAACTAATTCTCGGAGATGCTGAACGGATGCATGTGTGATGGAAATCCTGCCGTCAGGCCGGTTGTTGGTAGAAGAACAATAATAAAACGAAGAAAGGATAAAAAATATGATTGAAAAACTTTATTACACTGCGGATGAAATTGCGCAGATGGTAGGAGTTGGGCGAACCACTTCTTACAAAATGGTTAATCAGATGAATGCGGAGCTTCTTAAACAAGGCTTCCTGGTAGTTAAGGGAAAGATTCCCAAAGAATACTTTGATGCAAAGTATTATGGTGGATCACATCCAGTGGAGGTGGGAGCGTAATGGCAAATAGTGCTAAGCGAGATCCAAACGGTACCTGGCATATCCAGTACCGGTACACCGATTGGACCGGGAAGAAAAGAAAATCTTCTAAGAAAGGTTTTAAGACCAAAAAGGAAGCGGAAGACTGGTTAGCACATTTTCTCCTGCAACAGGCCGCGGATCCAAGTATGACGCTGAAGGATTTCTGGGAAATATATATGGAAGATATGAAAAAGCGCCTTAAGGAAACAACAGTTGCTAATAAGGAACAGATTTTTCAGAACTGCATTCTTCCATATTTTGGAGATACACCTATCAATGAAATTACCGCTGCAAAGATCCGAAAGTGGCAGGGTGAAATGATGGAGAAAAATTTCAAGCCAACATATTTGAAATCTATTCAGAATCAGCTTTCCGCAGTTATGAATTATGCTGTTAGATTTTATGATCTGAAATCTAACCCATGTAAAAAGGCTGGTCCTATGGGAAAGAATGATGCAGATGAAAAGCCTTATTGGACATTGGAAGAATTCAATAAATTCGCTGATGCAATTTCTGATAAGCATGAAGCTTGGATGGGATTCCAGATTTTGTTTTGGACCGGAATGCGAGTTGGTGAGCTTCTGGCACTTAAGGTTGATGACATTGATTTGGAGAATAAAACTATCCGAATTGACGAGGGTTATACAAGATTCAAGGGGAGAGATATTATCTCCACTCCTAAGACGGAAAATTCTATCAGAGTGATTACAATTCACGACGAACTTAGGGATGCAATTGAAGAATACATTGGATGCTTGTATAGACCAAGACCAGGTTCGAGATTATTCCCGGAAAAAACTAAAAGATTTTTTGAACATGAGATGGATCGCGGTATTGAGCTTTCTGGTGTGAAACGTATTACCGTCCATTGCACTCGTCATAGTCATGCGACAATGCTCGTGGGTATGGGAATAAGCCCTGTAGAGGTTGCTAAACGCCTTGGACATAAGAAGGTTACTACAACCATTGAAACCTACTGCCATTCATCCATGGAAAATCAGGTAAAGATAGCAGATACGCTGGGAAAGGTTAGCAAAGGTGAAGAAAATGCCATGTGAAAGAAATGCCAGATTTCGTCACAATACAATAGCTTTTTGGCTTAGTGATGAAGAAAAAATGATAGTTGATGCAAGAATAAAGATATCGGGTGTTCAAAAAGGTGAATATTACCGGGCATCGATTCTTGGTCAAAAGATTGAAATTGTAGCTGGAAGATATCGTTCGGATAGACTTGCAATGGTACTTGAGAAAATAAGTGAACAGCTTGAAAGGGGTGATGCCAATGATTGCGAAGAACTGCAGATAATATTGCAGGAACTATTGGAACTCATGAAACGATAAAATCCTCTGCTGGTAACAGAGGATTTATATCTAAAAGCCCATAGGGAGCTCTCAAACTTATTTCTGAACAAAATAAGTATAACAGAGCTCCTGGGTACAAACAATAAAAATTTACAAAGGAGCAATAAAAAATGGACATTTTTAATGATGTTAAGGCCAGAGTATCTGCAAAATCGGTAGCAGAGGCATATGGTCTTAAAATTGGAAGGAATGGGATGGCGTGCTGTCCCTTCCATAATGATAAACATCCAAGCATGAAAATAGATGACAGGCATTATCACTGCTTTGGATGTGGATCGCATGGAGATGCGATTGGATATGTAGCGCAGATGTATGGAATCTCGCAGTATGAAGCTGCAATTAAAATTAATGAGGATTTTCATCTTGGAATTGATTCAGACCATAAGCCTTCGAAGGAGGAACGGATATCTATTCAAAAAAGACTTGCGAATGCAAAGAAGGTTGCAGATATCCAGAATAGGTTTCGTAAATGGAAACTTCAAACAATAGATGAACTTCTGGAATGTGAAAGTCTGATTGAGGAATCCGAGAAAGCAATCATGAATGAATCGCCTCATGTGGTATTTCTCACAAACGGTTTTGTGTATATGATGCACATGAAATCCATAATCGGATATTGGTTGGATATCTTGTGTATGGGAACGGAGGATGAGGCAAAAGAATTCTTCCTTACTGATGGGAAGGAGGTGAATCGTATTGTCGCAAACATTAGACTCGCAGGAGATGACATCCTGGGAAGAAATCGGAAGTGCGCTGGATAAATCTAAATCATATTCTGTGGCAGAGGTCCGTGAAATGCTTGCTACAGATGAAAAGGGGCGTGTTTTTCAGGGTATCGATAATTGTATGCTGGTGCTACAAAAGGATCCTATTTTAGCAGGTGCGATTTGCCATAATGATTTAACCTGCAAGATGGATATTACAAGAAATCTCGGATGGGGAAAGCCTCCAGGTGGAGGCGTCCGAGATGTGGATGTGAATCAGATTGAATGGTATTTGGAGCGTACATATGAACTTAGAAATTATAAAGCAATTGGCAAGGCGTTAAATATTATAGCCAGTCAAAATCATTTCCATCCTATCAAGGAATACCTTGAAAAATTAGAGTGGGATGGTGTAAGCCGAATTGCTGATGTATTACCTAAATATCTTGGTGCTGAAAGGTCAGAATATACCACGGAGGTTATGACGCTTATGATGCAGGCCATGATTCATAGAATCTATGAGCCGGGATGTAAATTTGAAATTATGGTGTGTCTTGTGGGTGGTCAGGGAGCAGGAAAATCTACTTTGTTTAGGCTCCTGGCTATCAAGGATGAATGGTTTTCTGATGATCTCAGCAGACTTGGAGAAGAGAATGTATATCGTAGGCTTCAGGGGCATTGGCTCATTGAAATGGCAGAAATGCTCGGAACAGTAAATGCCAAAACGGTTGAGGAAATTAAATCATTTTTGAGTCGTCAGAAGGATAATTATAAGATTCCTTATGAGACTCATCCGGAGGATAGACCAAGACAGTGTGTGTTTGTTGGGACTAGCAATACTCTTGATTTTCTTCCGCTTGATAGGTCAGGGAATCGTAGGTTTGCACCTATTATGATTAATCCTGCAAATGCTGAAACTCATATCCTTGCAGATGAGAATTTATCCAGGGAATACATCAATCAGCTCTGGGCTGAAATGATGGAATATTATCGAAGGAATAAGCATAAGCCTTTGAAGCTTTCCGGCGATACAGAGGAGTACCTTAGGGAACTTCAGAAGGAATTCATGCCGGAAGACACTAAGGTTGGAATCATCCAGGAATGGTTGGATGGCTGTAATGAGGATCATGTATGTAGCATGATGATATATCGTGAAGCATTGCATCACGAGTATGATGAGCCGAAGCAGTATGAGCTTCGTGAAATCAATAGCATCATGAACAATAGCATTATCGGTTGGGAGAAAGCACCTCAGCATCGATTCAGGGAATATGGCAGACAGGGAAGCTGGAAGCGCAAAACTGATGGGAACGGATTTGCCTCACTGCTGGATAATGCAGAGCTGCCATTTGAGTAAAAATCTTTTTGAAGCGAAATGACAAAGTTGAATGACAGGGCACTGTCATGAAAAGTGTCATCGAATGAAATGACAAAGGAATGCCTATTTTTCAAGGTTTGCAGGCTTTGTCATTCATGTCATTTCGTTTTAACCAAAAGATTTTTCTGCAAAATGTGTCATTTCGATATGTCATTTTGCATGGCGGCGACAAGCTCTCCGCAGGAGTCCGTCGGAAGACTCTCTCGGAAGAGCGACTTATCTTTTGATGCGTAGTGTCAAAAGTAATAAGGCGTTACTCTTGGAAAGAGTAACAGAACCCCGGCGGTATGCGCCGGGAACCCGCTTAGGCGGGGCATAGCAAGAAAATGGATTTAGGGAGATAATGCTTATGGCAAAAACAATATCATTTGTAAAAGGGAAGGGAAGTCTCCGGCACAATAATAGAGATTTTATAGCGAGTAATATAGATGAGAAGAGAATTCCCTGGAATGTAACATATATTCAGCAATCATTATCAGAAGCATATGAACAACTATTTGGTGAAGCAGTTGCTGAATATAATTCGAAACAAAGACGAAGTGACAGGAAGATAGATGATTATTTATCAAAAATAAAGCACTCAGGAAATAATGAAAAAGCTTTTTATGAAAATGTTGTACAAATTGGTAAAATGTCGGATACTGGAGTGGTAGCAGATGATGGTTCGGTTTCAGCAGATGCATCAAAGGCACAGACGGTTCTTGATGAATATGCAAGGACTTTTCAGGAGAGAAATCCCAATTTGTATCTCTTTAATGCGGTGCTCCATATGGATGAAGCAACGCCACATTTGCACCTTGATTATATTCCAATAGCACATGGATACAAAACCGGAATGAAGGTGCGTAACAGTCTTACAAAAGCATTTCAGGAGCAAGGTATATCACCAGCCGTTAGTAAGACTGACACGGAAACTATGCACTGGCAGGAACGGGAACGAGCGTATTTAATGGAGCTATGTCATGAACATGAGATAGCAATAGAAGTGCTTGGAGAAGATCGTGATAGCTATTCTATTTCGGAATACAAACAGGCTATGAGGGAGAAGGAAGCAGCTGAAGCTGAGGTAGAAATTCTGCTGGCGGAGAAAGTGGAAATTGAATCGACACTTGCTTCTATTGATGAACAGCTTGAGGCTGGCAGAGATGAAATTGAAGATCATAAGGCTACCCTCGAAGAAATCAATGCTCAGTTAGCTGAAGCAGAGAAAAAGGTTCAGAGTAAAACTGCAGATATGGATAAACTCATAGCTGCCGGAAAGCCTGTTGAAAAAGAAATAAAGGAGATTCGTAATCAGGTTGCTAAGGTACCACAGATATTTGGTGGCGAGCCCATGATTAAGATTCCGGAAAAAGTATTTGAGAAAATGATTGCTAGATATCGTGTGGCTGGTACATTTGAAAATCTTAGTAAGGAATACAATCGAAATCTGTCAGAGAAGCAGAATTTCCTTGATAAAGCATTGAAACAAATAAAATCTTTGAAGGATAAGCTGAAAAAGTATGACAGCTTCCTGAGAGAAAAGGGATTAGTTGAAGTGTTTGCGGAGTTTATCAGACCTAAGAGTGTTCACGAGAATATGGCAGAGATGCAGAAAATTGTAGATGCTTCTAAAGAAAAGCCTAAAAATATCAAAGTAATACCAAAGAAAAAACATGATATAGCAATATAAGTAATATGGTCATCCCCTACTGTTATTCGTTGTTGGATAGCAGTAGGGGCTTTTCTATTTTCCAGAGGTTCATTTTCTTGAAATTTATCTACCATTTTTGTCACCCCGTGATATAATATTTTGGGTATATTTGGCATAGATAGCGTACAGTCAAAAGTGTTGGAAATTATAAGAGAGGGGATTGTACGTGATTTGATTTATGAAAATAATATACAAATACTTGACAAAGGAGAATTGAAAATTATGCTCGTTACAGACAGACAGACAGACAGACAGACAGACAGACAGACAGACAGACAGACATTAGAGAAATATTATAGGACTATCCCACAGAAAAAAGTTAATTTACATCAAACTATATACTCGAATGTCAAGGAAGTAGCTGATACATATCCTAACGGTAAAGCAGTGGGATTTATGGGGTATGAATTAACATATAAGCAATTGTTTAAACGAGTTGATATGTTAGCTGATGCATATTATAAAGCTGGTTTAAGAGAAGGGGATACAGTCGGTATTATTACTGTTAATATGCCACTTGTACAAGACAATCTTTTGGCTTGTAGTAAATTAGGGGTATGTTCTAGTTGGATAGATGTTAGAAATAAGCCTGATACAATGCTAGAAAAAATTAATGAGAGAAAATGTAAGGTACTAGTTGTTTTTGATCAAATTCTTCCAGTTATTAATGAGGTAATAGATAGGACTAATGTTGAAAAGGTATTGGTTGTTTCTCCTAAAGATTATTTTAATCCTATTGTAAAGATATTAGCAGGGGTTAAAGAAACGAAAGAAGGAAAGAAGTCAATAGTAATACCTTCGGATAAGAGATATGTGGAGTATAGAAAGTTTGTTAATTCTGGTAGTAGGAAGAGTGCGGTTGTACCGGCTAGATTTGATAAAGATAGAATGTCTATAATAGTTCAGTCTAGTGGTAGCACAGGTAAGTCTAAGTCAATTGTGCATACAGAATATAACTTTAATTCGGAGATGGATAAAGAATCATATACAGATATGCCGCTACGTCCACACAATATTATGTATTGTGCAATTCCGCCTTTTATTATTTACGGACTAAACAATTCAATTTATGCTGCTTTGCTATTTGGTATGAAAGCAGAATTGACACCATTTGTTGATCATGATGCAGTTTATAATGGATTAGGTAAGTTTAATGTTGTATGTGGAGCACCATTTCATTATAGATATATTTATAACACTATTGTGAGGTTGAATGAAGAAATAGAATCATTATCAAATTCTAAAAATCTAAAGGAGAAAAAGAAAAAAGAAAAGCAACTAAATTGGATAAATAAAGGATTAAAGAAGGTAGAAGTTATGGTTTCTGGTGGTGATAGTATGACACCAGAAGAACTTATAAAAATGCAGTATACATTTGGCAAATCTGTGGTCAATGGGTACGGAAATAATGAGTTAGCAGGTGCAGCAATCATTTCTCCAGTTTTTGCAGGTAGACCAAAGTCGATAGGCATTCCTATGAAAGGAATTGAAGTCGGTATTTTTGATCCTGATTCAAATGAAAGATTAGATAATGCTGAGATTGGTGAAATATGTATGTCTTCTGATCATGCTTTTGTGAGATATCTTAATAATGAAAAAGAAACAAATAGAGTCAAACGATTTCATGAAGATGGTAAGTACTGGATACATACAGGAGACTTAGGATATATAGATGAAGAAGGTTTTGTGTACATAGTGGGAAGAAGTCAACGCTTGATAAAGCGACATGCATTTAAGTTGGCGCCTAGTTCAATAGAGAACGTTATAATGAATGTTGATGGAGTTAAAGAA
Source organism: Lacrimispora saccharolytica (assembly GCA_021531795.1). Lineage (GTDB taxonomy): Bacteria > Bacillota > Clostridia > Lachnospirales > Lachnospiraceae > Colinaster. The sequence goes on from JADYUL010000003.1 coordinate 123,758, forward strand.
TGTGTTACAGTCGGGGTACCTGACTTTGAAGATGATTTCGTTCCTATGGCTTTTATTGTTTTAGATGAAAATGTGAAGAAAATCGAAAAAGCAATATTGGAAAACATTATGCGTAAGTGCAAGAGTGAATTGGCAGATTACTATATTCCTAAATATTTCGAAGTGATTGATGCAATACCTTACAAAAATAATAAACAGAATTTTAAAGCATTAGAGCAATTAGGAAAAGAAATTGTTGAAAAATCAGTTTGATTATAAAAGTTGTATGGAATATAAAGGCTACTTGTTTCTAGGCAACATTATGGATATGCAGTTTTATGAACTTGTAGATAATATATGGTTGAGAGCACAAAGGCTAAGGATAATAAGTTTTGCTTCAATTATTTCGGAAAAAGAATTACATACAAAGAATTTTATTTGCAAATAAGCAGATAGAGGATATGCTGACAAATTATGAATAAAATATTATAATAAGGGTGTCCGTCTGGGTACAATTTGGGTACATTAGCTTTTGAACGATACGGACAGAATGAAAAGCGCATCAAAAGATACGCAAAGAACGTATGAATTATATACCATATCACGGTATGAAATAAAAGACTAACTGAACTGGAGTGATTTTTCTTAAAAAGAATCCAGTATTTATGCGGGCTTCAAGTATTTTCGAGTTGGCAGTTCGGCTCATAACACAATAATAAAAGACCTTACTGATTCATATTGGATGGAGAATCGGTAAGGTCTTATCTTTATTTCTTCTTGGATTTTGACTTTTTCTTTTCTTCTTTTATCAAGGCATCGCTGATCTATGATCTGTGTATTAACAGCAGCCATCTCGGCGTAGACGGAGTGGTGGACATAATAGAATTGCTGGTAAAAAGAGAATTAAGCAGTAGAGAAGTTTTGCTGTAAAATTTATATACAAATTTTGTTGCAATCCAGAGAGTCCGATGTTAAGATGACCTAAAGAGTGGAGGTGCTATTATGCCTAATATCAAACCGATTTCCGATCTTAGAAACTATACCAGTGTTGTCAAAGAGGTAAACTATGGCAGCCGTGTATATCTTACCAAGAATGGGCATGGTCAGATTGCGATGATAAATATGCAGGAGTTGGATGATCTGGAAAAACAGCTTGCATTATACAGATTTCAGATTGAGATGCAAAAGGGAGAACAGTCCATAGCGACGGAGGGTACTATATCCTCTAAAGAACTTAGAAAAGAACTAGGGATATAGTTTATGAAGAGTGTTGAGTATTCCCATCTTGTTAAAAGGAAGCTTCTGAAATTAAAAAATGAGCTTATTGGGGAGTATGGTGAGGAGAAAACGAAAGAAATACTGACGGCTATGGCAGACCATGTTGATATGCTTGGTCAACATGAAGAAAGCGGTGTCAGCATATCCCGTATGTATGACATAGATACTGATTATTGGTATTTATTCACGAATCACAATTATTTTATCTACAGGATTGAAGCAAAGAAAGTGGTCGTTGTCCAGATGTTTAACGAGCGTGAAGATTATATGATGAAACTGTTTGGTATATCCGGACGCACACAGGAATCCATAGATTATTGGGGTGAATGAAAACACCTGGAGGTATATCAAAAAGAAACCACTGGCAACATTTTGGCAACAAATAATCAGATAATCAGAATAAAATGTGGAAATGATATAAGAATACGCCATATTTTGCACCAAAACTAAACATATATGCTAAAGTTCTTCCGAGAACTTATAGATTTATAATAAAATAGCATTTCAAGCAGATCCTTTTTCATATGATTTGGTGTTCGATGATCGTATTACTCTTGTTGGCGGAGATAGTGGTACTGGAAAGACAGTACTTTATGACATATTGGAGGATTTGAAGCAAACCGAAGAATACTGTGCAATTAAACTATTCAATTATAAATCTGAGGATATATTAGAGAAATTGAAGCAGTGCAGAAACAATTTTGTTGTTATTGATAATGCTGATATTTTGATGGATGACGAGGTAAGGCAATTCATTAATTTTGAATTTTCGAATCAGTATATGTTATTCCTAAGAAATTGCGATGGACTGAACGTCTCAGATAAGAGTTTTAAGGTAATGAAGTTTGAGAGTAATATGATTACTTTAGAAGAGGAGTTATGATATGAAGTATTTATGGACAGAGGACACAGGTGCTGGACTCCACTTCTAGAAGTTAGTCAATCAGCTTTTCTTTGATAATGCACTTGTAGTTGAAAGTAAAGAGAGTAACCAAGGCATCTTGTATTCCTTGACATCATTGAATGCAAAGGAAGAAGATGAATATTACATAGCATTTGATTATGTGCCGGATAATCAGGATATTCGAAATAAGTATCGCCAGTTGAAACAATTAGTGGAAAAGTCAGAAGCAAAGATTATTATTCTTGATATGATTTGTTTTGAATACTTTATATTGTCATTTGATAAGTTGGTGTCTTGGACTGGAACCGGTAAGACGGATAAGATAAAAATGCGCAAAGATATTCTTGCAGCAATAGAAGATCACAGAATAGATTTGTCAAAGATCAAGAATCAGACGACAATGCAGTATTTGTCTGGATTCAAGAAATACTCTACAGAGCGGGTGATGAAATCACTGGTAGGCGAATTTACACAAAATGAGAAGTGGTCTGTTAAGGGGCAGCTTATGGGTGAATGCTGGTATAAGGATTGTTGTGTATCTGAACATCTGGATAGTCTTAGGTGTGGAAAGCCGGAGGTTGAAGAGGGAAGTGAGAAGATGCGGATGCTGATACAGTCAGAGGAAGTACAGAGAGTGATTGGAGAAGTCATTATTTAAAAATATATCTACTTAACAATTGATGGATGTATTATGTAAAAGTGAAGAGTTGAAGATTACACATGTTAAAATATGCAATTATAGGAATTTAAGGAATATAGACATAGGATTAGCAGAAACAGTTGCAGTTATAGGAGAAAACAATAGTGGTGATCTCGGATGATGAAGACAAGCGTCCAAAAGATGACAGATAAAGAGCTGGAGGCTTTATCACCTTGGAATGAGAATATAAAAAATGTGCGAAAAGTAACTCATAGTAAGTATTCGAGAAGTAAAAACTGCAGTCTGGAGAAATCACAGACTGCAGTTTTTATCAATATACTATTTTATTTAGCGCTTACATTCTTTTTTTGTGAAAGTAAACTACTTGACATTGTTCAAATTGTAATGTACAATTTAATTGCACGTTAAAGAGTGTGTACAGGAGGAAAACTTATGGCAAACGAAATATTTAGTAGGAGATTAAAAGAGTTAAGGGAAAAGCAACAATTGAGTATGGAACAACTAGGAAAGGATTTAGGAGTAACTAAAAGTCGGGTAAACATGTGGGAGAATAGTGGAACAGTACCAAGGAGCGACGTTCTTGTAAATCTCGCAAAATACTTTAATGTTTCAACCGATTATCTGCTTGGTAATCAAGATGAAAGGGCGATAAACGGAAACAGTAAACTGAGTTCATTACAAAGGAATCTTGGTAAACTGAATGAGGCAGAACTAGAACAAGCCGAAGGCGTTTTGAAGGCTGTCTTTATGGATATTTTTAATGATGAGGAGGACGACGATGATATCTGATGAAACAATTTATAAAACTGTTGATTATCAAAAGGTGTATAGTAATGCGAATGAATTGTTGGTTTCAAACCATGTAATTGAAATGTTTCCCTTTAAGGCTAATAAATTATTACAAGATCAATCTGATATAAGATTATGTTCATATAAAAAAGCGCTAGATAAATACGGTGTTAATGTAAAAACCTTTGGTAGCGAATCTGCGGTATGGCAAGAATATGAAGGTGCCAATATTATATTTTATAATGAAAGGGAAGCTCCTTATAGGATTAGATTCGATATTATGCATGAGTTTGGACATTTTAGATTAGATCATGTAATGAATTTAGATGCAGATGATCCTCTTTACCAAAAACAGGAGTTAGAAGCAAATTGTTTTGCGGCTCAGATTCTTATGCCGGAACAAATAATAAGGGAATGCATAAAAAGAGGAAAAAACAATTCAATACATTTTTTGAAAAGCAGTTTTGATGTTTCTGAGGATGCGGCTGTAAAAAGAAGAAAGACTTTAGCAAATACAAATCCTGAATGGAAGAGTAGAGCTGAACAAGAATATGATGATATTATTTTATTGAGGTATGCGACATTTTTGGATGTAATAGCACCTAAATATGATAATAAATATAGTTCGTACTATTATGAGGATGAATATGCTTTGCAAGAAAGAAGAAATTCATGGTACGACGAAAGGGGTAGATGGTAACCTGTTGAAGAGTTGAAAGGAGTGATGAAAGTTGAATGTAGTATATCAAAAGAAAAACGTATAACTGTTGGCGCAGCTATACGTTCTCTCATAGAAAGATAAGTAAATATCTTACTATAAATGCTTGAGTGATATTTTACCATAATCTTTCTGTGAGAGCAATCGTTTTTTTGCAGCAAATAAACAATTGTATCGTCATCAAGTGATGGCAGAAAGGCAAAGGTAAAACTATGCAAATTTTTATTTTAATTGCGTATATTCTTTGCTTGTCTTTAGTGACAGGAGGATATACATATGGGAACAACTAAATCAGGTAGAGTCTTAAATTCTCATGGAGCCAGAGGACAGGCTAGTCAATTTTCTGTAGTTCATTCTAATGAGGGTGGATACACAAAACCACAAAAAGGAAATCATATAAGATTAAAGAGTGGTGGTCATGGACAAGCTGGAATGAATGAACTCGATAAGTATGGTATACGATATAAAGTTGAAAAGACATATCCCAATGGAGTAAGAGTAGGACATGTATTAGACCACACGAAAAAGGCCAAGAGGCAATCAATGGGGCAATCGTGGTTCCCTAAATCTTGGACGAGTAAGGATATTAAACATGCAGGTGAACATGTTGCAAATTTAAAATCTAATCGTCATGTGCCAGATGGTAAAAGAATATATGGAATGTGGAAAGGTGTTAGAGTCGGAGTTATAAAAACAAATGGTCGAATTGGTACAATTTTTCCAGATTCTACACAACCAATAAAGAAAGGCGGTAAAAAATAATGGATATAAATAGTTTTAGAAAAGTAATAAAACAACGCGAAGAAACAGATGATGAATGGGATTATGGTATTGAACAGTGCTGGAAAAAGGAAATTGAAATTCTTTCCGAAGACATTCCATCTACGATTGACTTTCTTAAAAATGAATGTACCGATGAAGAATATTCATGGATAAGTGAAGTGATAGATGATGTTGTAGATCAAAATCCAAGTAAGGAATTGGTTGAATGCTATAAATCGCTTAAAGATAAATTTCCAGAAGAATACGCAAAGTATAATATTTCGGGAGTAGTAGAAATTTGCGAGAATATATTAAAATGGGAGGAAGAGAATGGCAAAAAGTAAAGTGAATCTTGTTGATGAAGGATTTCGTGTTTCATTGGTCGAAACTGCATTCTTTGATGGAAAGTTTGAAATCCCTCATATCGATGCTCCAGATAAAATTATTATCCCAAGTGGTATGGTTCCTTTCTCAATAAGAGAAAGGAGCCAAAATAAAAAGGATTTTGTATGTTTTTATGAGAATGATATCAACTTTCGAGAGATATTAACAGATACTGAAGATTATGTTGATGAATTAAAACAGTACCCAGGTGTTATTACCCCAGATTGCTCTCTTTATCTTGATGCACCATTGTGTGTGCAAATAGCAGATATATATTTGAATAGAGCAGTAGGATATTATTTACAATCGCAAGGAGTATATGTGATACCTAATATTCGTTGGGGAGACGAAAGAACATATACATCTGACTTTCTTGGTGAGAAAGTAGCCTTTCAGGGAGTAGATAAGCATAGCATAGTATCTATAGGAACCTATGGTCAGATAAAATCAGCAGAGTCAAAACGATATTTCAGAGAGGGATTAGAAGCAATGCTTTATGAATTAGAACCAGAGGTGGTGTTAGTTTATGGATCAATGCCTGAAAAGATATTTGGTGGACTAGAAAATAGAGCAAAGTTTATTCAATATTCTGATTGGATGACAAGAAAGTATATGGTTGATGTTTTGATTGCTAAATAGAATGGAATAAATATTTATGGCAAAAAGGAAGGAAATGATACTGTAAATGAATTTTTCGGTTGCATTTCATCCTCATCCACACTATAATATCCTCGTGGCAACAGTTTGGCAACAACCATTCAGTAGGTCAGAATAAATAGTGTAATTGATATAGAAATATGCCCCATACCCAACCAAAACTTAACTAAAATAAGTTAAGTGCAACTTGGGTCATAAAGAGTTCGAATAATAAACATAGCTTCAGAAACAGCGAAAACAAGCCGTTTCTGGAGCTTTTTCTTTTTGCTGATACCTATATGATGTAAATGTCAACATTGAAATGCTGAAAAGTTCCGAAGTAAAAATGTAGTTTTACAGACCTGGTTTTTGCTCTTCAGCATCCAACAAATTACATATAGTTTGTGTAAGCATCATACTTGAATGTATGTACTTGAATATATTTATATTTGAAATATAATAATCAGAGGTATTAAAAAATAAGTTAATGATATGACAGTAGATATTATTACATTCTTGATTGTATGTCCTTTAGTATTTTTAGCAGGATTTGTGGATGCTGTTGCTGGTGGAGGCGGACTGATTTCTTTACCTGCCTATATGATTGCGGGGCTTCCGGTACATTATGCCATTGGAACAAATAAGTTAAGTTCTGGAGTAGGCTCTTTATTTGCTACCTATAGATTTGCTAAGAAAGGTTATATTCAGTGGAAGCGTGCAGGAATCTGCGTAATATTTGCACTCATAGGTTCTATGCTTGGTGCAAATATAGCACTTTTGATTACAGACCATATTTTTAAAATGCTGATGCTTGTGATTATTCCTGTGACAGCATTTTACATCATAAGATGCAAGAGCCTGGAAGATAATCATTTGCAGGAATATAGCAATGTAAAAACAAGCTTAATCTGTATTGGTATTGCTTTTGTAATCGGAGTTTATGATGGTTTTTACGGACCGGGTACAGGAACATTTTTATTATTGCTTTTAACAAGCCTTGCACATATAAAACTTGGTTCAGCGAATGGAATTGCAAAGGTAATTAATGTAACAACAAATCTTTCGGCACTAGCTGTTTATGTTTCAAGTGGAAAGATAGTTGTGCTGCTTGGAATTGTAGCTGCATTATTCAGTTTGCTCGGTAATTATCTTGGAACAAAGCTATTTGATAAAAGTGGTGCAAAAGCAGTAAAGCCGATTATGATTTTTGTACTTTGCGTGTTTTTTATTAAAGTGGTGTTAGAGGTATTTTGATAGATATAGGGCAGAAATATTGTATTTCTTGCTGGAAAAGATGGTGGAAGTAATATTGAGATTATTGGAAATTTAGATGCAGAGGACACCGGAAACGGTTTGTACAAATTAGGTAAAAGAGTTGGAATAATAAATAGAAAGGTACGAAAATGATTAGAGAGGCCAATAAAAATGATTTAGAAGAAATTTTAAATCTTTACCTATATCTGCATGAAACAAGTGTTCCAAAAGATTCAGAACACCTAAGAAAAACATGGGATAGCATTATAAATGATGCAAACCATCATCTTATTGTGTGTGAAATTGACGGTAAGATTGTGGCATCATGTGTATGTGTAATCATTCCCAATCTTACAAGAAATGTTCGCCCTTATGCATTTGTTGAAAATGTGGTAACGCATGGGGAATATCGAAAGAAAGGATATGCTACCGATTGTTTAAACTTTGCAAAACAAATTGCTGAAGAAAATAATTGCTATAAAATGATGTTACTTACGGGTTCAAAAGAAGAAAGTACATTGAATTTTTATTCAAATGCAGGATATAACAGTTCTGACAAAACAGCATTTATACAGTGGATTGATATGTAGTGAATTTACAACCGGATCCACATCGACAGAGCGTCTATGCGGCTAAGCTCTTCTGTAGAAAAACTGGTGTTGTCGATGCAGCGTATACAGTCAGTAATCTGAGTTGCACGGCTGGCACCGATCAGTACGCTGGTTATGTCTGAATCCTTAAGAATCCAGCTTAATGCAAGCTGTGCAAGACTTTGTCCTCTCTGTTTAGCTATATCATTAAGTCCAAACACTATTTCCATACGTTTTTCATTTACATCCTCATCATGCAAAAATCTTCCGTCACGACGAATTCTACTATCTTCAGGAATACCATTAAAGTATTTATCGGTAAGTACACCTTGCGCAAGTGGTGAAAAGGTAATAATACCCTTACCTGCCATAGGTGCAGTACTCTTTAACCCATTATTTTCAATTGTACGGTCTAATATATTATATTTATTCTGGTTAATGATAAATGGAGTTCCAAGTTCACTCAATATATTTGAGGCCTTGAGCATAGTTTCACCATCATAGTTTGACAGACCAACATATAAAGCCTTACCTGAACGCACGATCTGATCAAGTGCTCCCATTGTCTCTTCAAGCGGAGTATCCGGATCCATACGGTGGTGATAAAAAATGTCAACATAATCAAGCCCCATTCTTTTAAGACTCTGGTCAAGGCTGGCAATCAGATATTTTCTGCTTCCAAAATTACCATATGGACCCGGCCACATATCATATCCGGCTTTCGTTGAAATGATTAATTCATCTCGGTATGCTTTAAAATCATCTTTTAGCATTCTCCCAAGATTTTCTTCAGCGGCACCGGGAACCGGACCGTAATTGTTGGCCAGATCAAAATGTGTTATTCCCGCATCAAATGCAGTTCTAAGCATTTCGCGCATATTGTCATAACTATCATTACTTCCGAAATTATGCCATAATCCAATAGAAACTGCCGGGAGCATCAGCCCGGAATTACCACATCTGTTATAACGCATACTTTCATATCTTTTTTCGCCGGCAACGTATTTATTCATTTTTTCTCTCCAAAATATATACCCGAATATGATTACTTTACTTAACTAATTATATGTACTAGTAATAATAATTATACCAGTAGTACATTATAAATAAAATAATAAGCCGATAACAGAATGCATGTGAGTAAAAAACGTTATATTTATTCATTGCGGAAATTACTCAATCATATTCCAAAGTCGGTAGTAGGTTCCCCGCTTCTTAAGAAGCTCTTCATGTGTGCCTTCTTCGACGATACCATCCTCCTCCAACACAAGGATTCTGTCGTAGTTTTTGATGGTTGTCAGACGATGAGCTATGCTAAGCGTTGTTCTTCCCTTTGCCAGGCGGTCCAGGCTCTTGCTCACAAGCATCTCGCTCTCATTATCAAGAGCACTTGTAGCCTCATCAAGAATAAGAAGTTTGGGATTCTTCAGGAATATACGGGCAATGGCAATCCGCTGCTTCTGTCCACCCGACAGCTTGACCCCGCGCTCGCCGACATACGTATCATATCCGTTCTTAAGCTCCGTAATGAATCCGTCTGCCCCCGCAAGCCGCGCTGCTTCTTCTATCTCTTGTCTTGTGGCATTGTGCTTACCGTATGCGATATTCTCAGCAACTGTACCACTGAACAGATATACATCCTGCTGCACAATTCCGATTGCTTCACGAAGGCTCTTAAGAGTCACTGTTCTAATGTTCTGACCATCTATTTCAATACTTCCTTTAGTCAAATCATAGAATCTGGGTATCAGATTACAAAGCGTAGTTTTACCTCCGCCTGATGGTCCCACAATTGCAACACGTTCTCCCGGATTAATGGTAAGAGACAAGTGGTGTAATACTCTGTTGTGGTCGTCAGGGTACTCGAAACTCACATCTTTTAATTCGATTCTTCCACTATTTACTTCAAGCTCTGTTGCATCCGGAACTTCTGTAATCTCTATCGGTGCATCCATAATTTCAAAGAAACGTTCGATTCCGGTCATACCGCGTTGGAACTGCTCGGCAAACTCAACAATACGTCTGATGGTAGCAATAAGGGTGGATACATACAGAACATAAGCTACCAGATCTCCGGGAGTGATATGTCCGTATATTACGAAAAGTCCGCCGGCCAGAACCACCACCAGATACATGAGTCCGTCGAACAGTCTTGTAGATGCCTGGAACATTGCCATGTAATGATAGGTCTGCTTCTTTATTTTCTTGAAAGAATTGTTGTCTTCGGCAAATTTAGCTGCTTCAAGTTCTTCTGCCGCGAAAGCCTTGACCACCCTCTCTCCAAGCAGAGAGTCCTCAATCCGGGCATTCAGTTCTCCGATCTGTACCCTCTGTCTGCGAAAGGCGGCACGCAGATTCTGATTAAGAATTAGCGATACAACAGCCATAACCGGCACACAGATAAATATCAGCACGGTAAGCCCGATACTGTATGTGCACAGAATGACGAAGCTTACTGCAAACTTGATCCCCGCAATGAAGAATTCCTCCGGACAGTGATGAGCAAACTCAGTCACCTCAAACAAATCGTTGGTTATTCGCCCCATAATCTGACCGATTTTGGTATTGGAATAATAGGTATATCCCAGCCTCTGTAAATGGTCAAAGGCATCCTTTCGCATATCTGTTTCAATATATACACCCATCACATGACCCATATCTGCCATGAAATACTGGGCTGCTGCATCAATCAATCTAAGCAGGAGGTACAGCAGTGCCAGCTTCCCAACCAGGCTGACCGTAAGAGAAGCCAGATCCGTCATGGCCAGGTTAGTAATAGTTCTTAGAATCAACGGAAGAATAATATCGCATAGACATGTTAATGCTGCGCAAAACAGATCCAGATACATCGTCTTGCGGTATTTCTTCATATATGGGTAAAAGCGCTTGATTAAGTGTGTCTTCTTACTGCTGTACTCGTTTTGCATAACTCAATTCCTCTAAACTAAAAAGAAAAGAAAGCAATGAACCTAAATTCCTTGCTTCCCTTATGTCATTACAATACCATAAAAACGCCTAATATTCAAGGCTGCCAATAATAAAACAATAGTGTTATAATCATTTTCCAACCAGAGAATATGCGCTAAATTACGGACATATTCGGTATTCAAAAACGGAGAAGAAATGCTTGTGGACAAAGAACGGATGATTCAATTACAGGAGCAAAACGTAATTCTAACACTTGATTATCCGCTTCTTAAGGACATATCAGTGTTAGAAGGAATTGACAACATTGCTTGTTTTACTCAATATTTACATGCGACGGATTCCTGATTTTACATGACTCTGCCATCCTATTCTTGGAGGAAAGAGTTATGAAAACAATATGGAAACTGATTAATTCGTTAGACGTAAAGAGTGGAACAAAGAACTTGTTATTCCTTATATTATCAACTATGGGATGTGCCCTGCTGGGAGCGTTATTTTGGCTGCTTACCGGCAGCTGGTTTCTTCCTGATAAGATCTGGTTTATATGCTTTAGTGGATATTCTGCCGTATTTATTGGCTATTTAGGCGGAATCATATATCTGTTTAAGCATGACTACTAATGATGTTCATATGACAAAGCGCTCCGGACTGAGATAAAGTCAGTTCGGAGCGCTTTTATTATATTACTAATACAATCTGAAGCTTCCCAGAGTGGGGACTCTGCCGCCACGGTGGGTGATGTAGATGGCGTGGACACCGTCGGGAATCACACAGTCGCCTGTGAAGGTCTTCCAGATATTGCATTCGCTTACGGGAATCACTGCGATGGGTTCCTCGTTCGGATTGGTTCTTATCTCAAAGCAGCCGTCCATATATCCGATAAGGGTAAGATCAATCTTGGTTACATTCCTGCAGTCGAAGTATTTGAAGCCGACTGTAGCGCCGTCAACAAGATTGGTTACGTGTCCGAAGACTTCATCGCCGTCGCTTCCTTCCTGGCTGACAATGGGGCGCTGGCTCTCATCCTGCTGTTTATCAGGGTAAAGATTCCACAGATTGCAGGCGATGTATGCGTGATAGGTATATTCGGGACCTGTAAGCAGCGGTCCGTCGTTTAGTCCGCAGCTGGTCATCTCCACCTGCCTGATATGACCGTCAGATGTGAAGCTTATCTTTTCTGCACAGCTCTGTCGGCTGAACTGATTGCCGTTGGTAGGACGATGATAGAAGATATACCACTGTCCGTTGACTTCCTCGATACTTCCGTGATTGTTGCAGTGCAGGTTGGTAAGAAGATCTGAAGGCTTGTAGGTGTCGATTCCCACATCTCCGCTGTCGATAATAACACCACCATATTCGAAGGGGCCTTCAGGAGAGTCTCCCAGGGCGTAGCAGAGTTCGCGGTTGTGAATGGAGGAGTAAATAAGGTAATACTTATTCTCGCGTTTTCTCATAGAGGGGGCCTCGAAGAAGGCATGCCCTTCGAAAGATGTTCCGGTTGCATGGAAGGCCGTAGGTGCAATGACCGCAGGCTCCTTGATTATCGTAAGCATATCCTCGTCAAGAACGGTTACAGTAGGACCTTTTCTTGTGGTGTCCTCTGCAAAGCAGAAGCCGGTATACAGATAGTTTCTGCCATTTTCCCTATAGATAGCAGGATCGAACTGAGGGTCGTCGCCCTCCTTCTCACCAAGCAGGGTACCGTCTTCGTAGTGGACGAAACCGTAGAATTCATAGGCACCGGCAGGTGTGTCACATACTGCCACGGATACGACCTGTGAATGGTTGGGGATGTAATACATATAGTAGCGACCGTCCGGACCACAGACTGCATCGGGTGCAAAGAGTGTCATGGCTCCATCCGTGTTGCGGGGGTCCTGTTCCTTCCTTAAGGTTACACCTTCGTAATTCCAGTCTGTGAGATCGGTTACGTCTGCTGACCATCCGACATAATCATTTGGGCAGTATACGTAGCCTCTGAATGCATCATGAGAGCCGAAGATGTATAGCCTGTCGCCGAATACGTGAGGTTCTCCGTCCGGGATATACTCCCATGAGGGGAGGTAAGGGTTAAAGGCCTGTTTTTTCATAGGTATTCCTTTCTTTTTATGAATTATTTGTTAATTGTATTTCTGCTTTGAACGGAGCCATGCAGAGCCCCGAAGAGTTCCTGATATATATTTCTGCATAATCAGCCCAGCCGACGCTGACAGTAAGGCTTGGTGCGTTTGATACGGTGAGAACTGATGTATCTATGGTGAGTATGAGGTTATCGTCTTTGCACTCAATATCCAGAACAGGGACCGGCTCGGTTGACATAACAACAATGTCGTTTTTCTCCGATACAATCTGCAGTCCGTCTGCGTTGTCAAACTGAAGGACTATCCTGTCTCCCTCAAGATGCCCCTTTATGAACCTTGGTGCATCCGCAAGCAAGCCGGACTCACCGTATATATACTTACGGGCTATCAGGCTCATTCGTCTGCCGACCTCCATCTTGGTCTTAGGATGAATATCGTAATATGAACCCAGGTCCATAATGCTTACCATATATGTATCATTAAGCTCGTCAGCAACCTTCTGCTGCATCTGACGTACAACGGTATATTCTTCATTACCGCATTCCAGCCACTTGCCGAAGGGTGCCAACTGCACCATGATGAAGGGGAAGTCATAGCCCCACTCACATCTCCAGTGCCGGATGAGACCGGTCAGCAATTGGTCATACATCCACGCTCGATTACCTGCATCCGATTCGCCCTGATACCAGAGCACACCCTTGATCGGGTACTTCGTCAGCGGCTTCAGCATGGTATGATACAGTCCGCAGGGACGGTTCATATTGTAGGGACCCATGGGGATTACAGGTTCACCTGCATGCTCCTTAAGGTAATCAAGCTGGAAGCTTCTGCTTCGACCATATAGCAGAGGCTCAAAATCCCTGCCATGAGCTGAACTGTCCTCGAACGCCCACGCCTCAAGGCTTTGCTTTCTGAGCTCCTCCTCGCTTATATCGGGCATCGCTTCCTTATATTCCTTGAAATAATTATTGAGCGGCTCCTTCTCAAGCACCTCCTCAGGCACCCATGCCGATGCGGTCGAACCACCCCAGTTGCAGCCGATAAGTCCGATGGGTACACCAATCTCAGGCTGCAGGAAGCGTGCAAAGCTGTAAGCCGGCGCCGAAAAAGTCTCGAAACCGTTGTCGCCCGCCTTCATCCATTGACCATAACCGTACCGGCTCCTCGATGTATGTCCCTCGAAGGCTACCTGCGGCACATTGTACATGTGGATGTCCGGATTCGGCACCTCCGCCTTGATTCTGTCGAAGTCCTCGTCGAATTTAAGGAAGAACTCCATGTTAGACTGTCCGCCCGCCAGGTAGACATCGCCGACATGTAACGGATAGATTTCGAGTGATGATGAGCCGTCCTTTACTCGAAGGATTAGGTCTCTTGAAGCACTCAGTGCTCCGATTTTGCATGCAAAATCACCTCTTTCTGAGCTGTGAGCCTCATATTCGCTGTCGCCTATCTGAATTCGTACAATGCTTCCGGGGGTAGCAGTTCCATATATTACAAAGTCCCTGTCACGCTGGAGCACCATGCCTGCCTGAAATATGTCATCAAGCTTAATTGTATTCATTTTGATCAACCTTCCTGTATACTTTATTCCTTAAAGTTCTTATATATATTGCGGAATTCCGTTGGTGTACAGCCCTTAATTAATTTGAACATTCTGATGAAGGGCGACAGGGATGAGAATCCGCAGCTTAGTGCAACATCGGTTATTGAGTTGTCGGGACTGATAAGCAATTGCTCAGCCATCTCTATTCTCTTCTGATTAACATATCTGTAGAAGGAGACATTGGTAAACTGTTTGAAGAGTTTGGAGAAATAGAACTTGGAGAAGCCGCTCATGGCAGCCATATCCTCAAGGTTCAGATCTTCTGCGCAATGTTCTCCGATATAATCACATATCTTAATGAATTTATCGTAGTACTCCTCCTGCTTAGCTCTGTCCTGCACAAGGGATGACTGATTCTCGCTCTTATAATACTTTCCTATTAAAGAAAGCATGTTGAGCAGGTCGGCATAGATTTCCACTTCGGCAAATTCGCCACCGTTCACATACTTATCGGTAATATTTAAAATCATATCCCTAAGCATGGGATACATCACCGGATAATCCTCCGGTGTAATAACAATAAAAGGAGATATTACAGATATCAGTGCCTCAACCTCTTTTAGGAATCTGAGTGCGCTGACGTCAGGCTGGAAGATGATTCTTCTTCCGGTCTTCGGGGCATACAGTGTATGGATACAGCCGGGGCAGATAAAGATGATATCTCCCTCCCTGAGGGAAAAGGATGTGCCCGGTGTTTCTACCGTATATATATTCTCAAGTGGAAGGATTATCTCCATGGCTGTGTGCCAGTGAGCCGGATAATCTTCATATTCTACATTGTCGTAGAGCTTAAGTGTGGTCCCCTGTTTTCTGTTTACGGTTTCAAAAATACCATTCAGATTTTCTATCATGTATGTATTCCCCTTTCTACTATTAATAATAATTGATTAGAAAAATTATTAACACATAAAAATTGCTCTATTATACATAAAGATTGTCCTTGAAAAAATACAATTTTAGCAATTTTACACAAAACAGAGCATATAAATGTGTAAATAATAAACAATTGAGCAAGAATTGTTCGAAATTCTGAGCAAGAATTATAATTTAACAAACAACAATTTGAAAGCAATAGCAATTTTTGTGTGTTAAGTTTTTACTGTAACCAACAAACGTTTTATATGTCAAAATTATTGGGAGGACGTATGAAAAGAAAACTTTTAGCAACATTATTATCGGTTGCAATGGCAACCACATTGTTGGCAGGTTGCGGTTCTGGTTCTACAGAAGCTCCTGCAGCAGCAGACAGCAGCTCAGAAACAACAGATACAGCATCTACAGAAGCTCCTGCAGCTGACGGGGAAGTTCAGGAGATCACATGGATGTTCTGGGATGACCTTAACGCAACAGAAGACCTTATCTCTAAGGGATATGCAGATGTAATCGACAGATTCAATACAGAGTACGCAGGTCAGTATCACGTAACACCTATTACAACAAACCTTGAAGAGTACTATCCCAAGCTTAACGCTTTAGTAGCTTCAGGCGATGTACCGGATGTATTCATCGTAAGCCCGGGTCCTAACCTTACAGATTATGTAGAGCCCGGTGTTGCAGCTCCTCTTGACAGCTATCTTGCAGACGGCTGGAAGGATACCTTCACAAGCGACGCTGTATTCTCTCAGCAGACTTATGACGGACAGATTTACGCAGTACCGCTTAACATCGCAGCAGCTTGTTGCTTCTACAACACAGAGATGTTCGAAGCTGCAGGTGCTAAGGTTCCTACAAACTGGAGCGAAATGTTAGACGCTTGTGAGAAGCTTCAGGCAGCAGGCTACACACCTATTACAATTTCAGCTGGTACAGCATGGTGCTTATCAATGGTAGCAGGTTACCTTTGCGAGAGTAAGGGCGTTGATCTTGCAGCTATCGCTGACGGCTCTGACACATGGGAGAACGGTAAGCTTGAGGCGGCAGCAACTGATCTTGTTGAGCTTTCTAAATACTTCCAGAAGACAGCAGCAGGTGATACCAATGATGTAGCTACAGCAAACTTCTACAATGAAGAGGCAGCCATCCTCATCCAGGGTTCATGGGCAATCGGACAGATCAATGGTGAGAATCCTGATTTCGAGAGCAAGTGTGGTGTATTCCAGTTCCCCGGTGTTGAGAGAGTTATCGCTAAGTCTGACTCGCTTGCTATGAGCTCAACAAGCAAGTGCCCTGAGGCTTGTGTAGCACTCATGAAGATGTTTACAGATGACACAGCTCAGAAGTATACAGCTGAGGTTGGTGGTAAGATCCCTGTAACAAATGTTGAGTACGATGCCAATGTTGCACCTGCACAGCTTGCATATGTTATGGATGTATTCAGCAATGCAAAGGGTACCTTCGGATTCTACAATGAGTCAATGCCTTCTACAGAGGCCGGCGCTCACTTCGATGATGACATGGTAGCGGTATTCCTGGGTGACATGACACCTGCAGAAGCAGCAACAGACATGGAAGAGTTCTACGCAGCTAATTGCAGATAATGACAATTTATAAGGGCGCCTTAAAAACAGGCGCCCTTTTTGGTTAAAAAATGCGGGCACCTAAGATACTTGGAGGGGTATTTTTATGGATAAACTGTTAAGAAGTAAAAAGAATATTATTCTCTTTATTGCACCGGCATTTATATTGTTTACTTTTGTGTTGTTTGTACCGATATGCCAGTCAATCTATTACTCTTTTTGCGATTATAAAGGACTGACCCCGCCGGTATTCACGGGGTTAAAGAATTACAAGGCACTGCTTCATGACAAGACTCTGAGATTTGCACTTAAGAATTCGATTTTCTTCCTGATATTCTCCTGCGTGTCTCAGTTGATCGTAGGTCTTTTCCTTGCCGCAATATTAACAAATATCAAAGCCGGAAGAAATTTGTTCAAGAACATAATCTATCTTCCGTGCGTACTTTCTTCGGCGGCTCTTGGACTTATGTGGATGTTCATCTTCAGTCCCAAGCTTGGTATTAATCAGTTCCTGGCACAGTACGGAATAGAAGGTCCGCTCTGGCTTATGGATACATCAGGCTTCATTATTCTGCCCATGTGGGTGATCGGCTTCGTCTGTCTGTGGCAGTATGCAGGACAGTCTATGATGTTATACATGGCTCAGATTTCCGGTATCAGCAAGTCGATCTATGAAGCTTCATATATTGACGGGTGTACCAAGACTAAAAGCTTCAGGTACATTACCATTCCGCTTATCAAGCCCATGGTAGGAACTGCGGTATCACTTAATGCAATCGGTTCCCTTAAGTTCTTCGATCTTATCTTCAACATGACGGAAGGTGGACCGAATCACAGAACCGAGGTTCTGGCTACACATCTGTATCTCCAGGGCTTCAAGCACAATAAGTATGGATATGCAAGTACCATCGGTGTTATTCTGCTGGCACTCTGCCTAATAACAACCGGTGTTATCAATAAGTTCTTTAAGACAGAGAATTACGAGATGTAGGAAGGAGGATAGAGATGAATAAAGAGACAACCAAATCAAGAATTGTTAAAGCTATCATTTATATCTTCCTGGTATTTATGGCAATACTGTATCTGGCACCGCTTTTATGGGTATTTCTTGTGTCGTTCAAGACCAATAAGGAGATCTTCACGAATCCCTTCGGAATGCCGGAGAGTTTCAATCTTGAGAACTTCACTTTTGCATGGACAGCGGGTAGGCTTGGAACGGCTACACTTAATTCATTTATTGTATGTACCGTTACACTGATTCTAAGCCTTATTATCGGCTCTATGGCTGCCTTCGCAATTGGAAGACTGCGTTGGAAGTTCTCGGGCGCAGCACTTACATACTTCCTTATTGGAATGATGATTCCTGTGCATTGTGTAATGATTCCTTTGTTCACAAGGTTTGCGAAGATAGGATTATCCAATACTCTCACAGGTCTGGTATTGCCGTATCTGACCTTCTCCCTTCCTCTTACCATATATATTATGACAGGATTCTTCAGGAGTATGCCAAACGAACTTATAGAATCTGCATGTATTGACGGAGCTACGGTAGGCCAGATATTTATCATGATTGCACTTCCTGTATGTAAGACAGGTTTATTCGTAACAGGACTCATGTCCTTCGTCAATAACTGGAATGAGCTGTTGCTTGCAATGGTATTTATTTCTGACGATAACAAGAAGACTCTCCCGGTTGCACTGTCTAAGTTCGTTGGCCCCTATAATACCAACTATTCACAGATGTTTGCAGCTATCATCGTTGCTGTCATTCCGACCATAATTGTTTACTGCGCATTCAGTAACCAGATTGTTGATGGTCTTACAGCCGGTGCTGTTAAGGGATGATATCCGGGTTGTGAGTACAATCTGAAAATTATATAAGTAGAAATGGAGACAATTTATGAGTATAGAGAGAGAACCTCTTGTAACCCATATGTTTACAGCTGATCCGTCTGCTCATGTCTTTGATGGCAAGATATATATATATCCCTCTCATGACATTCCTCATAACGGGGAGGATAATGACAATGGTGATGAGTACCAGATGAGAGATTACCATGTTCTTTCCATGGAGAGTCTTGATTCTGAATGCGTAGACAATGGATTGGCTCTGTCGGAGAAGGATGTTCCCTGGGTAAGCGAACAGATGTGGGCACCCGACGCGGCATACAAAAATGGTAAATATTATTTATATTTCCCGGCAAGAGACAAAGAAGGTAATTTCCGATTGGGAGTTGCTGAATCAGACAGCCCGGTAGGCCCTTTTACCCCGGACGATAATTATATTCCTGGAAGCTACAGTATAGACCCTGCAGTTATGGTGGAAGGAGACGAAGCATACATCTATTACGGTGGCCTGTGGGGAGGACAGCTTGAGAAATGGCAGACCGGTGAATTTGTTCCGGATGCTGTGGGACCGAGTGGCGACGAGCCGGCTCTTGGACCGATGTTCGCGGTTCTTAGTGAGGACATGAAGTCATTCAAATCCACGCCTCAGATGCTTAGGATTCTTGATGAGAACGGCGAGCCGATCAAGGCCGGCGACGAGGAAAGAAGATATTTTGAGGCACCGTGGTTACATAAATACAATGGAAAGTATTACCTGTCATATTCAACAGGTACCACACATTATATTGTATATGCCACAAGTGACAGCCCCGTGGGTCCGTTCACCTATGGCGGAAGGATAATGGAACCGGTTATCGGCTGGACAACCCATCATTCCATTGTTGAGATTGGGGGCAAATGGTATCTCTTTTATCATGACTGTGAGATGTCGGGCGGCATCAATCACAGAAGAACGGTTAAGTTCACAGAACTTAAGTACAATGAGGACGGAAGTATTGTTACTATCCAACCATATGACCATAAGTAGGACATACGCTTATTTTTAACTACAAAACATTATATTGGGGGAAAAGCGCGGGCATTTGGGTTTGCCTGCGCTTTTTGCTTGTTGAGGTGTTTGGGGTGTGATATTATCTAAGTCGGAGTGATTTTGCATATATATAATTATGAAAAAAGATTACATGGAGAGGGCAGATATGGAGACAATTAAGATTAAGTACTTTACTGATAAGATTGAGAAACTTGATTATATCGATGGTAAGTCTGACTGGATTGACCTGCGCGCGGCTGAGGATATTGATATGAAGGCGGGCGAGTGGAGGCTGATTCCGCTTGGTGTTGCGATGGAACTTCCAAAGGGTTATGAGGCGCATGTTGTTCCCAGAAGCTCTACATTCAAGAATTTTGGAGTGATCCAGACCAATCATCAGGGTGTTATTGACTGCTCGTATTGCGGAGATAATGACCAGTGGTACTGGCCGGCGCTTGCGATGAGAGATACACATATAAGCGCAAACGACAGAATCTGTCAGTTCAGAATAATGGAGAACCAGCCGAAGATTCACTTTGAAGAGGTTGAGCATCTGGACGGCAAGGACAGGGGCGGATTTGGCTCTACGGGAAGGAATTAGGCTTATGAGGATATTGTTGATTAGACATGGTGACCCGGATTACGAGAATGATTCGCTGACTGAGAAGGGACGCAGGGAAGCACATATGCTTGCTTCCAGACTAATTAATGAGAGAATAGATTACATATATACATCCACCATGGGTCGTGCCATGGAGACGGCAAAGCCTACGCTTGAAGCAAAGGGCATGAAGGCAGAACCTCTGGACTGGCTGAGAGAGTTCTCGGCTCGTAGAATCAGGCGTCCCGACCGCAACGGAGAGCTTGCAGCGGTATGCTGGGACTGGCTTCCTGAGGATTGGACGGTTCGGCCCGTTCTCTATGATAAGGACAACTGGTTTAAGGATGATATTATGGCCGAGCCCGATATGGGGTCGTATGAGAAAATGGTTCATGAGGGCTTGGATACACTGCTTGCCAGGCACGGATACGAGCGGGAAGGTATGTATTACCATACAGATAAGGCTAATGATGATACGATTGCGCTGTTCTGCCACTTTGGGCTTGGCTGCGTGATCCTGAGTCACCTGTTAGGGATTGCGCCATTGCCTCTTATGCAGGGGTTTGCGGCTGCTCCTACATCGGTTACAACTATCTATACGGAGGAGAGACGTGAGGGTATCGCTTCATTTAGAGTAGCCTGCTATGGAGATACCACCCATTTGTATGTCAACAACGAGACACCATCCTTCTCTGCAAGATTTTGCGAAATGTACAGTAATAAAGAAGAGAGACATGACTGATGACAACAGTAGTAATTTCACAGATGATAATGATATTCCTGCTCATAGCCATAGGTTTTGGACTGAGCAGGAGCTCACATTTGACGAGCGAATCCTCAAGGGATTTGTCTTGGATTGTACTTAATATTACTAACCCGATTACAATCCTTGTTGCTGCAATTGAAGATGAACAAAAAGTAAGCGCCATGGAATTAGCCGTGGCTTTTGCTCTGTTTATAGGTATTTATATCTTCCTTGGAATAGTGGCATATTTGCTGCCAATAGTAATGAGAGTTGAGAGAGATGACAGATATTCATACAGATACTTAAGCGTATTCTCCAACGTAGGCTTCATCGGAATTCCATTCTGTTCGGCCGTATTTGGTGTACATTCACTCATCTATGTATCCATCTGCTCTCTGGTATTTAACCTGATAGCTTATACTGTCGGCATGAGCGCCATGGAGAAGGTCGGAATGAGGCAGAATGGAGCAGTGAAGCCAGGTGAAGTTGATAGCCCTGAAAGCCTGACCGGTGGAGATACCGGAATGGGTGGGGATTCGACTTCCGGTGAAAGTAGATGCTCCGGTGAAGGTGGCGCCCGTAAGACTATGGCCGGACTTAAGAAGGTTGTCAATTCAGGAACCGTATTCTCAATACTGACAATAGTTGTATATATAATGAATATCAAATTCCCGAGTGTGATTATGAACACCCTGTCATATATAGGCAGAAGCACCACTTTCTTATCAATGATAGTGCTTGGAGTATCTGTTGCTTCGCTCTCTGTTAAGGAGATATTCGGTAAGCCTGTACTCTATGTCTTCACGCTTTTAAGGCAGATTGTTGTGCCGGTTGCTCTTATATTCGTGCTGAAGCCGTTTGTTGACAACAAACTGCTTCTTCAGACTGCGATAATTATGGTTGCCATGCCCTGTGCCAACCTGCCGCTTATGATGGCGAAGCAGTACAGAGCAAAAGAGGATACTATCTCTAGCGGAATTATGCTTACAACCTTCTGCGCGATACTGACAATTCCTATCGTAACCTGGTTCTTCTAGGTTGAGGTTGAGGAATTTTCTATGTATTTCACTTTGATTTGCGCGGAGATTCGCCCGGGGTTTGAAGAATGTGGCAACGCGGGTTGCTTAATTTGACAGATTTCGAGGGATGGATACATCGGAATTGCCTATTTTTATGGAGTTCCGATGTATTCTTTTTGGGGATACATCGGAATCTGATATTTTTGTTGCATCCCGATGTATCTGGAATGTGTGGTTTCTGGAACATACATCGGAAATGCCCCCATTTAGGGCCTTTCCGATGTATTGTTACTCTAGTTTCAGTAGGCGATACATCGGGATTAAGAATTCTATGCCCATCCCGATGTACGGAGGCCCAAATCTATATATAAAATACATCGGGATGGGCCAATCTAGGCTATTTCCGATGTATCGCCAAAAATTGCCAAAACAAAATACATCGGAATTCAGTAATTCATAGCAATCCCGATGTATCAAAATCCATCATACATCGGAAATCCAAGTTTTCTTCTAATCCCGATGTATCTCAAATAATTTCCCGCGAATATACCTGCTTTCCCTCGCAGTGTATCCCCGCGCAAGCAGGAAAAAACAAGCAAAATACATCGGAATTCATCAATTAATGGCAATCCCGATGTATCTCTGATAATTTCCCGCGAATATACCTACATCCTCTCGTAGTCTACTCCCGCGCCGGTCAACCTCAAGAGTGGAATATATAATCGAACTATGGTATAATTTATTGGATTATTTGATGTAATCAAGGGTTTGATGGGATTTCAAGGAGGACTATGAAGGACGATTTTGAATTCCTGGATATGGATGTATATGACTCCATAGAAAGTGGAGTTCCAAAGAGAGAAAAAAGAACACCGAAAACCGGAGTGAAGCGTAAGCCTGCTAAGGCTTCGACATCGAGAAAACGTGCCCCTTCAGGACACAAATCAAAGACGCCACATCCTTCAAGAATGACGGGTAAATCAGCAAAGAAGGCTGTGCCGGTTCGTTCGACCGGTAAGATATCACCTGCTAAGAGTAAGGTAAAGGCTAAGCCGAAGCGAAGGAGAGGCGAGTTCGAGAGCAGCAGTTGGGACAAGTTCGTCCACTGGCTTCACGGGCTTAGTGCCATGGATTATGTGATAGCCGTAACTGGAGTACTTGTGATTGTGGCAGTCGTTATTACCGGTTCGATATACGCTTCAGCCAAGGCGACCGAGAAGAAGATTAAGAGCTTTGCGGAGCTTGGACTCAATATGTCGGACATAGGAATAGCGGGAGAGGGTACTCTTCTTGCGATGGCTGACAACCGTATGCCCGAAGATCTTGGCGAAGAGGAATTCATACCTTCCGAATATGAAGAGAAGGATGATGAAGAGAATTCCAATATTACGGTATCCATGAACATGACTTCCGTGGTTAAGGATCTAAAGATAAAGTTCGTCAACAAGAAGTCAGGCAAGCTTATTGCGGGTGTTCCGTTCAAGGTTGAGATCACAGGTGCCGACAAGAAGACTTTCGAGAAGACCGACGAGGACAAGGATGGAATCATCTATATCAATCCTATGATCCACGGCGATGCCTCGGTCAAAATGCTATCGATTGACGGTTATGACAAGTACAGTTTTCCGACAGAAGCAAGCAAGATAACTGTTAAGGAAACACTTGAATATAAGAAGATTGATGTAGCGGATGAGATCAAGTCTGAGAAGGATGTAAATGCTGCTGCAGAGGATACAGCTCAGCAGAATCAGGTAGAGAGCGTTCTGCAGGATACTGTTGAATGGGTTGAGTCGACGGTCAAGAGCACCGGAGAGACTACGAAATATAATGAGGTTACAGCAGATAAGCTGGACAATCTTCCTAAGAAAACAGCAAGCATAAGGATAAACAATCTGATAAATCAGATGTCCGACCTTTGGTGTATGAGAATCTTCGCTGAAGAGTGTACACACCAATTCTCAGATTGGGTTGTTAATAAAGAAGCCAGTTGTTCGGAAGAGGGAAGCAAATCAAGAGCCTGTTCGTTGTGTGGTCAGTCAGAGACTGAATCAATTTCCAAGATTGAACATCAGTGGGATGACGGTGTGGTAAAAACAGAGCCGACTGAAACCGCTGAGGGTGTTAAGGAATTTACCTGTAAAGCTTGTGGAGCCACGAAAACGGAGCCGATTTCCAAGAAAGAGCACACAACCCATGTTTGGGGTGAGTATCAGGTTGTAAAGGAACCGACCTGTAAAGAGGAAGGCGAGAAAAAGGCCAAATGTACGGTTGAGGGCTGTAATGCTGAAGATGTTCAGAAGATAGAAAAGAAACCCCACACCTTCAAAGACGGAAAATGTACAGTCTGTGGTGAAGCTGACCCGAATTATAAGGCTCCTACGGTTGATCTTAGCACAGTTCTGTTATATAAGGGACAACCGGTATACATTGATAAAGAGGGAAAGACAAAAGCAACTTTTGATCATTACCTAAATAAAAACATTACCACCTTCTATTTTGCTACTACGGAATCTACAGGAAAGACCTACACCGGCTGGCAGGACATTGACGGTAAGACCTACTACTTCGATAAGAATGGTAATAAGGTAACCGGTGAACAGGTAATCCAGGGAGCGAAGTACAATTTCGGAAGCGACGGAGTACTTCAGGCGGGTTCAGGTAACCTGGGAATAGACGTATCCAAGTGGAATGGAAGCATAGATTGGAACAAAGTTAAGAATTCCGGAATCAATTATGTAATAATCAGATGCGGCTACAGAGGTTCGACCACAGGAGCACTGATTGAAGATCCGACCTTCAGAAAAAATATTAAGGGTGCTACGGCAGCCGGTCTAAAAGTGGGTATCTACTTCTTCACGCAGGCAACCAATGAGGTTGAAGCGGTTGAGGAAGCATCCATGACACTGAGTCTTATTAGCGGGTATAAGATATCTTACCCCGTATTCCTTGATGTAGAGGGCTCGGGAGGCAGAGGCGATGCTATTGATGCGGCGACAAGAACCAAGGTGATCAATGCTTATTGTCAGACCATCAGAAACAGCGGCTATACGCCCGGTGTATATGCCAACAAGACCTGGCTTGAGAAGAGATTCTCGCCAAGTGCGATCAGTGCCAAGATATGGCTGGCCCAGTATGCATCCAAGCCTTCATATGGAGGTGGATACCAGATGTGGCAGTACACAAGTAAGGGTAAGGTGAACGGTATCGGCGGCAATGTGGATATGAATTTATCATACCTGGGTTATTGATCTGTTCGGACACTTTACGGACATTTTGCCCGGTGAATGAAGACTTTAATGTTTACATAGACATGCAATTTCCTGGCTGATTATTATTAACCTGTCACGAAGTGAGTCGTGAGCGATTTTAAAATAATATAGAAAGAGAGAAGAATATGCATACATATCTCGTAACCGGAGGCGCAGGCTTCATAGGCAGCAATTATATTCACTATATGTTTAAGAAATACGGAGATGATATTCGTATCATCAACGTGGATGTGCTGACATACGCCGGTAATCTGGAGAATCTCAAGGATATTGAGAACAGAGTGAACTACAAGTTTATCAGGGCGGACATTACCGACAGAGAGGCGATTGAGAAGATTTTTGCAGAGAATGACATCGACAGAGTGGTGCATTTCGCGGCCGAGAGTCATGTTGACAGGAGTATCAGGAATCCTGAGGTATTCGTTAAGACCAATGTTCTTGGTACCGCAACCATGCTGAACTGTGCTAAGGCTGCATGGGAGCTGCCTGACGGAAGCTTCAAACCTGACCACAAGTTCTTACATGTATCTACCGACGAGGTATACGGTTCACTTCCGGATGATGACAGTGCCTTCTTCTATGAGACCAGCCCGTATGAGCCTCACAGCCCCTATTCGGCAAGCAAGGCAAGCTCGGATATGTTGGTCAAGGCGTATATGGACACCTACAAGTTCCCTGCAAATATTACTAACTGCAGCAATAACTACGGACCATACCAGTTCCCTGAGAAGCTGATTCCTCTTATTATTAACAATGCACTTCATGGCAAGAAGCTTCCTGTATACGGCGACGGACTGAACGTCAGAGACTGGCTCTATGTTGAGGATCACGCCAAGGCTATTGATATGGTTCAGGAGCAGGGCAGACTCTTCGAGACCTATAATATCGGCGGTCACAACGAGAAGAGAAATATTGAGATTGTAAATATTATTATTGAGACACTTCAGGATATGCTTCCCGAGGGAGACCCGAGGAAGACAATGGTTAGTAAGGACCTGATCACCTACGTTGAGGACAGAAAGGGTCACGACAGACGTTATGCCATAGCTCCGGACAAGATTAAGGCAGAGATTGGCTGGGAGCCCGAGACCATGTTCAAGGACGGTATCAGGAAGACAATCGCATGGTTCTTCGAGAATGAGGAATGGATGAAGAACGTTACCAGCGGTGATTACCAGAAGTATTACGAGAATATGTACAATCTGTAGGAGGTTCTATGAAGGGAATTATCCTTGCCGGTGGTTCCGGCACAAGACTTTACCCGTTAACCAAGGCAATATCCAAGCAGATAATGCCCGTATATGATAAGCCGATGATATACTATCCGCTTTCGACTCTTATGCTTGCGGGCATAAGAGAGGTGCTGATCATCTCGACACCCAGAGACCTTCCTGTTTTCGAGGAACTGCTCGGTGACGGAAGCCAGCTTGGAATGGATATTCATTATGCCATTCAGGAAGCACCGAACGGTCTTGCAGAGGCCTTCATCATAGGAGCTGACTTTATCGGCAACGACAGGGTGGCCCTTGTGCTGGGTGATAATATTTTCTATGGTCAGAGCTTCTCAAAGCTCTTAAGAGAGGTGGCATCCCGCGAGGATGGAGCGACCATCTTCGGATACTATGTCAGGGACCCCAGGGAGTATGGTGTTGTAGAATTTGACAAAAACGGTAAGGCGATCTCGATTGAAGAGAAACCGGCCAATCCCAAGAGCAATTATGCGGTTCCGGGTCTATATTTCTATGACAATGACGTGGTTGAGATTGCGAAGAATATCAAGCCTTCAGCCAGAGGCGAGCTTGAAATAACAGCTGTTAACAATGAGTATTTAAACAGAGGCAAGCTTATGGTTGAGACCATGGGACGTGGCTTCGCATGGCTGGATACCGGCAATCATGATTCGCTGCTTGATGCAAGCGACTTCGTCTGCGCCTTCCAGAAGCGTCAGGGCTTGTACATCTCCTGCATCGAGGAGATAGCCTACAAGCGTGGTTTCATCGACAGAGAGCAGCTGCTTAAGCTGGCTGAGCCTCTCATGAAGACCGACTACGGCAAATATTTGGTAGAGGTTGCTAATGGACTCTAAGCTACTTAGAAGAGCGTTACTTCTTGTAACGCTTTTTGTTGCGTTTATATTCATACTGATTCTGTGGCTCAACGGCATTTTTACGCCCAAGCAGGATTCCTCTTCGGGGAAAAACGCGAGCACTGACACAGTCGCAGACGAAAGCGGAATGATAATCGGCAGTGATTTAGATGCCTGGAAAAGTGATGAAACCTTCTTCGATGCTAATAAAATCGGAGACGGCAAATACGAGAATGAGGCGGGAATTGGAGTGGTACTTACTGCCTCATCGGTTGAGAAGGACTTAAGAATCAGAATCCTTGATGACAAGGGCAAACTTATCTCGGGGAAGAAGTTCACCGTTACAATCGGTAATACCATGGATGTTACTGATGAAGATATGGATGGAGTAATCCATGTGACGGATTTAACTCCCGGAGATTATACGATAAGCATGGCTATGGAGCCGGGATATGTGGTGCCCACAACACCGCTTATATGCAATGTTAAGGCCAAGATAGATTACAGGGTTATAGATGATATCTCTTATCTTATCAAGACCGAAGCGGAGATTGACCCGGAAGTGGATGATACCGCGGTTAATGATGCCGCAACCGAGACTATGGGAGTCTCTTCTGTCAAGACGGTTGACGGAGCGGTCTTTGGTATAGATGTATCCAAGTATAACGGATATATAGATTGGGACAAGGTTAAGGCCTCAGGCGTAGACTTCTGTATTATCAGATGTGGCTACAGAGGTTCGTCAACAGGTGCCATTGTTGAGGATCCATACTTCAGAACCAATATTGCCGGAGCGACGGCTGCCGGAATCAAGGTTGGAGTATACTTCTTCACTCAGGCAACCAATAGCGTCGAAGCAATAGAGGAAGCCAGTGCGGCGGTTAACCTGGTCGAAGGATATAAGCTGAGCTATCCGATTTTTATAGACAGTGAGGGTGCAGGAGGCAGAGGCAGGGCCGACAATCTGGATGTGAATACCAGAAGTGACATTCTGCAGACCTTCTGTGAGACTGTGAGAAATGGTGGATACACCGCCGGAGTATATGCAAGCAAGAACTGGTTTATGAACAGACTTGACATAACCAGACTGTCTGCGGATAACGTAATCTGGCTTGCTGAATACAACGATGCGGTATCCTATGGCGGTACCTACCAGATGTGGCAGTACAGCTCGAATGGTTCCGTAGACGGAATAGAAGGCAGGGTAGACATGAATTTAAGCTACCTTGATATGGCAGAAAATTAATTGTTATGAGAGGAATACGATAGATGGGACAGATTAAAGTTGAATCATGTGAAATCGAAGGACTTAAGGTAATAACACCTACAGTACATGGCGATTCCAGAGGATATTTCATGGAGAGCTACAATTACAACGATTTCAAGGAAGCGGGAATTGACCAGGTGTTTGTACAGGATAACCAGTCAGCTTCCAAGCGAGGGGTGTTGAGAGGTCTTCATTTCCAGATTAACTATCCTCAGGATAAGTTGGTCAGAGTGCTTAACGGTGAGGTATACGATGTTGCAGTGGATCTGCGCGAAGGTTCGCCCACCTTCGGCAAGCACTTCGGAGTGCTTCTGTCTGAGGAAAACAAGAAGCAGTTCTTTATCCCTAAGGGATTTGCGCACGGCTTCCTGGTGCTCAGTGAATATGCTGTGTTTGCATATAAGTGTACTGACTTCTATCACGCCAATGATGAGGGCGGATTGATGTATAACGATCCGGAGATTGGCATTGAATGGCCTATTCCCGAAGGTATGGATTTGATCATGTCCGATAAGGACGGAAAATGGGGAACACTGGCAGAGTATAAGAGGGAGCGCGGACTGTAGTGAAGAGCGATGAGAGATTATTAGTTAGCCTTCTTAAGAACAGAGGCCTCATATGGAAGCTTGCCTGCAATGATTTCAAGAAAAGATATGCCGGTTCGTATCTGGGGGCGGTCTGGGCCATGATCCAGCCGGTTGTTACCATTGCGATGTACTATGTTGTATTCGACATCATTATGGGAGCAGGAGAACAGGCAGGTGCCAGAGCCACATCGATCCCTTACGTTCTTTTCCTGACAGCGGGCCTTGTACCCTGGTTCTTCTTCTCAGAGGCACTTACGCAGGGAACAACATCCATGGTCGAGTACAATTATCTGGTTAAGAAGGTAGTGTTTAATGTCAGCATACTTCCTGTAATCAAGGTTATTGCGGCCATATTCATACATTCATTCTTTGTGTGTGTGATGCTGGTAATGGCGGCCATCTATGGTTTCTACCCATCTCTGTATACAATTCAGATAATTTACTATTCTTTCTGTACCTTTATGCTGGTACTGGGATTAAGCTATATTACGAGTGCAATAATGGTATTCTTTAAGGATATTGCGCAGATCATCGGAATCTGTCTCCAGCTTGGTATGTGGGCTACACCGATTCTGTGGAATATTGAGACCATGAGTCCCAAGGTTCAGATGCTACTTAGCATCAATCCCCTGGTATATGTTGTATCGGGCTACAGAGATGCGATTGTATCGGACAGATGGTTTTTTGAGCGCCCATTAGAGACACTGTACTTTTGGGTGTTCACCGTTCTTGTGCTTTGGGCAGGCACCACGATGTTTAAGAGACTGAAGCCGCATTTTGCGGATGTATTATAAGAGGTAATATGAGCGAATACGCAATAGAAGCCGAGAAGATAAGTAAGGTATACAGATTATATGACAGACCGAGGGACAGATTCCTTGAGGCAATCAATCCAGGTAAGAGGAGAAGTAAGGATCATTATGCCCTTACAGATGTCGATCTTAAGATTAAGAAGGGGGAGACGGTCGGAATAATCGGTACCAATGGTTCGGGAAAAAGCACGATCCTCAAGATAATAACAGGCGTTCTTTCACCTACAAGCGGTAGTATTACCGTCAATGGCAGGATATCGGCACTTCTGGAGCTCGGTGCCGGCTTTAACATGGAATATAACGGAATAGAGAATATATATCTCAATGGAACCATGATGGGCTTCAGCAGGAAGGAGATAGATGAGCGTCTGGATTCCATCCTGGAGTTTGCGGATATTGGAGAATATGTGTATCAGCCCTGCAAAACCTATTCCAGCGGTATGTTTGTGCGTCTGGCTTTTGCAGTTGCAATTAATATTGATCCTGAGATACTGATCGTGGATGAGGCACTTTCTGTAGGAGATGTATTCTTCCAGTCCAAGTGCTACCACAAGTTCGAAGAATTCAAGGAGCAGGGCAAGACAATCCTGTTCGTCAGCCACGACCTCAGCAGTATTGCCAAGTACTGTGACAGGGTAATCCTGCTTAATAAGGGAATCAAGCTTGATGAGGGATGTCCCAAGGAGATGATAGATGCCTATAAGCAGGTGCTTGTAGGACAGTATAAGGTTACAGATGACAGTGAAGTATCAGTAGAGGATCTGAGTCGTATGTCATCAGAAGCATCAGCGGCGGTTAATCCTGATGCGCTGGAGTATGGTACTGGTGATGCCAGGATAAGGGATTATTATATCACCGATAGGAACGGAACAAGAACGACTGCTATTATTAAAGGCGAAGAGTTCACAATTCACTTCTCGGTAGATTTTACAGCGGATATCAAGGCTCCAATCTTCGCATTTACGGTAAAAAATATCAGAGGAACAGAGATAACAGGTACCAATACCATGTATGAGAAGGCTTTCTTAGAGCCGGTTAAGAGCGGTGATACGAAGACTGTAACCTTCAGACAGAGGATGGACCTGCAGGGTGGAGAATATCTCTTAAGCTTTGGCGTTACAGGCTATGAGCAGGATAAGTTCCAGGTATATCATAGATTATATGATGTTCTTAATGTTACGGTAGTATCTGACAAGAACACGGTCGGATACTATGATATGAACTCGCAGATAGAAGTAAAATAACACGAGGTTCTCAATGAAGCAGGAAAAAGTAGGCAAGGTAAATCTAGATTTAACACACTATCCGGGAGAGGATTTTTATTGTGACGGTCTTGTGGAGGATGAGATTCTCGAGATAGTAAAGACATATTCAGAGGTAGAGTATCCTAAGATTATTGAGGAGAGAAAGAGCTGGCCGGTGATGTATCATCTGTCCGCTCAGAGAGAGAACATCGTAAGCTGGCTTCCCCTTAAGGGCAAGAAGGTATTGGAAATCGGAAGCGGCTGTGGTGCAATAACAGGCGCTATCGCTCGTCAGGCAGCCCTTACGGACTGTGTGGATCTGAGCAAGAAGAGAAGTCTTATCAATGCTTACCGCCATGAGAATATGGATAATATCAATATTCATGTAGGCAACTTCACAGATATTGAGCCGGAACTTGATACAGACTATGATTGTGCGCTCTTAATAGGTGTCTTCGAATACGGACAGAGCTATATAGGTGGCGATACTCCCTTTGAAGACTTCCTAAAGATAATAAGAAAGCATGTAAAGTCTGACGGTATTATAGCTATTGCTATAGAGAACAGATACGGACTGAAGTACTGGGCCGGCTGCAGAGAGGATCATCTTGGAACCTTCTTTAGCTCCATTGAGTGCTACAAGGACGGAGGAGGTGTTCGCACCTTCTCAGACAGGGGACTTAAGAAGATATTCAGGGCTGTGGGAGAGAATGATTACACATTCTACTATCCGTATCCGGATTACAAGTTTATGACAACCTTATACAGCGACAGAAAGCTTCCGGGCAGGGGTGAGCTTAACAACAATATGCGAAACTATGACAGAGACAGGCTGAAGCTCTTTGATGAGGCTGCCGCCTTTGACGGAATCGTGGATGAGGGACAGTTCCCGTTCTTCAGCAATTCTTATATGGTGATTCTTGGTCCAAAGCCGGAATGCGATTACATACGTTATTCTAATGACAGAATGCCATGTTACCAACTGAGTACAAGGATAGCAGGTAATCAGGTTATTAAGCAGGCCCTTAATAGCGAAGGACTGGAGCATATACGCAAGATGAATGACTCCTTTGTGAAGCTCAGTCACAGATATAGCGGCAGTAAGCTAAATATCTGTCCCTGCTCACTGTCTGAGGATGGCTCGATATCCTTCCCGCTGCTTAAGGGAACCCCGCTTTGTGAGCTTATGGATGAATGTCTCCTGCATGATGATGTAGAGAGCTTTACTGCGTTGTTTATGGATTATTTAAGCAGGATATCCTATGGCGAAGGAGAGAAGATAAGTAATCTTGACTTTGTTTTCTCCAATATTCTCGTGGATGGAGACCAGTGGTATGTAATTGACTATGAATGGGTAAATGAGAAGGCGGTTCCGGCAAGAGAGCTTGCTTTCAGAGCCTTATACTGCTACCTCCTTGAGAATGAAAATCGCAATAAATTTAATTTTGACTTAATTATTAACAAACTTGGACTCTCTCAGAATGAAATAGAAGGACTTCAGGAGGAGGAAGCTGCTTTCCAGAAATCCGTTACCGGCAAGAGATTGGCAATGGGAGAACTGAGGGAGCTTATAGGCGGTGCCATCATCACTCCGGATTCCTTCGTAAGTACCTCTGACAGAGACAGAATGAAGAAGTCGGTTCAGATATATACAGACTACGGTAAGGGCTTCAGTGAAGATGATTCCTTCTTTATCGATGAAGTATATGACTGGAACGGAGAGATTGAGTTTAGTGTGCAGATAGACAGTAAGGCCTGCAAACTCAGAATAGATCCGTATATGGATTACTGTATGACGGAGATTAAGGAAATATCGCTTAATGATGAGGTCCTTAACCTTACTGACAACAAGAGAGTATATGTTAACGGCAGAAAGCTTGCGTCGGGGAATACAGGTGGTGGAGTAACAGCTGTTTTCTATTACAATGACCCCAATATCGTTATTGAAGTTAAAGATAAGGTCAGAAGCACGGGCAATAAGCTTCATGTACGCATGAAGACGACTGAGACAGGAGCTGAGATTACCGAGGCTTTGAAGAAAGAATTGTCTAAGAGGATAAGGCTGTAATGTTTGGCTACGCCGTGTTATTCCGGAGGATGATAACTTAATGCTTGGCAATATCAAGGATGCTTTACGAGCTCCCGTAATAAATAAACTTCATAAGAGATACTTAAAAGAACTGAACAATCAGTATGTATCCTACGATTCCTGGATCACCCAGAAGGAGTTTGAATATCTGGCAGGAAGCGTTAAGGGAACTGAGGATGTGCAGGTCATTGAGTATAAGGATGTGACCAAAGAGAAGCCTGTAGCGGACATTATTCTCTATGTTAATGACAGACATAAGCTGAGCAAAAGAGCTCTACACGCAGTCTGCTCGGTGTTCAATGAGAATCCGGAAGCCATTGTGGTATATGGTGATGAGGATGAGTACAACTCTGATAAGAGCATCAGGATGAATCCGACCTTCCGTCCGGACTGGTCTCCCGATACGCTTACATCTTACTTATATATGGGTAATGTCTTCGCGGTAAGAAGAGAAGGCATAGCAGATGAATATAACGATATCTACAACCTGATATACGGAACAACAAAGGGTCTTACGGCGCTTGAGGTGCGACATGTTGATTATGTGCTATATCACAACAACTACACCAGAGCACTCTATCTAAATGACAACAGATATGCACCCAAAGCAGATAATATCCCATTAATATCAGTTGTTATCCCATCTAAGGATAACCCTGACGTACTGGGCAACCTGTTAAGAAGCATGACGCTGCTCACAAGAGAAGTCAGATATGAGGTTATCGTAATAGATAATGGCAGCAGTGACGACCACAGACATGCTGTCGAATTAATGGTTAATAACCGATTAAGTGAGAGGAAGGATAAGGACTGTTTCCTTGAGGATATCAGGTATGTCTACGCTCCTCAGGAGTTCAATTTCTCCAGGATATGCAATGAGGGAGCTAAGGAAGCCTCAGGGGATTTGCTTCTCTTCCTCAATGACGACATGGAGATAAGAGACGGTCTCTGGCTTAAGAAGATGGCAGCATACGCTCTTATGGACCATGTTGGAGCGGTAGGCGCTAAATTGTTATATCCAGACAGTAAGATTATTCAGCACTGCGGAATAACCAATCTTCGTCTGGGTCCTGTACATAAGCTGCAGTATAAGCCCGATGACCATCCTTATTATGACCATATGAATGATGTCAACAGGGATGTGCTCGCCGTAACGGGTGCCTGTCTTATGATTGATAAGCATAAGTTTGATGAAATCGGTGGCTTTGATACCAACTTAAGGGTTGCCTTCAATGATGTTGACTTATGCTACAGCCTGTATGAGAAGGGCTTCCACAATGTTGTGGTAAATACGACTCATCTGTGGCATTATGAATCTCTTTCAAGGGGAGATGACGAATCCAAGGAGAAGCTTGAGAGATTGAGTGCGGAGAGAAGCCTTCTCTACAGGAAGCATCCCGGGCTCTATGCTAAGGATCCTTATTATCATGATTATCTGACTTCGGATATTCTTGACAGTAACTTCACCTATGCATACGAGTATGAATATGATGATGAAGGGCCCGGAAAGAGCAGAATATATACATCCAAACCTGTTAAATCAGGAATTAATCAGAGCGATGAATGGAATAACGACTGTCTTGTGATCAGTCTTGAACAGTGTGGCTCCCTGGAGTATTGGAGGGGACCCAATGACAGGAAGCCGGGCGATGATTCCAGGATATATATAGGGGGATACGGCTTCGTAGCAGGTAGTGATAACACATGTTTTGATTTTGGACTGCTTCTTAATAAGGGAGATGATACCTATTCCTGTCCGTTGAACAGGTTGTATAGACCTGATCTTGAGATCAATGTGGACCCTGCGGAAAACGCAGTACTGTGCGGTTTTTCCGTAAATATAGACACAGACGGACTTAGTAAGGGTGAATACCGTGTAGGCATGTGGGCGAAGTCAAAGATATCCAGGATGAAGCTGGTGCGCTACACCAACAGATATATAACCGTCAAATAATGAGTGGTGAGGGATAAGATGGATAACTACAAGGAGTTATACGAGAAGGAAAAAGCCAAGAATATCGAATATATTGAGAAGCTTGCCAGACTTGAGGAGGAGAAGAACATGCTCGCCTTCAGGCTGGATCGTATCCATAATAATCCGATATGGAAGGTGACGAGACCTGTCAGGGATATGATGCTTAAGAGTTCCAAGCTTATCAGACGTATACGCAATCTGGGCGGTCCCAGAGGCGTTATGAGTAAGATTCTATATAAGATCAGAGAGGCGAAGGCCAAGAAGAACTACGGAACCAAGAGCTTCCCGGATGCTGCAAGAAGGAAGATGGAGGAGAACTGTGAATTCAAGGACAGACCTCTTATATCCATTCTTGTGCCGCTCTACAATACCCCCAAGAACTTCCTTAAGGAGATGATCGATTCTGTCAGGTGGCAGACCTATGATAACTGGCAGCTGTGTCTGGCTGACGGCTCTGATGAGTCTCATGCCTACGTAGAAGAATACTGTCTTAAGGAAAGTGAGGCAGATTCACGTATCACCTATAAGAAGCTTGAGAGAAATGAAGGAATATCGGGCAATACGAACAGATGCTTTGAGCTTGCAAAGGGAGAGTACATCGCACTTTTTGATCATGATGATATATTGCATCCTTCGGTGCTGTTCGAATATGTGAAGGTGATTAACGAGAAGCATGCAGACTATATCTACTGCGATGAGACCACCTTCCACAAGGGCAGCGTAGACAAGATGATTACGATGCACTTCAAGCCGGACTATGCTATTGATAACCTGAGGGCAAATAATTACATCTGCCATTTCAGCTGCTTTGACAGGAAATTGCTTGAGGGCGAGGAACTCTTCAGAAGCAAGTTCGACGGTAGCCAGGACCACGATATGATCCTAAGGCTTACGGACAAGGCAAAGAATATAGTGCATGTGCCGAAGCTTATGTACTATTGGAGAAGTCATGCGGGAAGTGTGGCGAGTGATATCAATGCCAAGAGTTATGCGATCGAGGCTGCTAAGGGCGCTGTGGCTGATCACCTGACAAGACACGGGTACAAGAACTTCTCTATTGAGAGCACCAGGGCCTTCGAGACGATATTCAGGATAAAGTATGAACTGATGTCACATCCGAGAGTGTCTGTCATTATACCTAACAGGGACCACGTGGAGGATCTGAGACGCTGTATCAGCTCGATACTTGAGAAAACTACCTACGATAACTACGAGATTGTGGTGGTTGAGAACAATTCGGTCAGCGTAGACATTGAAGATTATTACAAGGAGCTTAAGCGCTACAGCAATGTTAGGGTGGTCAGATATGTCGGGGAATTCAACTATTCGAGAGTGAACAATTACGGCGTGGAATGTGCCGACGGACAGTTCATTATCCTGCTCAACAACGATACGGAGGTAATAACGGTTAACTGGATTGAGGAGATGCTCATGTACTGCCAGCGTAAGGATGTCGGTGCGGTGGGCGTCAAGCTTCTCTATCCCGATAAGACAATTCAGCATGCCGGTGTGGTTATCGGTCTTGGGGCACACAGAACGGCCGGACACACTCACTATGGCAAGTCCTATGAGAATTTGGGATATATGGGAAGGCTCTGCTATGCCCAGGATGTATCTGCGGTAACGGGTGCCTGTCTGATGGTTAAAAAGCATACTTTTGTGGAGATGGGCGGCCTTGATGACCACTTTGCGGTATCTCTTAACGATGTCGATTTCTGTCTGAGACTGAGAAAAATGGGACTACTCAATGTATTTACACCCTTTGCAGAACTGTATCATTATGAGTCGGCAAGCAGGGGCAGTGATTTAAACGGTGAGAATGCGGACAGATACAATAAAGAATCCGAACTTTTCAGAGAGAAATGGGGAGAAGTTCTTGAAAAAGGAGACCCTTATTACAATCCCAATTTCTCTTTGGACAGAAGTGACTACTCTGTTAGAATATGTTAAAATTGATTAAATAATACGAGGAGGAAAAAGAAATGAGTTACATGGATGAGTACAGGTTCTGGCTTGAGGATGACTACTTTGATGCAGACACCAAGGCTGAGCTTAAGGCGCTTGAGGGCAACGATAAGGAAATCGAAGACCGATTCTACAAGGAACTTGAATTCGGTACCGGCGGACTCAGAGGAGTTATCGGTGCAGGTACCAACAGAATGAATGTATATACGGTTCGTAAGGCTACACAGGGTCTTGCCAACTATATTATTAAGATGGGCGGCGCTGATAAGGGTGTTGCGATTGCTTATGATTCAAGATTCATGAGCCCTGAGTTTGCCGATGTTGCAGCTCTCTGTCTTGCGGCTAACGGAATTAAGGCGTATGTATTTGATGAATTAAGACCTACTCCGGAGCTTAGCTTCGCACTCAGAACCTTAGGCTGTATCTCAGGTATTGTTGTGACAGCCAGCCACAATCCGCCGGAGTACAACGGATACAAGGTTTATTGGGAGGATGGTGCTCAGGTTACAGCTCCCAAGGACAAGGAGATTATTACAGAGGTTAAGAATGTAACCGATTACCATACAGTTAAGACCA
This sequence comes from Lacrimispora saccharolytica, assembly GCA_021531795.1. Classification (GTDB taxonomy): domain Bacteria; phylum Bacillota; class Clostridia; order Lachnospirales; family Lachnospiraceae; genus Colinaster. The sequence continues at coordinate 161,897 of JADYUL010000003.1, forward strand.
TGGATAAGGATGAGGCTGTTGCCAAGGGCCTCTACAATGTTATCGGCTCTGAGATAGACGACAAGTACATGGTTGAGCTCAAGAAGCAGATCATCCATCCGGAGATCATCACAAGGATGGCTGAGGATATCAGGATCGTCTATACTCCGTTTAACGGCACAGGTAACAAGCCTGTAAGAAGAATTCTTAAGGAGCTTGGCTTCAAGAATGTATATGTGGTTCCTGAGCAGGAGAACCCGGATCCCAAGTTTACAACACTTGAGTATCCTAACCCTGAGGATCCCAAGGCATTTGAACTTGCACTCAAGCTTGCAAGAGAGGTTAATGCCGACATCGTGCTTGCCACAGACCCCGATGCCGACAGACTCGGAATCTATGCACTTGATACCAAGACCAATGAATATGTGCCGTTTACAGGTAACATGTCCGGAATGCTTATAGCAGACTACATCTTAAGAGAGCGTACAGCTACAGGTACAATGCCTGAGAATCCTGCTCTTGTTAAGACTATCGTTACAACCAATATGGCTGACAGGATCGTTGAGAAGTATAATGTTAAGCTTATCGAGGTTCTGACAGGCTTCAAGTTTATCGGTGAGCAGATCAAGCTCTTCGAGCAGACAGGCTCTAACAATTATGTCTTCGGTCTTGAGGAGTCATATGGCTGCCTTGCCGGAACTCATGCACGTGATAAGGATGCAGTTGTTGCGGTTATGTGCCTCTGCGAGGTTGCAGCATGGTGCAAGGCAAACGGCAAGACTGTATGGGACAGAATGCTTGAGATGTATGAAGAATATGGATATTATCTTGAGACTCAGTACGCTGTAACCCTTAAGGGTATTGATGGTAGCAGACAGATTCAGGCGATCATGGATAAGCTGCGCGCCAACCCTCCTAAGGAGTTTGGTTCATTCAAGGTAACTAAGGTCAGAGACTATGACAAGGATGTGGTTACGGATATGGCTACAGGTGAGACATCATCCACAGGCTTACCCAAGTCCAATGTTCTTTACTTTGACCTGACCGAGGATTCATGGTGCTGCGCAAGACCTTCAGGAACAGAGCCCAAGATCAAGTTCTATATGGGTGTCAAGGGCACAAGCATCGAAGATGCCAAGGCTAAGAATGCCGCATTAACAGAGGCACTCAAGGCACAGTTGTAGATTATTGGCCCTTCTGCCTAAGCGGCAGCGGGGCTTTTTGGTATAAATCCGGATAATTCCGGCAATGGGGGATTGGATGAACTATTTTAACAGAGGAATGAATTATCTTAAGAAGAACGGAGTGAAGGACACCTTCTATGCTTCTGTCGAGAGAATATCGGATCGTGACAAATATTCCTTCAGACCGATATCCTTCGAGACCATGAAGAAGCAGATGGGCAGAAACTGGAAGAAGGACAGACTGTTCTCGCTCGTGGTTCCGGCTTACGAAACCGAAGAGAAATACTTAAGAGAACTTATTGATGCAGTCATTTCCCAGACTTATGTTAACTGGGAACTGTTAATCGTGGATTCCTCCGAAAGTGAAGCTGTAAGCAGGGTTGTGGATGCATATAAGGACAAGCGTATAAGATATATAAAGCTTAAGGAGAACAGGGGCATCAGTGCCAATACCAATACGGGTATAGCCAAGGCCAGCGGTGAGTATATAGGCCTCATCGATCATGACGACTTCATTACTCCCAATGCCCTCTTTGAGTTTGCCATAGCACTAGAGAAGGCTGACGATGAGGGCAAGAAGTATGCCTTCATTTATTCGGATGAGGATAAGTGCGACTCGATGGGCGTCAAGTTCTTTGAGCCCAATATCAAGCCGGGCTTCAACCTGGACCTTCTGCTTACCAACAATTACATCTGTCACTTCCTGATGGTGGAGGCAGGACTTCTTAAGAATCTTAAGCTTCGTCCCGAATATGACGGTGCCCAGGATCATGATCTCCTCCTGCGTCTGTATCATACAACCTTCAACAGCAATGACGGCACCGAATGGTCCTACGGTCACATCCCCAAGGTACTCTATCACTGGAGAAGCCACAAGAATTCGACCTCGACCAACACCGAGAGCAAATCCTACGCCTACGAGGCGGGTCAGAGGGCCATCGAGGACTATTGCGAGAAGGCGAAGCTCCACGTCAAGGTGCTTCCGCTCAAGCACTGCGGATTCTTCAGGCTCGAGTACAAGGATTACCTTAACTACGGTAATAACGTGAACCGCTACAACCGCATGGTTGAGCTTACCGATTCCATCAGGGGCAAAATCGCCTACCGATTGATGCTCAACCGATTCGACATTGGTGTAATCGGCGGCCCGGTAATAAAAAAGAACAAGGTAGTGGGCGGAATGCTTGACGAAACCAAGACCTGCCCCTTCGACGGACTGAACATCAACTTCAGCGGATATCTTCATCGTGCCGTCCTTCAACAGGATGCCTACGGTGTCGATGTCAGAAATATGTTCGTCAATGCCGAGAATTTCAACACGGTATACAAGAATGCAACAGATGAGCAGTTTGCACATCTCTTTAACAGAGAAGCCGTCGAGAGCATGAATGACACAATTAAGGCGGATAAGCTGGACTCGCCCTATGTTGACGTTTCCGCGCTTTTGTCAGAAAACTATTACGGAGACTTTGATTATATCAACGTTAGTACCGCAATCTGCGCCGACAGCAGGATGGAGGGATACACTGTCTACTACGACCCTGAATTCCTGTTTTTTAAGAGATTAAACTAATGCTTACATCAGTAGTAATACCCAATTATAACGGCATACGCTACCTTAAGAACTGCCTTTTAAGCCTGCAAAAGTGCGAGGGTGAGGATTTCGAGGTGATAGTCGTGGATAACGGCTCAACTGACGGTAGCGATCTCCTGCCGGATTCGCTAAAACTTAATGTAAGACTGATTAAGCTTAATGAGAATACGGGCTTTGCACACGCGGTCAATGTAGGTATCAGGGAAGCTAAGGGAGAGTATGTAATTCTTCTAAACAACGATACCGAAGTGGAAAGTGGATTCGTTCGCAAGCTAACGGAGGCGCTTAAGAAGAACAGAAAGGCCTTCTCGGCATCTGCCATGATGGTGGATATGAACAACAGGGAGGTACTTGACGGAGCAGGAGACTATTACTGTGCTCTGGGCTGGGCCTTTGCCTATGGAAAGGGTAAGAAAACCGAAGAGTGCGATAAGGGCAGGAAAATCTTCTCTTCCTGTGCCGGTGCCTGCATATATGATAAGGCTAAGCTTGAGATAACAGGACTGTTTGATGAACTGCACTTTGCTTATCTTGAGGACGTTGATTTGGGCTACAGGGCAAGGATTGCCGGCTTTGATAATATCTATGAGCCTGCAGCGGTGGTGTATCACGCAGGAAGCGGCTTCAGCGGCTCCAAATATAACGAATTCAAGATTAAACTAAGCAGCAGGAATTCAGTATATCTTATCTTAAAGAATATGCCCCTCCTTCAGCTTATCATCAATCTGCCTTTTATAGTATTTGGATACCTTATTAAGACTCTGTTCTTTGTATTAAAGGGCTACGGTAAGGTTTATCTTAAAGGACTGCTTGATGGCTTTAAGCTGTATTTCAGTAAGGAAGGCCATAAGAATAAAGTAAGGTTTAAGCTTAGTAATCTTAAGAATTACTTCATTATTGAGATAGAATTGCTTGTTAATATATTTAGAAGGCTGTAACACCAAAACTTGTGTATAGCCATAAAGTGTAGTACAATATCTCGAATAGGACGGTTGCCTAACATTAACCGGTCGTTTGATTATGATTAAAGATAACCAGAGAGTACTTAACAGACTACATATTGTACTTGATGCAATTATAGTCACTGTATCATATCTTCTGGCGTGGTGGCTTAAGTTCGAAGGACCCTTTGCCGACACGGGAGCGGGAGCATATACAATGGAGTTTTATTTCTCGGCGCTGTATTTTGTTGTGCCGGCATATTTACTCCTGTTTTATTTAAACAAGATGTATACTCCTAAGCGTACACAGAGGATAGAGACAGTAATAACGCAGGTCTTTGGCGCTAACGTAATGGGTGCGGTAGCGTTTTTGGTGTGCATTGGAGCCTTCAAAATCGGTGATTTCTCAAGAGGTCTCATTGGATTGTTTGCAATTATCAATGTGATCCTGCTTATCTTGGAGAGACTGATAGTGCGCTCTGTGCTACGTCATGTGAGGGCCAAGGGACTCAACATGAAGTATGTCCTCCTTGTTGGATACTCAAGGGCAGCGGAGGAGTATATTACAAGGATTAAGATGAATCCCCAGTGGGGCTATATTGTCAGAGGTATTCTGGATGATAAGGTTCCGAGAGGCACCATGTATAAGGGCTGCAAGGTGATCGGCTCTATTGATAACCTTACAGATATTCTGCCTATGAGTCAGCTTGATGAGATAGCTGTCACTCTGTCACTTGCGGATTATGACAGGCTTGAAGAAATAGTAGGCATGTGTGAAAAGTCGGGAGTGCACACCAAGTTCATACCCGATTACAACAGCCTGATTCCCAACAAGCCATATACGGAGGATCTGAACGGACTTCCGGTAATTAATATCAGATATGTTCCGCTCAGCAATACCTTCAATGCCCTGTGCAAGAGGATAGTGGATATATTAGGCTCTCTTACCGGAATTATTCTGCTGTCGCCCTTCCTGATAATAGTGGCGATCATAATTAAGCTTACGAGCAAGGGTCCGATAATCTTCAAGCAGGAGAGAGTGGGCCTTCACAATAAACCCTTCTATATGTACAAGTTCAGAACCATGTATGTACAGAGCGAGGAGGAGGAAGCCAAGGGCTGGACTACCAAGGATGACCCAAGAGTTACAAAGGTTGGAAAATTCTTCAGAAAGACCAGTATTGACGAGCTACCGCAGCTGTTCAACATCCTTGTGGGTGATATGAGCATTGTAGGTCCCAGACCTGAGAGACCTCAGTTCGTGGAGAAATTCAAGGAAGAGATTCCAAGATACATGATCAAGCACCAGGTTAGACCGGGGCTTACCGGCTGGGCACAGATTAACGGATATCGTGGTGATACATCTATAAGAAGACGTATCGACTATGACATATATTATATTGAGAATTGGACTATGGGTTTTGATTTCAAGATCATGTTCCTCACTATCTTCAGGGGATTCATGAACGAGAACGCATACTGATTCTAAGAGTAAAGGAGACCGTATAATGGCTAATAATGCTAGAAGAAATGATGGCAGAAGACCTCGCCCCGATGACGGCAGAAGACCTCGTCAGGGTAGCGGAATGAGTCGCGAGGAGGCCAGAAGACGAGAAGCAATCAGAAGAAAGAAGGCTAAGAAGAAAAAGAGGAAGACTATCCTTCTTCTCATTGAGATTGTATTACTGCTTGTGCTCATTGCCGGAGCATGGTTTATAAGCAGAGGTACAGGTGTAACCAAGATTAATATCAAAGAAGAAGATATAGTTATGAACGAGACCGTTGCAAACAACGAGGCTCTGAAGGGATATAGGAATATAGCCCTCTTCGGTGTTGATGCAAGAGATAAGTCTCTGGGCAAGGGTAACAGATCGGATACCATCATCATCGCTTCTATCAACGAAGATACAGGTGATGTAAAGCTCTGTTCCGTATACAGAGATACCTATCTTAACCTTGGTAACGATTCATACAATAAGTGTAATGCAGCCTATGCAAAGGGTGGTCCGGAGCAGGCTATCAATATGCTTAATATGAACCTCGACCTTAATATCACAGACTATGTTACAGTCGGCTTTACCGGACTGCGTGAGGTAATTGATGCTATCGGTGGTGTTACTATTGACGTTCAGGAGAATGAGATTGTTCACCTTAACAATTATCAGATTTCAATGGTAGGTAAGACTGATGACGGTGAGAACTATTATGCTACAGAGGGCAAGGATTATATTGCTGTAACCTCGCCCGGTCCGCAGGTACTGAACGGACTTCAGGCGACAGCATACTGCCGTATCAGATATGTGGGTGATGACTTCGTTCGTGCAGAGAGACAGAGAAGAGTGATCGCAGAATGCCTTGAGGTGGCTAAGAAGTCTGATCCGACTAAGCTTATTAAGGCCTTTGACGGTGTTACAGACAGCATTTCAACATCATTTGATGCTGATGAGATCGCATCACTTATCAAGGATGTAGGCAAATATAATATTGTTGCAAGTGACGGCTTCCCCTTCGCTACCAATAGAGAGACAGGTAAGGTAGGAAGCAAGGGCTCCTGTGTTATTCCCAATAACCTTGAGCAGAACGTAGTTCTTCTTCAGGATTTCTTCTTCGGAAATACATCGTATGAGCCTTCTGTAGAGGTTAAGAACTACAGCAGCAAGATTTCGTCTGATACGGGATATTAAATATGATTGATGTCATTATTCCTACCTATAAGCCGGGCGAGGAATTCGTCAGGGTGATAAGAGGGCTTCATAACCAGAGCGTTAAGGTAAACAGGGTTATTATTATGAATACTGAAGAAGCCTTCTTTGAGGGTGTGGCTAATGATCTGCACGAATATATTGATGAAGGATTCATCGAGGTTCATCATATCTCAAAGAAGGACTTCGATCATGGCAAGACCAGACGCGAGGGTATTGCCAAATCGCTGGCAGATATCTTTGTTATGATGACAATGGATGCTGTTCCCGCGAATGACAAACTGATTGAGAATCTGGTGAGTCCACTGTCGGATGAGACGGTAGCTTGTAGCTATGCAAGACAGCTTCCCAAGGAAGGGGATAGCAGGCGCGAACAGATTACCAGGGAATTCAATTACCCGGATAAGTCCGTGCTTAAGTCGTCTGCTGATTATGACAGGCTGGGTATTAAGACTTTCTTCTGTTCGAATGTGTGCTGTGCATACAGTAGAAAGATATATGACGAGCTTGGCGGATTCGTGCCGAGGGCGATTTTTAATGAAGATATGATATATGCGGGGAAGGCAGTGAAGCAGGGCTATAAGGTCAGCTACACGGCTGAGGCGAAGGTGTACCACTCGCATGATTACGGCGCCATAGAGCAGTTCAGGCGCAATGTGGATCTTGGAATATCACAGGCAGACCATCCGGAGGTGTTTGACGGCTTCAAGTCGGAGACGGAGGGTGTCAGAATGGTGAAAATGGTTGTTTCGAGGCTCTTTCGGGACGGCAAATGGTACGAAGTGATCCCGTATGCGTGGATATGTGCATGGAAATTCATGGGCTATCGAATAGGCAAGGGCTACAAGAAACTGCCGCTTGCATTGGTTAAGGCATGCAGCACCAACCCGGACTATCTGTCCGAGGTATAGGAGAGAATTATGTGTGGAATTGTTGGATACATAGGTAACGAACAGGCAGCACCGGTTATCCTTGACGGACTGTCAAAGCTTGAATACAGAGGCTACGATTCGGCAGGAATGGCGATTTTTGACGGAGCTAAGCTCAACATTGTCAAAACCGCGGGAAGACTGAAGGCGTTGGAAGACCTTACACATGATGGTGCGACAATGCCGGGAAACGTCGGAATCGGACATACAAGATGGGCAACACACGGTCAGCCGACTGATGCCAACGCACATCCTCACTACAATTCGTCTGAGACAATTGCGTTAGTTCATAACGGAATAATTGAGAATTTCCAGGCGCTAAAGAATAAGCTTATCAGCCACGGCTATGAATTCCAAAGCCAGACAGATACAGAGGTATTGGTTCAGCTTCTGGATTATTATTATAAGGGCAACCCCCTTGAGGCAATCACCAAGGTTATGCACAGAGTTGAGGGAGCCTATGCCCTGGGTATCATCTTTGCAGATCATCCGGATGAGATATTCGCTGTTCGTAAGGATTCGCCGCTTATCGTCGGCAGAAGCGACAATGCTGCATATATTGCATCGGATGTACCGGCAATTCTTAAGTACACAAGAGACGTATATTACATTGATAACAGTGAGGTAGTCTGCTTAAAGGCGGGCGAGCTTAGATTCTATACAGCTGATGAGGAAGAGATCAGCAAGGAGTCTACTCATATTGAGTGGGATGCTGAATCTGTTGCCAAGGGCGGATACGAGCACTTCATGATGAAGGAGATGTATGAACAGCCCAAGGCGGTTCGTGAGACCTTCGAGAAGCATTTAAGCGGGGATGATATCATCATCGAAGAGCTTAATATGACCGATGACGAAATCAAGAACCTTAGGAAGATTCACATAGTAGCCTGCGGAACTGCATATCATGCAGGTATGGCTGCGAAATATGTTATTGAGGAGATGGCGAGAATATCCGTAGAATTGGATATGGCATCTGAATTCAGATACCGTAATCCCATTATTGAGCCGGGGGCGCTTGTAATAGTAATATCACAGTCAGGTGAGACTGCCGATACTCTTCAGGCCCTCAGAGATTCCAAGACAAGAGGCGCCAAGGTTCTTGGTATTGTCAATGTGGTCGGCTCTGCCATCGCCAGAGAGGCAGACTCGGTTATGTACACCTGGGCAGGTCCCGAGATAGCGGTTGCCTCAACCAAGGCATATTCCGCACAGCTTATTGCACTCTACCTGCTTGCCATGAAGTTTGCACACGTAAGAGGTACTGTGTCAGAAGAGGAATACAAGTCTTTACTTATAGATCTGAGAAGACTTCCCGAGCAGATAGAGCTTCTGCTTGGAAACAAGGAGAAGATTCAGAGATTCGCCAACAGATATATTGTTGCCAAGAGTATCTTCTTCATCGGACGTGGACTGGATTATTCACTTTCGATGGAGGGTTCACTTAAACTTAAGGAGATATCATATCTCCATTCTGAGGCTTATGCAGCAGGAGAGCTTAAGCATGGTCCGATATCACTTATTGAGAACGGAACACTGGTTATGGCAGCGCTTACCCAGGATAATCTCTATAAGAAGACAGTAAGTAATATTGTTGAGGTTAGGGCAAGAGGAGCATTTGTCCTTGCGCTCACCAACAATACTCATACCGATATAGAAGATAATGCGGACTATGTTATCTACATCCCGACAACAAGCCATTACTTCACTAATTCACTGGCTATTATCCCACTCCAGCTGTTTGCCTACTATATTGCGGTTGGCAAGGGCTGCGATGTTGACAAGCCACGTAATCTGGCCAAGTCCGTAACGGTAGAATAAACTTCACTTTAGTCTGATATGACATGGAGTTATAATATCTGCATGATTCGATCTTGAGTTTTTTTCGCAAAGAATATGAATATAGGAATAAGGCGGGCGTGTCTCGCCTTATATTTTGTTTTTTTATAATATTTTGGACATATTTTGAACACAAATTGAAGTTATACTCCATATTAGTTAATAAAGAGTAAGGAGGTCATCGATATGAGTGATGAATTCGATGTAAACAATACAGACAGACATGAAACGGATAGGGACGGTTCGGACAGACCGGTAACGGAAAACTATGGTTCGGACAGAACCGGTATGGGCGGCGTATATTCGTCCAACAGGTACAACAGGATTAGTGAAGATAATGTCAATACAGCCGGCCCGGAGCATAATACCGGCGGAGAGAGAACTCATGAGTCAAGTGAGAACAGGGAATACAGATACAGTTACCAGAGGATACCGGAGGAGCCTAAGAAGAAGGAAAGAAAGCCAAAGAAGGAACACAGTAAGATCTGGGGCAGGATTGCAGGAGTAATAGGACTTGGTATTATCTTTGGATTAACTGCCGGAGTTACTATCTACTTAATGGATGCGTTTAGGAACAACAGCCCGGAACAAAAAGTTTTCGAAGAAATTGAGGATGATGAAATAGCTCTTCCTGAAACAGAAGATAATGGAGCGGTTGATACGGACGATGATATAGAGACAAATGATACGGAAGGATCTGTTACGACCTATTCTGCAATGGATGTATCTGATGTAGCTGAAGAGGTTATGCCGGCAGTAGTATCTATAGTTAATGACTATACTGTCACAGAGAGAAGCTTCTTCGGTACATATTCAAGAGAGGCTTCCGGAAGCGGTTCGGGTATAATCATCGGTAAGGATGACACTACTCTCTATATCGGAACCAACAATCATGTGGTTGATGGAGCTGAGAAACTGAGTGTTACCTTCATTGACGGCTCTGAAGCAGAGGCCAGAATCAAGGGAACCAGCGGTGATATTGACCTTGCGGTAATCCTTGTTGATTTGTCGGATCTCAGTAGTGAGACCAAGGATGCCATTAAGGTAGCAAAGCTTGGCAATTCCGATGACCTTAAGGTCGGTGAGCCTGCAATTGCCATCGGTAATGCATTAGGTTATGGTCAGTCTGTAACGGTTGGTGTTATAAGTGCGGTAGACAGATCTCTTGATATGGAGGATGGAAGCACTGCAGAGGGGCTCATTCAGACCGATGCAGCCATTAACCCCGGCAATTCGGGCGGTGCGCTCCTTAATATGTCAGGAGAGGTAATCGGTATCAACTCAAGTAAGATCGGCGGTAGCGCCATTGATGGAGTCGGCTTTGCAATCCCCATATCATCAGCTGAGCCCATCTTGAGCAATATAGCATCCGGAGAAGAGAAGACGAAGGTAGCATCAGGTAATGTCGGCTACCTGGGTATCGGCGGTGTTACAGTGACAAGTGATGTGTCTCAGATGTACGGAATGCCTGTGGGCGTTGCTATTCGTCAGGTATACGATGGTACGGGAGCTGAGAAGGCCGGACTAATGTCCGGTGATGTCATTGTTGCCATTAACGATGAGACCATTGATACTATAGAGGATCTTAGAGACTGTCTTGATTATTATGAAGCCGGTTCAACGGTTAAACTTGATGTATATCGTATAAGAGACGGCGAATACGTTAAGGAAAGCATAGACGTAGAACTTGTAAGCAAACAGGAAATGGAAAGTGTATCCTGGTAATAACTGACGGTTGATTAAAGCTTGATTATTAAAATCTGATAAAGGATAAGGGCGCTATATCGCGCCCTTATCCTTTTTGTGTTATACTGTGAAAGCATACAAAACAGGAAAGGAAAGAAGATGAGTAACACTAAGAGAACCTGCGTAATATGTCACCGAGAAGAGGGTGATAACGTAAAGATAGCTTACAGCATGTTTGGAATAGATATCTGTGAGGACTGTTCCAAGGACCTGACTAAATATATGGACAGTAACTTCGTTACACAGATGAACAGCTATCTTAATCAGATTAACAACAATTCAAACGCAGATAACGACATATATGAGGAAAATATTGTTAAGAAGAAGGGTACGGAGAACGTACAGGATGTTGCAGCCGGTGAAAAGAGTACTGACATATCTGCGGACAAGAATAACGATAAGGAAATAAGTGAGGAAAAGGAAGACAAGAAGGAAGACAAGAAGGAAGGTAATGAGAGCAAGGGCACTCCCTTTGCCAATATCTTCCAGGGCATTCCCGGAATGAGCTTCATAAACCTTGGCGACATGCTCGGAATGGACGGCAGAAGCAAGGTTAAGAAGAGCGGAGAGCATAAGCCCATTATTGAGCTTAAGGATATTCCGGCTCCTCATGTTATTAAGGAAAAGCTGGATCAGTATGTAGTGGGTCAGGAGAAGGCTAAGAAGATTCTCTCTGTGGCTGTATATAATCACTATAAGAGAGTGGCAACCGATACCATGGACAGTATTGAGATAGAGAAGTCCAATGTACTTATGATAGGTCCGACAGGAAGCGGTAAGACGTATCTTGTGAAGACCTTGGCCAAGCTTCTCAATGTTCCTCTTGCAATAACTGATGCAACCTCGCTTACTGAGGCGGGATATATCGGCGATGATGTAGAGAGCGTTGTATCCAAGCTTTTGGCAGCAGCTGACAATGATGTGGACAAAGCGGAACAGGGTATTATCTTTATCGATGAGATAGACAAGATAGCCAAGAAGCACAATCATGGCTCAAGAGATGTTAATGGCGAGAGTGTGCAGCAGGGTCTGCTTAAGCTCCTGGAGGGGGCCAACGTAGATGTTCCGGTTGGTGCATCAAGTAAGACAGCTATGGTACCCATGACGACGATCAATACAAGGAATATTCTCTTTATCGTAGGTGGTGCGTTCCCGGATCTTGATGAAATAATCAAGAAGAGGCTCAGGAAGAAGACCTCCATAGGATATGGTGCGGAGCTTAAGGACAAGTTTGACCAGGATAAGGAAATATTAGAGAAGGTAACTAATGAGGATCTGAGAGAATTCGGACTCATTCCGGAATTCATAGGTCGTCTGCCTATTGTATGTACTCTTAAGGGCTTGGATGAGGAGATGCTCGTTCGAATCCTTAAGGAGCCTAAGAATGCCATTCTTAAGCAATATGAGAAACTTCTTGAACTTGACGAAGTTAAATTAGAATTTACAGATGATGCGCTTGCCGCAATCGCGGCTAAAGCAATCAAGAAGGACACCGGAGCAAGGGCACTCAGAGCCATTATTGAGGAGCTGATGCTTGATATCATGTATGAAGTGCCTAAGGATGAGAATATCGGACGTGTGGTTATTACTAAGGAATACATTGAAGGAAACGGTGGTCCGATAGTGGATATCAGAAGTAATACAGCCTCTCTTTCTGAAAGAGATGCACTTAAGGAGATTGAGTTGAATGATTAGAGCTTTCATACCTGCTGTTATTGTTGCACTGGATGGCAAGATTAAGGCAAAAAGAGAGCATGATACGCAAGAAAAGACCTATCTTAACGGTAATATTGAGATTACCACTCTTAGGAATAAAGGAATGTTCGCAAGCGTTGGGGAGAAATACCCAACGCTTGTTATGCTTTCATCTCTTGCACTTACTTTGCTGGTAGCAATAAAGTTTTTGGCGTCTCTGTTTGACAAGTCCAACAAGGGACTCAGCATAGGACTGGGTATTCTGCTTGGTGGAGCGATCAGCAATACCTATGACAGAGCAAGTAAAAATTATGTTGTGGATTATTTAAGATTTCCCAAAATCAAGGGCATAATTCGAAAATTAGTTTTCAACCTGTCTGATTTCGCTATTTTTGTGGGAAGTATTATAACTGCGTTTAAATTTTGAGGCTGCAAGAAATGAAAGCTATTTGCTTGCAGAATTATGACAGGGCTTGTAATGTGCCTTATTGCATATGTTATTTTGCAATGAATCTTGCAAAAGCTGTTTTTAGCGGAAAAATAGCCCTATTTTGTGGAAAACTTATCAAAAAACACAGAAAAAAGTTAAATTATACTCTACGTTATCCACCAAGTTATAAACTTATGTGGATAACTATTAAATATAGATTTACATACGCTGTATTGCAAATTTTCGTTGAATATCGTCTGGTAGTCAATCCATGGGCCTCTGTGGAGCAAGCATGTAAAATTGACACTGGTATTTTACGAATGATATAATCTTATGGTTAAGCATGTATCAGTGAATAAATACAGAATATTTAAAAAGTATTAATCCGGAGGGAACAATGTCGATCAAAATTCATAATTTCATGGGAAGGTTCGGATGGGAGATGCAGAAGCACTTTCCGCTGCTCTCTTCTACCTTATATCTTAAGCTTCAGCGAGCAACAAGAGAGAAGAGTCAGAAGAAATATATAGAATATGTACTTAAGAATCCAAATGAAGCACCGATGCCGCTTGTGGTTAATCTTGAGACGATCAACAGATGTAACAGTGACTGCGCCTTCTGTACGGCCAATAAGTACGCAGAGAAGCGTCCTTACAAACGTATGGAGGATGAACTCTTCTATCATATTATAGATGAACTTGCAGACTGGGGATTTACGGGGCATCTGACCCTTTACGGCAACAATGAGCCCTGGCTGGATACCAGAATAGTTGAATTCCATAAGTACTGCAGGGAGAAGCTGCCGGAAAGCTTCATATTCATGTCTACCAACGGATTGCTGCTTGATATAGAGAAGGTGAAGTCGATTGTGCCCTATGTGGATCAGCTCATAATAAATAACTACTGTGAGGATATGAAGCTGCACGAGAATGTGAAGGAAATCTATTCTTACGTGAAAGCAAATCCTGATGAATTCAAGGATGTTGAGATCCTTATTCAGATGAGATATGTTAAGGCTGTTCTTACCAACAGGGCAGGAAGTGCCCCCAACAAGATAGAGACAGAGAAGATTGTTAAGGAGACCTGTCTCATGCCATATACCGATATGTTCATCTTCCCGGACGGAAGAATAGGTATCTGCTGCTGTGATAACTTCGAGAGTACTACCCTTGCGGATCTTAAGAACGAGAATATAAAGGAGGCTTGGAATTCCGTAGCATACCGTCAGGCAAGAGAACTTATCAAGGACGGAAGACAGAATTATCCATTCTGTAAGCACTGTGACTTCATAGATGCGGGCCTTAGAATGGATACCGTTAATGACGTGCTTAACGGCAGACCGTTAAGAGGCGCAAGACAGACAATGTTTGCCAAGAAGAAATAGGTGTTATATCAATAATCGTTAACCTATGATAATTAATCATAGATGATTAGCCATAGATCATAAATTTCGGGAGAATAGTTGTTATGAATATTACAATGACCGGTAATCTCGGAAGCGGTAAGACTTCCGTATGCAAAGAACTGAAGGAAATGGGATATGAGATAATATCCGCCGGCGGACTGTTCAGACAGCTGGCTGAAGAACGAGGCATGACTGTGGTTGAATTCAACAAGCTTGCAGAGACTGATAAGTCCATTGACAAGCTGATCGATGACAGGTCCACAAGACTGGGAAGAGAACTCTCTGATGCGGTGTTTGACAGCCGTCTGGCATGGCATTTCGTGGAGGAATCCTTCAAGGTTTTTCTAATGACGGATGTTATGGAATCTGCCAAAAGAGTATATAACGACACGGAGAGAAGCGCAGAGAGTTATGCATCCGTAACAGAGGCTGCGGAGGCCTTGACCAAGCGTACAAACCTTGAAAAAGAGCGCTTTAAGGCTCTCTATGACGTGGACTATTATAACAAGAATAATTATGATTTAATCATAGAGAGCACCAAGGCTACACCCAGACAGATAGCCGAAGAGATCGTCCGATACTATGAAGAGTTCAAAAAAGACAAGTTCAAAACAAAGGTTGTGATGAACACCGGCGTCATAGTACCTGCAGTAGCCCTTGATGAACTTAATAAAGAGAAACTACAGGCGTTATCTGACGAATATGCCGCAGAGCTTGATAAGAATGATACGCTTACACTTTGTTCGGACAAGACCATTCTTAAGCAGATAAACGGATATACCGTGATTGATGACGGTATAGAGGAATATGTGGCCGCCACAAAGGCAGGCTTCATATTCATGGAAGTGGCCGGGATTAATGATGTATGCTCTGAACGTACAGAGGCCGGGAACGGCGCCCGTGTGCTTGATTCCCCTGCAGAGCTTGATGCATATGAGGCATATATGGGAATTAAATACACATTTAAGCCCTCTGAATATCCTGCAAAGCAGGGATATACCATAGATTTATCAGTGGCGGCAGGCGTATCAGACGCAGCGGCTGCGGCTTTATAAGGAAGACTAATGGGTAAGCTGGTATCGTTACTGCTAACTACATATAACAACGAAGCGGTTATCGGCAGGACCTTGGCCTCGATAGAAGCACAGGATTACCCTTTTATTGAGATATGTGTGGCCGATTCTTGTTCAACCGATAATACCCTTAAGATAATAGAGGAATTCCGCAACCATACCAAATATAAGGTTGTTATGGAGTCCAAGAAGGACAGCGGGATTTACGAAGGATTAAATAACGCATATAAGCTCTCAAGCGGGGATTATGTGCAGGTAATGAATGATGAGCTGACTGTAAGCGATGCCATATCTAAGCTTGTCCGCTCCATAGAAGAACTGGAGAAAACCACAGATCCCAAGACGGTTATCGGAGCTCACAGTGACCTTATCTATGCAGAGGATGGCAAGGTTGTCAGATACTGGCGTATGGGACAGGGCAATATCCTGTCGGGTTGGATGCCGGCACATCCGACACTTATGCTTAAGCGTGAAGTGTATGAGCACTATGGTCTCTATGATACCTCCTATGTCAGTGCGTCGGATTATGAATTCATTGTAAGAATCCTTATTGAAGGAGGTAAGCTTGCATATGTGCCCGAGGTACTTATCTCCATGTATTACGGTGGCACCAGCAATGCTGCCATGTATAATTATGTGCGATCAATAACCGAATCGCTGCGCGGACTTAAGGAGAATCATGTTAAGCATCCTCTTATAGTCACAATGCTAAGAACCGTCAGGGTGGCACTTCAGTTTGTAAATAACAAAAACCTGGCCCAGGTACTCCACGAATAAAGCCCGATGAAGAAAAGACCTAATATTGCCCTAAGAGTAATAATTGCATACATCATAACCTTTGCCATATACAATATCGGCACCTTCGTGACCTCCGATATTATACTTGGCATTGTCTTTGTGTCTGTAATAATGCTCTTTGGTGCACTCGGTCAGAATCCCCGATCAATCACTGAAGACATAGAAAACAATAATAAACTCAACGTAATCAGCAATGTTTTGGCAGCTGTTTTCACTTTATCCTATTCAATATATATGGGCAACAGACTGACCGGTGGTCTGGAGAATAAGCTGTTTGCCCTGTTCTATATTCTTATGACGATAGCAGGCTTATATGTCCTGTTCTTCCTGTTTGTGAGAAGAATTCTTACGATATTTGCAGGCCCCGTAACCCCGGTGCCAACCGTTTCTGCTTCGGCAGCAGTTGACCAAACTCAGGCGAATGTAAACGCTGAAGAACAGTCTGTAAATACAGGATCAACACCTGATGCCTTAAGCATTAAGCGCATGTTGATCTATTCGGGAATCGTTCTTCTTGCTCTGCTACCCTTATTCTTAATCAACTTCCCCGGGACAATGACGGTTGATTCCTTCAATCAGCTCTCTCAGGCCAGAGGACTTAATCCGTTACATGACCATCATCCCTGGGCTCATACGCTGATAATCAAGCTATTCTATAACATAGGTTATTCGATAAGCCATAACGTGACGGTCGGAATAGCAGCCTTTATTTTTGCCCAGATGGTGCTTGTGTCCTTAGGACTGGGCTTTGCTGCTGAGACTCTGTCGTCCCTTGGCAGTGGCAGACTGGGCGCAATCATTGTCATTGCAGGCTATGTCTGCTTCCCATATCACGCAGCCTTTGCGATCACCATGTGGAAGGATATTCTCTTTGCACTCGGTGTGCTTATCATCACCATCCTGCTATACAAGGAGCAGGTGGCACACATTAGGCTAAACATCACGGATTATATATTATTTGTACTTTCATCTATGGCTGTGTGCCTCTTCAGACACAACGGCTTCTATGCCTATATCCTGTGTGCGCTCATCTTTGCGATAATTGGCCTTACCGGCAAGCGCTCATCAGGCTCATTCTTCGGCAAAAGTGCCCGTACTGCCATATTTACCCTCGCAAGTATTCTTATATGTCTGATCATCAACGGTCCCGTTAAGTTAGGATTAAATGTACAAAACGGTGACTTCGGACACGAGCTTGCCATACCGCTTCAGCAGATAGGACGTGTTGTTCAGCAAAACGGTGACATATCAGCAGAAGAACGGGCAGAGCTTGCCAAGGTTAACAGTATTGAATATATAGTGAACAATTACGATCCGGGTGGCGCAGACAACATGATTCAGTGGCTGGTTGCCGGTGATTCGGATTATGTAAAGAGTAATATGGGATATTTCCTTAAGCTCTATATCAGTCTTGGACTTAGGAATCCCAATGCCTATATTATGGCTTTTATGGATCAGACGAAGGGCTATTATACGACGATGATGCCCGAGCAGATAGCCTACTACGGAATATTGCCCAACGAAGACAAACTGGACAATTACCCTCTTCTCGGTGCACGGGTCAGGATCAAGATAAATGAGATACTGAGCAAGCTTCAGGACGTATTGCCCGTATATGCAATCTTCTACAGTCCGGGAGCCTGTCTGCTGATATTGATATTGTTGATCGGAATCGAGACAGTGAGAGGCAGAAAGAGTATGCTTGCCGTGTTCCTGCCACAATTGTGCCTCACCTTCACGGTGTTAATTGCAACACCGCTTGTGGCAGACCTAAGATATGCCTACGCATTGATGCTCTCCATGCCGTCACTTATCGTTATGGTCGCTACCCCGATCTTTTGCCAGAAGGGGAACAATATGTTAGACTTAATGCGTATATTCGGGGAAAAGCGCGATGATTAGAGTACTTCAGGTGCTGGGATCCGTGGGACTGGGTGGTGCAGAGAGCAGAATTATGGATCTCTACCGCCATATGGACCGGGAAAAGATTCAGTTTGATTTCCTGATTACCCGCGGAAACAGCGAATATTATAAGGATGAAATCGAGAGCCTGGGAGGTAAGGTTTATTACCTTCCGGCTTTTCGTGTAATAAATTATTCACAGTACAGGAAGGCTGTAAGGACTTTCTTTAGGGAGAATGCGGACAGATACGCAGCGGTTCACGGTCATATGACGAGTACGGCAGCAATTTATCTTCCGATAGCAAAGAGAGAGGGTGTTCCGCTTACCATTGCGCATGCGAGGTCAGCGGGAGTGGATCCGGGACTCAAGGGATATGTGACCAGGCTTTTTCGACTCAATCTGAGAAACAAATGTGACAAGATGTTAGCCTGCTCGAGAGAAGCGGGCGAATCGGTATTCGGTAAGGGCGCGGACTTCGTATTTATGCCCAATGCCATAGACAGCAGGGTCTTTGCATACGATAAGGGACTTCGTGAAAGAACGCGTGAAAAGTATGGAATAAAGGATGAGATCCTGATCGGTCATGTGGGCAGCTTCAGATATGCCAAGAATCATGAGTGGGTGCTTAAGGTATTTAAGGAATTCCTTAAGCTCTGCGATGGCAATGCCAGATTATTCCTTGCGGGAGACGGTGAACGCAGGGAGGAGATGACCAGGCTTGCACAGGAGATGGGCCTCGGCTCAAGTGTGATATTTGCAGGAAATATTAGTGATACACCACCGATATATGATGCCTTTGACTGTCTGCTCTTCCCTTCAAGATATGAGGGAATGCCGGGCACCGTGGTCGAGGCGGCAGCGAGTGGACTAAGTTGTCTTATTTCGGATTCGATCACTTCTCAGGTGGTTATTACGGACAGTGTGGTTGCCATGTCACTTGAAAGGTCGGCTTCTGAATGGGCAGGCGAGCTTATGCGCCTGATAGAAGCGGGCAGGATGAGGGACAGAGGTGCGGTTGTCTGCAAGGATGGCAGAGATTTGGCCGATACGATGTATGACGTTAACTGTCAGGTGGATTATTATATGACTCTGTACGGAGAGAAACAGGATGAAGACAGCCATAAGACTTGACGATATTACTCCGGATATGGACTGGGTGAAATATAGGAAGGTTGAGGAGATCCTAAACAGGAATAACCTTAGACCGCTTATCGGTGTGGTGCCCTTCAACAGTGATGACAACCTTAGGAGAAGTGAGGCTGCATTAGACGAGGAAGAGTATAAAAGCTTCCTTAAGGGCCGCCTGGATGCAGGCTGGGTGGCTGCCCTGCACGGTTATTCGCATGTGTATAAGACTAAGTGCCACGGACTTTTTCCGCTTAATAATTTCTCTGAGTTTGCCGGAGTTGAGTTTGAGGAGCAGAAGCGCAGGATAGAGGCAGGCAGGGCAAGACTGCTTGAGCTTGGGATCGATACTGACATCTTCATGGCGCCCGGACACACCTATGATAGATATACGCTTGAGGCACTGGCAGCAAACGGGATAAAGCGTGTGACGGACGGCTTTGGTTCGGCGCCCTATGAGAGGCGTGGACTTATATTCTATCCCATAAGCAGGCGACGGAGCGACTGCACCAAGGCCTGCGAAGCCTACACGACACTGGTGCTTCATACAAACACCATGACGGATGCAGAGATTGAGGAGTTTGGTGCGACTATTGAGGCCCACAGGAACTGCTTTATCGATTACAGCGAATATCTTAAGGCTGCACCTGTTAAGCGCACCTTTGTGGGATGTGCGATCGAGTACATGACGGCCTATGCCAAATATCTGGCGGTAAAGCTGATTTGTCTAATAAGATAATATGAAAATATACATGTTTATAGCCCATATGGGAATCGGTGGGGCCGAACGCGTGGCGGTCACCCTTTCAAACGAGTGGGCTGATCTTGGTCACGAAGTTAATATAGTGGTGCTGAATCTGGACAACGATATCTACACCGACAAGCTCAGGGCAGGTGTTCGGGTACATGAACTTGGGGTATCGAGGCTTCGGTATTCCTTTTTGCCGATGTATAAGTTCATCCGTAAGCACAAGCCGGGCTTCATGTTCGTATTCGGCAACGAGATGGCGGTTATCCTGTCGCATCTGCGCTCGCTTCATCTGATCGACACGCCTATAATAGTCCGCGTGCTCAATAATGTGAATATAAGTCTGGCCAAGGAGGATGGCGTCTCAAAGACTGTGGAGAAGTACCTCAACAGATCGCAGAAGAAGCTCTCCGACATGGAATTCCTCATCGCCCAGTGTGATGCCATGGCAAAGCAGCTGCTTAGGCAAAACCTGGCTAAGGAGTCCTCATTAAAGGTTATCTACAATCCGGTTAATCCGGATCTTGTGGCAAAAGTGCGAGAACTGAGGCTGTCGTTATCTGCAGCTGATGAGGCTTATCGGGAGATTACCTTTATCGGAAGGATCGATCCACAGAAAAATCCTGCGGATCTGATTGAGGCCTATGAGAAACTCCTTGATAAGGTAAGGGAGAGAGGAACAGGTCAAAAGATAGTCCTTCGAATGGTCGGAAGCGGTAATCTGGAGGATAGGATCAGGGCTCTGGTTAAGGAGAAGGGGCTTACTGATAATGTGATCTTCGACGGCATCAGACAGGATATGGAGAATGTCTATGCAACAGCGGATGTTGTAGCGCTGTCTTCTGATTATGAGGGCATGCCCAACTGCCTGATAGAAGCCATTGCTTCGGGAATCCCTGTTGTAAGCTATGACTGTCCCTTCGGACCCGGAGAAATAATAACCGAGGCTAATGGATATCTGGTTCCCATGGGAGATACCGGTGCCCTGGCAGAAGCTCTGTATACGGCGCTTAATAAGGACTGGGATGTGGATGCTATAACAGCAAGCGCATCAAAGTTTAGTCCTAAGCTTGCAGCAAGTGAGCTTGTGGATGTTTTTAAAAAGAAATCTATAAAAAGTTATGAATGAAATTGTTCGAATGCTGATCAAGTTCATATTGAGTCTGCTTACCACGGTTGCGGTTGCGACTGTTACCGGATACGGAATTACAAGCATAGATATTATTCTTCCCTGTATCTTCGCGCTATGTATGGTGGTCTATAATTTTACGGAGAAAAAGCTTGCATCGGTAACCAAGAGGGATATTGGCATAGCGACTGTACTGTCAACTGTTTTCTCGCTTTCCCTTGTGCTTGGAGCTCATATTGATGCGTGGGATGACGTTGTTAGTAAGCCGGGCGTCATGGATATTGCTTATCTTGTCGGACTTATCCCCTTCTTTGCAGCATGCATTATACTGTTGTTTAAGTACCTTGATGTAAAAAAAAACGTAACACCGGGGGGAGATAAAAGTAAGCTTCTCGCACTTTTTACAGGAAAAGGCGGTGTTTATTCTGTCGGAGCGATTATTTTAGTTGCGTATCTTCCGTATGTGCTGACGCTGCTTCCCGGCAACATGGGCAAGGACACCTTCGAGTCGATCGATATGTGTTTGGGGCGGATACCGTGGACCAATCATCATCCGATATTCTTCACGATGTTAATTGATGCGGTGATCAAGCTGACGGCGCCGCTTGGAAGTCTTGCACTTAGCATGAGTATATTCACTATTCTGCACATGTTAGTGGTTATCGCGACGGAGAGTCTGGTGGTAATGAGGTGTATGGATAAGGATGTGCGCTGGGGGATTGTGACGCTTATGTTTTTTGCGCTGCATCCGGTGTGCCCGATGTTTGCTTTGTATCTGAGTAAGGATGTGCTGTTTAGCTGCGCTCTTGTGATGCTTGTGATGTCACTGTCAGACCTTAATGGCGGCGACAGTGCAAAGGCATTTGTAAGGCTGTCGCTCTTTGCGCTTCTAACTATGTTACTCAGGAACAACGGACTGCTCATCGTGGCAGTGCTTGCCGTGGTGCTTCCTCTTGCATACAGGAATAATTGGAAGAAGGCCATCATGGCTACGCTCATACCGATTGCAATATTTATTGGCTTTAAGACTGTGTCTTATTCCGTGCTTGATATAGAGCGTGAATCCTTCGCAGAATCGGCATCCATTCCGCTTCAGCAGGTGGGATATGTACTTGCCAATTCGGATACATCCATGATAGCTTTGGAAGACCTGGAATTCCTAGACAGGATAATGCCGATATCCAGGGTTAAGGAGGTATATGACCTCGGATATACGGATGAATATAAGTTTGATGCGTACTTTGATGATGGATTCTTTAACGATCATTCGAAAGAATTCATGGGTGTATGGCTAAGGATGCTGCCAAACTACTTCCCTGAATATGTGATGAGTTACCTGGGACAGACTCTTGGTTACTGGCACTACGGAGAGTCCAATACCCTATGTACTCAGGGTGTCTGGGAGGACAATAACGTTTCTATAGAGCGGATGGATGTGATTGACCGGACTTTAGGGTTCTCACTCTATACACTTATCGAGAAACTGATGCTCGGTGTCAGGAAGGCTCCGCTTCTCAATATTCTGACAAGTATGGCCATGCAGTTTATGGCAATTCTTCTGCTTGGAGGAATATATATTCGTAACAGAAATTACGGCAGACTGGTGGTAATACTACCGCTTCTGGTACTGTGGGTGAGCATTATGATAGCAACCCCCGCCTTCTGCCTGTTCAGATATACCTATCCCATGTTCATGCTTTGGCCGGTTACTGCCATGGAGATTATGGGAATTAAGAATGAGGGTTAAAGCATAATTCATGAAGAAGACAATTATAGTTATGCCGGTTGCCAATGAAGAGGCTACCATGGCCGGTCTTATTGAGGAGATACTGGCGCTTCCGTATGACAACCTGTATCTGTATCCTGTGGTTGATGATTATTCCAAGGACGGTACAGCGGATATTATCAGAAGCTATGAGAATACCGGCAGAGTGAAGCTGATATATTACAAGGAGAGCAGGGGAGTGATCACCTGCTATCTGGAGGGCTTCAGACGAGCGCTCGCAGACGGAGCTGAGAGAATAATCGAGATGGACGGCGGTGGCAGCCACAAGCCGTCTGAGATACCGCAGTTTATTGAGAATCTGGATAAGGGTTATGACTGTGTATGGGGCTCCAGATTCGTGGAGGGTGGCGGCATAAGCTCACAGCCTCTCTACAGAAGGATATTAAGCAGCGGAGGAACAATATTAGCCAATGTTGTACTTGGAACGAGACTCAAGGATATGACCAGCGGTTTTGAGGGCTTCCAGGCACCGGTTCTGCGCAAGCTAAAGCTTGATGAATTCTTAAGTCTGGGTCATATGTATCAGACGGAGATGCGCTATTACTGCAGAAAACTTAATGCCATAGAGGTGCCGATTCATTATGTGGGCAGCTCATCAAGCCTCAAGGTAAGCTCGGTAACAGAGGCCCTGAGGATACTGTTTGAACTAAGGAAACACGAGAGAAGGGTGTGGAATGATTAAGACCGGATATCTTATTCTCGGTGCGGGACCTGCGGGTCTGTCGCTTGCCTGCAAGCTCAAAGCACTGGGTGAGGAAAATTTCATAATAGTGGAAAAAGAGGAGACTGTGGGCGGACTCTGCAGGTCTGAGATGGTGGACGGAGCTCCGCTTGATATAGGTGGCGGACATTTCCTGGATGTAAGAAGACCCAGTGTAAACAGATTCCTCTTCGAATACATGCCGGAAGAGGAGTGGAATAAGTTCACGAGGGACAGCCGGATAAGCGTGGACCTGGTTCCTCCGGGCTCAAGCACCGGAAAGGCTAAGACCTATGAGCTTCATCATCCCTTTGAAGCAAATATATGGGAGCTGCCGAAGAGTATTCAGAAGAGATATCTGGATTCGATCGCGGAGGCAGGCTGCAATGTGGGCGAACCTAAGCCTGTGAAATTCGTGGACTGGATCAGATGGAAGCTGGGCGATGCGATCGCTTCCGACTACATGATTCCGTACAATACGAAGATGTTTGCCAATAACCTGAATGAGCTTGGCACCTACTGGCTTGAGAAGCTTCCCAATGTGAGCTACGAGGAGACTCTTGCTTCCTGCAGGGAAAAGCATGCGCAGGGTTCGCAGCCCGGGCATGCAGAATTCTATTATCCCAAGAAATACGGCTATGGAGAGGTGTGGCTGAGAATGGGTGCGTCACTTGGTGATGCACTGATCTGCGGCGTTGCTGTTAAGTCTGTGGATTCCATAAACAAGGTGGTTACACTGGAGGATGGAACTGAGATAGAGGCTGAGCTCATCATAACTACCATTCCATGGAACAGCTTTGAATTAGTCTGGGCACCGAACAGGATAAAGGATGCAATCTCAAAGCTTAAGTCCACCTCGGTTAACATAACATACAGACCAAAGACGTTGGATACCGAGGCACAGTGGATATACTATCCGTCACTTGACCTGGACTATCACAGAATCTTAGTACGGAGCAATTTTGCCATAGGCTCTAAGGGATACTGGGAGGAGTGCAGAAGTGACAGATTCAAGGAGGCTGAGGGCGACGTGACCTTCAGGATGGACTATGCCTATCCGCTCAACACGATTCAGAAAGTGGATGCTATTGCGAAGGTGCTTGATTTCGCGGCCAAGAGTCATATAATCGGGCTTGGCAGATGGGGCGAGCACAATCATTACAATTCGGACGTGACTGTGGACAGGGCGCTGAAATTGGCTGCGAGCCTTGTGGAGGGCAGCAGGTGATTGCGAGGTGACATAGATAATGATGGGAACTAAGAAGGGCTCCGAGGGAGGAGCCCATCGTTTTGCCGTAAAAAACGGCGGTTATTCATATATAAGGATAATCTTTGGCGTGATTGTGGCGATAATTACCGGTCTGCTCGTGTGGATGCTGAGTAAGCCCGCCTTGCAGAGCGTGAATACCGAAGCGTTGCTCCCGAAGATTGATCCAAGGCCGGTATATACTGAGATTCATGACGGGGATACCCTTGAGGTCAGCTTTTTGCCTGAAAAGGATATGACAGTCAGAGGGCTTGAACTTCTAGTGGTCAACACTGAGGGCGATAATGACGCGGTGATGAAGGTATCTGTCAGGGACTCGGAAGGTGCGACTCTGCACTCAGGTGATGTTGCAGCCGGCGATCTAAGCGTCGGAGAGTGGACAAAGGTAGATGTCGACATGGTGTTTGCGGCAGGTGAGACGATCACGATTTCCTTTACCGCGCATGGTTTTGAGCCGTATTTCATGACTGTTCAGGGTTATACACCCGGAATCTCACTTGGCTTTGATGTGCTCAAGGCTGAGACCCTGAGATATGGTGACATCTTCTATTACTCCACTGCGCTCGTGATCCTGTTTGGTTGTGCACTTGTATTTGTGATCCTGTTTGGGTTTAATCGTGTGGGAAGTGCGCTATCAAAGCTTCGTATCACAGACAGGGAGCGCAAGATGGCGGGTGAACTCTTCCTTGTGCTGATATTTGCTACCATTTCACTTATGATAATCAGGGATGCTTATATAGATGGAGTTTACATAACAGCGGATTCTGACGGCTATTTACGTGAAGCCGTGAATCTGGTTGCGGGTAACGGCTTTGCTTACGACGGCCTGGCGGGATACAGAAGCTGGTTTGCCAACTGGCCAATAGTATACCCTGCGATGATAGCGGCGGTGATGGCCTGCACGGGCTTCAACGCCTATCTTGCAAGCAAGGTTGTGGCGATCATCATCCTGGCATTAATAATCCTTGTGCTCAGAGCCTTTTTTGGCAAAAGTGCGTGGATTTACTCTCTTGCCTTATTCAATACGGGCATCGTGATGATATTCTATCATACCTGGAGTGAGATACCGTTTATCCTGTTTATGCTGATCTTTGCTCTTTCTCTTGGCAGGGTCGTATCAGAAGAGGATCCGTCAGTATGCATGTATGTGGTGCTTGCAATCTCGGGAACGTTGTGCTTCCTCACCAGATATTTCGGAATCTTCCTATGGGTTGTTGCCGGAATCTACTGGCTAATAATGTTGGTTAACGAAGTGAGTAAGTCAAAGGAAAATCACATTGTCGGAAGGATTATTGAGACACTTAAGAATAAATCGAAACTGACAAAGAAGCTGATAGGACTTGCCCTGTCGGCTGTGATAAGCGTATCGGTGTACATCTTCTATCTTATCATGAATAAGATTAAGAACGGTGCACCCACGGGAGTAAGCCGAAGCGACTGGTGGGATGATTATCACACACTAACGGATGATCTTATTAATAGTATTATTACAGAGATATTCAATGCGCTGACCCTTGATGTTCCGGCAAACATTGCCGGTCTCGATGTCAATCTCAAGGTGTGGGTCATTATTGCGGTGGATATTCTGCTTGTTACAGTAATATTAAACGTGCTTAAGAAAAACAGGGCTGAGAATAAAACAGAATGGCTCTTTCATCCGGGAATGGTACTGATTGTAACAGCTATTGTTTATTATGCGATGTTTATTGTGATCAGGTACCGATCAAGCATGGATACATTCTATTTCAGATTCTTCGCACCGGCCACCCTGCTATTGGTGCTGGGATTGATCTGCATTATTTTGGAAGAACGCAGAGGGATCGGGACGGCAGCCTGCATCCTTGCGAGTGTTGCAGTGCTCGCTCTTTTTACGGATTGTATGGGCGATATAGAGACGTCGGGTGGCGATAGCATGTACGAGATATGCGCTGCTGAATGGGACGTGGCGTATCGTGATGTACCTGAACGCAGTGTGGTTATCTGGAGTGGGCTGGATTACAGGAGTACGTGGTATAGACCGGATGTAGTCGGTGGACAGCTGTATGAGGATGATACCATGGAAACGCTTCGTGAGAGATATTATGGCTCCGAATATATGTGTATAAGTACGGAATATGTGGATGCGATTCTTACAGAGGGCAATTATGCTGAGGAAATAAAAGATAAGATACGTGAAGCGAGCGCGGAGAATATGAATACTTCGGGTGACTATATAGTAATTAAGTTGAGGTGAGAAGATGTTCAAGGTTGTAATGTTTGATTTGGATGGAACACTGATAGACAGTTCAGAGGGAGTGACCAAGTCGGCGCAGTTTGCGCTGAAGCACTATGGAATAGAGGAGGATGACCTTCAGAAGCTGACTTATTTCATAGGGCCTCCGCTGACCTATACCTTTGGGAAGAGATACGGATTCAGTGAAGAGCAGGCTAACGAGGCTGTGGAGGTATTCAGAAGCAGATACAATGTGAAGGGATTCCTTGAGTGCTGCCTGTATCCGCATGTGAAGGAGTGTCTGATAGAACTTAGAGAAGAAGGATACCTGGTTGCATTGGCGACTTCCAAGCCCGAGACGACTTCAATTAAGATTCTTAAAAACCTTGGAGTGCTGGAGCTCTTTGACGAGATATCGGGAGCATCCATGGACGGAAAGGTCGAAACCAAGGAGGATGTGCTTGTGCAGCTCTTTGACAGGCTGGATAAGAACCACGGGATTAAGGACAGAAGCTCAATGGTGCTTGTTGGTGACACAATGTTTGATGTTGAGGGGGCAGCAGCCTTCGGTATACCCACTCTGGCTGTAAGCTTCGGCTTTGGTGATGTGGATGAGATGATGAAGGCCGGTGCCA
Source organism: Lacrimispora saccharolytica (assembly GCA_021531795.1). Classification (GTDB taxonomy): domain Bacteria; phylum Bacillota; class Clostridia; order Lachnospirales; family Lachnospiraceae; genus Colinaster. The sequence continues at coordinate 189,714 of JADYUL010000003.1, forward strand.
TCGGTGTAGTGGATGACATGTTAAAGATTCCGGAATTCCTTAAGAACGCAGATTAACGTAAAAATAGCGCCTCACTCGCATGTAGCGGGTGGGGCGCTTGTTATTCTGATATCTTTTATTTCTCGCTGTCCTCTCCGAAATGTCTGTACAGCATATTCAGATCCATCTCGAATTCCTTGCGGTTCTTCTGAGCGATGTTTTGCAGAATCATGCCTGAGAAGAAGCTCTGTACTGCAGCCAGTGCCACGAAGCCGCATACAATGAGTGTCGGGAACTTGGCTACCAGTCCTGTATGCATGTAATCAAGCAGTACGGGAACGAAGAAGCCCACGCTCACTGCCATAAGCAGAAGAGAGAGTATCCCAAAGAAGCCAAACGGCTTGTATTCTCTGTAAAGTCTTATGATTGTCATAATGACCTTGATGCCGTCTGAATAGGTATTGAGCTTACTCTCAGAGCCTTCGGGTCTGTCACGGTACTCTACAATCACGTTCTCCACCTGCATATTGTTGCTGACAGCATGGATGGTCATCTCTGTCTCAATCTCGAAGCCCTTGCTCATAACGGGGAAGGTTTTTACGAACTGATAAGAGAATGCCCTGAAGCCTGTCATAATATCCTTAATATCGCAGCTGAACAGCTGATTAATGCTGCCGCGTACGATACTGTTGCCGAAATTATGGAAAGGACGCTTGTTCTCGGTAAAATATGTCGAACTCAGTCTGTCACCAACTACCATATCGGCGTTGTGATTGAGCACCTTGTCCACCATCTCGCCCGCAAACTCCATCGGATAGGTATCATCGCCGTCCACCATAATGTAGCTCTCGGCGTCAATCTCCCTGAACATTCTCCGGATAACATTACCCTTGCCCTGCATATATTCATGCTTGATTACGGCGCCGGCTTCTTTAGCTATCTCCACGGTTCTGTCGGTTGAATTGTTATCATATACATATATCGTCGACTCCGGCAGTGCTGCTTTAGCGTCCCTAACAACCTTACCGATAGTTTTCTCCTCGTTGTAACAAGGTATCAATACAGCGATCTTATCCATATCCATATTCCTTCCAATTAATATTCTACATCAAATTATATCCCATAACTTATAAACAATTCAATGGGCAAAGCGCTCAGCGCGCTCAAAGATACTTTGAATAGAATTTGTACAGAATTACTAATAATTATTGCGCTAATTTATCACATGTGATAAGATGGGAACATCAAAAGGCATATAATAATGATACAAATGGTAACATTGATAGACATCTGATAGCATATATGAATTAAAATCAAGTAAAATCAAGTAATTCATCAACGAAAGGATCGCAGAAATGAAGAAATTATCGTCCCAGGCAATGATCAATACCGTTATTAACAGAAGGAAGGCACTTAAGCTTACACAGGCGGACTTAAGCAAGCGTACAGGCATCAACCGTTCCATGATCGGTCGTCTCGAAAACGGTGAATATATCCCGTCAATCGAGCAGCTGCAGAGCCTTGGCGAGGTTCTTGGCTTCGAAGTGACCGACCTCTTCACTGATGAGTCAGTCGTTATGAGCGACTCTAAGAAGCCCATCGGCAGGAAATACAACATCGCCGTTGCCGGTACAGGATATGTGGGAATGTCTATCGCCACCCTTCTTGCACAGCACAACCACGTTACCGCGGTTGACATCGTGCCTGAGAAGGTTGATATGATCAATAAACGAATCTCGCCCATACAGGATGATTATATAGAGAAGTATCTTGCGGAAAAAGAGCTCGACCTGACAGCTACGCTTGACGGTGAGAGCGCATACCGCGATGCTGACTTTGTCGTAATCGCAGCACCTACCAACTACGATTCCAAGAAGAATTTCTTCGACTGCTCAGCTGTTGAGGCAGTAATCGAACTGGTTCTCAAGGTCAACCCGGATGCCATGATGGTCATCAAGTCAACCATTCCGGTAGGCTACACAGCTTTAGTCCGCGAGAAGTACCGCACGGACAATATCATCTTCTCACCCGAGTTCCTGCGTGAATCCAAGGCCCTCTACGACAATCTCTATCCGTCGCGAATAATCGTTTCCTGTGATGATTCCACAAGGGCAAAAGCGAAAGAATTTGCTTCGCTCCTAAATCAGGGTGCCATCAAAGAAGATGTTCCGATTCTGTTCATGGGCTATACCGAGGCGGAGGCAGTAAAACTTTTTGCTAACACCTATCTGGCTCTTCGAGTATCCTACTTCAATGAATTGGATACCTATGCTGAGAGCAAGGGACTTAATACCAAGGAAATCATTGACGGAGTATGTCTGGATCCAAGAATCGGTACACATTACAACAATCCTTCCTTCGGATATGGCGGCTATTGTCTGCCAAAGGATACCAAGCAGCTGCTTGCCAACTTCCAGGATGTTCCGCAGAATATGATGACGGCCATCGTTGATTCCAACAGAACCAGAAAGGACTTCATAGCCGACAGAGTGCTTGAGATTGCAGGCGCTTATACAGCCAACAGCAGCTGGGATATCAGTCAGGAGAAGGAAGTAATTGTCGGTGTATACAGACTGACAATGAAGAGCAACTCAGATAATTTCAGACAGTCATCGATCCAGGGTGTCATGAAGAGGATCAAGGCGAAGGGTGCGACAGTTGTTATCTACGAGCCCACACTTCCTGCGGGTTCTTCGTTCTATGGCAGCAGAGTCATCGGAGATCTTAAGGAATTCAAAGCAATAAGCCAGGCAATCATAGCCAACCGTTATGACTGCAACCTGGACGATGTAGCAGATAAGGTATACACAAGAGACATTTTCAAGAGAGACTAACATATGAAAGAAATCAATTTATCCGGAAAAACAGTGTTCATAACAGGTGTAGCGGGATTTATCGGAAGCAACCTTGCCCTGGAATTGCTCAAAACGGTGCCTAAGATCACTGTTGTCGGCCTTGATAACATGAATGATTATTATGACGTAAACATCAAGGAATGGCGACTTAAGGAAATAGAGAAGCTGGCATCTGAGAAGAGTCAGTGCTCGTACTTTTGCATTAAAGGGGATCTGGCAGATAAGGAGACGGTGGATAAGATATTTGCTGAATATGAGCCGGATATTGTGGTGAATCTGGCGGCACAGGCAGGTGTCAGATATTCAATTACCAACCCGGATTCATACATTCAGTCGAATCTGATCGGCTTCTACAATGTGCTGGAGGCATGCAGGCATTCGTACGACGGCGGCAAGAAGGGCGTGGAGCATCTGGTGTATGCGTCCTCATCGTCGGTGTATGGTACGAATAAGAAGGTGCCGTACAGCACGGAGGACAGGGTGGACAATCCGGTGTCGCTGTATGCGGCGACGAAGAAGAGCAATGAGCTTATGGCGCACAGCTATGCGAAGCTTTACAATATTCCGTCAACGGGACTCAGGTTTTTCACGGTGTATGGCCCGGCCGGCAGACCGGATATGGCATATTTTGGATTTACGAACAAGCTGCTTCACGGTGAGAAGATCCAGATATTCAACTATGGCAACTGTAAGAGGGATTTCACCTATATAGACGATATTGTTGAGGGCGTGAAGCGGGTGATGAGCAAGGCTCCCGACAGGAAGAACGGAGAGGATGGGCTTCCGATCCCGCCTTATTCGATCTACAACATCGGAAATAACAATCCCGAGAATCTGCTTGATTTCGTGAGCATACTTCAGGAGGAGTTGATTGCGGCGGGAGTGCTTCCCGCAGACTATGACTTCGAGACGCACAAGGAGCTGGTGCCCATGCAGCCCGGCGATGTGCCTGTGACCTACGCTGACACCTCAGGCTTAGAGCGTGACTTTGGCTTCAAGCCATCCACAAGCCTTCGCGACGGCCTCCGCGCCTTTGCTAAGTGGTATAAGGAATTCTATGGGGTGTGAGGGAAAATTATATGTCCTTTACTATGATTTGCGCGGAGATCCGCTTGGAGTTTGAAGTGTGTGGCAACGCGGGTTGCTTAATTTGATATGTTTGAAGGAGATGATACATCGGAATTGCCTATTTTTGTGGAGTTCCGATGTATTTCACTATGATTCGCGCGGCGATTCGCTTGGAGCTTGAAGTGTGTGGCAACGCGGGTTGCTTAAATTGATGGATTTTGGGTATTTTTGAGGGGTGGATACATCGGGATTGCTTGTTTTTGTGGACTTCCGATGTATTTCACTATGATTCGCGCGGAGGCTCGCTTGGAGTTTGAGGTGTGTGGCAACGCGGGTTGCTTAATTTGATATATGTTTGAAGGAGATGATACATCGGAATTGCCATTAATTGCAGGGTTCCGATGTATTCTTTTTTTAGATACATCGGAATCTGATATTTTTGTTGAATCCCGATGTATCCGGAATATATAGTTTTGGAACATACATCGGAAATGCCACCATTTAGGGCCTTTCCGATGTATTATTGCCCTGGTTTCAGTAGGCGATACATCGGGATTAAGATTTCAATGCCCATCCCGATGTACGGAGTCTCAAATCTATCTATAATATACATCGGGATGGGCTAATATAGTCTATTTCCGATGTATCGCCAAAAATTGCCAAAACAAAATACATCGGAATTCATCAATTCATAGCTATCCCGATGTATCAAAATCCAGCATACATCGGAAACCCAAGTTTTCTTCCAATCCCGATGTATTCATATTAATTTTCCACGATTCTACCTGCCATCTCTCGCAGTATACTCCCGCGCAAGTCAACCTCAATTAATTTCCCGCGATGCTACCTATACTCCCTCGCAGCCTATCCCCGCGCGAGCAGGTCTCACTATGATTTGCGCGGAGATTCGCTTGGAGTTTGAGGTGTGTGGCAACGCGGGTTGCTTAATTTGATATGTTTGAAGGAGATGATACATCGGAATTGCCATTATTTGCAGGGTTCCGATGTATTCTTCTTTTTGATACATCGGAATCTGATATTCTTGTTGAATCCCGATGTATCTGGAATATATAGTTTTGGACCATACATCGGAAATGCCACCATTTAGGGCCTTTCCGATGTATTATTGCCCTAGTTTCAGTAGGCGATACATCGGGATTAAGATTTCAATGCCCATCCCGATGTACGGAGTCTCAAATCTACATATAATATACATCGGGATGGGCTAATATAGTCTATTTCCGATGTATCGCCAAAAATTGCCAAAACAAAATACATCGGAAATAATCAATTCATAGCTATCCCGATGTATCAAAAACCAGCATACATCGGAATTCCAGGTTTTCTTCCAATCCCGATGTATTCCATTTAATTTCCCGCGATTCTACTTCTATTCCCTCGCAGCCTACTCCCGCGCAAGCAGGCAAAAACAAACAAAATACATCGGAAATCATCAATTCATAGCCATCCCGATGTATCGCCCAAAATTGCCAAAACAAAATACATCGAACCCCATCAATTCATCGCCATCCCGATGTATCAAAACCCAGCATACATCGGAAACTCACAAAAGTACCTTCGCGCATAAGAGTATAAGCATAAGAGTATATTCATCAAAATGTAGTAGTTTCTGTCAAGATGTGGTATGCTTAAGATAATTATGGGGTTATATACCCCAAATTGTAGATGCTAACAGAATTCAACATGAAAAAGTATATTTTTGAAGAAATTATGAAATTAATGCTGACAACAAATCCAAGAAAGAAGGCGAACATAAGGCGGCTTCTGGCAGGAGCCCTCGCCGCCATGCTTATGCTGTCGCCGATGATGGCATACGCGGACACTGACAAGCCGGCGATTAAGACCTCCAACTATGTCATAAGCGATATGAGTGATGCAAGAAATGCGTTGGAGACTCTTGCAAGGAAGGCGCCGATCAACGCCTGCATATACTTAAAGGAGAGCTACACTATTAGGGAGGAAGCAGACCCTTACAGTGCAAGTGTAGCAACCCTTGCCAGCGGTCAGTCGGTTAACATAACATCGGTAGACGCCGACGAAGGCAGAAACATCTGGTACAAGGTCACTGTCGGCACAGCCGTGGGTACATATACCGGCTATGCTGAGCGTGAATTCGTTGCCTGCGCCGATGCCCGCTTCGTGGAGTGGGCGGACAAATATATAACCACCACCGGACGCGAGGAGGTGGCATCGACCACCAACTGCGAGGATATCGAGATGTTCCCCGAGGAGTACAAGGACAAACTCTACGCCCTCAAGAAGGCACATCCCGAATGGATTTTTGTCAAAACCGCTACGAACTTAGACTGGAGTAAGTCCGTATCTGCAGAGGGTAAGGGCGATATCAGTCTGATTTATACCAAGGGAAGTCCGACTTCATATATAGAGGCATCATACGGAGACAACGTATGGAGTTACGCTTCTGATGGAATAATCGCCTACTACATGGATCCCCGCAATTTCCTGACCGAGGAGCAGATATTCCAGTTCGAGCAGCTAAGCTACAATTCCGAGTATCATACGGAGAACTCCGTTCAGAAGATTCTTAACGGTACCTTCATGGAAGGCAACGTAGAAGGCACAAGCACAAGATATGCTACAGCCTTCATGAATTATGGCGCCCAATATAAGGTGAGCCCCATTATGCAAGCTGCAAGAGTTTACTCTGAGCAGGGAAAGAACGGCTCAACCCTGATTTCAGGTACATATCCGGGATATGAGAATCTCTATAATTATTACAACGTCAAAGCAAGCGGTGCGACCCAGAAGGAGTGCATCATCAACGGTCTTACCTATGCGCGTGAGAAGGGTTGGAATACCAGGCTCAAGGCCCTCGAGGGCGGAGCCTCATTCCTGTCCTCCAACTACATTTCAAAGGGTCAGGACACCTATTATTTCCAGAAGTTCAACGTGTCGAGCACTTATTATGCGCCCTACACTCACCAGTATATGCAGGATATTTCTGCAGCCAGAAAAAACGCCACCTCCAACTATAAGAGTTACAGCAACAGTGGCTTAACTAAGGGAACGTCCTTTGTCTTCCGTATCCCCGTATACAACAATATGCCCTCAGGCACCTGCAATAAGCCTGATGTCAGGGACTCTTTAAGTCTTGATATCACTACGGTTGAGAACCTGCCGGTTGACGGAAGTGCTGTAATAAGAACACTGATAAACGGCGGAAGTAACTTGAATTATGATGTCAGCTTCAGATCCGACAACACCTCAGTAGCAGAGGTAAGCGAGCAGGGCGTGATTACAGGCAAGAAGCCCGGCAAGGCAACCATCACAGTAAGCGCCGATGGCATCAATTCGGCAACCTGTGCGGTAAATGTCATCAAGGCAGATATTTCCGTGGACGATGCTGCCCTTGAGCCTATTGATATTACCTACGACCCGAACAGGACTCTGAAGGACATTGAGCTTCCCGACGGCTACAGCTTCGCAAATCCCGATACGGTTCCGACCGTAACCAACGAAGGCTACACGGTAAATTATGCTCCTGATGAGAGCAAATACAATTCAATTTCAATGAACGTGACCATCAATGTGGCTAAGGCAACCGTAAGTGCAGATGACCTCACCATTCCGAGCGACCTTGAATGCAACGTATCAACTGAGCTTTCATCCATCCCTCTTCCCGAGAATTATTCATGGGTAGACGGCGGAAGCATAGTTTCATCAAGGGCGGGCGTCTACACCTACAAGGCAAATTACTGCCCTGACTATGACAACTATGAGGTCCTTAAGGACATTGAGATATCGGTTAAGGTTAACTGCGTTGAACATAACTTCAGCGACTGGTCAATTTCCGGCAATGTGAAGACCAGACATTGTCTTAATTGTGATGCGTCCGAGACGCTAGACATCGTGGATGAGGTCGATGATGACGACTGTCTGACTAACGGCCACGACATGGTGGACGGTGTCTGCTCAAGATGCGGCTACAAGGAGCCGACGGTTGATGAGCACATCCATTCCTACACGGAATCCGGAGACACAGCTACCTGCGAGGAGGACGGTCAGAAGACCTTCACCTGCTCGTGCGGCGATTCCTACAACGAGCCGTCCAAGGCGAAGGGACACAGTTATCTGAACGGTGTCTGCGAGAACTGTGGTGCTTCAATTAAGGTTACCCCCGCAATTACAGCGATTCCTTCAACCATTCCGGAAAAAACGCCCTCGCCATCGGTAGCACCGACCAACAAGCCGGCAGCAACTGAGGCGGTGACCCCGGATGTAACCAAGACTCCCAGTCCAACAGTTACTAATACCCCGACACCGACAAGCACACCTACCAAGGCACCGACACCGACGCCAACCCCAAGTAAGGCGGCAGTACCGGAAATAACAAAATTGGTAACCCCGACACCGACGCCAACTCCAAGCAAGCCGGCAATACCGGAGATAACAAAGTTGGTAACCCCAACACCGACGATGGCTCCAAGTAAGCCGGCAGTACCGGAGATAACAAAATTGGTAACCCCGACACCTACGCCAACCCCAAGTAAGGCGGCAGTACCGGAGATAACAAAGTTGGTAACTCCGACGCCGACGCCAACCCCAAGTAAGGCGGCAGTACCGGAGATAACTAAGTTAGTAACCCCGACGCCTGTAGTAACCAAGGCGCCAAGTCCGACAAGTGCGCCGACAAGTGCGCCTACCAAGGTGCTGACACCGACAAGTGCGCCCACAAGTGCGCCTACAACGGCCGGTGAAAATGACAATAATAACAACACAGGAAATACGACAAGTGCAGCTGGCAGCACCGGCACCATAGCATTGCCTACAATAGTTCCGCTTCCTTCAACAGATAACGGCAATCAGGCAATCGGCGCAATAGGCATAACCGGCAACACAATAGACGTAAACGGTAACGAAACAGAAATACAGACAGATGAATATGGAAGCACGGGCGAAAACAATAGTAGCACCGGCGAAAACAATAGTAGCACGGGCGAAAACAATAGTAGCACGGGCGAAAACAATGGCAGCGAAGCAGGCAGCTCAAATGTCACAGTTAAGCCTGTGATAGAGCTTGAGGATAATACGGTGATCACCGGAGAAACCCTTACCAATATGGGAATCTCAGGTGAGGTTGAGCTTAAGCTTGATAATGGAGTAACCTGGGATATCGACCTTACGGGAACAGATATGGCTGCACTAAGTATCGACCTTCAGGTAGACATAGGCAGTGCCGAGATTCCGGACGAAGTGATCGGTAAGCTCAACTGTGATGAATATATGCTTATGAGTCTGTCACATGACGGAGAATTCGGTTTCAAGGTTAAGCTTTCGGTTCCTGTTCCCGAATCAGAGCAGGGCAGATATGCGAACCTCTATTATTACAACCCTGTGACAAGGAAGACTGAGCTTGTGGATTCGGTTCTTGTAGCAGACAGCATGGCAACCTTTAGCATGAGCCATGCTTCCGACTATGTCATCACCTACACCGACAAGCAGCAGGTTGTCGGCAATGGCTTGAATGTCATGATGATTATACTGATCATACTGATCGTTGTGGTAGGCTTGGGAGTTCTTGGCTTCCTGCTGTGGAAGCTCAGAGCCATTCCGATAGATAATGATTACTTTGATGAAGAGGACAACTCTCTGACCTAAGGGGGCAATATGTTATTCAACTCATACATCTTCATATTGCTCTTCCTGCCTCTGGTTCTGATATCCTTCTACACCTTGAAGGGCAGGAGCCGGAGGGCCTGCAAGGTCGTACTGGTGCTCATGAGTCTCTGGTTCTATGGCTACTTCAACCTTAGCTACCTGTGGATCATGCTCTTCTCTATTGTAGTGAACTACGCATTCTACCTGTGGATTTGCCGAAGCAGCTACAGACGTCGGGTCTTATCGCTTGGTATCGCGATGAACTTAGGCCTGCTCTTTTACTACAAGTACTTTGACTTCTTTATAGACAATTGCAACGCACTTTTTAATCTTAATGTGCCGCTTAAACACATAGTCCTGCCGCTTGGAATCAGCTTCTTTACCTTTCAGCAGATAGGCTTTCTTACAGATACCTATAGGGGCAAAACCGCGAGAACTGACTTCATCGATTACGCCCTGTTTGTGTCCTTCTTCCCGCAGCTGGTAGCAGGACCGATAGTGGAATACGAAGAGATGATGCCGCAGTTTAGACAGATAGGCAGGAAGATTACAGAGCAGGAGTTTGCCTCGTCTCTCTTCATGTTTATCATGGGCCTTGTTAAGAAGGTACTAATAGCCGATACCTTTGGAATTGCTGTGGACTGGGCATTCGATGCGGTTAATTACGGAATCAATTCCACGGAGGCTCTGCTTGCGATTCTTTTCTATACGCTTCAGCTGTATTTTGATTTCAGCGGATACTGCGATATGGCGATAGGACTTGCAGGTATGCTTGGAATCAGGCTTCCGGTAAACTTTGACTCGCCCTATAAAGCGGTACACATAATAGATTTCTGGAAGAGGTGGCATATCACCCTAAACAGATTCTTTATGAAGAATATATATATTCCGTTAGGTGGCAATAGGAAGGGCAAGGTGAGGATGTATGTTAATCTTGCTGTTGTATTCCTGCTTAGCGGTATCTGGCACGGTGCCGGATGGAATTACATCCTCTGGGGTGTTATGCATGGTGCTCTGTACATTATTACCAGATTCGTACTTGAGCATACCGGTGAGTGGCATAAGATATCCAAGGCTGTTTCAAGGATATTCACCTTCGTATTTGTTGCGATAGCCTGGACTTATTTCAGGGCTCCCGATATAGCGACCGGAACGGAGATGCTTAGGACAGTGCTAAAGCATGACTTTCATTTGGTTGCCTCACCCATGTATGAGGCCTTTAACTTAGGAGAACTGTGGTATGTACTAAAGCTTACACACTTAGCCTCTACTTCCCTCGGTCCTTATATATGTATGTTTGGCTTCATAATCGCAAGCCTGCTTACAGTAAACCTTGCACCGAACAGTAAGGCACTGTCTGTGAAGTGCAGATACGGAATACCTTCGGCAGCAGTTCTTGCCTGTCTGTTGGTATGGTGTGTAGTTTCCCTGTCAGGAGTCAGTACCTTCCTGTATTTTAATTTTTAACCGGTATGAAGCGATTTTTCCTTACCCTGACAGTAATCGCAACTGTGGGGCTTGTGGGCTTTGCCTCAATAATTGCATATGTGGACCCGTTCTTTCATTATCACAAGCCGATTGAGGGCTTTCCCTATGTTGTGGATGATCAGGTGGATATGAATCCGGGACTTGCCAGGAATATGGACTACGACGGAGTGCTGCTGGGCTCATCCATGACGGTGAACTTCACGGCGTCGAGCTTTGAGCGTGATATGGGTCTTAAGCTGCAGAAGCTTTCCTACAACGGAGCCTACCCCAGAGATCAGTACAATATCATGGAGCAGGTGTTTGAGTATCATCCGTCGGTTAAGAGAGTGTTTCTGGGGATAGATGAGCTGAATTATTCGGCTGATGTGAATGAAACAAAATATCCGGTGACGGACTATCTGTATGATAATAATCCGGTCAATGATGTGAAGTATCTGCTCAACAAGGATGTGATGCTTGATTATGTGTTAAAGCCTCTGGTGGACAGGAGCGATGCCACGGACTGGGATATGATATATCCGATGTGGTGGAAGCCTGAGCATTATAATCTTGCCAATGTGAGGCTGTATTATACTCCGGCTGAGGAGATAAAAGATACGACACCGCTCGAAGAATATATTGCGGGTATTGAGAAAAATCTGGATACTAATATTATTCCTTTTATTGAGGAGCATCCGGATACTGAGTTCACGATATTTTACCCGCCCTACAGTATTCTCTACTGGTATGATGCCAAGAGAACGGAGGATGTGGATATCATTGTCGGTAAGCTTAGGTTTATTACGGAGAGGCTGCTTGCTTTCGACAATGTGGAGGTATATCTCTTCAGCGGGGATGAGGAAATAATAACGAACTTCGACAACTATGCCGATTATACTCATTACAGCACGGCTGTGTGCGATTATATGGTGAACTGTTTTGCGACAGGTGAGCATCGAATAGATTATTCGAATTATGAGTCAGAGCTTGAGGCATTAAGAGAGCTGGCGCTAAATTATCCATACGAGGATATTGATTTATGATTATTTCTGTACTGTTGTTAATTCTATTACTTGTAGTGGTTCCCCTCTTCGTGGGACTGATTCCGGGATATTTCATCCGTTCGCCCAGGCGCAGCTTGCCGACGATATATATCTGCGGTTTTCTCTCCTGTATGGCATTGTTCCAGATAGTATGCGTGCCGGTGGTGCTGACCAAACCGCATGAATTCAGTCTGGTGGTGGTGATATATTCCTGTGTGCTCGCGGCGTTGTCAATTGTGGGAATCACACTCGCAGTTGTGGAACGGAAACTTAACGGCAACAGGTACGCCGAGGTATACAAGCTTGACAGGGTGGTCTCTAAGGATGAGATAGTGATGTGGATACTGGCTATACTTGTCATCTTTATCCAGATGGTGATGGCCTTCGTTACGCAGTGCTTCGACGGAGATGACGCCTACTATGTGGTTCAGTCGCTGCTTACGGTCGAGACGGATACCATGTACAGCATTAAGCCCTACACAGGTCTGTCTACGTCACTTGACTTAAGACATGCACTGGCGACCATGCCCATGTGGGTGGCATATCTAAGTCGCATTTCAGGCATGCATCCGACGATTATCAGTCATAGCTGTCTGGGAGTCGTACTGATCCCTCTGCTTTATATGATTTATTATCAGTGTGGCAGGCTGTTATTCAGGAAGGATATCAGAAGACTTCCGATATTCTTAATATTTGTTTCAATACTTTATGTATTCGGTAATGTTAGTATATATACCAATGAGACCTTCATGATGACCAGAACCTGGCAGGGCAAGGCCATTCTTGCCAATATCTGCATTCTTGCAGTGACCTGGCTGGTGCTTGAGATATATGATTATGAGAATGAAGGCAAGGAGATGAGGATAGGCTACTGGGTGACACTGACGGTAACCAATGTGGTTGCAGCCATGTGTTCAACGTCAAGCATCTTCCTGATAGGACTGTTAATCGGTATAGTCGGAGCGGTTATGACTGTGCACAAGAAGGATGTTCAGGTTGCACTGAGGCTATTGGTTACCTGTGTACCGCTGTTAATATATGCAGGCATCTTCCTCATGGTATAAGCTTGTGAAAATGAAATTACTACGTGAATCATTGTAATTAGGAATTGACTGATTTATGACAGAGACACTTGAAATCTTAAAAGCATATAACGGAACGGGATATTACGGAATGCTCTTCATAGCATCCCTGCTGTATCTGTACTTTACCGAGGAGGACACACATACCAAGAAAATACTTGTTATTGTGCCCACCGTAATACAGATACTGTTCTTAATTCCGTATTTCTATATGATATACAACAAGCTGGATGAGGGAACCTATTACAGACTGCTCTGGCTGCTTCCCACCACTTTGGTTATCGCATATACGGCCTGCAAGATCATCGATACTCATACGAGACTCGGTGTTATTGTCATGGCTGTAATACTTGCGCTGTCAGGCACAATAGTATATGCGGGAAGCAATGTCTCCATAGCAGAGAATGAATACAATCTTCCGGATGAGGTTATCGAGCTTGCGGATATGGTGAAACCGGATGAAGGCAGAGAGAGGGTATGGGCAGCCTTCCCTCCTTTACTTGTTCACTATGTCAGACAGTATACAACCGATATCATGCTGCCCTTTGGAAGGGACAGTCTGGTAGATCATTGGAATGCTCCGATGAACCCGCTCTTTGACCTCTATATGGAGCCGACCATGGATGCGGCCAAGCTCAGTGAGTATGCCACCAAATATTACTGCAATTATGTAATAGTTGAGAAGAGTAAGAAGGTTATAGGCGACATTGAGGCCAATAACTTCGAATATGTCGGAGAAACGGCTAATTATACCGTATATCAAAATATGCTGGTACCGTTCTGGGACGATACTGATGAGGTTGTTAACTTCTATTCGTTCACGGATGAACTCTACGGCACCGGCAATACTTCGGAGGAATAAATATAATATGTGGATTGCTAATAACTGGAAGGATTATGAGGTGATAGATACCTCTGACGGTGAGAAGTTAGAGAGGTGGGGTGATTATATCCTCAGGCGTCCCGACCCACAGGTAATATGGAATACTGAGAAGACTAATCCTTTATGGAAAAAATACAATGGTCATTATCACAGGAGCAAATCAGGCGGCGGTGAATGGGAAGGCAGGAATCTGCCCGAGGAATGGCAGATAGGATATGGGGACTTAAGATTTAATCTTAAGCCGTTTAGCTTCAAGCATACAGGACTCTTCCCTGAGCAGGCTGTCAATTGGGACTGGTTTGGCAACATCATTCGCCGGGAGATAGCATCGGGTAAGAGAAAAAAAGGAGAGATTAAGGTATTAAACCTCTTTGCATATACGGGTGGAGCCACACTTTCAGCGCTTAATGCGGGAGCCATGGTCACTCATGTGGATGCATCCAAGGGTATGGTCGGATGGGCCAAGGAAAATGCTGCTGCGTCCGCGCTATCTGACAGACCGGTCAGGTGGCTTGTGGATGACTGTGTTAAGTTTGTGGAGCGTGAGATAAGACGAGGCAACAAGTATGATGCCATCATCATGGATCCGCCCTCATACGGCAGAGGCCCTAAGGGTGAGACCTGGAAGATAGAAGAGAGTATCTATCCATTTATTGAACTTACGACCAATATACTGAGTGAGTCCCCGCTGTTTTTCCTTATCAATTCATATACGACGGGACTACAGCCGGCGGTATTAAGCTATATGATGAATATGACCATCGTTAGCAAATTCGGCGGAAGGGTTGTGTCGGACGAGATAGGTCTGCCCGTTAAGGATACGGGTTTGATATTGCCCTGCGGCGCTTCCGGAAGATGGGAGAGAGTATTATGAAAAAGGAACTTATAATCCAGATAGTGATAGGCTTTGTAGCGCTGCTTCTGGTGGTATTTATGGTGGTAAAGGTAGTTAATTGGAACAGGGGTAAGGATTCCGACTACAATCCGGATGAGAACAATACGGAATTCGACGTTGAACCGACGGACTACATTCAGCCGCTCAGTGCAGAGCAGATAGCGGGCAAGGTAGATGATGGTGTTACTACCTTCCTCTGTATAGGTAACAGCCCTTTTGCGGATAACTACAGCAATAATAATCTGGCCGCGGCTCTTGGCGAGGTATATGACGCAACGGTAATTAATGCAGGAATTGCAGGCTCCTATATCACTCAGAAGAATGCGGAAGTCAGCCCGGATTATATTGAGGATGGAGTCAGCTTATATCAGATGGCAGCAGCCATAGGAAGCGGTGACTTCTCAACCGTTAAGGCAACGGCAGAGAGTATGGGAGATGAAGCTAAGGCAGCAGTCAGTGCTCTTGAGAATACAGACTTTACCAAGGTTGATGCGATTTTTATAATGTATAATCTTGAGGATTATGCGGACCACAGACCCTTAGGAAGTGAGTCTGTAGAGGATGTGACCTGTATATACGGTGCGGTGTTTAAGTCGATTCAGATGATTCAGGAGGCATATCCGTACATCAAGGTGATCATGCTTTCGCAGCCGGCAGGCGGAATTACCATAGATGATTTCTACGTGGACGGCGATAAGCATGATATCGGATGCGGAACGCTGACGGATTATGTGATATTTGAGACACAGGCAGTGGCATCCAGGGGTGCCTGCTTCGTGGACGTATATTACGGTGCGATAAATATTGATCAGAGGGATAAATATCTCTATGATGATTATCATATTAATGATGATGGGGCCATGTCGATAGCAAGACGTGTGAAGAAACTGGGGGCATATTAGGTATGAAACAGAGAGATGAACAGTTCACAATATTGTCGGCGTTAGCTATGCTCCTGGTTATCCTGGGGCATATCAACTGGGATATCCTGGGTAAAAGTCCGCTTCTGCCGTATTATTCCTATCACGTGATGATATTCGTGTTCATCTCGGGTTATTTCTTCAAGCCTGAAGCCACTGATAAGATGTTGGAATACATCTGGAGAAAGTTTAAGAAGCTGATGGTTCCGTATTTCATATGGAATGCAGTCTACGGACTGCTCGCCTGGGGACTTAGGTTCCTTGAGTTTGAGATCGGAGGCGACTTCAATCTCTATAATCTTTTCCTGGCGCCTTTTATGGGCGGACACCAGTTTATGTTTAATGCGGCGGCATGGTTTGTTCCCGCGCTTTTCTTGTTTGAGGTGGTTAACATAATAATTGTCAAGGTGCTAAAGATCCTGCACTTTGACAATGAATATATACTGGCAGCGGTCTATATTTTCGCGGGTGTGCTTGTGGTGGCGCTTGCCATGCGCGGTAGTGTGTATGATTATTACAAGATTCCGGGAAGGATGATGATGATGGCGCCGGCCTTCGCGCTGGGCAGACTCTATAAGATTAAGATTAAGCAGTATGACACGATGCCGTCGGTTATCTATATTCCGGTGGTGGTACTGTTAAGCTTCGTTATGGTAAGGACTCATCCGGGGCTCAATTACAGTGCGGTTTGGGTGACGGGCTTTACCTCAACGGTGTTCACTCCGATTGTGACAATGATACTCGGAATTGCCTTCTGGCTCAGGATATCGAAGTTACTGTATATGCTTCTTAGTAAGATTGGCGGAGAGGTCAGACGCTTTGTTCTTCGTATGGGAAGCAATACCTATGCCATTATGATGCACCAGCTTCTTGGCTTCTTTTTCGTGAACACGATCTATGCGATCATGCGATATCTCAATGTCGGCTTTGTGAGGCTGTTTGACATGAGCGCATATCATAGCGATATTTATTACACCTTTGAGCCGGGCGGTGAGATATGGAAGCTTGTTTATGTATTTGCGGGTATTGCGATTCCGCTCATGATTCAGCGCGCGTGCGAGAAGGAATAGTGATAGTTAGAAGCAGGGAAGGATATAAGAACGCCGGACAAAGATAAAACGAATGAAGAATATAAATACAATGGATAAGATCAAAATTAAGAATATAATACTGCTCCAACTCATAGTAATCATCTATACCATCAATTCCATAATCGGCAAGCTCAGTGCCGGTGAGGAATTCATGAGTATGAGATTCATTCTGTTCTATGTGGCAGAGGTGGGTGTGCTGGGAATCTATGCCCTGCTCTGGCAGCAGATGATTAAGAGATTCGACTTGTCAATCGCCTATGCCAACAGAGCCATGGCCCTCATCTGGTCGGCAGTCTGGGCAGTTGTGATATTCCATGAGAGCTTAAGTATTAAGAATATCATCGGCATACTGCTTGTAATAGCCGGAACTGTCGTGGTGAATACGGAGGCGACTTCATGAATATGTATTTTGGAATTCTGATAATAGGAGTTACGGTCGCTTCTTTCTCGCAGATACTGCTCAAAATTGGCGCCAACAGACCGCATGTAAGCCTGATTCGCGACTATCTCAACGTCCCCGTAATCTGCGGCTATGTCCTAATGGCCTTAAGTGTAGTCTGCTCAATGATAGCCTTCAGAGGACTTGATTATATGAGCGTACCGCTCATGGATGCACTGGGCTTTGTCCTGGTGCCGATACTCAGCAGACTGTTCTTCAGGGAAGGCTTCACAGTCAGGAAAACAGCCGGCATCGCATTAATCGTCGCCGGCATGATAGTGTACTATTTATAGTCTGCGGATAATATATTTACAGATGGGATTGCCGATTGAAGAGAAACGCTCCTCATACTCGGTCATTATGTTCCCTTCCATCATTTCACTGTCATTATGCAGGTCGAAGGTGTGCTTCACGAGAGAGAAACCGCCGGCCTCGACCTCCTCAAGAGCGAAATCAAACAGCGCTCTGTTGTCGGTCTTAAACTCAATCTCCCCATCAGGTACAAGAATCTTATGGAACTTTTCAAGGAAGCGTCTGGACGGCAGGCGCCTCTTGGCATGTCTGTCCTTGGGCCAGGGATCCGAGAAATTAAGATAAATCCTGTCAACCTCGCCCTCAGCGAAGCATTCATCAATCTTCACGGCATCCATCAGAATAAACTTAAGGTTGTCAAGCGTACGCTCCTCCATCTTCTGGGTAGCACGAAGCAGCACGCTCGAATACATCTCAATCCCGATATAATTAATATCCGGATGCGCCTCTGCCATATCCATTATGAAGCGTCCCTTGCCCATGCCGACCTCAATGTGTATGGGATTATTTTGTGGGAAAAGCGCTCTCCACTTACCCTTACTCTCCTCGGGGTTCTGTACCACGAATCTGTTGGCTGCAATTGTCTCTTCGGCACCCTTAATATGTCTGAGTCTCATAGATTTCCTGTTCTCCTGATAATATTACTAAAGTCAAAAAATATGTACCGTTCTATATTACAGACATTTGGTCTATCGGTAAAGTGGCAAATATGGTATTCTATAATTTATGAAGAAATGTAATTACTGCAATATTTATATAAGCGGCAAAAGGAATCACTGCCCCCTGTGCAACAACGCCCTTGAGGGTGAGGCAACCTCGCCCCACTGGCCGGGAATGAAGAGACTAAGGCTTAAGGGCTTCATATACAAGCTTCAGGCCTTCCTGGTGCTGGCTACGATAATTATCTGTCTGGCTCTGGATTTCCTTATGGATGTCAGGGGTGAGCGCCATTGGAGCATCGTTGTACTTATATGGGGACTAGGAATAGAGGGCATGGTCAGACATTTTATCAGACGCAGACTATCTGCAGCTGCGATCATTACCGATATTGCGCTTGCCATAACGGTACTCTTGCTGATTACAGGCAGACTGCTTGACTTTTTATACCCGATTGCAACCTATGTTGCACCCTATACCATAGCAGCACTGCTGCTTACGAACCTGATTCTTGCGCTGATTGATAAGAAGGGTAATGCACTGGTATATCTGCTGGGCAATATACTTATGGGAATGATTCCCTATGTGATATACAAGCTTATGAAAATGGCGGTTCCGCTTAGTTGGACCATCTGTCTGACGGTGAGCATAGTTGTGCTCCTGGGAATATGTATATTCAGAGGCAGAAGTGTGAAATCGGAGCTTGAGAAGAGATTAAATATGTGATCGGATGGAATTATGGCAGAGGATTGGTATAGAGTAGACAATGTCGCCAAGGTATTCCTTGCGGCACATAATAACAGAGATACCAGGGTAATGAGAGTGAGTGCTACCCTGAATGAAGAGATAGATGAGCAGCTGTTAAACGAGGCTCTCGGTATCACAATTAAGAGCAGACCGGAGTTCCAGGTAAGAATCAGGAGAGGCTTCTTCTGGCATTACATGGAGCAGACTGACCATGTGCCGGTGGCTGTTAAGGAGAGCGGCAGACCCTGTCCGATTCTCTATGGACGCAACTTCAGAGGCGTACTTCATTATAAGGTATCTTATTATGAGAATCGCATAAATATTGACATATTCCATGCAATAGCAGATGGAACGGGCGCCCTGTCCTTCCTAAAGCTTCTGGTATTTAATTACCTGAGACTGTCTCATCCGGGTGAGCTGAATGACCTGGTGATAGACTCTTCAGCAAGTGTGGACGACAGATATAAGAACAGCTTCGTACAGTTCTGTGAGAAGACTGAAAGAGCAATACCCAAGCGAATCTTAAACAAGAAGAGCAAGGCGTACCATATTCAGTCGGGCAAGCTGCCCTTTGACCAGCTTCAGTTTATGGAAGTTCATATGCCTGCAAGCGGAGTATTAAGCAAAGCCAAGGAGCTTAAGGTATCCATGACCAGCTTCCTCGGTGCAACGCTGATGATGGCGATCAATGCAGACAGACCCTACATGCTTCGAAGCAAGCCAATCACTATCTCGCTGCCTGTCAACCTTAGGAACTACTATCCGTCTGATACCATGCGCAACTTCTTCAACAACGTGGATGTGACGCATGTCTTTGACGGCAGTGAGACAATAGAGAGTCTCTCTAAAGAATTCGAAGTTAAGTTTAAGGAAAAGCTGACTCCGGAGAAGATTCAGGAGCAGATGGACAGATACCAGAGTATTGAGAGAATAGGACTTACCAGGGTCACGCCGCTTGCTATTAAACAGATTGTAGTTAAAGCCTTTCAGAAGAGTGAGAACGGCAGGGTAACGGCGGTGCTTTCCAACCTTGGCAGGGTAGAACTGCCTGAGGAGATGAGACCGTATGTTAAGGAGATCTCTGACTTCTGTGCCACCAACAAACTCTTCATTACGGTTACAAGTCTTGATGATGACCTGGTACTCGGCATTGCCAATGCATATAGCAATACAGGAGTAATCAGCCGCTTCATCTCGGGAATAAGACCTGATGAGGGTGACGTGATCCTTCACAGCACGGAGGTATACAGATAATATGAACAGATATGACGGAATAATATTTGATGTTGACGGTACCATATGGGATTCCACTCCTACGGTTACGGAAGCCTGGAACAGGGCATTGTCTAATGCAGGATATTCAGAAAGAGTAACCGCAGACAGGCTTAAAGGGTTGTTTGGCCTTCCCATGGACGACATCATTCATGATATTCTGCCCGATTCGGACAGAAAAGAAAGAGATGAGGTGGGCGCGCTCTGCTATAAATATGAGCATGAATATGTAAGTGAGAAGGGTGCAAAGGTCTATGAGGGCTTAGGAGAGGCGCTGAGTATACTCAGTGAACGTTATCCACTCTTCGTTGTAAGCAACTGTCAGGCGGGCTATATTGAACTTATGCTTGAGAAGACAGGCTTCGGTAAATATTTCAAGGACCATGTCTGCCCCGGTGATACCAATCTGCTTAAGGCAGAGAATATCCTGCTTATAGCAGAACGTAACGGTCTTAAGAATCCAATCTATGTAGGAGATACCCACATGGATGAGGAGGCCTGTGTTAAGGCAGGAGTTCCTATTGTATTCGCTTCATACGGATTTGGTAAGGTTGAGAAGCCTGATTTTATAATAGATTCTCCGATGGATTTGGTTAAAGTATTTGGTTTTGAGGATTGATGACATTATAGGAGCACACAGGGAGAGGAAAGAAATTATGAGAAAGAAAATGTCAGTTCTCGCGTTTTTGCTATTATCTGCTTATGTTCTTGCAGGTTGTGGCAGTAAGAATGAGGCCGCACCTAAAGAGGAGACACCTGCTTTGAAGACAGAGACGGAGGCCTCAGTTGAGCCGACGAAGGAGCTTGATGAAGAGGAGACTGTGAAGGATGCGGGAATCAGTGTAGTTGAGACGGGCTTTAGTGCTGAGATTCCGGATAGCGTGAATGCATCGCCTGTAATCGTCGGTGAGAAGGGAGTGTACTTCATCGGTGAGAACAGGGTTATCATTATGGATTCGGAGACAGATGATGCCCGTACCCTCTGGGAAGGCGAACGTGTAGACGGATGGGATGAGATGAATGCTACGACAGGAGGCAAGGGAATACTGCTTAAGGATAATCTCTACTTCCTTAACACCTATTATGTGAAGAACGAAGATGGCTTCACGGTGCCGAACTATGCACTCGTAAGGTTAAGCTCGGACGGAAGCGAGTCGGAGGTAGTGTATAACTACGGTGAGGAATACGCTAACTACAACATGTACTTTACAGACGGCAAACTCTATGTGGATGCGAGCGGAGTGGGAGACCTAATCACAATAGACGCAGACGGCAGGGTGGCAGATATTACTGACAGCTCTTTGGCGTCTTCATCTGTTGCAGTACCGGATGATTACCGTATGGTTACATATGTGAATAACGGCAATCAGACAGCTTTTCCGGATGACACGATCAAGAATAACGGGAAGATGGTGCTGATCAATCAGGATTATGAATATGTCCTGTATGATAAGGATGGTTCGACCAGTCTGCTTGGCGGTGAGGTGAGCTCATATTATAACGGCAAGCTGTTAATCAACAAGAATACGGATGACTACAGCGGATACGATTACGGAATTGTGGACATGAAGAGCGGTGAATACACCTATCTGTGCTATTCGGACAATATATTCAGCATCGTTGCCATGGATGATGATTATGTGTATACCTCAGAGGATGCACAAGACGGCAGGTCCACCGTATACAATAAGATAAACTTAAAGAGCGGCAAGATAGATATGCTGCTTGATAAGCAGTACTCAGAGGATTCGTCCGATGTCTATGTAAACGGCACCATGCCCTGCGTTCTTGATGGTAAGCTCTACACGATAACAAGTGAGAACTATGCCATGTATAATGAGATAATTGACCTGTCGACCAAGGAAGAGACTGTAAGCGGCGAGGCATACTATGATTCCGGAATCGGTCAGGTGGGTAAGCTTGAGAGGTTCACCGAGGAATATACTGCCCCGGACGGAACCGTGCTCATGACGGTGAAGGCAGAGGTCCTGAAAGTATCGGACAGATATGCAGGCGCAGCTAAGATCAATGCTGCCATGAGCGAGGTACTTGACAACCTATCCGATCACGATGCCGACAGGCAGGAGGCCATGACCTGGTATGAGGATGCGGGTGAAGATAATCCATGGTTCCCGAGCTATAGCTTTGATACTGAGGTGAGTAAGATCACTTATCTTGATGAAAAAGTGCTCGGCTTTGAGATGAATGGCTATGATTATTACGGAGGAGCTCACGGAATGCCTTCGAAGACCAACTACCTGTTTGATCTGGAGACGGGTGAGAGGCTGACCCTGGGAGACCTTGTAACGGTTTCGGAAGAGGAACTGGATTCAATCGTAATAGATGCATATAAGAATAACGGAGAGTGGGAATACTACTGGGAGGAATCCGAGAATACCATAGCGGAAGGCATAAGCTATGAGACGACGGACTTCACGGTAACTGAGGATGGCCTCAAGTTCTACTTCCATCCTTATGCACTGGCAAGCTACGCACAGGGCTTCACCTATGCGACGGTGCCCTATGATAAGCTTGGAATCAGCTATCCGTTAAAGAATTATGCAACAAAATAAAATAGATACTATACAAAGAAAAATTTCTGTGATATATTAGGCTCAGAAAGTGCGCCACCGATTGCGCACCAGTAAATACGCCTATTTCACAGATCTTCAGATGCAGGAAAACAGCAGGAGGAAGACTATGAACAGACCTACATTGGTGATATTGGCGGCAGGTATGGGAAGCAGATACGGAGGACTCAAGCAGATTGACCCGGTTGACGAGCAGGGACATAAGATTATTGATTTCTCCATTTATGATGCCAAGCAGGCAGGCTTCGAGAAGGTCGTATTCATTATAAAGCATGCAATTTATGAAGACTTCAAGGAGATGGTCGGCGACCCCATATCAAAGCATATGGAAGTGGAATATGTATTCCAGGAGCTTGAGGACGTACCGGAGGGCTTTATCATTCCCGAAGACAGAGTAAAGCCATGGGGAACAACACATGCGCTTATGTGCTGTAAGGATGTGATTGATGCTCCATTCATGGTAATCAATTCCGATGACTATTACGGAAGAGATGCATACAAGGTTATGTATGATTTCCTGACAGCAACTGCTTCGGATGAGAGCGCTTATGCGATGGTCGCATACGAGCTTGGCAAGACCCTGACAGAGCAGGGAAGCGTTACCAGAGGAGTATGCAATGCGGATGATAAGGGATATCTCAGTCACATAGTTGAGCAGAAGAACCTTATCAAGACCGAAAGCGGTGCGGCATACTCGGATGACGGTGAGAACTTCGCTCCCATAGATGTGCTTACTCCCGTATCAATGAATATGTGGGGCTTTAAGAAAAGCGTATTTGATGAATTCGGCAAATGCCTGACCGATTTCTTCGCTAATAAGGTGAAGGACAATCCTCTTAAGTCAGAATGTCTTATTCCGACAGAGGTTGACGGACTTATCAAGTCCGGTAAAGCTACGGTTAAGATGCTGAGTTCAAGTGATAAGTGGTTCGGCGTTACCTACAAGGAGGATAAACCTCATGTGGTTGCCGCAATCAAGGAACTCAAGGATAGCGGAATGTATCCTGAGAAATTATGGTAGAATCCCATCAGGGTTAAGAGTGGGATTGTGTAACAGGAGGTTAATATGTCAATACTGGTAACAGGTGGAGTTGGATTTATCGGAAGCCATACAGTGGTTGAGCTTCAGAACGCCGGATATGACGTTGTTGTGCTTGATAATCTGTGCAATGCCAATCCCAAGGTTCTTGACAGGATCGAAGCAATTACAGGCAAGAAGGTGCCCTTCTATCAGGCAGATATCAGAGACAGAGAGGCGCTTAATGAGATATTTGATAAGGAGAGCATAGATTCGGTTATTCACTTTGCCGGACTTAAGGCGGTAGGTGAGTCTGTGCAGAAGCCTCTGGAGTACTATGACAACAATATTTCAGGTACTCTCGTGCTTGTGGATGTAATGAGACAGCATGGATGCAAGAATATCATCTTCTCATCTTCAGCAACGGTTTATGGAGATCCTGCCTTTGTTCCGATCACAGAGGAGTGTCCTAAGGGAGTATGTACCAACCCTTACGGCTGGACCAAGTCAATGCTTGAGCAGATACTGTCAGATATTCAGAAGGCTGATAATGAGTGGAATGTGGTTCTTCTCAGATACTTCAATCCCATCGGTGCCCACAAGTCCGGCACTATCGGCGAGAATCCTAACGGTATCCCCAACAATCTGATGCCCTATATCACACAGGTAGCCGTAGGCAAGAGAGAAGAACTTGGAGTATTCGGTGACGATTATGATACACCGGACGGAACAGGTGTAAGAGATTACATCCATGTAGTTGACCTGGCTCTTGGCCATGTTAAGGCACTTAAGAAGATAGAGGAGAAGGCCGGACTCAAGATATATAATCTCGGAACCGGCTGCGGATACAGTGTTCTTGATGTGGTTCACAACTTCGAGAAGGCGAGCAAGGTAAAGATTCCGTATTCTATCAAGCCCAGACGTGCAGGCGATATTGCTACCTGCTATGCAGATGCATCTAAGGCAAAGGAAGAGCTTGGCTGGGAGGCACAGTATGGTATTCTTGAGATGTGCGAAGATTCATGGAGATGGCAGAAGAACAATCCGAACGGATATGATGACTAATGTGAATCATTACAGGCACCCGGTTTTATTCCGGGTGCTTTTTAATTTGGCAAGAGTGTGTATTTGTGTTAGAATATAGTTTGGCTTTTTGTGTAAGCAGATTGTCGAGGGGGTAAATTATAGAAGTATGGGGTTTTCGTTAAGATGACAGATGATAAGAGAGATCCGATAGAGAACTGGAATGAGGTGCTGCTCATATACAGATCGGCACTTAAGGAGATCAACACCAAACTGGAGATCCTCAATGATGAGTTCCAGCACGTACACAGATATAATCCGATAGAGCATATCAAGTCCAGGATCAAGACCAGTGAAAGCATAGTTAAGAAACTTAAGAGAAAGGGATATGAGTCTACCATTGAGAACATGGTGGAATATGTGGATGATATTGCCGGGATAAGGATTATATGCTCATTCACCTCAGATATCTATCAGATAGCTGAAATGCTGGCCAATCAGAATGACATAAAGATATTGTCGGTTAAGGACTATATCAAGAATCCTAAGGAAAGCGGATACAAGAGCTATCACATGATAGTCACCATTCCCATCTTCTTGTCGGACAGACGGGTTGATGCCAAGGTGGAGATTCAGATAAGAACGGTTGCCATGGACTTCTGGGCCAGTCTTGAGCACAAGATACACTATAAGTTTGAGGGTAATGCTCCGGAGCATATCAAGGAAGAACTTGTGGAATGTGCGCACATGGTATCAGATCTGGATGCCAGGATGCTATCGCTTAATGAGGAAATCAGGGCTATTGCCGGAGACAAGGTAGACAGTTGGAAGTTCTGACACAGAAAAGTTCCTCAAAAATGAGGAGTGCCCAGACACCTTACGGCGCCTGGGCTATTATGAAAAATTGTCTAAAACTCTGTTTGCTATGTTCTTAATTATATTCACCATATATGAACAAATTATGAACAGAGTTTGAACATATAGTGAATTTCTACAAAAGGGAGGCCTATATGGAGGTTATTATTGATAAACTTGCACAAAGAATGAATGGTTCTGAGAAAAATAATACCCCATCAAGGGATAGCAGGTATGATGATATTCTAAGAGATATGAGGAAGCTCAATCTTAAGAATCTGGAATCCGCTGACAGGTTAAGTGAGATTGTCAGCCGCAATGAGGACAGTAGTATTAAGCTGGGGGAGCTTGTCGATATGGGTATAGAGAATAATCTTAGAAAATCGGAAGAATTGAGTAAGCAGCAGGTTCAGGAGATCCTGGATGGTACTGCTGAGCTCGTACATAATGAGAATGTAAAAGTATATTGCAACATCAAGCAGAATATGAAGAATGAGCTTGATACACTTAAGAGCGATATTACCTGTAAAATAAAGGATGCGATAGACAGCAGTACATCCGTGGCAGAAGAGAAGGCACCTGTTAAGCAAAAAAATACCTTCTTAAATGTTATGAGTATACTTATCTTTATCGGAGTGCTTGCTGACATTGCGCTTCGTGTCCTTGAGATATTGGGAATTCTATGAGGAAAATAAGGCTGAGCAGACATGTGAGGGTCTCCTTTATTAAGTCTGCTATTCTTGTAATACTTTTGAATATTTTGTTCATTCCTCCGTTTGTGAAGTATGAGCCGGATGGTGACAATCTCTTCGTTCTGTATTTAAACGGTGAAGAGGTCGGTACGGTCGGCAGTCTCGACAGAGTCAATGAGATTATAGCGGATGCCAGAAGAGCAGTCGGCAGGGACAGTGACTCAATTGTCTATTTAGAGTCCGACTTAAGCTATGATGCTAGGAGGGCGCTTTTTGCCAAAGTAGACTCTGAGCGTACGGTAAGGGACAACATGGCGAGAGTGATGCGCAGTGACGCCTATGAGGTGCTGCAGTCCTGTTACACCATGAGGATAGGTGATATCACCGTGAATCTGCCCGATTCGGATTCGGTACGCGAGGTTCTCCAGGCGGCGCTTGATGCTTATGATACCAAGGGACAGTACAAGGCGGAGCTTGTGGTTGACCCCAACAGAGAGCTCAATGCACTGACTGTAAGTGTTGTTACCGATGAGGAGGCCAAGGAGAAGGCAGGGCAGGCACCCGTTTGGAATGCGGGAATTGCTGCGGTTATTTCCGAGGCTATGGAGGCTGAGGACGAGACTGAGGATGACGGTCTCTCCTTCGATGATTATGAATACGGAATAACCGGTATGGTATTCGACGACAATATTGAAATTGTGGAGAGCTACCTTACCGAGGATCAGTTGAGCACCGTGGATGAGGCTATCGAAGAGGTGGTGTCATTCAAGGAGGTTAACACGATATATGAAGTTCAGGATGGGGATACTCTGTCTGAGATTGCGATGAAGACACAGGTTCCCATGGAGAAGATCGTAGAACTCAATGAAAACCTTGAGGACACCAATTCCATGATCCGCTCGGGCGATGAGCTTGTGGTTACTACCACTGCGCCGCCCATTACCGTGGAACGTGTGGAGAGACAGTATATTGAGGAATACTATGATGCAGAGATTCAGTATGTGGACAACGATGAGTGGTACACATATGAGCAGGTGACTCTGCAGCAGCCTTCCTGCGGAAGAAGAAATATTGTGGCTGATATTACTTATGAGAATGATAAGGAGATCGGTCGTGAGATAGTAAAGGAAGAGGTTCTGGTTGAGGCGGTTCCCAAGATCGTGGAGCGTGGTACCAAGATACCTCCGACATATATTAAGCCACTGTCGGGCGGCAGACTCTCAAGCGGCTTCGGTGGACGTAAGGCGCCGACCAAGGGAGCATCAACAAATCATAAGGGTATTGATTGGGCTACACCTATTGGTACCGCAATCTATGCCTCAAGTGGTGGAACGGTAACAAAAGCAGGCTGGGGAAGCGGATATGGATATGTTATCTATATCAAGCATCCTGACGGCAGGGAGACCAGGTACGGTCACTTAAGTAAAGTGCTGGTATCTCCGGGTCAGTCTGTAAAGCAGGGGCAGAAGATAGCCCTGAGCGGTAATACCGGTAGAAGTACGGGACCGCACCTCCATTTCGAGATAAGAATTAACGGAGTTGCAGTAAACCCTCTGAAATACTTGAATTAGTCGTATAGCGAATGATATAATAGTTCAGATAGGTTGATATAAAATGTAAGGGGATAAAATAATCAACTTAAGGATTTGAGGACTAATAATGGAACAGTACGCAATCAAGGGCGGCAACGCCCTTGTTGGAGAGGTTGAGATCGGCGGCGCCAAGAATGCGGCATTGGGTATTCTTGCTGCGTCACTTATGACCGATGAAACAGTATTAATAGACAATCTGCCAGATGTTCGGGACATCAATGTTATGATCCAGGCGATGGAGAGCATTGGTGTAGTAGTAGAGAGAATCGACCGTCATACGGTGAAGGTCAATGGTGGAAGCACTCATTCGACCGTTGTTGACGGGGATTATATCAAGAAAATCAGAGCATCCTACTATCTGGTGGGAGCATTGCTCGGTAAATACAGTTCGGCAGAGGTTAAGCTTCCCGGTGGATGCAACATCGGTACCCGTGCCATAGACCAGCACCTGAAGGGGTTCAGGGCGCTCGGTGCAAGGGATGCCGGCGTGTCGGGTGGAATGATAGTGGCTCATGCAGATCATCTGAAGGGCGCACATATCTACCTCGATATGGTTACTGTCGGAGCAACCATCAATCTGATGCTTGCGGCAGTAATGGCAGAAGGCCAGACTACCATTGAGAACGCAGCGAAGGAGCCGCACGTCGTAGACGTTGCCAACTTCCTAAACTGTATGGGAGCCTCTATAAAAGGTGCGGGAACTGACGTAATCAGAATCCGTGGTGTAGCGGGATTACATGGTACGGAGTATACGATCATTCCGGACCAGATCGAGGCAGGAACCTTCATGTTCGCTGCAGCAGTTACCAAGGGCGATGTTACGGTAAAGAATGTCATCCCCAAGCATTTGGAGTCAATCACATCAAAGCTTGTGGAGATTGGCTGTGAGGTTGAAGAGAGCGATGATGCGGTAAGAGTGGTTGCGAGCAAGCCTCTTCTGCACACTCATGTTAAAACACTTCCTTATCCGGGTTTCCCGACAGATATGCAGCCGCAGATTACGGTGGCACTCGGACTTGCAGAAGGAACAAGTATTGTAACGGAGAGTATCTTCGAGAACAGATTTAAATATGTTGAAGAGCTGGTAAGAATGGGCGCCGGCATCAAGGTAGAAGGCAATACCGCCATTATTGAGGGAGTTAAGGGCTATACGGGCGCAGGCATTACTGCACCTGATCTGAGAGCCGGAGCGGCGTTAGTGCTTGCTGCTCTTGCGGCTGATGGAGTGAGCTCGGTGGACGACATCAAATATATTGAGCGTGGATATGAAGACTTCCATCTGAAGCTTCAGTCTCTGGGGGCAGAGATAGAGAAGGTGGAGTCTGAGAGAGAATTGCAGAAGTTCAGACTTCGTGTGGGTTGATAAAAGGCTACATTAATTAGCACACTTATAGGGGAAAAATGGGAAAGATGAATGTCAACAAGCTTCTTCCGGGCATGGTTCTTGGAACCGATGTCTACAACATGAACGATCAGTTAATACTTCCGGAAGGATTGGTACTTAACGAGAGGGCGATAGAGAAGCTTAAGTTTTATGATATTAATTACGTTAATATCAAGGATGCAGATCCATCAATAGAAGAAGAGGAAGAAGAAGGCTCATATGCAGCCAGACTGCGTGCTACACCTGAATTCAAGCAGTTCAAACAGGAATTTGAACAGGCTGTCGGAGAGATGAGCAGAATGGTTACCGACGTGGTGCTTAGGAATGCTCCTCTTGATTCTGAGAAACTGGTATCGGATGCACTCCGTATGCTTCATCCGCCGACGGGCGATATCAATGTGTTTGATATGGTGCATAATATGCGCGCCTATGACGATATCACCTTTGCTCATAGCATGAATGTGGGACTCATCTGCAATGTATTCGCAGGATGGATGGGATTCAATGAGGAGGAGCAGCGTCTGGCAACAGAGTGCGGTATCCTTCATGATATAGGTAAGCTCAAGATATCCGAGTCTATCATCAAGAAGCCGAAGAAGTTGACGGAGGCTGAATATCTCGTGGTTAAGACTCATCCGACTGAAGGTTACAAGATACTTCAGAGATATGACGTAAGCGAGCATGTGAAGAATGCGGCACTTATGCATCATGAGAGAGCAGACGGTTCGGGCTATCCTCTCGGACTTGTCAGCAATCAGATAGATAAGTACGCCAAGATGGTTGCCATTGCCGATGTGTATGAGGCGATGACCGCAACCAGGAATTATCGAGGCAGTTTGTGTCCTTTCACTGTAATAGAAGCCTTCGAGGAAGAAGGACTGCAGAAGTACGACACCCAGATGATAATGACCTTCCTTGAGAACATTGTTAACACCTACATGCTTAACAGAGTAGGCCTAAGCAACGGTATGTCGGGAGATATCATCTTCATCAACAAGCAGAGGCTGTCACGTCCTGTTGTTAAGTGCGGTAATGATTATATCGATCTGTCCAAAGAGAAAGATGTAAGAATCGATAAGCTCTTATAATGAAATGTTTAGTATATATCGGGAATTCGTATAAAACGGATTCCCGATTGTTTTTTGCTAAATACAACTAATTCCCTTGACATGTGTCGGCACATATTGTATCTTAGTTCGTGGAAAATTAAATCACTGTGTAGATACTCTTATTCAGAGTGGTGGAGGTACATAGGACCTGTGAAGCCACGGCAACCCCAGACCGGTAGGTAGGAAGGTGCCAACCTGAGCAACATCTTATTCAAATCGAATAAGTACTATTGAACAATAAGAGGATTTGAGATATATGTCGAGTCCGCTTATTCACAGCGGATTTTTTTATTCCCTTAACCACATGTTTGAACTGTCATATACGACAGCTTCGCTTATGAAAGGAGAATATATGAGCGAGAAGAAGATTTTCACATCTGAGTCAGTAACAGAAGGACATCCCGACAAAGTCTGCGATATGGTGTCAGACGCCATCCTTGATGCATGCTTCGAGCAGGATCCCATGAGCCGTGTAGCCTGCGAGACAGCCAGCTGTACAGGCTTTGTTCTTGTAACAGGAGAGATTACTACCAATGCGCAGCTTGATATCCCCGCAATCGTACGCAAGACCGTAACAGAGATCGGCTACGATGACGGTAAGAAGGGCCTTGACGGCAATTCCTGTGCTGTATTTGTAGCCCTTGACAAGCAGTCTGCAGACATCGCAATGGGCGTAGACAAGGCCTTAGAGGCTAAGTCAGGTGAGCTTAGGGACGACCTTGATACAGGTGCCGGCGATCAGGGTATGATGTTCGGTTATGCTACCAACGAGACTGATTCATATATGCCTTATTCAATCGACCTTGCACACAAGCTTGCACTAAAGCTTACTGAGGTTAGAAAGAACGAAACACTTAAGTATCTCCGTCCCGACGGTAAGACCCAGGTATCTGTAGAATATGATGAGAATGATAAGCCTGTAAGACTTGAGGCAGTCGTTCTGTCTACACAGCATGATGAGGATGTAACCCAGGAGCAGATTCATGAGGATATCAAGAAGTATGTATTTGAGCCTGTACTTCCCAAGGAGCTTATCGATGACAAGACCAAGTTCTTCATAAATCCTACAGGAAGATTCGTAATCGGTGGTCCTCACGGTGATGCAGGTCTCACAGGACGTAAGATTATCGTTGATACCTACGGTGGAATGGCACGTCACGGCGGCGGCGCTTTCTCAGGAAAGGACTGCACCAAGGTAGACCGTTCAGCTGCATACGCAGCAAGATATGTTGCCAAGAACATTGTAGCAGCAGGCCTCGCAGACAAGTGTGAGATTCAGCTCTCATATGCGATCGGTGTTGCGGTTCCCACATCAGTACGTGTGGATACCTTCAATACAGGTAAGCTTAGCGATGAGAAGCTCGTAGAGATCGTAAGAGATAACTTCGACCTTCGTCCCGCAGGCATTATCAAGATGCTTGACCTTCGTCGTCCCATCTACAAGCAGACAGCTGCTTACGGTCACTTCGGACGCAATGACCTTGACCTTCCCTGGGAGAAGACAGACAAGGCAAATGACTTAAAGAAGTATCTCTAAAATAAGTCAATTCATATTAGGACATATAAAAGTGCGGTAATTTACCGCACTTTTTTTGTGAAATAAAGCCTCGCTGTGATATAATTATTAGCACATTCAAGGAGAGAAACAATGGCTTTTGTACACCTTCACACACATACCGAGTTCAGTCTGCTGGACGGCTCGAACAAGATAACCGAATATGTTAAGAGAGTAAAGGAACTGGGTATGAACAGTGCCGCAATTACCGACCACGGCGTTATGTACGGAGCCATCGACTTCTATAAGGCCTGTGTTAAGGAAGGCATCAAGCCTGTCATTGGCTGCGAGGTATATGTTGCTCCGGGTTCGAGATTTGACAAGGAATCCAATGCAAGCGAGGACAGGTATAACCACTTAGTCCTGCTTGCGGAGAATGACCTGGGCTACGCCAACTTATGCAAAATCGTGAGCCGCGGTTTTACGGAGGGTTTCTACTATAAACCAAGAATTGACAAAGAGGTATTAAGAGAGTTCCACGAGGGCATAATTGCACTCTCAGCCTGTCTTGCAGGCGAGATTCCCACTCTCATACTTAAAGGCCTCGATGCAGAGGCCAAGAAAGCGATTCTTGAATACGAAGAGATATTCGGCGAGGGCAATTTTTACCTGGAATTGCAGGACCACGGCTATAAGGAACAGCAGACCGTCAACGCCAAGCTCATTCACTTCGCGCAAGACTTAGGGATTGGGCTTGTGGCGACCAACGATGTTCACTATACCTATGCGGAGGATGTGGAGAGTCACGATATTCTGCTGTGTATCCAGACCGGCAAAAAGGTGACGGATGAGAACAGGATGCGCTATGAGGGCGGTCAGTTCTACGTGAAGAGCGAAGAGGAGATGCGAAAAATCTTTAAGTTTGCTCCGGAGGCTCTGGACAACACCCAGGCTATTGCCGACAGGTGTAACGTGACGATCGAGTTCGGCAATACGAAGCTGCCGCATTTTGACGTTCCGGAAGGTTATGATTCGTGGAGCTATCTTAATAAGTTGTGCGAGGACGGATTAAAGGAGAGGTATCCTGACTGCGATAAGACTATTAGTGAGAGGCTAAAGTATGAGCTTGACGTCATCAGACGAATGGGATATGTTG
Organism: Lacrimispora saccharolytica; assembly: GCA_021531795.1. Classification (GTDB taxonomy): domain Bacteria; phylum Bacillota; class Clostridia; order Lachnospirales; family Lachnospiraceae; genus Colinaster. The sequence continues at coordinate 222,979 of JADYUL010000003.1, forward strand.
ACTACTTCCTCATCGTGTGGGATTTCATAAACTATGCGAGAAAGAAAGATATTCCGGTCGGTCCCGGCAGGGGCTCGGCTGCGGGAAGTCTGGTATCCTACTGCCTTCATATAACAAATATTGACCCGATTAAGTACGACCTGCTCTTTGAGAGATTCCTGAATCCGGAGCGAGTGTCGATGCCCGATATTGATATAGATTTCTGCGTTAAGAGGCGCCAGGAAGTAATAGATTATGTGTCGGAGAAATACGGCAGGGAGAAGGTGGTTCAGATCGTAACCTTCGGAACCATGGCTGCCAAGGGCGTGATCAAGGACGTTGGTCGTGCGCTTGACCTGCCCTATTCTTACACAGATGCCATCTCCAAGATGATTCCGTCTGAGCTTAATATTACGTTAGATCGCGCCATGGAGCTCAATGCGGAACTGAGGCTTAAGTATGAGCAGGATGATGAATTACACAATCTTATAGATATATGCAGGAAACTGGAGGGTCTGCCAAGGCATACCTCGATGCATGCTGCGGGAGTGGTCATCTGTCCCAAGGCTGCAGATGAATTCGTGCCTTTGTCGCGCGGCTCTGACGGCTCTATTACGACCCAGTATATCATGACGACCCTGGAGGAGCTGGGTCTGCTTAAGATGGACTTCCTTGGTCTTCGTAACCTGACTGTCATCAAGGATACCGTGGATTCGATATATAAGCGGACCGGCAAGAGGATAGATGTTGATAAGCTTGATTATGATGACAAGGCAGTGCTTGCATCACTTGGCACCGGCCACACTGAAGGTATATTCCAGCTTGAGAGTGCCGGCATGCGCTCCTTCATGAAGGAACTTAAGCCGCAGTCACTCGAGGATGTCATAGCAGGAATCTCACTCTTCAGACCGGGTCCTATGGAATTCATTCCCAAATACATAGCGGGCAAGAATACCGCCGACTCGGTAACCTATCCCACGAAGGAGCTTGAGCCCATACTGTCTCCTACCTACGGATGTATCGTCTACCAGGAACAGGTAATGCAGATAGTGCGCTCGCTTGCAGGCTATTCCATGGGTGAAGCCGATAATATCCGCCGTGCCATGAGCAAGAAGAAGCAGTATGTCATCGATGCCGGAAGGGAAGATTTCGTACACGGCAACAAGGAGAAGAATATCGACGGCTGTGTGAACAGACATATTGATGAGAAGGTGGCTAACGAAATCTATGATTCCATGACCGATTTCGCGAAGTATGCCTTCAACAAGTCTCATGCGGCCTGCTATGCCGTAGTTGCATATCAGACAGCATGGCTTAAATATTACTATCCGCTGGAATTCATGGCAGCCCTCATGACCTCGGTTATTGACAATCCGGGCAAGACCTCGGAATATATCATGGCCTGTAAGTCAATGGGGATTAAGATTCTGCCGCCGGATGTTAACTCCGGAGAGGCCGATTTTGCGGTAGCAGACAATGCCATAAGATACGCCCTGACAGCGATTAAGGGTGTGGGACGCAATGTCATCGACAATATCGCCAAGGAGAGGGAGTTGTACGGTCCCTACAGGAATCTGGAGGACTTCATTACCCGAAACATGAGCAAGGAGCTAAATAAGAGGGTGGTGGAGAGCCTGATCAAGGCGGGTGCGCTCGATGGCTTCGGTGCGACCAGGAAGCAGTGTATCAGTGTCTATGCGGATATCATGGACAAGATTCAGGGAGATCTTAAGAACAACATGCCGGGGCAGATGACGCTCTTTGACATTGTGGATGAGAGCGAGAAGGCGCAGTTTGAGATCAAGATGCCGAATGTGGGTGAGTATCCCAAGGAGCTGAAGCTGTCTTTCGAGAAGAGTGTACTCGGAATCTATGTAAGCGGTCATCCTCTGGAGGAGTACGAGGAACTGTGGCGCAAGAATATTACCAATGTGACCTCGGACCTCTACTATGATGAAGAGACCGGCTCCATGCGTGTAAAAGACGGCAGCAGTGTCACTCTGGGTGGTATCATAACCGACAGAACCATAAAGTATACGAATAATGCCAAGACCATGGCCTTCATGACCATCGAGGACCTGGCAGGAAGTATAGAATGTATTGTATTCCCCAAGGTGTACGAAAGATGTGCGAATGTGATAAATCCGGACAGCAAGGTGTTCGTGAGAGGCAGGGTCTCTGCGGAGGATGAAGCCAACGGCAAACTCATCATCGATACGATCACACCTTTCGAGGAAATCAGTCGCAGACTCTGGCTTCGATTCGACACCAAGGAGGCTTACGACCTGGTAAGCGACGAGCTAAATGATATTATTCGTGAATCTGACGGCCGCGACATCGTGGTAATCTACATCGTGGAGGGCAAGCTCAAGAAGGAGCTTCCACGCAGTATGACAGTTAACGGCAGCGCACTCGCAGACGCCCTGAGCGCCCGCTTCGGCGCCGACAACGTGAAGTTGGTGTAGGAATTATTCTTTTGTCTGCTCGCGCGGGAGTATACTACGAGGGGATGTAGGTATATTCGCGGGAAATTAAATTGAGGTTGACTTGCGCGGGAGTATACTACGAGTGAGTATAGGTAACATCGCGGGAAATTAATTGGAATACATCGGGATTGCTATAAATTGTCGGATTCCGATGTATTTTGTTTGTTTTGTCTGCTTGCGCGGGGATAGACTGCGAGGGAGTATAGGTAGCATCGCGGGAAATTAATTGAAATACATCGGGATTGGAAGAAATTGTTGGATTCCGATGTATTATGTTTTGGCAATTTTTGGCGATACATCGGAACTGGTCTATATTGGCCCATCCCGATGTATATTGTAGATAGATTTGAGCCTCCGTACATCGGGATGGGAATTGAAATCTCAATCCCGATGTATCGCCTACTGAAACCAGAGTAACAATACATCGGAAAGGCCCTAGATCGGGAATTTCCGATGTATGTTACAAAAACAATACATTCCAGATACATCGGGATTCAACAAAGATACCAGATTCCGATGTATCCAAAAAAAGAATACATCGGAACTCCACAAAAGCAGGTAATCCCGATGTATCTCCCCCTCCAAATCTATCAGATTAAGCAACCCGCGTTGCCACATACATCAAACTCCAAGCAAATCTCCGCGCAAATCATAGTGAGGCCTGCTTGCGCGGGAGTATACTACGAGCGAGTATAGGTAGCATCGTGGGAAATTAAATATAATACATCAAGAGCCGGGATGAACTTGAATTCCCAATGTATCCATCCCTCGAAATTTATCAAATTAAGCAACCCGCGTTGCCACACACTTCAAACTCAAAGCGAATCTCCGCGCAAATCATAGTGAAACCCATCGAAACTCCAAAAGCATAGATATTGCCAAGAGTTGAGATATTGATTACAATAATAACGACCGAGATTGTGCGTATCATGCCGGCCGGGGCGACCGAGATTGTGCGTATCATATCGGCCAAGGTGACCGAGATTATAGATATCAGGACGGTTAGATGGAGAATATTATGGGAAAAGAGATTAAGAAGATTGGTGTGCTTACAAGCGGTGGTGATGCACCGGGAATGAATGCTGCTATAAGAGCTGTTGTTCGTAAGGCTATATCTAATGGCGTCGAGGTTGTCGGCGTTAAGAAGGGATACATGGGACTGCTTAATAATGAAATAGTTCCGATGGATGCCCACAGTGTTTCGGATATAATTCAGAGAGGCGGTACAATCCTTGGTACAGCCAGATGTAAAGAATTCACTACAGAGGAAGGTCAGGCTCAGGGAGCGGAGATCTGCAGACAGAATGGAATTGATGGTATGGTTGTCATCGGTGGAGACGGATCATACAGAGGAGCACAGGCTTTGAGCAAGCATGGAATCAATACAATCGGTCTGCCCGGAACAATAGACCTTGATATTTCATGTACCGATTATACGATCGGCTTCGATACTGCGATTAATACTGCAATGGAAGCTATTGATAAGGTTAGAGATACATCTTCTTCTCATGAGAGATGCAGTATCATAGAGGTTATGGGAAGAAATGCCGGATATATTGCGCTTTGGTGTGGTGTTGCCAACGGTGCTGAGGACATTCTGCTTCCGGAAAAATATGACTTCAATGAGCAGAAGATAATCAACAATATTATTGCTAACCGTAAGAGGGGCAAGACTCATCACCTTATTGTTAATGCTGAGGGCATTGGTCATTCGACATCAATGGCAAGAAGAATTGAGGCTGCTACAGGCATAGAGACCAGAGCTACTATCTTAGGTTACATGCAACGTGGTGGTAATCCAACCTGCCGCGACAGATATTTTGCTTCGATCATGGGAGCTCTTGCAGCAGACATTCTCTGTGAAGGCAAGACCAACAGGGTAATTGCGTACAAGAATGGAGAGTTTGTGGACTATGATATTGATGAGGCACTTGCTATGCAGAAGTCCATTTCCGATTATGAGTATGATGTAAGCCTTGCGCTTTCCAGATCAAGAATGGAAATCGGCAAATAATCAGGAATTTGTTTAAAAATTCTCAAACTCACACTTCTGCTTGCCAGAATGCAGTTTTGGAGGTTGGATATGCTGACTAATGCTAAGATTAAAGAAATACAGAAGCTGACAGAAAAGAGTAAGGCTCGCCGAGAGGCGGGCCTCTTTGTCATAGAGGGACCACGGATGTTTATTGAAACACCTCTGGAATGGATAGAGGAAATCTATGTGACGCAGAGATTCTTGGACAACGCTGATTCTGGATTGTTGGGCATGACCGAGGGACCCTCGGTAGATGGCGACTCAACTGAGTCCACTCCAACCGTGCCAATCTCAGCCTCGCCAATCTCAGCCACGTCAGCCTCTACCACCGGAAGTGTGGAGAATAGTCATTCTGATCACAGTACCTCCATTCGGGCCTCCGAGATGATAACATGGATGAACCATGAGGTTGTCACTGAAGAGCAGATGAAGAAACTCACCGACACAGTAACTCCGCAAGGCATACTTTGCGTCGTCAGACAACCGTCCTATACAGTGGAAGACATCATCAACCACCCGGGACACAGACTCCTAATGATACTTGAGGATATCCAGGATCCGGGCAACCTGGGCACGATATTCCGCACCGCAGAGGGTGCCGGCGCATCCGGCATAATCATGACGAAGGGCTGCGCCGACCTCTTCAACCCCAAGGTCGTCCGCTCCACCATGGGTTCCATCTACAGGGTGCCCTTCTTCGTTACTGATGATATCGAGCAAACAATCAGTTTGGTAAAAAACGCCCAGATTGAGGTTTTCGCCGCCCATCTTAAGGGTGAGCACTTCTACGATGAGATAGAATATAAGGATGCAGCTTTCCTAATCGGCAACGAGGGCAGAGGGCTTAAGGATTCCACAGCATCCCTTGCCGACACATATATCAAGATTCCAATGTCAGGTGAGCTGGAGAGCTTAAATGCCTCAATGGCAGCAGGAATACTAATGTATGAGCACAACCGCCAAATAAGAACCGGCCATCGATGAACAGATTGACTTCCGGATCATCCTATGGAAGACGTACATACTTATCCTTGTAAGAATGCGCAAATTTGACAAGATTAACATAATTTGTTAAGATTGCTTAATAATTCAGATTTTGTTTGATGGAGAAAGTATGAATTCCGCAAAAAGAAGGATTCTACGGGGTCTTGGCAGGATATTTATGGGGGCTGCCATTATCACTGTAGCTAAGTCGAGCAGCATACAGGCTGCTTCCAATCATTCTCTGGCCGAGTTCAATGCGGGTGCAGCAACGGTGCTTGACTGCATGGACAGAGAGGTGGACGTGGCAGCGTTTCACCAGCCATCTAAACAGAGCGTGGATGACGGAGACGGGGAATCAGGCGATCCCGATTCCGAGATGTCCAATCTCGTGATGGCTAATGTTCACAATTCTCTTAACGTAAGAGAAGAGCCCGATGAGGACTCTGCGAAGGTCGGATATATGTATGCCGATTGTGGTGGAGAGATTCTCGAGAAAAAGGGAGATTGGACTAAAATTAAATCAGGTAATCTGGTAGGCTGGTGCAGTAATGAGTACCTGCTTATGGGAGAGGAAGCCAAGGAACTGGCTTCCAGCGTTGGAATTACTCTTGCGACTGTCAAAGCTGATGCGCTGAGGGTTCGTAAGGAGCCGTCGGAGGCTTCGGGCATCTGGGGATTGGTAGCAAAAGGAGATTCCATTGAAGCAATCGTTGATGATTCGAATGAGGATTGGGTAGCCATTGACTTCGAGGGCGAAGAAGGTTACATCTCGGCTGAGTTCGTGGATATCAATTTCTCTGTGGACAACGGAGAGACTCTGGAGGAAATCAAGGAGAGGGAGCGCAAGGAGAAGGAAGAGAAGGCGAAGCTTATCGCCAACTTAGGTCCTGTTGCGGTCGGGGCTACTGATGAGCAGCTCTTGGCATCGCTTGTATATTGTGAATCCGGTAATCAGACCTATGAGGGAATGCTTGCGGTTGCAAGTGTTGTTATGAACAGAGTAAGATCTGCAGCATATCCCAATACCATATCCGGTGTAATCTATGCTTCGGGTCAGTTCACCCCTGCGCTTAACGGTAAGGTGGCAGCACAGCTTAGCATAGGTGTCCCGCAGCCATGTTTGCAGGCAGCTAAGGAAGCAATATCCGGTAAGACCAATATCGGAACGGCTACGCACTTCAGGCGCTGGACCGGTCAGGAAGGAATCGTTATCGGAGCTCATGTATTTTACTAAGCCTTAGGGGATGCCGACACATTATCGGCGTATCATCAATCTAAGGCAAAATTCTTGAGAAAAAGTGCATAATATAGTAATATCAAAGGGTGAGCAGGTCTCACCCTTTTTTGATTATGGGCAATATAATACATTAATACAGTGGATACAAATGGAGGGAGACATGAATCTAAAGGGCCGACACTTTCTTAAACTGCTTGATTACACACCGGAAGAGATAGAATATCTTGTGAATCTGGCGGCAGACCTTAAATATATGAAGAAGAAGGGCGTACTCGTGGATAAGCTACGCGGCAAGAATGTGGCACTCATCTTCGAGAAGACCAGTACCAGAACCAGATGCTCCTTCGAGGTGGCAGCTCACGATCTTGGTATGGGAACTACCTACCTTGACCCCAAGAGCAGCCAGATAGGCAAGAAGGAGAGCATCGCAGATACTGCAAGAGTTCTCGGAAGAATGTTTGATGGTATTGAATACAGAGGTTTCGGTCAGGAGATAGTGGAGGAGCTTGCCAGGTACGCAGGCGTTCCCGTGTGGAACGGACTGACCAACGAATTCCATCCGACACAGATGATAGCGGATCTTTTGACAATTAAGGAGCACCTGGGCAGGATCAAGGGTGTTCGTGTGGTATATATGGGCGATGCCAGATACAATATGGCCAATTCCTGGATGGTGACCTGCGCCAAGATGGGCATGCACCTGACACTCTGTTCCAACGAGAAGTACTTCCCGGAGGAGGGATTGGTACAGACCTGCAAGGAAATCGCAGCTACCACAGGAGGCAGCATAACCCTCACCACCGACCCGATAGAGGGCACGAGGAATCAGGATGTGGTGTACACCGATGTATGGGTATCAATGGGTGAGCCTGACGAAGCCTGGAGTGAGAGAATCGCAGAACTCTCGCCATACCAGGTCAACGCCGCTGTAATGGAGCGTGCGGGAGAGGGAGCCATCTTCATGCATTGCCTGCCTGCTTTCCATGACCTTAAGACCGAGATAGGCCGGGAAAAGGGCGAGCAATTCGGTTTCAGTGAGCTCGAAGTTACAGATGAGGTATTCGAGAGCAGTCAGTCAGTCGTATTCGACGAAGCTGAGAACAGAATGCACACAATTAAGGCTATTATGGCAGCAACAATGGGAGCATTTGAATAAATGGGATACATGGTGCGTGACACTAAGTTAATAGGACGCGATGTTATCTGGGTGAAGGAGACTGATTCCACCAATAACATGATGAAGCGCCTGATTACAGATGAGACTACTCTTGAGGCAGAGCCCGGATATGGAACCATATATGAGGGCAAGGCTAATGAAGGTCTGATGATAGTCTCTGATTATCAGAGAAGCGGCAGAGGGAGGAGCGGTCACGACTGGGTAGCACCACCGGGCAGCTGTGTGGCAATATCCGTACTGCTTAAGCCTGATATCGCAGATGATAAGGTTCATGCAATAACGCTTATTGCAGCTATGGCAGTGGTTCGTGCCATTGAGAAGCTCTCAGGACTGCGTCCGGATATAAAATGGCCAAACGACGTTATATCAGGCGGCAAGAAGATTAGCGGAATCCTCACGGAGATGTTAGTAAAAAACGGAGAGAAGAACGTTATTGTAGGAGTGGGCATCAACCTAAGTCAGAGCGATTTTCCCGGTGAATTGGCAGACAAGGCGACATCGATAAGGCTCGAGACCGGCAGGGAATACATGGCGGAAGAGGTGGTGGAGCACTTCGCGAGGGCGTTTGAGGAGTATTATTTGAAGTTCATGAGAACCTGTAATATGACGCTGCTCATGGATGAGTACGAGAGCAGGCTGATTAATCGCGGCGCCGAGGTGCGCGTGATGGACCCGGCGGGAGAATATTCGGGTGTGGCGAAGGGCATTAACGAGTCCGGAGCACTCATTGTTGACACAGGTGTCGGAATCAGGGTTGTAGATGCAGGCGAGGTGAGCGTGCGTGGCATCTATGGATATGTATAAGGTAATAATATGGATAAATGTGAGGTAGTGCTCTGCGGAGCCAATGCCTATGAGCAGAAATACTATTTTAACAGGGATTTTGACAAGATTCCGGAATCCATCAAGGAGGAGCTGCATATCATCTGCGTGCTCTTCACTGAGGAGGTGGGCGGAATCTTCACGATGGGCTTTAACGGGGACGGAGAGCTCATTATGACGACGCAGGCTTCTGACGAGGACTATCTGTACGATGACATAGGAGCAGGGCTACTCATCAACAAGATTCGCACGACGCGCCAGGAACTCTTAGAGAGTCTGTCGCTGTTCTATAGAGTATTTATGGGAGAAAGAAATGATACTTGTAGTTGATGTGGGAAATACTAATATAACATACGGAGTGTTCGATGGGGATGAGCTGGTCTCAACCTTCAGAATGATGAGCAAGACTCCGAGGACTTCGGATGAATACGGCATCATGATACGTGAGATGCTGAAAAAGAATGATATCGACAGGCAGGAGATCGAGGGAATCTGTGTGGCGAGCGTTGTGCCGAATATTATGCACTCCCTGCTGAGCGGACTGTCAAAGTATGTGAATGAGAGTATACTGACGGTCGGTGCCGGTACGAAGACGGGGATCAAGATTATCACCGAGGCACCTAAGGAGATTGGTCCCGACAGAATAGTTGATGCCGTGGGAGCATATGTGAAGTATGGCGGACCGATTCTGGTGCTCGATTTTGGTACGGCTACGACCTATGACTATATCACTGAGAAGGGCGAATTTGCTGCAGGAATCACTGCTCCGGGCTTAAGAATCAGTGCCAAGGCACTCTGGGAGGATACTGCGAAGCTTCCGGAGATTGAGATCAAGAAACCTAAGAGTATCATGGCGCAGGAGACCATAAGCAGTATGCAGGCCGGACTCGTGTACGGTCAGATTGGTCAGACAGAGTACATAATTAATCAGGTCAAGAAGGAATCGGGCAGGGAGGATCTCAAGGTGGTGGCCACAGGCGGACTGGGCAGAATCATCGCTGACGAGACCGACATGATTCAGGTGTACGACCCGATGCTTACATTAGAGGGTCTTAAGTTCATTTATGAAAAAAACAGGAAGAAGTCGTGATAAATAATTACATCCATCCTCTTAGCATAGGAGGAGTTACACTCAAAAACAATATTATACTTGCACCAATGGCAGGGGTTACAGACCTGCCATTTCGCTTATTATGCGCCCGTTACGGTTCGGCACTGCAGTGCATGGAGATGGTGAGTGCCAAGGCGATAATGTATAACAATAAGAACACGGAGGCACTGCTTGAGATTCATCCCGATGAAATGCCGGTGTCACTGCAGCTGTTTGGTTCCGACCCCGAGATTATGGCCGCCCAGGCCCACAGAATCGAGGAGCGTCCCTTCGCCATTCTGGACATCAACATGGGCTGTCCGGTCCCAAAGGTGGTCAACAACAACGAGGGCTCAGCGCTCATGAAGAACGGCAAGCTGGTCGGAGAGATAGTGGAGTCCATAGTCAAAGCAATAGACAAGCCGGTGACCGTCAAGATCAGGAAGGGCTTTGATGATGAGCATGTCAATGCGTGTGAAATCGCTCATATCGCCCAGGAGTCAGGTGCATCTGCGATAACTGTCCATGGAAGAACCAGAGAACAGTATTATGCCGGGGAAGCTGACTGGGACATAATAGCAAGCGTAAAGCAGGCAGTGAATATACCGGTTATCGGTAACGGCGATGTGAGATGTGGCAAGGATGCCAAACGAATGCTTGAAAGTACAGGCTGTGACGGAGTGGCAATAGGTCGAGCCGTCAGAGGCAATCCCTTCCTCTTCAGAGAGGTTATTCATTACCTTGAGACGGGCGAGGAACTACCACCGCCAAGCAGGGAAGAGAAGGTAAGTGTGATCTTAGAGCATGCAGAGCTGTCATATAAATATAAGGGTGAGTATACCGCCGTCAGGGAGATGCGCAAGGCTATAGGCTGGTACAGCGCAGGAATAAAGGGCGGTGCCAAGCTTCGTGGCAGGATCAATGAGATGGAGACCATGGAGGACCTAAAAGAGGTTGTGAAGTGCTTCATGGCCTAGATGACAATTCATAATATGATAGGGGATTAATATGATTACAGTCAGTGTATGCATGATAGTGAAGAATGAGGAAGAACGGTTATGCGCCTGCCTTGACAGTCTTCGCGATTTTGCTGATGAAATAATAATAGTGGATACGGGGTCAACTGATAATACGAAGGAGCTCGCCCTTAGGTACACCGACAAGGTCTTTGATTATGAGTGGACGGGCAGCTTCGCCGATGCACGCAATTACTGCTTTGGCAAGGCGACGTGTGACTATATCTACACGGCGGATGCGGACGAGACGCTGGATAATGAGAATCAGGCCAAGCTTCGCGCACTCAAGGAAGTGATGGATGAGAAGGTTGATATCGTGCAGATGTATTACTGCAATCAGCTGGAGAACAATACCATCTACAGCTTCGACAGGGAGCTTAGACCGAAGCTGTATAAGAGGGTCCGCGGGTTCGAATTCGAGGGTGAGATTCATGAGATGGTGAGACTTGAACCCAGGGTTATTGAGCTTGATATCGATATTATCCACAAGCCGGGAATAGGTCATGCATCAAGGGACTTAAAGGCTTTCGAGAGATTGGCAGAGCGTGAAGGCAACGATGGAATGCCTAAAATAATGGATGAGAGACTGGAGCACATCTACGCCAAGGAGCTGGTGATCGCGGGTGAATATGAGAACTATGAGCCGGGGTACAAATACTTCTCTAGGGTGGCTGAGCTTGACTACATTGGCATGGAGAGACTGGGAATTGCCATCAATATGGCTGCGATCTGTGCCGCCAGACGAGGAGATAATATCGGCTTCATGAAGTATGCCCTGAGGGCTGCGGCCGGCAATATTATGACGAGTGAGCTTGCCTGTGAACTTGGCGCCTATTACGAGTCCATGCATGACATAAACGAGGCCTGCATGTGGTATTACAACGCCTTGAGAGAATGTGAGCCTGCCATGGATATTAATTATGGGGCAAAAGTGCCCGTCGAGGCCATGGAGAGACTTGGGATGGATGCGACAATTTATCTTGACAGAGAGTGATAATTGCCATATAATATGCAAGGTTTAGTGGCGCAAAAAGTGCGTAAATATATAAAAGGAGAACAAGATGGAAGCAAAGAAGAATATTCTTACCTACGAAGGCCTGAAGAAATACGAGGAAGAGCTTGAAGATCTGAAGGTCAACAAGCGTCGTGAGAATGCTGAGAAACTGAAGGAAGCCAGAGCACAGGGTGACCTCTCAGAGAATGCTGAATATGATGCTGCCAAGGATGAGCAGAGAGACATCCAGGCCAGGATCGAAGAGTTAGAGAAGATTCTTAAGAATGCGGAAGTCGTTGATGAGGACGAGGTAGACCTTGAGAAGATCAATATCGGATGCCGCGTCAGAATATTTGATGTCAGCTACAATGAAGAGCTGGAGTACAAGATTGTAGGTTCAACCGAGGCTAACAGCCTTAAGGGCAAGATCAGCAATGAGTCACCTGTAGGAAGGGCATTGATCGGTGCCAAGGTTGGTGATGTTGTTGATGTTGAGACACCCGGTGGAATGGCTCAGTACAAGGTGTTGGAGATCCAGAGATCACAGGTAAAGTAATCAGTTAGGAAAGTGTTGTCGCGTTTCCCTGAACCTGAGCGGCTCGGGGAGGCGCGATTATTGTATAAGGAGATAATATACATGGGCGAGAATAACAGGAATCAGGCAGTGGAGCCGGATCTTAATCAGATAAGAAAGAATAAGAGAGAGAAGCTTGCTAATCTTCAGGCAGCAGGCAAGGATCCTTTTGTAATAACCAAGTATGACCAGACACATCATTCTGTTGATGCTAAGAATGAGTATGTGGAGCATGAGAAGGAACTAATCGGTGACAGGGCAGAGGTTAATGTTGAGGGTCTTGATGAGGCAGCAGCTAAGGAAGCATTAAGCAATGATTACAACGAGAGACGTGCAATTATGGATGCTTCACCCATTAATGTCAGTATCGCCGGACGTATAATGCTTAAGCGAGTAATGGGGAAGGCCTCTTTTGCCAATGTATCTGACCTCAAGGGGGATGTACAGGTATATGTGTCAAGAGATTCGCTCGGTGAGGAAGCCTATGCAGACTTCAAGAAGTATGACGTAGGTGACATCATCGGTGTTAAGGGATATATGTTCCGTACACAGAAGGGTGAGATATCGGTTCATGCGGTTGAGACAGTGCTGCTCAGTAAGAACCTGCAGCCGCTTCCTGAGAAGTTCCACGGAATGACCAATACGGACCTTCGTTACCGTCAGAGATATGTGGATCTCATAATGAATCCGGATGTTAAGGATACCTTTGTAAAGAGAAGCAAGATTATCGCCGCTATCAGGCGTTACCTGGACGGCCAGGGCTTCATGGAGGTGGAGACACCCATGCTTGTGGCTAATGCAGGCGGTGCTGCAGCAAGGCCCTTCATGACTCATTTCAATGCATTGGATGAGGACCTGAACCTGCGTATCTCACTGGAGCTCTACCTTAAGAGACTGATCGTCGGCGGACTTGAGAAGGTATTTGAGATTGGTAGAGTATTCCGTAACGAAGGACTGGATACCAGACACAATCCCGAGTTCACACTTATGGAGTTATATCAGGCATATACCGATTATTACGGTATGATGGACCTGACTGAGAATATGTTCAGATACGTGGCACAGGAGGTGCTGGGTACAACCAAGTTCATGTATGGAGACATCGAGCTTGATTTCGGCAAGCCTTTCGAGAGAATCACCATGATTGAAGCTGTCAAGAAGTATGCGGGAGTGGACTTTGATACAGTTCCCGACACAGAAGCAGCCAAGAAACTGGCAGACGAGAGAGATATCCACTACGAGCCCTATCATACCAAGGGAGATATCATCAATCTATTCTTCGAGGAATATGTAGAGGAACACCTGATCCAGCCTACATTTGTCATGGATCATCCGGTTGAGATATCACCTCTTACCAAGAGAAAGCCTGACAGACCTGACCTGGTAGAGAGATTCGAGCTCTTCATCAATACCTGGGAGATGTGTAATGCATACTCTGAGCTCAATGACCCCATTGACCAGAGAGAGCGCTTCAAGGCGCAGGATGCTGCAGCGGCAGCAGGTGACGAAGAGGCTAACCACACAGATGAGGACTTCCTTAATGCCCTTGAGGTTGGTATGGCACCTACAGGCGGTATCGGCTACGGTATCGACAGACTGACTATGCTGCTGACTGATAGCGCGGCAATTAGGGATGTGCTGTTGTTCCCGACGATGAAGTCATTAGACAAGTAATATGCAGTGTTCATGAGGCTTCCAAGCCTTGAAAATACTGAATTTTGACCCATTTTGACCTACTATTCAGGCCAGCAGAAAATAGCAAAAGTGCAACTTTAGTGCAACTTATTTGAGAAAAATATGGCACATAAAGGAACAAAAAGGAAAAGTTCACTTAGAATTGAATAGGGTACTTTACACTGATTTAATGTAAATTAGGACACTTTCTTTAATTGAAAAATTAGAGAAGTGTCCTTTTTTGTTATGGTCAAATCTTAGGAAAGGAGAGAAGTCCATGAAAAGTACAGCGATAGGAGCAGGCGATGGGTGCGTAGTCTCTGGCAAAAATAAAGCCAGGGAGGAAAGGAAAGATGGTTAAAATCAGATTGCAAGGAACTACGAATGAAATTAAGAGAATGAGAAGAGTAATTGAAAGAAATCGTAGCTTATTAGTAGTAAGCACATCAGAAGTGTTTCCCAATAAGGGTACAAAGAAATATTTCAGACAATACATGGATATTAGTTTTGATCCTGTAAAGAAAGAAATGGCACAGTAGAAAAAGGAGATTAGAGACTATGAGAGAAAACATCGCTAAGAATTTATGTAAGGTAATTGCACTGGCAAATCAAAAAGGAGGAGTAGCAAAAAGTTTTACTACGGCAAGTTTGGCAGTTGGACTTGTAAACTCAGGTAACAGAGTATTGGTAATTGATAATGATCCTCAGGGCCATGCATCCAGATGTCTTGGAGTTAGGAAACCGGAAAAAACCATTTATGACATAATGGAAAAACTGGTTAAGGGAGAAGAGATTACACCTAATGACTGTATGGAATGTATTGTTACCACAGATGAAGGTGTTGATTTGCTCCCGGCTAATGTCAAATACGCAATGATGGAGCTTGAAATGTCTAGTGCTATGAGTAGAGAACATCTGCTGAATGAGTTTGTTGTAATGCAAAGACCATTTTATGATTTCATATTGATTGACTGTCCACCAAATGTAGGTTTGTTCGTATTAAATGCACTAACCGCATCTGATAGCGTATTAATTCCTGTAAAGCTTGAGGATTTGTCCATTGATGGATTACAACAGTTGATTCAGACAATTGGAATGGCTAAGAGAAGACTTAATTACAATCTCGAAATAGAAGGTATTTTATTTACTATTGTTGAGACTAATACAGTCCTTGCAAGGAATTCAATAGAAGCAATTAGAGAAGCCTATGGCGAACATGTCCATATATACGATTTTGTAATACCTAAATCAGTCAAGGCTGCAGAATGCCCGGGTTCTGGTACCAGCATTTATAAGTATGATCCAAATGGAAAAGTTGCAAAGGCATATGAGGTACTGACTAAGGAGGTGCTTTCAAATGTGTAAAAGGGCAGGAATAGAACTGGATGATTTTGAAGCATTATTTGGAGAAAACAGTGGTGGCATCAATGAAATGATGCCATCTACAAAGAAGAGAGATAAATCACAATATCCGATTGCTGACATAAAGATTGATATGATTGATGGATTTCCAAACCATCCATTTAGGGTTGTTGATGACGAGGAAATGGCACAATTAATTGAGAACATTTCTGAGTATGGAGTAATGCATCCGGTTATTGTAAGAAAAGTTGGCGACAGATATCAGATGATATCCGGTCACAGAAGATTATTTGCGAGTAAAAAGGCAAATAAAGAAACTATTCCTGCAAGGATAATGGAGCTTTCTGATGATGATGCAGCAATCATTATGGCTGATGCGAACTTTTTGCAGAGGACAGAAATAAAACCCTCCGAAAAAGCCAAGGCATATCGAATAAAGTATGATGCTTCAAAGAGACAGGGCAAGAAAGGTATGGGAAGAAGCTTTGACGAAATAGGTGAAGCAGCAGGAGAAAGCGGAAGGACTGTACAAAGATTTATTCGTTTGTCTTATCTTTCTGATGAACTATTAGAACTTGTTGATTCCGGAAAGATAGGCATTGTTCAGGGTGTAGATATATCATTCATAAATGATGAATATCAGAAGTTTGTGTTTGATGCGGTAATAAAAACCGGGGTTAATATGAGCAAGGAGCAGTCCGCCAAGATAAAAGAATACGGATTAAATGGTAAGCTGATACCGGAAATGGTATGTCTCATATTAACGGAAAAGAAAGAGAAGAAAAGAACATTCTCAATAAAGGCTGAGAAACTGAATGAGTATTTCTCAGATGATTATAGCGACACAGATATTGAGAAGATTATTTTGGAGTTACTTGATGGTTGGAAGAGGGCAGGTGAGAAGCGTGACTGACGGATTTTTTCGAAGTAAAAAAGGATTTACTGTAGTTCAAAATGAGATTACCAGAGACCGTGATATCTCGCTTAAGGCTAAAGGCTTGTATCTTGTGATACAAGCCAACATCACTATGCCTGATAAGAGATGGCGCAAAGAAGACTTTAAGTCGATGACATGTGAAGGTAAAAAAGCCTTTGACGGTGCATGGAACGAATTAAAGGAAGCTGGATATCTTAAGGTTCATATGTATTCGAATGGTGTTACATGGACTGTTGAATATGAATTGCTTGATGAACCGGCTGCAGGAGCACATACCTTTTATTACAATTCAAAGGGTGAACTCACGAAGACAAATCTTGAAAGAGCGGCTTCGAAATCCATAAATGTCGGTTCAGATGTGGAAAATGATGAAGAAAACCCTGAAAAGGAAGAGAATTTCCGTATACCCCCTTTCGGTAGTAACGGAAACGGTAGTAACGGAAACCGGTATAACGGAAATGGTTACAATGGTAACGGATATAACGGTGATGGTAGCAACGGAAATGGGGGTAACAATAATAAAGACTTAATTACAAATCCTAATATCAAAGACTCAGATATAAATACTTCTATCAAATCCTATCCTCAAACAAGTAAAGAGACTTTGGAAAGCCAAAATAAGATTGATGGAGTGATTGATGCAAACAATCAATACATGGAAGTCATAAAGGAAAATATTAAGTATGACGAGCTGATGCACTGGTTTGATCCTGAGGTTAGACAGAGATATGACGAACTATATCAGATTATCTGTGATGTTGTATGTGTACCAAGGTCAACTATTAGAGTTAATGGTAAAGATTATCCTTATGAACTAGTCAAATCACAGTTTCTTAAGCTTAAAAAGGAGCATGTTGAATATGTCGCTAATAGTATGAAAACAAATCTTGGCGAGGTAAAGAACATAAGGTCATATCTGATTACAGCTTTATACAATGCTCCATCCACTTATTGTAACTATGTGGCTCAGGCATACAGAACTGAAAATCAGACAGAATATGAGTCTGAGTATGATGTGGAGAATAAAAGAGAGATGGAATACATGAAGAGCCTGCGCGAGTCGAATCCGGAAGGTTATAAAGTATACATAGCAGGTAAGATTGAAAAAAGGAAAGCTGAAGGTAAATGGATTGTATGAGACTATTATTGAATACACTTCAACTTGTAATAATATCTTTATGGGGAATTACCTGCTACTGTATCTGCAATAATGATAATGGATTTAATGTATTTCTATTTTGGATATTAATGGGATTTCCGTTTGGATTTGGCAAGATAAGAGCAATACTTATTCCAAAGAGGCTTGGGTTGGCCGGTGAACTTGGAGTGTTTGCCCTTGATGCCATATTAGCAGGTCTTATCGGCGGGGTGTTTCTTTTAAGGAAAATAGTCACGATTATCCTTGATTACATAAAGCTATTTGTGAAATAAGAAATAAGTTTATATATACAGCGAAATGAGCAGTTGATTTTTTTAAAATAAAGGTCAGCTGCTTTTTTTATTGAAATAAACTTATGGACACTGTGTCCACAAGTGAAGAAAGGATGGAGAAGATGAATGATGAATTAAATCATGAGGTTGCCAGTAAGACTGTGGCACTTACATTCAGAGCCGCAAGGCTTACTAAGGAGACTCTCGAAAAGGCATTAAAGAAATACCTTGAGAGTAGGGAACATAAGAAAGGTCAGGCTGAACCAAAGCATGGCAAGATGAAGCTTGATGAATTAGTTGTACAGGGACAGGGTGCGACTGCAATTGAGGTAACAGATAATAACATCAAGTCATTTGAAAGAATTGCAAAGAAATACAATGTTGATTTTGCAGTTAAGAAGGATAAAACTGTACAACCACCAAAGTATATGGTGTTTTTCAAGGCAAAAGATACAGATGTTCTTTCGCAGGCTTTCAAAGAATTTGTCAAAGTAAATGAGAAGCAGAAAGCAAAAGCATCGGTAAGAAGTAAACTTAAGAACTACATGAAACAGGTTGCGCAGAATAAGAACAGAGAAAGAACCAGGGATAAACAAAAGAGCAGAGGACAGAGTCTGTAATGGCTAGTATTATTGAGGGCATTGCAAAGGATATAAAGAACATACCAAAGACCATTAAGGGTAAAACGAAATCCCTGGAACCCAAGAAGGTTATCCTTAAGGTCCTGCCGTATGTGATATTTGGATATGTTGCAGATAAGTTTTATTTTGGCTATCGAATAACGGAAGGTAGCGATGCTCTTAACAGATTGATGGATTCGCTGGCAAGTAACGTTGCATTTGCTAATCCATTGCCAAGCATTTATCCAAAGGATCTTCTTGTCGGTACTGTTAGTGGACTCGTTATTACAAACACCATCACTTCGGAAGTGATTTCATGGAGCCAAAGATGAAGGTAAAGTTAACAAAGGAACCGGATAATGAATTCGATAAGGAGGCAATTAAGGTAGAAATGGATGGTCTCGGACTAGTAGGTTATGTGGCAAACAGCCCCTATACAGTTAAGGGCGAGAGTATGAGTGCCGGCAGGCTTTATGATAAAATCGGAGATTCGGCAGAGGGAATTATTCTTTATGTGACTGAGCATGGAATTATCTGCTATGTAAACGAGGAGGAATAAATTATGCCGGGACTTTTTGGCGATATGTTTGACTTTAATCATGATGGGAAACTTGATTCCTTTGAGAGTGGAGCTGAGTTTATGTTCTTTAAGGACGTGGTAATGAAAGATACTGATAAGGAATCAGAAACCGATGATGAAGATTCTGAGGATTGAACAAAAACGGATGATTAGAATGGGCAACAATTGAAGAGGTAAGGAGAGGTAAGGAACCTTACCTAGCAGGAGTTTGACAAGTTAACAAACATTCTATGTGTCAGGCACAAATAAATGGAACAGTTCTATATGGTTTTCCAATATTTCAATTTTTGAATCAGAGAAAAATAACTTAAGAACATAGAGAAAAGTATGTGTTTATGGTATAATGAAGTCCATATTTCAATATTCGAGAGACAGTCGGTTAGTCCACCCGATTGAATCTCATAATTAATTCCATGAAAAAACCGAATGTACTCCACAAGGGTGCAGGCGGTTTTTTTGTATCTTTCTTAAGTAAAATAACGGTAAAATAACTTCTTATCTTATATTTACTCTAAATAATTAGAGTAAAACACTACAAATACTCGCAATTTTTTCCGAACGAATAATACTCTAAAATATTGGTATATACTAATCCAAAAAGAAGGAGCATATGCCATGACAAACGAAGAGTTACTGTGTCGTTTGGAGAGTATTCTAAAGGAAAGAGGGATGACTCTTTATGAACTTCAGAAGCAATCAAGAGAGGAAGTAATAAAGGGAAGCACGTTTTATTCGATGTTTGAGAAGAGATCTGCTGTAAAGATCGAATACATCTGTGAATTTTGCAGGGTACTTGATATATCAGTAGCGCAGCTTATTGATGAAAAAAACAGTAAGAAATATCTTACGCCAGTTCAGATTGAACTGCTTGAAGAGTTTGAAGGATTGGATGATGCCATGATTAGAAGGATAATACCGATGGTTAAGGGCATAATCTTTTCAGAAAAGAGTAGACAATAAACCGGTGAGTCGGATGAATAATTCGATACACCGGTTTTCTTTTTTTGATTTATGAAGCACTTAAGGTTTAACTGATAATGAATGCAGAAGTAATGAGTAAAAAAATGCTCCCCTGGGAGTTCGGGCACGGGGAGCACATAGAAATTAAGCATTTTGGTATTTTCAAAGTGTATTAATTTCTTGGAAGGGGGTTCGGAATGGTAAGCATATTCCTAATTTGGCACAAGCACACAGGCGCAAAACCCGGGTTTAGGCTGATAGCAGTAGATAGTAAGATTTTTGTTAATTTCCGGACTGTAATCAGAAAGTGTACGATTTGAACCATTCAAAGCTACATCGGCATAAGCAACAAGCCACTTTCTGTCGCCGTTTTTAAACACCTCATAAAAAGAACGGTTTAGCATCTTTTCAATAGGGATGCCCTCCACCATTTCCATTTGTTTGTTGCAGTAGCGGAAAATAAAGTCAACCCCGTGGCCGTTTTCATCAAAGGTAAGTTCAATTACACAGTATGCAACGGGCATATTGTTTAAGATGTCGCATTTATCAAGAAAACTAAGCGGTAAAAGGTTTTCCACCTTAGCATTCTTTACATCCTGTTCCATTTCCTTCTTAAGTTTCCTGTGGGTACTTAAGTATCTTGTTCTGCCCTGAAAAGTCTTTCCATCAATCATTGTGTACACGCCGTCATGGCTTATGTTTAGTATCTTGTCACGGCGTACAATGGCATTTCTTGTAATGGAAATAAAATCATCTTTTGGAAGAAATGCAAGCACTTCCCTAAAGGGAGTTTGTGTTGAAACCTCAATACCGGGATCCTTGCAAACAATGGTTTTTCTGCCATGATGATAAATATATAGTATTTTCTCAATTTCTATGTCATTTCTTTTAAAAAATCTGTTAAGGTCAGCCATAAATTTCCCTTCTTAGCACATTAATAATATGCGCATATTACCATTATGTTGCTTAAAATACAAGGTATAACGGGAAGATGTAACGATTTAATTGCATTTAAGACATAAAATTTTACAAAAGAGACCTAAAAGCACGATAAGGCACCCACGGGCAATGTATTTCTTGTATTTTATGCCGTTTTATTGTATGATAAATTAGTTAAAGTGTAACATTTCGGATGATGAAAAGCATCGTAAACATATGATGCGGGGATAAAATATTCCCATATTGAACGGAGGAAATTGCAATGGAAAAATTCTGCGTGAAAGGATATTTAAAAAGAAGCGTGAAGCGAGCGCTTTCTATCCTTTTGTGTGCATGTATGATTGGAACGATGATTCCGATTACAGCAAGGGCAGAGACAGAAGGAACTTCTATGCCTTCAAACGGTGAGGTAACATGTACCTGCGCTAACCTTTGTAAAGAAGATAAAGTAAACTCAGACTGCCCGGTCTGTGGGGCAGAAGAAGCTGATTTAAGTAAGTGCACAGGTAAGGCACAGTCTGAAAATAATGAAAATCAGCTGAATACCGGTGAGAGTGAAGAGGCAAAAAACGAAACAGAATTAACAATCACTGCATGGGAGTGGATTGATGAAGAAGAATTAATAAATCCTGAAACCGGAATACTGGCTCTTCCTTTTGCAAATGAGGAAACCCCGGCATTCTTTGATGATGTTGTGGCATTACTGCCAACACAGATTCAGGCAACGGTAGTAAATGAAGATGATATCGAAGCAGAAGCTGCATCGGAGACCATCACTCTGGGAGACTGGTCATGCGAGGAGTATCCAAAAGAAGGTGCATATAGTGGCAGCTATACCTTTGCTGCAGCTTTGCCTGAAGGCTATGTGCTTTCTTATGAAGCTAAGGCACTTAACGTTTTGGTGGAGCTTGGCGGAGCGCAGATGTTGAATATTACCGGCGTTAGCTACCTCTCCTGTGATGAAACTGGCACAAACTGGACGGAAAAGACCTGCAACGATGCTATCGAAGTGACAAGCGAAGTTACCACATGGGGAACTAGTGGAAACGAAACTTGGTATGTGGTGCAGGGTGATGTGGAAATCAATCAAGACAATCAAGATATCGAAGTTTTTGGAAATGTTCACTTGATTCTGACGGATGAAAGTAGTCTAGATGTTCGAGGAAGCATTCTTGTGCGAGAGTCCCAATACAGCAGTCTTACTATCTATGGACAGTCGACACCGGAGGTGGATAAAGAAGGTTACTTGACTAGCAACACGGGCAAGCTCAAAGTTAGTGGAAAAACAAAAAATTTTAGTGGAATTGGTGGTGGAGGCGTAATTGGTAAAAGAAGTAATGCAGGATCCATTACTATTAATGGCGGCATTATCTACGCCACCGGGGGATCATATGGCGCCGGCATCGGCGGCGGTGATCTTGGAAATGGTGGCACCATTACGATAAACGGCGGTATGGTTACTGCCACCGGGGGAGCACAAGGAGCCGGCATCGGTGGCGGGGCTGGCGGCGCCGGAGGCAATATTATTATCAATGGTGGATCCATCAACGCCAAAGGCGGATTTTGGGCAGCGGGCATTGGTGGAGGTACATCGGGAAAAGGTGGAACCATAAATATTAATGGTGGTGACATCAAAGCAACTGGCGATGAGGACAGTGCAGGAATAGGTGGTAGCCATGGAGATACCGGAACTTCCGCCGGAGATATTTTCATAAGCGGTGGTACGATAACGGCTACAGGAGGACGGAGAGGAGCTGGCATCGGTAGTGGATATCAAAATAATGAAGGCGGTAAAATTATCATAAGCGGCGGTACGGTCACAGCTATAGGTGGTGATAAATCAAAAGGTATCGGTTTTTCCAATAATAGTCCTGACAATACCATTACCATAAGCGGCGGAACAGTAACTGCAACCGGTTCAGGCGGAGGAGCAGGAATCGGCGGCGGCAATAATGGCTCCGGTTCAGGCATCACCATGAATGGTGATGTCGTACTCTACACTAGTTCTATTAACGGCGAGCATACCTTCAGTAAAGGTGTGATTTATGATGGCGTGACGGTATCCGATAATGCCGGCTCCTATACACTAACAGGCGGTGTAGGAACAGTATATGGTAATCCAAATGTCAGTGGATTTACAGAGCCTAGGAACTCAATACTTGGAACGAATCTTGCAGATACAGATTGCATAACCGTTACAGTTCCTGATGTGGATTACACTGGGGCAGAGGCTTTACCTACTGCGACTGTAACAGTAAATAAAATTGCTCTGAGTAAGACACTGGTGCAGGATACGGATTATACGGTGTCTGTCAGCGATGAAAATAAAACTAACGCAGGAGCAAAGACGGCAACCATCACAGCAGTGACAAACAGCGGAAACGTGGGAGAGACTACTGGGTCATTCAATATAAAGCCTGTAGAGCTGTCTGCTGAAAAAATTGAGATGACCCTGTCCGGAATACCTGAGGCGGGTTACGTCTATGACAATGCTGCAAAGGAGCCTGTGCCGGTGGTTACATGGAAACGGGCTGATGGCAGTAAATATACGCTGATAAAAGATACGGACTATACAGTATTGTATTCAAATAATACGAATGCTTATGAACTTCTCTCCGGAAACGAGGGCTATGAAGCTGACAAAGCACCTACAGTTAAGATTACAGCAAAAGAAGGCGGAAACTTTACCGGTTCAAGGTCGATGAATTTCAAGATCTACCCTGCAGATATGCCTGGATTCACGATTACGCCATACAGTGGCAGTTATGACGGTATAAATCATGATGTTGTTAGTATCACGCCCAAAGATGGATTTTCGGATTACACAGTCTATTACAGCACAGATAATAAAGCAACATGGTCTACCACCGTGCCGACCATAACCGATGCCGGTATGCTAGATTACTATGTAAAGGCTACCAAGGCAAATTATAAGGATTGGATTTCGGAGAAGCAGACTGCTAAGGTTACGCCGGTGGCACTGGCTTCTTCCATGATGTCATTCAATGACACGAATCACTATTATACCGGACAGGAAGTCAAGCCGGAGATCACCGTAAAGGACAGCAACAGGACGCTTGTGCCCGGCACAGACTATACGGTATCCTATACAAACAATACATCGGTATCTGCGGAAGACAGTAAGGCCAAGGTTACCATTACCGCTGCAAACGGAAATTATACAGGTTCGGCAAGTGCTGAATTTAGCATTGCGTATGCACAGGAGACGTATCTGGATTACTGTACTGTTTCCGGTACGGAAGGGAAAGACGGCTGGTATTCCTCCGATGTCACGATTCAGAATAAGGCGGATATAAACTCTTTATGGGGTGCACTGCAATTTTCAGGCAGTCCTACAGGAGCCTTTGCAGACAGCTATATCGTGAGCACAGAAGGTAAAAACAATACCACCATCTGGTTTAAGCAGACAACAACCGGATATATTGGTTCTCAAGATAAGGAAATCAAAATCGACAAGACTGCACCTACCTGGACGGAAAACGGCTGCGGAATCAGCGTGAAGGAAAACTGGTGGAAGAAACTGGTAAATACCATTTCCTTTGATCTGTTCTATAAAGATGCGACGGTGGATGTGAAGGTATGCGCGAAGGATAACTTAAGTGGTATTGATGCATATTACTATTATGTGGATAATTCCGGCAGTACGGCTGTAAAGACAAAAGAGGAATTGGATGCATTGGTTAACGCATTTACCAAGTATCCTGTTGATTCATCTGCTTCACCGCTTACCGGGACTAAGACACTGACGAGCCTCAGTAATGAAGGAAACTACGTGGTTTATGCTTACGCAGTGGATATGGCTGGTAACAGGAGCGATTATGTCTGCTCAGACGGCGTGGTACTTGATCGGACTGCCCCGACAATCAGTGGCATTACGGTACCAAGCAAGAGTGATCTGACACTGACGGATACCAGTGCAAAGATCAGCTTTACCGGAAGTGAAGCTGGAATCTGTTTCTATATGATAAGTGAGGTTGCACCGGATTCAATTGATAGCTTTGCAACTTCAAGCGAGAATAGCCAGGGAATGACTGTTTGGACCGCAAAAGAGGGTGTGTCTTCTGTAGAAATGGCAACAGAAGCAAAGCAGATCACATTAAGTAGCTTAAGTCCGAATACGACATATACCTTGTATCTGGCGGCAGTGGACAAGGCAGGCAACAGCACCGCTACAGTCCATAGGCAGAGATTTACGACCTGTAAAACTATGCCGGTAGTTACGAAGCAACCAACCATCAGCGGAACCTACGGCCAGACAGTGGCAGATATGACGCTGACCGATGGCGTGGCAAAGGTTGGAAGCGAAGAGATTACAGGTACATGGGCGGTGACTGACAGCAACAAGGCAAATGTTCCGGCTGTGGGAATAAAAGATACCTATCAGGTAACCTTTACTCCGGCGGATACCTATGGAGACATCTATGACACTGTGATCGTCCTTGTGAATCCGACGGTAAGTAAGCGAGTAATCACCGTGACGGCAGACGATAAGACGAAGACTTATGGACAGGCAAACCCGGCGTTTACCTTTGCAATCACAGAAGGTACATTGGTAGGCACTGACACAAAAGAAGATCTTGGCATCACATTAACCTGCGTAGCAAATGAAAACTCTCCTGTAAAAGCAGGCGGTTATGCGATTACCGGCACTTCAAACAGTGCTAACTATCATGTAACCGTGATCCCGGGTGTACTGACCATTACAAAGGCAACACCTGTGATTACTGCAACGACTGGACATACCAAGACCTATGGAGATATCAAGTTCTTCCTGGATGCGACGGACGACAGCGCTGAGGCGAGCTTACAGTATGAGGTGACCGAAAGCAAGGATACAAGCGCTAGTCCAGTGAAAAAGGATGCCATTGTAACTGTTGACGCAAGAGGCTATGTGACCATTACGGGAACAGGAATTGCAAAGATTACCGCTTCCCTTCCGGAAACGACAAATTACAACGCAGTAAGCATGGATATTACAATAATGGTAGATAAGGCAGCCAATGCCCCGAATATGCCGGGAACAAGCATTAATGCATCAAATAGATGTAATACAGTAGGAGATGTGCCGTTACCTAGTGGCTGGGTATGGCAGGAGTCATGCAGGGATAAGAAACTTACAACAACCATATCAGGGCCAGGGGGAATCCCAGTAGAAACACTAGTATCAGCGACTGCAGAGTATATTGGAGCAGACAAGGCAAACTATATAAATACTACTGTAACTGTCAGCATCACAAGGTCTGCATGCGATCATATTGCAGGAGATGTCCTATATACCGGAAATGGCGAACAGGCTCCGACCTGTACCACAGACGGACTGGGACACAGAGAGTGTACGGTCTGTGGCGCAACCATCGAGTCCGGAATCGTCGTGAAGGCAGCACATAAATTTAGCAGCGCATGGATCATCGATGTAGCGGCTACCACAACTTCAGAGGGAAGCAAGAGCCATCATTGCAGTGTTTGTGGTGAGAAGAATGATGTGACCGTTATTCCTAAGCTTGTCATCAGCGGTGGTGGCGATAGTGGTAATGCGGGTGATAGTTCAGATAACGATGGTGACAATAATGACAGTGGTAACACAGGAAACATTACGGATTTAGGAATTGGAAATATTACTAAGCCAACGATAAAACCGATAGTGATACCGGGTTCATTTACACAGGAAATAAATCTATCACCTGGAATCGGAAATAATATTAAACCGGCTACAAATACTGAAAATAATATCGAGGAACCTTTTATTAAGGGTGAAAACGGTAAAGAAGGCTGGGATGTAATCCGTGATGAAGTAGATCAGGTGAAGGATGGTGATACAGTTACCGTAGATATGAATGGTGCCGCAGTTGTACCAAGTGATGTTCTTAGTGAAATCAAAGGAAAAGACGTTACTATTGTATTCGATATGGGTAATGGAATCACATGGAGCGTTAACGGACAAAGTATTACGGGTGATGCAATTGGTGATATTGACTTTAGTGTAAAGACTAATACTAATTCCATCCCGGTAGATATAATTAATAACATAACCGGTGAGCGATACAGTAAGCAGATAAGCCTGTCGTATGATGGAGAATTTGGATTTACTGCAGTGCTTTCCATCAACATGGAAGCAGAGAATGCAGGTCTTTTTGCAAATCTGTTCTACTATAACGAAAATACCGGAGAGATGGAATTTATCTGTTACGATGAGATTGCAGCGGATGGAACGGCAGATCTTACATTTACTCACGCTTCTGATTATGCAATTGTAATTGACACAGAGCCGATGGATAGTGTATCAGATGGCGAAGTATTAAATGGAGAAACTGATTCTGATGAAGAAATATCTACAATAGAAAATGATAAGAAGGATACACAGGATGTCACAGAAGCAGATAGTAAAACATGGAATCCATGGTGGGTTATCATAATCTGCATTGTGGTAATTGTAATCACTCTTGGAGCATTCATTGTAATAAAGAAAAAGAAATCAGAAGATCTAATTAATTAATTATTTTAGGGTGGGGTCAGATGACCCCGCCTTTTTATTTTGACTATAATGACTGGTCTTTCTTTGACTGTGTTTTATCATCCTCACGTGCTTCTTCGTGAATGTGAGATTGCATGGACTCAGCACCACTTTTATCAATGTATTCATTGAGCGTCGATAATGCTGATTCAAGATTTTTTAAGTCTGTTTCATGTTGTTTCCATGTAGATGTAAGAGAAACTTTTTTGTCTTCCATAAGGCTGTAACCATCAGTCATCAAGCCCGGCACAATGAAGATGAAAAAGGGGCAGATTATTGATGAGGTATTCGATGCCGGAGAGATTAAGTAATTCCTTTATGGAAAAAGGTATAAGCTGATGGCTTAATATAAGCTTCCCTATCGTCAGCTAATACGGACAACTTAATATGGTACCCGTTAGGCACATCACTTGTGGACACAGTGTCCAAAAGTCGTATGTGCCTTTTGTATGCCATCGGGAGACTGCCGTATGTGCGGACAAACAGTTAAAAGGCATGAACAAAAAGATTAATGGAGGAAATGAAAAATGGCGTTTTTTACAACAGCAGTAACCGGTCTTAAGACGGTAGTAACAGCAATCGGAGCAGGTGTAGGTGTCTGGGGAGTTATTAATCTCTTAGAAGGATATGGAAATGATAACCCAGGTGCAAATGCTCATGTACGGTAAAGAAGCAAGCAACCGAAAACAATAGATAGACCGCCAGCACTACACTATTCCGAACCAAAGACCAAAAGATAAGCATTTTGAGAAAATCTAAACTTTTGGATTTTCCTACAATGCCGACTACGGCGGAATCCCTCCCACTCCTTATATATTTCTTTCTGTATACATTGAATTTGTATTTAGTAAAATGCAGACAACACCACGGATCGGCTTTTGGCTGGACAATTCCAACCAAACACCGCAGCAGACAGTAGAAACCATTCTGAACGTTAGGAAGCCGGTATGATTGTTACATATAAGGGGAAGAAAAATTTCTTTTAGATACTTGTTTTCCTAAAACTGATGTGATATAATAATTCAATTCCAGAAAAGGAGTAAAAAATATGCGGCAAGGTATTCTTAAATAAAACTATAATCAAATAGTGGGAACAAAGGATTATGATAGCTCCTTTTGTAGGGGCTTAGTTTTTTGTACCCAATTTAAGAATACTTTTGCCTTATCAATTTTGACATATCCCCAAAAACAGCAATCACAAACAGGTGTATGCTGTATATGTGTATGTCCGCAACTTATAATCCCCAGTGGTAAAAGTATTTTACTGCTGGGGATTTTTATGCCCTTTGGGGCTGTAAAGGGAGGACAATCACATGAAAATAATCAATATTGGAATTCTTGCCCATGTAGACGCTGGAAAGACGACCTTGACGGAGAGCCTGCTATATGCCAGCGGAGCCATTTCAGAACCGGGGAGCGTCGAAAAAGGGACAACGAGGACGGACACCATGTTTTTGGAGCGGCAGCGTGGGATTACCATTCAAGCGGCAGTCACTTCCTTCCAGTGGCACAGATGTAAAGTTAACATTGTGGATACGCCCGGCCACATGGATTTTTTGGCGGAGGTGTACCGCTCTTTGGCTGTTTTAGATGGGGCCATCTTGGTGATCTCCGCTAAAGATGGCGTGCAGGCCCAGACCCGTATTCTGTTCCATGCCCTGCGGAAAATGAACATTCCCACCGTTATCTTTATCAACAAGATCGACCAGGCTGGCGTTGATTTGCAGAGCGTGGTTCAGTCTGTTCGGGATAAGCTCTCCGCCGATATTATCATCAAGCAGACGGTGTCGCTGTCCCCGGAAATAGTCCTGGAGGAAAATACCGACATAGAAGCATGGGATGCGGTCATCGAAAATAACGATGAATTATTGGAAAAGTATATCGCAGGAGAACCAATCAGCCGGGAAAAACTTGTGCGGGAGGAACAGCGGCGGGTTCAAGACGCCTCCCTGTTCCCGGTCTATTATGGCAGCGCCAAAAAGGGCCTTGGCATTCAACCGTTGATGGATGCGGTGACAGGGCTGTTCCAACCGATTGGGGAACAGGGGAGCGCCGCCCTATGCGGCAACGTTTTCAAGGTGGAGTATACAGATTGCGGCCAGCGGCGTGTCTATCTACGGCTATACAGCGGAACGCTGCGCCTGCGGGATACGGTGGCCCTGGCCGGGAGAGAAAAGCTGAAAATCACAGAGATGCGTATTCCATCCAAAGGGGAAATTGTTCGGACAGACACCGCTTATCCGGGTGAAATTGTTATCCTTCCCAGCGACAGCGTGAGGTTAAACGATGTATTAGGGGACCCAACCCGGCTCCCTCGTAAAAGGTGGCGTGAGGACCCCCTCCCCATGCTGCGGACGTCGATTGCGCCGAAAACGGCAGCGCAAAGAGAACGGCTGCTGGACGCTCTTACGCAACTTGCGGATACTGACCCGCTTTTGCGCTGCGAGGTGGATTCCATCACCCATGAGATCATTCTTTCTTTTTTGGGCCGGGTGCAGTTGGAGGTTGTTTCCGCTTTGCTGTCGGAAAAATACAAGCTTGAAACAGTGGTAAAGGAACCCACCGTCATTTATATGGAGCGGCCGCTCAAAGCAGCCAGCCACACCATCCATATCGAGGTGCCGCCCAACCCGTTTTGGGCATCCATCGGACTGTCTGTTACACCACTCCCGCTTGGCTCCGGTGTACAATACGAGAGCCGGGTTTCGCTGGGATACTTGAACCAGAGTTTTCAAAACGCTGTCAGGGATGGTATCCGTTACGGGCTGGAGCAGGGCTTGTTCGGCTGGAACGTAACGGACTGTAAGATTTGCTTTGAATACGGGCTTTATTACAGTCCGGTCAGCACGCCGGCGGACTTCCGCTCATTGGCCCCGATTGTATTGGAACAGGCATTGAAGGAATCAGGGACGCAACTGCTGGAACCTTATCTCTCCTTCACCCTCTATGCGCCCCGGGAATATCTTTCCAGGGCTTATCATGATGCACCGAAATACTGTGCCACCATCGAAACGGTCCAGGAAAAAAAGGATGAAGTTGTCTTTACTGGCGAGATTCCCGCCCGCTGTATACAGGCATACCGTACTGATCTGGCCTTTTACACCAACGGGCAGAGCGTATGCCTTACAGAGCTGAAAGGATATCAGGCCGCTGTCGGTCAGCCGGTCATCCAGCCCCGCCGTCCAAACAGCCGCCTGGACAAGGTGCGCCATATGTTTCAGAAGGTAATGTAAAGATACATAATCGTCAAGACGGCAACAATCAGAAGTTATGGAGGGTAACAATGGAATATAGTAAGGAAGATTTAATGGAAGCAAAAAAGCAAATTTGGGGAGTGGGAGAGAACATGGGAACAGAGGAAAGTAAAAAAATCTGGGAGGAGAACGCACAATTTTGGGATAATGAAGTCATTAGACAAGTAAAAGCTTGTATTTATAGGACATCTGGCAAGTAGAAGAACCTTTTTCGTATATTAATTTCGTGTATTCGTATTTTTATCGTATATATTGTTGATAAAAATTCGTATACGGAATATTTATACGAGGAGGTTCTTTTTTTATGGGAACAAAAAAGGTAAAAAGTGTGAAAAAGGTTCAGAGAATCAAGACAAAACAGCCAGGTGTTTATAAGAATTCAGTGACGAACAAGTATGATGTTAAGTACTGTTATACGATTGTTGACATGGCAACATCTAAGAGAAAATACATGCAAAAATGGTGTTATGGTATAAATTCGTATAAAGATGCGGTAAGTACCTTGAATGAGTTAAAAGGTGCTAAATTTAAACCCAGTTCAAAGGAGATTACATTAAAAGATGCCTTTGAATTATGGAAAGAAAAAGCAATCGCAAATCAATATAGTATGATAACGATAAGAAATACGAGTCAGCAATGTGATATGTTAGCGAAATTTATATCGTTAGATATTCCAATTATTTTGATTACGGAAGAAATGTATTTTAGATTGATTGCGCAATGTCGTGATTATGGATATTCAGAAGAAACTGTATGGAATATCAATGCATGCCTTAGAAAACTCATTAATGTAGCATACAAGAATAGGTATCTTTCAGAGAATCCCGTAGATTTTTGGGATAGTCCACGTATCTCTACCGGAATAAAAAGAAATGTAATAACAAAAGAAGAGTTGGAAAAAATAAATGAATATTTTGATGAGAACTGTTTTTATCGAGTCGGAGAAAATCATTATCCTAAATATAAATTATTAGTAAACCTTCTTTACTTTACCGGTATGAGGATTGGAGAAGTTATTGCACTTGTATACAGTGATTTTGAAACATATTCGAAGACACCTCGAGGTAAAGAAAAATACATGCGCGTTAATGTAAATAAATCATATAATTCGGCATATCGCTTATTAAAAGGAACAAAGAACGATAAAACAAGAAAGATTCCTTTACCGGAAGTTGTGATTACATTGTTTAATGAAATTAAGAATGAACATTTGCGTGGTGGTGATTTAAATGACAGAATCTTTGATTGGCAGCATAATGCATGCACTGTAATGATACAAAAAGCGTGCAGAGAAAAAGGATTGAGAGAATATACGTGTCATGATTTTAGGCATACCTACATCAGTAGATTGATACGCAGTGGAGTACCGATTCCGGTAATAGAAGCGGTAAGTGGTGATACACAGGCGACGATATTTAAGAGATATTCTCATATGTTTCAAGGGGACGAAGAATTGGTGTTAATAGCAATGGACAATTAGGGCATATTAAATATTTAAGAGAGACAAAAGGTAGGGTTGACACAAGGCGCGCTAAAGACATACACTATATATGTAGCTACTACTGGGCGATGGCTCGGATTATTTTATGGAGGTAGCCATAGTGGACGAGAGAGATGATTTATATCAGAAGATAGTAGATGAATACCATGCAACAGGTTCTGTTAAGCAGGTTGTTGCTAACCTAAATACAAACACCATAAAGGTCAGAAGAGTTCTGATTACGGAAGGACTGTGGGAAAGTCCTACAAGCAGAAATGTTGCTGAGTGCTATGCTGCAGGAATGTCTGTAAAAGAAATTGCAAATGAACTTTGCATGTCAGAGAAAAATGTTCAGTCATATATGCCTTATACGAGAGGAGCATATGGTGGAACAAAGAGTAATGATGCTGAGCGTAGTGGAGAATATAGAGACCGAATGAAACAGGCTGCAGTCAGCCAGGCTTCAGTAACAGAAGGTAGTAATGCAGATTATCACGACAATGTAATTGCTGATGCTGATAACAGTAACATCTTTGATTTCGCAAGTGCGAGAAAAGATTTCTCGGAAGAGACATTCATACCACACAGACCACCAGCTGTATTAAAACTTCGTTTTGAACTTATTAGTTCATTTTTTGAAGACGAGCCTGACAAAGGTCTTCGCATGAATGATAAAGAGAAGGAAGACTTCCTTAAGTATGCAAAGGCAAAGGAAGGAATCATAAGAGAGGTTCTTGTTCCAGGAGAAATGACACTTCACTGTATGCATTATATGCTTCAGAAACTTTTTGGATGGCAGAACAGTCACCTTCATAAATATTTCTTATCAAGTTCGGATTTTGAAATGGTAACAGATAACAAGAAGGTTGATGATTACATGAATCTCTGTGGTACTCTGTTCAGATTTCCTGACAGTGAACTTGATGACCAGTTCTGGGACGATGATTATGAAGAAGGAATCAGTATAAAGTCATGGCTGCGCAGTAAATATAATTATGGATTTCTTGCACTTGCTGTTGAAGATTCCTATCCAAGAAACCGCGAGTATGTAAAAGATTTCAAAGCAGAATACAGAAAAGAACTTAAGAAAAACAGAAACATGACTCTTACTGAGTTAAGAGATATAGCTTTTTTTGAAAGCAGCTACAATGTTCTGATTGAGAGTTTGAACCTTAGAGATTTGTTCGCAAAGAGTTATAGGGCAGCGAAAAAACTTTCTGGTATTCAGTGGCGTGCCATGCAGAAGGAATTCGTTCAGCATAAGGTTGATTACTATGATGAATTTGAAAAAGATGATCCTGAAGAGTATGATGCAATGCTTGGACTGTTGGAAGAACTGCTTGAACTAAGAAAGAGTGAAGTGAGCTTCCAGCGTGGCATTCATACCGGAGACTATGACGAAATCAAGAAACAGTTTGGCAAGAAACCTGAAAAAATTATTGAGGAACTGAATGAAAGAATAAGAATGCTTGAGCGAGTGCTGATTCCGGATATTGCAGATGGAAATCCTCAGCCGGTTCCTTTTGCTGACAGCATTTACTATTGTTATGATTTTGGAGATGACTGGACAGTTAGGATAACATGTACTGAGGCTTATTTTGGAGATCAGGATTTTGACTGGTGCAATCCTGATGCAACAGATAGAACAACTGGAAAAAGAAAAACTCCAAAGGAGCCAATCAGGTATACAGATTCATCAGGCTATGACGTACCTGAGGAAGAAACAGAGAGAATCAGTCAGGTATATCTAGGTGCAAAACCAGTATGCGTATATGCGGATGGTCTTAATGTAATGGATGATGTTGGCGGCATACATGGATTTGCAGATTTTCTTGAAACAATAAACGGTGATGATTATCAGGAGGTCAGTGAAAGTAAAGAATGGGCCAAGTGGATGGGCTGGACCGGAAGAAAAACCAAGCCTGAAAATATTTTGTAAATAGGAGTCGGTGTGATGGAAGTAATTAAGCTTTCGACAATAGCAGATGCATTTGAGGAATGTTCAGATGAATGGAATCAGTTTCTGAATATTAAGACTGGTGAGGTTGTAAACATTCCCGAAGATCCCTGGATGATAGATGAGATGGAATGCAGAGAGCTGATAGA
This sequence comes from Lacrimispora saccharolytica, assembly GCA_021531795.1. Taxonomy (GTDB): domain Bacteria; phylum Bacillota; class Clostridia; order Lachnospirales; family Lachnospiraceae; genus Colinaster. The sequence goes on from JADYUL010000003.1 coordinate 257,248, forward strand.
GGAGGTTGAGGATTCTGATGATTATCTGATTCTACCAAATCAGTACGAACTACGAGAGTATCCAATTATGCAGGAGTTTGCATATGATTATCCTAACGAAACAATGTCAGAGAAGATGACAGCAGCATTGCACCGTACAAAACCTTACAGACATTTCAAAGATTTGATTAATAGTCTTGGAATTGCAGAATCCTATTATGATTTCAGGCATAAGGTGTATCTTGAAAAAGCAAAGGAATGGTGTGAGTATCATTGCTTAAAATATGAGGATTGATGAGCGGTATCGGAAACGCACGCATTCATTGCGTGCGTTTAGTATATAGCAGACATGTGTTTTAGTCTTTAATTCTTAACTTCCAGTAGAAGTTGACACTCAATCGAAAAATAAATGCTCAAAACGGGCAGGAAATCAAGAAATTTCTTGATTTCCTGCCCATTTCTTGTTATAATAATTGAGTAGGTATACATACTTAATTATTGAGTGAGAAACGACTATGTATTATGATTTTTTGGTTAAGATTCCTGAGGAAAAAGGAAAAATTTTTGAGCGTACCATAAAGGGTGTAACATACATTAATTATGAGTATGACAGGGTATATAAGCCAGACAAGAAATATAACATTCCCAAGAGAACCACGATAGGAAAAAAGTGTGAAGATGATGATGCCATGATGTATCCTAATCCGAACTTTATGAAATATTTTCCTGATGCAGAACTTCCAACGGATGAGGGACGGGATGAGCGGAGTAGCTGCCTCCGGATTGGAACCTTTATGGTTATAGAAAAACTGATGATGGAAAGTATGGTGGAAAACATCGTGTCATCCATTTATAACGATGGCAGAGGAACAGGTTTATTTCTTGACCTGGCAAGCTACTATCTGACAACAGAAAATAATGCCGGACAGTATTATCAGGATTATGCTTATAATCATCCGCTTTTTACACCCGGCTATAAAATATACAGTGATTCAACGGTCTCTGAGTTCATCGGACAGATTTCTGTTGATGATTCTGTAGAATTTCAGAATGAATGGAATGCATTAAAGAAGAATAAGGACAAGATATATATATCTTACGATTCTACCAATAAGAATTGTCAGGCTGGAGATATTGAACTTGTTGAATACGGTCATGCTAAGGACGATAAGGGACTGCCAATTTTTAATTATTCCATTGCTTATGACTGTAATAACAGAGAGCCTCTCTTCTATGAGGATTATCCCGGAAGTATTGTGGATGTATCACAGCTTCAGTGCATGCTTGATAAAGCCAAGGCTTACGGATATAAGAACGCAGGATTTATTCTCGACCGCGGTTATTTCAGCCGTGAAAATATCAAATATATGGATAAATGTGGTTATGATTTTGTAATCATGATAAAAGGCATGAAAGCCCTTGTTAACGATGCTGTCAAAGAAGTTAAGGGTACATTTGAAGATAGCAGGCAGTATACAATAAGACGCTTTGGTGTAAATGGAACTACTGTGGAAAGAACTGTCTTTCCATCGGATGAAAGAAACAGATATCTGCACATTTATTACAGCTATAGCAAGGCAGCTGCTGAAAGGGAACAACTGGAACAAAAAATAGACAAGCTCGCTGCTTATTTTAAGAAACTGGAGGGGCAACCTGTAGTACTTGATAAATCATATGAAAAGTATTTCAGCCTGGAATACTACCACGAGGGTCAGGAAGACCAGTGCTTTGTGTGTGCTATAGAAAAGAGCTCTGTTATTGAAGAAGAACTGAAAATGTGTGGTTATTTCTGTATTATTACTTCGGAAAATATGAAGGCGAAAGAGGCTCTTGAACTGTATAAGAGCAGGGATGTTTCTGAAAAGTTATTCAAAGCGGATAAGACATTTTTAGGCAACAGAAGTATGAGGGTGTATACCGGTGATGCGCTGGAAGGGAAAATGTTGATTGCATTTGTTGCCCTGATTATCAGAAATCGCATGAATACAAAGCTCAAGGATGAAGAAGAAAAACTGCTCAGTTCTCCAAACTTTATGAATGTACCTGCAGCAATCAGGGAACTTGAGAAAATAGAGATGATACGGCAGGCGGATGGCGTTTATCGCCTGGATCATGCTGTAACAGCAAACCAGAAAATAATACTCAAAGCATTTGGTATTGATGCGAATTATATCAAAAGAAAAGCGGAACAAATCAGCAATGAACTGAATCCAAAAGTTCTTAAGGTTAAGATTAACGGGAGGAAATCATAGTGGCAAGAAAATATAAATCCAGAGTAACTACAGAAAAGCTTGATGCAAAAATCGAACAGCAGAAAGAGACATTGGAAAAGGCCAAAGCCAGATATGAAGCAGAAAAGGATGCTCTTGCAGAGCTTGTAAAAATGCGTAATGAACTGCGTAAGGAAGAATTAATGGATGCGGTTATAAATAGCAGCAGATCCTATGAAGAGATTCTTGTATTTGTGAAAGGGGAAGGTCTGACAGAATGAAAAAGGAATCAAAGAAACGAATCGACCTATATGATATCGGTGATGGTCTGACGCTTATGAATTTAATTGAAAAAAATGACAGCGGTAAGATGCGTCATATAACTACTTACATAGGGATTGAAGGTAACGGATTTGTATGCGTTGGCAATGCAAATGATTTGGATGCACCAGGTGCAATCTTTAGCTATCAATCATATGTTAGAGAGCAGGAAGCAATGTTGCCATTTCTTATTGATATCTTTGAAACGAATACTGGCGTAAAATAATGAAGATTGGAGTGCTGCAACAAGTAGGCTCCAATCTTTACATTTGAGTGGAAAAAATTCTGGAAGTTAAGATATATTGAAAAACACATATATTACATATAAAATATTATATAATAAGGTAAATAGGATGAAAACTCGGGAATAATTGAAAAAAAGAAAAGGATAAGAACGATGATATTGGGAATTGATTTAGGAACGACTTTCTCTGTAGGAGCATATATGGAGGATAACGGAGAAATCCACATCATAGATAATACCGAAGGAAGCGCTTTAACCCCTTCCGTAGTACTCTTTGATGAAGAGAATGAAATTATCGTAGGTGATGTAGCAAAGGAGAATGCAGTGCTTCGCCCGGAGGATGTCATCGCAGTGGTAAAAAATTATATGGGAAAAGATGTCGTCTTAAAAGAACGTGACGGAAAGTCTTACACACCTGAAATGATATCCAGTTTTATCCTTCGTAAGGTAGTGCAGGATGCACAGAACTTTACCGGAGAAAAGGTAGAGGGTGTAGTTGTCACGGTGCCTGCATACTTTACGGATGCACAGAGAAAGGCTACAGGAGATGCAGTGGTCATGGCTGGTGTGCCTTTAGTAGGAATGATTAATGAGCCTACGGCGGCAGCTCTTTCCTATGTAAAGAATCACAATATTCAGAATGAAAATATCATGATTTATGACTTGGGTGGAGGTACCTTTGACGTAACGATATTGAAAATACATAGCTTTGAAAATATTGAAGTACTAAGTACAGGAGGTCTGTCTAATGCAGGGGGACACTTCTTTGACCAGTTTATTGTAGATTATGTCAATGATTACATGAAAGAACACCATGATATCGACCTGGAGGATGAAGAATATACGGATGAATTACAGGATTTGTACATAAAAGCAGAAAATGCAAAAATCCATCTAAGCCAGAAGGTTAAAGTGACGATTCCACTCAAAGTAGGAAAAGTGAAGGAGTCCATTGAACTGACAAGAGATCAGTTTGAGTCTATGGTTGCCAGAGTCTATATGCGAACAGAAAGTAAATGCAAGGATGCGTTAAAAGAAGCAAAACTAACTGTGGGTGACATCTCAAAGGTGCTTATGGTAGGCGGTTCCAGTCGAATCCCCTATGTGACAGAGCATATAGCGCAATTTACAGGTAAAGAGCCTTGCAAGGAAATTAATCCGGACGAGGCGGTAGCCATGGGAGCTGCCATTTATGCCAAAGTAGGAAATACAAAAACAAAGTTTACAGATGTATGTTCTCATAGCATAGGAGTCGTAGTAGTAAATGAGTATGGTCAGGAAGAAAATGAGATTATCATTCGCAGAAACTCTCAGATTCCTGTACAACAGGAAGAATACTTTAGAACTATGGTTGAGAATCAGCAAAAGTTAGAGCTGGCAGTAACAGAGGGTGAATTTAAAGAACTGACTGACGTGACCATTATTGGCAGATTTGAAATAGAGCTACCGGATGGTTTGCCCGAAAAGTCACGAATCGTTATTCGTATTTGGTTAGATCATTATCAATTGATTCATATTACAGTAGCGCTGCCGGACGTGGGGTTTGAAAAGGAATATCATATGAAACGAATTGCTAATCTCGATGACGAAACGGTACAGAATGTAACCGGAATGCTGAGGGATTATAAAATAAGTTAAGAAAGGCATTGGCAAAGCAATGAACAAAAGTGATATTGACAAAATATGTTCAGAAAATAGCAAAAACGAAGCCATTAGTCAGTTGGAAGAACTTCTGAAAGAAGAATATGATGAATATCTGATGTTTCGTTTAGCACAGCTTCAGTTTATGACCGATCGTAGCAAAGAAGCTATCAAGTGCGTGAAAAAGGCATTGCGCCTGTTTCCAACCGGAGAATACCTTTTAGAATTCGAAGAGTTACTAAAAAATGGATATACAGAAGAGAATAATCCGAAAAGGGAACAAACCCATAGCACAAATGAAAAGAATATGGAAACTAAGCCACAGACTGTTAGCTTAGCAACTCAGTTCAGACGAGGTGAAAAAAAGAAGAAGGAACGAAAGATTCCGCGCAATATTCAGGAATGCTTTGAGGATACTGTGGGAATGGAGACCGTGGCAAAGGAACTGGATAGCTTTTACAACGTGTTGAGATTGCAGCAGGAAAGAAAAAATAATGATTTTCAAGCGGAGCTTATACGAACAACAAATTTTGCAGTAATTGGAAAACGCGGAAGCGGAAAAACAATGGTTGGCAAAATTATTGCACAGCTTTTGTGTGATTTTGGAATCCGGGATTCTGAAGAACCGGTGTTTCTGGATGCTTTAGAATTATCTCGTGCGTATGAAAGTGATAAGGAACAAGGCATCAAAACGTTGTTTGGGCAGCTTACGGATGCTACGGTAATTATAGAGAAAATGGACTTGCTTCTTGAACCTGATGAGAATGGTAATGCGGGATGTTTGCGGGAAATTGCCATTGAACTCGAACGGGTAATGAAAGAAAAACGCGAAGAAATTTCACTAATTCTTACAGGAAGCGAGAAAAGCATAAAAAAACTGTTTGAATTCAATGCAACTTTGGAGGATTGCCTGTTTGGGCAGATTACCATACCAAGTTACTCGGTACAAGAGCTTGCCCAAATTGGAGAAAAACTGGCAAAAGAGAGAGCATTATTAATCCATGAGTCGGCAAAAAAGAATTTTATGCGCAGGATTGAAATGGAATATCGTTCCTCAGAGTTTTTAAATAGTATTTCACTTGGAAGGTATTTGGATGAAGCATCCATAAATATGGCAGAGCGCTTGAGCGATTTAGACAGTATAGAAGAATCGCAGATGGTAACTTTAAGACCGGAAGATTTCAATATGGAAGTTGAGGAAGAAAATCTTGGCGAACTGCTTGAACAACTGGATAACATGGTTGGACTTCATTCTATAAAAGAACAGATAAGAAAACGAATTGTCACATTACAGGCAGAAGAACAAGCCAGAGAGGCTGGTTCCCAAAGAAAAGAAACGAAAATGTCTCTACATATGCTGTTTATGGGCAATCCGGGAACAGGTAAAACAACAGTGGCGAATCTGCTTGGTAAGATTTATCAACAACTTGGAATCCTGCCAAGAGGAAATAGAATGATATCCTGCACCCGTTCAGATTTAGTCGGGAAATATCAAGGGCATACAGCAAAGCTTGTGCAGGAAAAGGTAAAAGAGGCCATGGGAGGAATCCTGTTTATCGATGAAGCCTATGCTCTTTGCAGAGATGATGGGGACACGTTTGGACACGAGGCGGTAGATGAATTAATCGCAGCCATGGAAAATAACCGGGATAATTTGATGGTAATTCTGGCTGGATATTCAGAAGAAATGGATGAATTTTTAAAGAGTAATCCGGGCTTTGCCAGCCGTATCCGCAACGAGATTATTTTTGAAGATTATACAACGGCGGAAATGGTTCAGATTGCTAAAAATATGGTCAAATCCCGTGGAATGCGATTTGCACCGGATACGGAGAGTACATTGTACGAGCTGTTTGAAACAAAATCCAAAGTGCCGGATTTTGGTAATGCCAGAGGTGTACGAAATGTACTGGACGATGTACTGGAAGGAATGAACGAAAGGCTTGCAAATGCGTCGTCCGGTAAAAGAATAGTTACCAGGACAGAATATGACGTGATTACGAAAGAAGATTTACAAAAAATACTGGATAAAAAAACAGCCGAAGAGAAATCACTGGATGACCTTTTGAAGGAACTATCGGAGTTGACCGGATTAAGCGGGGCAAAAGCAAAGGTTCAGGAACTGGTGGATAATCTGGAAGTAAAAAAGGCAATGAAGGAGCATGGACTTGAGGTGGATGATGGACATGGTACATTGCACCTTGTATTTAAAGGAAATGCAGGAACCGGTAAGACAACGGTAGCCAGATTACTGGGACAGATTTACTGTAAGCTTGGTATTTTGAAGAAAAATGTATTTGTTGAAACCGGCAGAAAAGACCTGGTAGGCAGCTATCAGGGACATACGGCGAAAAATGTAATGAAAAAGATTAAGGAGGCAGAAGGAGGGATACTGTTTATCGACGAAGCCTATACTCTGGTAAATGGCGACCATGATGATTTTGGAAGGGAGGCGGTTAGTACATTAGTTGCAGAGCTGGAGAACAGACGTGAGAGTCTAATGGTTATTTTAGCAGGCTATGGTAAGGATATGGATCAATTTCTTGATGTGAATCAGGGGCTGGCAAGTCGTTTGGCAAATGAAATTGTATTTGAGGATTACTCAGAGGACGAATTGTATCAGATTTATGGATATCAGGTCAGGAAAGCCGGGCTGATTAGTCCGATAGAACTGGAAGAAACGGTAAGAGAACTAATCCGAAAAAGAATGAAGGAAAAAGATTTTGGAAATGCCAGAGGTATCCGAAATATCGTGGAACAGGTCGAAAAACGAAAGAATTCAAGAATTGCTGTGGCGCTTCGAAATAAGGAACAATTATCAAAGGAACAGATGATAACATTAGTAGAACAGGATTTTAATGAGTAGAAAGGAAAAAGGAGATGGGTTTATTTAATTCATTTGGAGCTAAGAATAATGAAAAGAAAGATACATTAGAGGAATTACAGGAAAAACAGATGGAATGTTTAGAGCGTCTTGATGCCGTAACAGACGGGAATAGGCGTGCACAATTACAAGAGGAACTTAAGGAAATAGAGAGAAAAATTGCTGAATTGAATTCCGTAGCAGGAAACCAGAGTACTGGTATGTTTAGAGATACGGCAGAAGATTTGGATTCACTAAAGGGTGCACGTGCTACACAAACAGAAACAATAATAAAAACAGAACCACCGGTTGCAACAAAGAGTGAAGAGCAATTGTTGGACGAGGCGTTAGCTATGCTTGCAACACCAAATTATGAAGAAGGTGTAAAGAGAATTATTGAGCTTGCAGAACAGGGATATGATTGGGCACAAAAAAAACTTGGGGTAATGTACTATAATGGTGAACGAGTGCAAAAAGATATGGCTAAAGCTATTTTTTGGAATCAGAAAGCAGCAGAGCAGGGAAATGTAGATGCACAGAGAAATTTAGGAGTTTTTTATATGAGTGGACAAGGAGTAGCGCAAAACTATGAGAAGGCAATGTACTGGTATGAGAAAGCAGCAGAACAGGGAAATGTAGATGCACAGTTCAATTTAGGAATGATGTATGAAGAAAATATAGGAATAGCGCAAAACTACGAGAAGGCAGTGTACTGGTATGAGAAAGCAGCAGAACAAGGATTTGACGAAGCACTTGTTGAGGCAGGAAGGATGTATTTATTTGGAAATGGTGTGTTAATAAATTATGAGAAAGCAGCAAGTTATTTCCTGGCAGGAAGCAATCAAGGAAATGCAAGAGGAAAGTATTTTCTTGGAGCTATGTATTATAATGGGCAAGGGGTGCCTAAAAATATAAATAAAGCAGTAGAACTGCTTCGTGCTTCCGCAGCACAAGGATTAGACGTCGCGCAGGAATTTCTTAGAGATATAGGATATTAAAGGAAATGTTGATGGTTCACTTAGAGTGTCTTGATAATGTACTGGGTAAGAATGGACAATTATAATTGTAGGCTGAGTGTGTGGGAATAAGTGTTCAGAGTTATGTATAGGAAGGAAATTTGTAAATGCCAAGAACAATTGACAAATTGGTTGATACATTTCATCTGTTGTGTCAACAAGGGGTGTATTATGAGCAAGAGTTATTTACAAAGTTTCAGGATATGTTTCTTGTAAAAGGTATTAATGGAGTCACTATTATACATAGTCATAGAAGTATGGTAAAATTTCGTAATGGAACAAGTTTCGAAAAGAGTGAACTTGGAGATGTTTTGTTGTTCTTTTTTGAACCCAATACGGGAAAAGTAAGGCAACTCTTTTTGCAATTCAAATTGTGCAAAACTAAATCTAGCGCGACTGAGCGTAGTATTCCATATAATGCTATAAATGATAAGCAATTACGTCTTTATTCAAAGCATCCAAAGGTTGAGTTTGCAGCAAGTAGAAAAGCATCTTTTCCTTTTCATGAAGATATCTTGAAGGATAAGAAATATGGTATAAAAAAACTAGAAAATTCTGGGACAATGTATGTTGTAATGGAAGATTCAGTACCATATCCAGAGTTTTATGTTATCGGACCAGAGCATTTGGACATACATCATACTAGACCTAAGAAAATTGTATGGAAAAAAGGTGCATCGATAGAAATAGACTCATCAAGCAAGTATGAATATCTTGTGTATGCTGAGTCTTTATCGGATTTTTTGAAATGTGCTAGTGAGATGAAGGTTGGAATGGAAATAAGTGAAACTGACTACGTGAAATATTTGGAGAAGGGTGTAAAAGGTAAGGTACCAATTCCAATCATTGCTATTGATGTAAAAACATTAAGAGAGGAATAGGAGAATGAATGACAGTTTATTCATACAACAGAAGAACAGGGAATCACTCAGTAAAGCTAATAACATAGCCGTATCATCTGTGGCTCCAATAAAACAAGGAAAGTCTCACGAATGTAACTGCTCGGTAGCGGATAAGAAACTACTGAAAATGCCTAGGACTAATGCATACATTCATGCAATGCAAAATATGGATGCACCGAGTGAAACTGATAAAAAAATAATGAATGACCTGCAAACGAAAACGGTAAATAATAAGCTTTTAGGAATTTTGGCAGAATGTGGTATTCCGGGGTGCATTATTCATGCCATTGATAAATGGGGAAATATCATTAACCATTTTCAAAGTTTGGAAGAAATGGATAGTGACCTTAGGGAAGGCTATCATGTTTTTACTCAGCATCCGGGTTGCGTAAGTGTAGAAGTGTATACCTTCACGTTCTGCGTATTATATGACGATGGAACAGTAAAGTTTATTGAACGAGAATAGCATAAGGTAAGCACAAAGCAATAAGGTAAAAAATAGGGATAATCAAAGTTCTTGAGGGTTTGCCAAACTTGTTGAGGGTCTTTCGTGAGGGTTTGGCGTAAAAAATAGCATAGTTGTTGAGGGTTCTTCGTGAGGGTCTGAGTTGAGGGCCTTTCATGAGGGGCTAACTTGAGAGTATGAGACAGGGTCTGGCATAACACCAGACCCTTAAATTATATTTAGTCTATTTCGTATTCTTCCGGATAAGGGATTCCGTGCTCATCCAGGAGGTGTCGCAGTTCTTGGATATATTTGTACTTGCGTTCGATTTCAATCCAGTTTCCGTGACACAATGTGTGGCATTCTTCTAATTCTTGTCTTGTGATTTCATAATCAAGCCAGAGTATGCATTTATGGTCTTTGCTAAAAGCGCAGTAGTTTTCCATAGGATCCTCCTTAAAATTCATCTTCTTCAAAATATGAGACAGGATTATAATCAGATACTCCATTTAGAACCGGAGCTGATCGTGTGGCATAGAGGAAGCGATTCCTGAAATGTTCAAAATTTCGAAAGCCTCTCCCTAGCCGCTTAAGATCTTTAACTTTTCTGTTGATTGATTCAATTGGACCATTGGATAATCGGCTGTCATATATCTTTCCATTACCAATCTTTTCAACCATTATGAATGAGTTGATGATAGGGTCTTTATATTTCTCCAATAAGCTGGCGAAATCTCTGAACATTTCATATGATGATTTTTTGTAGATATCTATTAATTCGTCAATTTCAGTACGTGCAGCAATCGGATTGCCACCATTGCGTGAGTTGAATAACACATACTGTTCCTTAAGGTCGCGGAAATCCTTAAGGTTAGAATCAATACGAAAAAGCCAATCCTCATAATCGTAAGTGTTCCCGACAATGAAATCGCTTAATTAGACGGTTTTCTACGACATTCTACGACATTGTACGGGGTCGGATAAACCGATATAAACTGACATAAACAGTCAACAAAGCATCTAACAAATCACGTTCAATCTTGAGACGTGACGGTGAAAATGTGTTGTAGACTAGTCAAATTCACGGATGAAGACGTTCGTATTGTTCAAGTAAATATAGTATCTTGAGGGATAGCTTAAGATAAAAATACAGACACTTTGTTACAGGTGAAAACCTGAAACAAGGTGTCTTTTTATTTTCTCGGAACTCTCCATGCCTTCTCGTGGGATGATGACTATTAATGCACTTACAGCTGCAGATAGTGTGCTTATTCCTGTTCAGACAGCGTATTTACCGGTGAATGGATTACAGCAGCTCATTTCTACTATTAATAAAGTAAAGAGACAACTGAATCGTAAATTGAAGATTGAAGGCATCGTAATGACTATGGTGGATTTTAGAACAGTATACGCAAGAGATATCTTTGAGAAGATTCATCTTTTATGAATCAGCTTAGGCTCTAAACGGATCTTTCCAGGGACCGTGTGAATAAAAGTAAACAGATAAAAAGGTTGCAGTACACCAGCCAATTGGCCATGCAGTCCAGATACCGATGTAACCAAGAGTTGTTTTGGATAAAAGAAAAGCAAGAACTACACGAAGAATCAAGTCTGTAAAGGTGGCAATCATAAACTTGTTCATCATACTGGCACCACGAAGTATTCCATCTGCAACTAATTTTGTCGAAACCACAAAGTAAAATGGAGCAAGGATTCTTAAGTACATTGTGGCAGAGTGTAAAGCTTCACTGGATGGGCTCTTAAGGAAAAATCTTAGTAGTGCATGAGGAAAAATCATATACAAAAGACAAAGTGGTAAACACAGACCCCATACGAGCTTAAGTCCAGCTTTGAAGCCATCAGATATGCGCGACATTTTTCCAGCACCGATATTTTGAGAGGCATAGTTTGAAACTCCGTTTCCGAGTGTTGTAAACGAAGTAATAACAAGATTATTGAGTTTTACACCGGCAGAATAACCAGCAATTACACCTGCTCCAAAGCCATTTATTACACCCTGAATAATAATATTTCCTATGGAAATAAAACTTTGTTGAAGGATGCTTGGAATAGCAATAGCACAAAATTGTTTAAATAATAAGACATCAAAGACAGTAGGTCTATCTGATGTCTCTGTTTTTTTCAGGCGAAAAAAGACTACGGTTATTGCCAAAATACAGCTGACTCCCTGACAAAGAAAAGTTGCCCATGCAACTCCTGCAATTCCCATTTCAAATTGTTTTACAAAAAGAATGTCAATACCGATATTTGTTACTGATGATACTGCAAGAAAGTAAAAAGGAGTTTTTGAGTCTCCTAAAGCAGAGAATATTCCGGTTGCAATGTTATAGAAAAAGACAAATGGGAGTCCCAATATATAAATATCGAGGTATAGCTTTGAGCCAGCAAATAGCTCAGATGGCGTGTTTATCATCCCCAGTAATGTACTACCACAGAAAATACCAATCAACATGAGTAAAATACAGACAATCGTACTTGAGAGCATAGCTGTAATAACAGCAGACTTCATTTTTGTATAGTCTTTACTTCCAAAATATCTTGATGTGATTACAGAGCAACCAATATTACAACCGAAGGCAAATGCAATGAAAATTAGTGTTATTTCATAACTGTTACCGACTGCAGCTAATGCGTTTTCTCCGATATAGCGTCCAGCAACCCATGAGTCTGCAATATTATATAATTGTTGGAAAATAATACTTCCAAATAGTGGAAGACAAAATTTCCAAAGAACCTTTTCTGGATTACCGATTGTTAGATCCTTGTTCATAACACGAATACCCCACTTGAATATTTTTCATGGCATATTATAATGAGAATGCTAATATAAGTAAAAAGTATATATGATATGAAAAACATATCAAAAGGATATGACAATGAATATAACATATGATTATTACAGAATCTTTTATTATGTAGCTAAATACGGAAGCTTTACGAAAGCTGCCGAGATTATAGGAAATAGTCAGCCTAATATAACAAGAGCAATGAATAACCTGGAAAGTCAGATTGGACTTAAGCTCTTTATAAGAAATAAACGTGGAATTGTTTTAACCCCAGAAGGGGAACAGCTTTTTGAGCATATAAAGGTTGCCTTCTTTCATATTTATCAGGCAGAAGAAGAGATGAAGAATCAAAGTTCGATGGCCAGTGGAAGTGTTGTTATAGGAGTAAGTGAGATTGCGTTACATGAAGTACTGTTACCTGTTCTTTCTGGGTTTAATAAAAAATATCCTGATATAAAAATTCAGATAACAAATCAGTCTACGCCTATCACGTTAGAAGCACTTCGTTTGTCACAGGTACAGTTTGCGCTAGTAACAACTCCATTTGATATAAAGAAGCCAATGAAATCTATACCTATTAAAGAGTTTGATGAATTGCTGATGGCAAGTGAAAACTTTAGGGAGTTAAAGAAGGGAAAACAATCGTTAATAGAACTAGTAAAATATCCGTGGATTTCGTTGCTTCCAGGTACTGCAACAAGAACGTATCATGAGGATTTCTTTGCAGATAATAGTCTTGATTTTACACCACAAATGAGTGTTGCAACTACTGATCAGGTATTACCTATGATAAAGGCTGGATTGGGAATTGGATTTGTACCGAAAAATATGATGGAATCAACAGAAGGTTTGATTACTGTGAAACTGGATAAGGAACCAAAGCGTAGGAGTGTATGCCTTGTTACGGATGAAGAACATCCGTTGTCTGCAGCTAGTTTGGCGCTTTTAGAAGTAATTAAGGGAATGGCCGGTATTTGAGTACTGGAAATTCTTATTTTGCTGTTTGAGGTATAAGGATGTTAATTGAAACAGAAAGATTAATCATAACTGAGTTTACAATGGATATGGCTCAGGTTGTTCAGGAAAATTCAGTGGATGAAGATAAGGATCAGCGTAAGCTGGTCCTTTTCTTTACTTTGAATTATGTATTGACTGGCGATGCATTCCGTGATATATAAGTGGTAGAACCAAGTGGTACTACCAGTTAGTTCGACCATTAAACGAGGTAAGGAATAGCCATGAGTAACAATTCGATAAGCGAGCACCAGAAAGTAATAGATCATTGGTGACCATGCGTATTTTTAAGGACGATTTTCATACTAGAAAAATATTGGACAGATTAGAATTATGAAATATATCAAACAGTTTTTAATTATTTTATTAATATCCTTTATTGGAGAAATACTAAAATGCCTTTTGCCATTACCAGTTCCCGCAAGTATATATGGTATGGCAATTTTGTTTTTCTGCCTTATGACTAAGATTATAAAATTAGATGCAGTAAAAGAAACTGGCAAATTTTTGATAGAAATAATGCCAATAATGTTTATTCCGGCAGGCGTTGGACTGATGATATCATGGGGCGTGCTTAGACCTATATTATTACCAGTCAGCATTGTTACAGTTGTGACGATAATAACAGTTATGGCTGCTACTGGATGGGCGTCTCAAATTATTATCAGAAGGTCGGGTAAAAATAAAAATGAATAGTTTTTTTCAGGAATCACTGTTTGCAGGTGTTGCACTTAGCCTTGTGGCATATGCAATCGGGATGTTATTAAAGAAAAAATTCAAAATCGGGCTTTTTAACCCGTTGCTTATATCCATAATCATTTCTATTGTAGTACTTGTAATTGGAGATGTTGAATATGAAGTTTATGAGGAGAGTGCCAAGTATCTTAGCTATCTTTTGACACCGGCAACAGTATGTCTTGCCATTCCACTGTATGAGCAGTGGGAACTTCTAAAAAAGAATTATAAAGCTGTTATTTGCGGTCTTTTAACTGGAACTCTGACGAGTCTTGCTACCGTGTTTGCACTGTCAATGATTTTTGGGTTATCACATCAGGAATATGTAACACTGCTTCCAAAATCCATTACTACAGCGATAGGAATGGGGCTATCAGAAGAACTTGGTGGATATGTAGAAATCACTGTGGCTGTTATTATTATTACAGGAGTACTTGGCAATATATTTGGTGATTTGATTTGCAAAATATTCCATATCAAAGAACCTATTTCAAAGGGTCTTGCATTTGGTGCAAGCTCTCATGCAATTGGAACAGCAAGGGCAATAGAGATTGGAGAAGTTGAAGGTGCAATGAGCGGTCTGGCAATTGCTGTTTCAGGTATATTTACAGTAGTATTTGCATCTGTATTTTCCAATTTTATATAAATATATTGATAAGGGAATATGGTTAATTGGCGGAGACTATTATTGATTTATAAATATAGAAATAAAAAGAAGCATCAGATCATTTCTGGGAATTAGAGAAAAGAATAAAGCAAGATAAGAAGCATCCAGGTGTATTGATAGAAATGAATATGGGTAAGGCCATCTGGGATATCAACCGGAGGTTTGGAAGGGATGGAGTTAGGATGCCAAGACAGCAGATTTACGATATGCCATTTGGCAAGGTTTATGATTGCCTTATTGCGAAAGCAGAGAGAAAAGGGCGTACTAGAGATGAAGTGGACGAGTTAGCTAAAGGGAAAGCTGTTGATAAGATAAAGCGGGGATAATGATGAAAGAATATAAATTCTACGGTTGGCAGACTGCAGATGTTTCCGCAGTTAATAAAGAATATAAAGAGATAAAAGATCCAAGACACCTGTATGATTTGTTATCAGAAATCTGGTGTGCTGATACCTGCGCACCTAGAATGAGAGATGGATGGTCAAAAGAAAATATGACAATGGGACAGTGCTCGATTACGGCATTTCTTGCACAGGATATTTTTGGTGGTGAGGTATATGGAATCTTAAGAAGTGGTGGTAATTATCATTGCTACAATGTGATTGGAGATTGCGTATTTGATCTTACGAGCGAGCAGTTCGGGGATGAGGTTTTATCTTATGAGGATAATCCGGTCCAGAGCCGAGAGGTTCATTTCGCAAAGGAAGAGAAGCGACTCCGATATGAATATCTTAAGGAAGAGTTGAAGAAGGCAATATGTGAAAAATGATTCAAACACACAAGGGGTGTTGATATTCATGCAGAAATTAAGTGATGGCATGTTGCTTTATCACAGAAGCTACATGGTAGTGGATACACCCGATTTGGCCAAGTGTGCTGCAAGGAAGGATTTTGGAAAAGGTTTTTACCTGACCACTTCCAGAAAGCAAGCGGAGGCTTTTGAATGCATCTCATTTGTGGAAAGTGAGAAGATATGGATAAGATAGAAACAGTTACAGAAGAGCAGAAAATAGCAAAAGTGCAACTTTAGCGCAACTTATTTGAGAAAAATATGGCACATAAAGGAACAAAAAGGAAAAGTTCACTTAGAATTGAATAGGGTACTTTACACTGATTTACTGTAAATTAGGACACTTTCTTTAATTGAAAAATTAGAGAAGTGTCCTTTTTTGTTATGGTCAAATCTTAGGAAAGGAAAGATGGTTAAAATCAGATTGCAAGGAACTACGAATGAAATATTGTCACAGGAAAAATTTGATATTACTTGCGAAGGTATTACAAAGTCATCGACCAAGATGGAATTTTATAAGTTTTTGAGACATAACCTTGGAGATAAGGATGGCAGACTCATTTATGGTGCTGTGTGTGACAGCTGGGGCGAACTGGTCGTAATGACAAGCTAGATTTTTATATTCACATTACGTTCACATTACGAAGCCGAATCGGCTAGAACGATGAAAATCAATTGCAGAAATGGTATAATTATGGTATTATATGACCATAATAATTGCGAGGTGATGATATGCCACAGATAATTCCAATTAAAGATTTAAAAAATACTTCCGAAATTTCAGATTTATGCCATAGTACATCGGAGCCGGTTTATATTACCAAAAATGGGTATGGCGATATGGTTATTATGAGCATGGAGACCTTCGAAGGGGTTTCTGCGACACTGAATATGTACCAGAGCTTGATGAATTCAGAACAACAGATTAAGGAAGGTCGGGTACATGATGCAAGAGAATCGCTTAAGTCAGTGAGGGAGAAATATGGTTTATAATATTATTTCCACTGATGAGATGGATATGCTCCTGGATAATTGTGTAAAATATCTTTTGGGAAAATTCAAAAGTGAACAGGCTGCAAAACATCTATTGGATGGCGTGTCCGAGATTTATGACAAATTAGAAAGCAACCCTAATATTTACAGGCTAAGCGAAGATCCTTTTATGAAAGCAATGGACTATCACGAGGCCAAGATTCCCGAAATGGATTACATGATAATTTACAAAGTCGTTGCTGATAATGTTTACATACTCGGAATTTATCATACGCTTGAAAATTATGCTAGTAAGATGAAAATATTATGGAGTCAATTCAATCTATAAGTGATTCAAAAGACAATAATATTTTAAAATGATGACATCCTGGCTTTTGGGATGTTATTCATACAAAAGAGATGTGTCCTATACGAGTAGGTTTTGACAATGAAAAGTTTGGACAAATAATTCACTTGTGTTAGTGCTTGAAACCCTTGAAAATACTGAGTTTGTGGATGATGCACTTACTCAAAAGAAGTTAAAAAATGGGGTTACTAACAGAGCTACTAACAGAAATTATGTGTTAGTTACTGGAAAGTAAATATAGATTTGTACCTAATTAGGGACATTTTCCTAGATGAGAATCTAAGAAGATGTCCCTTTTGTTTTGGGACAGCCTGAGAAGTTATGGACTAAGAATCACAGCGTTAAGTGCACTGGTTGCAATCTGATAACAAGGGAACTCAGGTAGCTCCTCAGGATAGATTATCGGATCATGTGTATCAGTATGATAATGAAACCCGTGAAGTATTAAAGACATACTTAGATATTTAAATGTTATGCACATGGTTATCCACAAAAAGATGTTCTGATGGGTTGTAAATACCATTCAGATGTAGTACTCTATCAATAGAGAAAGAGGTGTAAGTTTTCGGACTGCACTGGGGAAGCCACTCGGTGACTTCCTTTTTTGTTGTTTAAATAGTAGTGCAACCCAGTTGCATCTTTTGATTGTAATATATAATTATTGAAACTCTGGCAAGTTGCCGGAGTTTTTTTATGTCCAATTGTAAAGTCCAATCCCATTGTACTTTTTCCTCCGAAAGTACAATCTTTGGATAACGATTTATGACGTCAGATTCCGTAGAATTGCATATGTAAGCAAGAGGTGACGCTAGCCGGCAAGCCAAACCTCCAACAGAAACTATGGAGGTGCGCACTGGTCGTAATGGCAAGCAAGATTTTTATAGTACAACTTAAATGACAACATGACCGTCGTATGAGATAATATAAGCCATAAATGATTTGGAAGGAGGACGTCATGTATCCGATTATTGATAAAGAGAAAACAGGATTAAGAATCCAGAATTTTATGAAGATGAAGAACATTACAGCGAAGGATATTCAGGAGTCATTAGGACTTACCTGCGTGCAGGCGGTTTATCATTGGATAAATGGACGATGCTTACCTTCTCTTGAAAATTTATATGCGTTAAGCGATTTGTTTGAGGTGCCGATGGATATGTTGGTTGTCGGTGACCGTAAGGAGCAGTTGGTACAACTTAAATTTGCAGGTAACAATAGATTATTTGCATACTTTATGAAGCTGAATGAATTTGCAGCATAGTGATTGATTTTTGAGGGAGAGTGGCCGCTTAGATTGCTCTCCCCTTTTCATAGGAGATGACAGATATGATTTATATAACAGGAGACTGCCACGCTGATTTTATCGTCACACATTGTTGTTCATCATCGACACAGGCTTTATACAGTGGTGGTATGTTTAAGCCAGATATTCTGACAGATTATCTGGAGACGATTCGACAAATCGCGACATTCAAAAAGTGGTTTTTTGGACATTACCATGACAATAGAAACATTAATGCAGAAGAGATTCTTCTGTATGAACAGATAATAAGAATCTCTTAGGAAGAGGAAGATGAAGAAAAGGATTAATTCAGTTATATATACTAAAGGTAAATTTGGAAAAGGATGGAGAGAAACGTGTGATACGGACAATCCATTTTTGTATTCACATGGTAGATATCCTACGAAGATAACAGTTGAGGATCTTCCCGAGGACTATCTTAAAATTCATAGCCGCGTTATTTGGTATATGCAAGGCTATCTTAAAACTTCAGGAATTGTCGATATGAAATATACCTGGATGAAAGAAAATCATCTGTTTAAGGACGATTATATCTATATATCATATAAGGAACCGTTACAGGCAGAGAAAAACTCGTGGGGACATATTAAATATACGAATTACGATGTATGTGTTTGCGGAAACGATATTGTCGATATAGTACTTGCAGCTGAAAAGTATTCGGGATTTGATACTACAGAGGTACGCACTGAGATAGAAAAGAAGCGAGTATGGCTTAGGGATAATGAGTCGAAAGAGTATGCCCGTGCAGTAGGCGAAGATGAAGATATTTTTACTTTGTGGAAAAAGAAAGGTTACGTTTAGGAGGGTTTATTGTGCGCTATTATATTTCAGATCTTCATTTCTATCACGCCAATATGAACACTAGAATGGATAAGCGTGGTTTCGAGTCAGTTGAGGCGATGAATGAGTACATGATTTCTCAGTGGAATAAAAAAGTTCGAAAGAATGATGAAGTAGTAATTCTTGGAGACTTCTCTATAGATAAAGGCGAGAAGACGAATGAACTTCTTCGCAGACTCAATGCCAGAAAGTATCTTATTATAGGTAATCATGACAGGTTTCTGAATGATAAGGATTTTGACAGGAGCCTGTTTAAGTGGATTGAGCCGTACAAGGAACTCAATGATAACAAGCGAAAGATAATTTTGTCACACTACCCGGTATTCTGTTATGACGGGCAATATCGCGTGAATGAACAAGGAGAACCCAAGGCTTATATGCTGTACGGCCATGTTCATAATACATATGATGAAATTTTGATAAATCATTTTATAAATGAAACAAGAGAGCAGAAGCGTCTTGTGTATCGAGCGAGTGAAGCACGTCCAATTCCTTGTAATATGATTAACTGTTTTTGCATGTTTTCAGATTACATGCCACTTACGCTTGATGAGTGGATTGAACTTGATAGGAAGCGAAGGACGACCATTCCGGAGCTAAGCGAATATCAGGATAACTGGATGGAAGATTTGGGTGATGATCCGGCAGACACAACTAATTTGATAAAAAGAAGAGGTGCTTGAAAATGGATTTTGAAGATTTCAAAGAAAAGTTCGTTGAGGATGTTAAAGCAGGCAGATATCAATATTAGTAGAATCACGGATTTGGATATAAAGGAAGCAGATGACAATATTAATTTTTTACTATATACCATAGGGAAGAGTTTTGTTTCGACACGCGAGTATTTTGCTCAGAAATAAATGATTCACATTGACAAATACTATGTTTGGGCATATTATAATATCAGGTGGGATATCCCACCTGATATTGTGAAGGTGAGAATCATGACAGCAGTAAAAGATTACACAGTTCATATTGATAGTAAAAAGAGAGTAACACTCAGAGGTGCAACATTTCAGTATTATAATGTGAAAGAATATGATAATGGATGTATCATGTTAGAGCCGAGAGAGCTTACAGTTCCAGACAGCATTTCTGCACGTACTTTAGAGGATATGGATAGGGCGATTAGTAATTTCAAATTGGGAGAAGTTTCCCCAGCTATTGATCTATCTGATTTCTAAGGTATGAAAGAGGCGCTAGGATGACTTATAATATACGAATGGGTATCCCTGAGATGGCTGAATTATGGAATAGACTACAAACGAGCTATCGAGAAGGAACAATAAGTAAAAAGGATGCAGAACTTTATCGGAAATGGGGATCTGCACTTAAAAAATTGGCAATGGATCCGTTTTATCCTAGTCTACAGTCACACGAGATTGAACCGCTATCTAAGAGGTATGGAATGAAAGTGTGGCAGTCCTATTTGGAAAATAAGAAAAGCGGAGCTAGAAGGATGTATTGGGTTTATGGTCCAGATAAGAGTGATATTACAATTATTGGATTAGAACCACATCCGGAAGATGCTAAGAATGGGGCTTATGACAGAGTAACTTTGTCAGACCTAAATTAAAAACTAAATATGAAACATGGCAGATAAGGTCGATCAGAGATAATCTGACCGGTCTTTTATTATGTCCAAATTACAAATAATGAATTTTAGGAGGAAAACAAATGGAATTTATCATTTCCTTATTGGCAGTTTGCTGGGTGAGATTTGTAACCTAAGCTCCCGTGAATTTATACCAAGGTTAAGGTATAAATCCGCTTGATTTATTTCCTCAAATCCTTGTGTTTACTGGCTTTGCAGCCACAAGATTTTGTATCAAAATAGCACATTTTGCTTTCAATTCCGTTAATTCCTTGGTATAATTATACCAAGGAGGCGATGGTATGAAACTGAAGATTAATGAGCCTTGGATTACAAGCAAAGTAAGGTGTCAGAATGGTTATGTCTATATCGACAAGCCTTTCTGGAATGCCGAAAAACAGTGCGCTGACCATAAACGCGAGTACATCGGCAAGTATGATGGAGAAACATTTACTCCAAACAAAACCTTTCACCGTCTCAAAGCTGAGTATGAGCAGAGCCTTACGGCACCTAGGACCGGGCCGGTTCCTACTGATATCTGCCTCCGCCAGTTCTATGGATCCACATATCTTTTGAACGAGATATGCAGCAAGACTGGCATTGCTGCTGATCTTGGCAAGTGCTTTGGTGATCTTGCGCCACAGATCCTGTCACTGGCTTATTACCTTGTTCTTGAGGAAGGCCAGCCCATGTACAGGTTCCATAAATGGGGCATAACTCACAGGCATCCATATGGCAAGGACATTCCTTCGCAGAGAAGCAGTGAACTCTTCGGCCTTATAACTGAAGAAACCAAGATGGCTTACTTCAAGTACCAGGCCAAGCGCCACGGCATGAACGAATACCTCGCTTTTGATACAACATCTATCTCTTCATACTCAACGCTTATAAAGCAGGCCAAGTATGGAAAGAACAAAGAAGGCGATTCCCTTCCGCAGATAAACCTTGCGCTCCTGTATGGAGAGGAATCAATGCTTCCTGTATACTACAGAAAGCTTGCAGGCAACATCACGGATGTTAAGACTATAGAGAATCTCATTAAGGATGTTGATTTCCTCAAACTCGACAAGCTCAAGCTTGTCATGGACAGAGGATTCTACAGCGAGAAAAACATCAACGACCTCATGAAGCACCACCACAAGTTCCTTATCGGTGCAAAGCTGTCACTGAGCAAAGTGAGCGACAGGCTTGATAAGGTCCGTGCGGACTTCGTTACCCGCTATAACTATAATTCAGAGTTAAAGCTATATGTCATGTCATTTAAAGAAGAGTGGACCTATACAGAAGAAAAGGTCCGCAGCGGAGAAATCATAACTGATAAAAAGCGCATTTATCTCCACTTCTACTATAATGACCAGAAGGCTACTGATGACAAGACGAGGTTCAATGCAATGCTTGACCGTCTTGAAAACAACCTGGTAAACGGCACTCCTGATCCTGCTGATGAAAAGCTGTATCAGAAGTACTTTACAATACACGAGACACCTGTAAGAGGCAAAGTCTATAGCTTCAAGGAAGATGCTATCCGTAAAGCCGAGAAGAACTATGGATACTTTGTACTTATGACCAACGGGATCAAGGATCCGGTGGAAGCACTGCGCATATACCGTCTGAAGGATCTGATTGAGAAGTCCTTCGGCAACCTCAAGGAGAGGCTTTCAATGCGTCGGATGTCAGTCGCTTCCGAGGAAAACTTCGAAGGTAAGCTGTTTGTCCAGTTCATAGCGCTTCAGATGGTGTCTTATATCAAAAAGCAGATGGATGAGAACGGCCTGTTCAGCAAGTATACAATACAGTCACTGCTGGACGAGCTAGATACAATTGAGTATTACCAGCAGCCCGGCAAGACGCATCATCTGTCTGAGGTAACTGCAAAACAGCGTGAGCTCTATAAGCTCATTGGAGTCGATGTCCCGACATGATCAAACCTTGGTATAAAATGACGGGACTTTAGGCTTCAAGAAAAGCCGACCATCCGGACGAATTCCTAAAAGAATACCACGGAGTACTCGTTACAGACGGATACGGCGGATATCACAAGATTGACAGGCTTAGAAGTGACCTGACAGTCGCAGGATGCTGGGTGCATGCCAGACGCCCCTTTGCTGAAT
>JADYUL010000004.1 GCA_021531795.1 Lacrimispora saccharolytica
ATTACTCAAGAAAACCTCTGGCTTTCTCTTTCCTCGATTTACCTTGCTTTAAGGTTGTCTGTTCTCTGAATTTTTCTTTCCTGACCACTCTTCAGAGTAGAGCCGTCAGTTTGGAATCTTCAGGGTTGCATTGCTGTAAAATTTTCAATGAACTTCTTTCCTTAGGGCGTAAAAAAAGCAATCCCAGATAAGGCTTGGAATTACTTACACCCTAAAGGTGAGCGGAGAAGGTGGGATTCGAACCCACGTGCCCTCTCGGACAAACGGTTTTCAAGACCGCCTCGTTATGACCACTTCGATACCTCTCCATGACTATCTGAACAATTATCATCTCTGTCAGACGCAAGTGTTATTCTAACAAAGGAATCCGTTCATGTCAACAACTTTTTCAAATTTTTTTATTTCAAAAGATTCGCCTCTGCATATAGCAAATCTTCCGGTGTTGTTACCTTAATATTCTTATATGAACCCTGTGTCAGTTTCACCCTGTGTCCGGTCCAGGTCTCTACCACCATGGCATCATCCGTTACCACAATCCCCTGACATGCCAGTCCACATTCCTCTTCCTTAAGAACACTGTAAGCTTCCTTTATCAAGGCGTAGCTGAAAACCTGAGGCGTCTGAACAATCCAGGTCAGATTCCTGTTAGGTGTGGACACGACATAGTCTGAGTTGTTCGCGATTTTGACCGTATCCTTACTCTTAACCGCAGCCACACAGGCTTCACTCACTCTCACTTCATTATACAGGCGCACGAGCATCTCCTCGTCGATACATGGTCTTGCCGCATCATGAATGAAGACATAGTCTGCACCACCCATAGATTCAATTGCATCAAGACCGGCCATCACGGAATTGTACCTCTCCCTGCCGCCGGGGACATAATCCTTCACCTTGGTAAACCCGTAAGCCTTAACTATTTCCTCTCTGCAGTAATCGATGTCCTCCTTAGATGTGACGAGAATTACCGAATCTATAACCTCTGAGCGCTCGAAGGCTTCAAGCGAATATGACATCAGAGGTCTGTTGTTTATACATATAAACTGCTTCTTTACTTCAGAGCGCATCCTCGATCCGCTGCCTGCTGCAAGAAGAATAGCCACATTCTTCATATGCTAACACTTCTCCTCTATTGTGATACGTCTGTAGTCCGTGCCATTTGACAATTCCTTCTCAATCAGGACCTCTGTATATTCCCCGGGCAGGATATCCTCAATCAGATTAGCCCATTCGATAAGCGACACACCGTCCCCATAGATATAATCCTCGAATCCGAGTTCGTACATCTCTTCCGGGTCGCCAATTCTGTATACATCAAAGTGATAGAAGGGCAGTCTGCCCTCATCATATACCTGTAATATGGTAAAAGTGGGACTGTTAACCGCTTCCCTGATCCCTAGTCCTGCAGCAACACCCTGAGTGAACACGGTTTTACCGACTCCAAGGTCTCCTATCAGAGTGTACACCGAGCCGGGGGCTGCGCTCTTACCTATTTCATATCCTATATTAAAGGTATCTTCACTGCTAAACGATTCAATTACCATAATTTCTGTTCCAATATATACAGGCGTCCTCCACGGGGTCGCTGTAATATCCGGGTCTTATGCCCTCGCATATAAATCCCAGTTTCTCATACAGTGCTCTGGCACCCATATTACTCTTCCTGACCTCAAGAGTGAATTCGATGTCACTGAAACCTGCTGAGGCCTGTCTCATGGCTTCGGATACAAGAGTTTGGGCAATACCCCTTCGTCTGTAAGCCTCTCTCACTGCAACGTTTAATATCTGTCCCTCTCCCACTACATTAAGCAAGCTTATATATCCTACTACTTTATCGTCCTTATCGATTGCAGCAAGAATCAGTGCATCCTTATTATTCATAAGTTCGATAAAAGACTCTTCATGCCAGGGATGGGAGAAGCATTCTTCTTCTATAATAAGTAATGAAGGGATGAGATCAACAATTAATTCCTTATCCCTAATATTTGTAATAATCATACAGGAATCACCGTTCTCCGAGACGAAGGTTCGGAACCGCATTTAGGTCCATACCCGACCTGTGACCCTTCAGATATTCATAGTATGCGGCACAGCCTATCATTGCCGCATTGTCGGTACACATGATGGGAGTCGGCATGTAGAATTCTACGCCTCTCTCTTCACAGGCCTTCTTAAGGGCTTCCCTTAAATGTGAATTGGAAGCAACACCGCCTGCTATGGCGAATTTATCGAATCCATATTCACTTACAGCAGTCATGGAATGAGACACAAGCACATCCACAACAGCCTGCTGGAAGGAAGCGGCAACATCTGCCTGATTGTATTCCTCTCCCTTCATATTAAGATTATTCAGATAATTTAGCACCGCAGACTTGAGTCCTGAGAAGGAGAAATCATATTCATTGTCCGCAACCTTGGCACGCGGGAATTCTATTGCATGAGGATTGCCCTCATTACTTACCTTATCAATCTTGGGTCCTCCCGGGTAGCCCAGTCCTATTACCCTTGCCACCTTGTCAAAGGCTTCTCCTGCCGCATCGTCCCTGGTTCTGCCCAGTATCTCGTATTCACCGTAATCCTTCACCTTGACCAGATGCGAATGTCCACCTGATACCACCAGACAGATAAAGGGTGGCTTAAGTTCTTTGTTGTCAATAAAATTAGCCGAGATATGACCCTCGATATGATGCACTCCGATTAGTGGCTTATCATATGCCCAGGATAAACCCTTAGCAAAGGATACGCCTACAAGAAGCGCTCCCACAAGCCCCGGTCCGTAGGTAACGGCAATAGCTGTAATGTCCTCCATAGTGACATTTGCCTGAATCAGCGCCTCGTTTACCACCTGATTGATTCTCTCGGTATGCTTTCTTGAGGCAATCTCCGGCACCACTCCTCCATAGAGGGTATGAATATCTATCTGTGACGAGATAACATTCGACAACACTTCTCTGCCGTTCTTAACAACAGAAGCTGCTGTCTCATCACAAGATGATTCAATTGCAAGTATCAGTATATCTTCCATATCTATTCTGCACTCTCATCGTCAGTTACAGGAGCAAAACCATATACCTTCCAATGCCCTGTAGACTGCTCTTTTCTAAGTATAAATACCTCCTGCAGAATCTTGGTTCCGTCCTTGGTTCTGACATTGAAGGTTCCGTATAATCTTGCAACCTCATAGCCGTCCATGTTGAATTCTTCAACATCTGTGCTTGACGAGGTGTACATATTTACAATCGAATAATCATTATCCTTGAAGGTCGTAAGTTCACTCTTCAGGTCCTTAATGTATTCTTCATCACTCTTGGCATTCTTCAGTTCATCATCGAAGAGCTCCTCAAGCTTGAGGCCCACTGCCTCAACCTCTTCATCGCTGAGTTCTTCATTATGAAGCACCTTGGTGAATTCAAGATACTGCTTCACAACCTCCTTGGGAGTCGGCGGATAATTCTTACTAAAGTCCTTGAGCAGAAGCTCCTTGACCGGAGTAATAACCACATCCTCCTCATGTCTGTCCGCGTAATCGCGGTTAGAGAGATAGTAGAAATAACCCACAACCATAAGAACAAGCACAAGCACTATTATCAGTCCCTTTGCTCCCTTAACATTTTTCATATGCGGGTCCCTCCTTTCTCTCTAATTCAAATAATCTTAATCTTCTTCAAATTTCAATTCCACGGTTCTTCCGTCCTTGGCAACCACCGTGCCCGGAAAAATCTCTCGAACCTCTTTGGTGTAGGCTTTGGGGTTGGGCAGCGACGGACTGTAATGTGTAAGCCACAGTTCCTTAACCTCTGCCTTCTTGGCAAGCGTCGCAGCTTCGTAGAAGGTCATATGCTTATGCTCCTTGGCCTTATCAAGCATGTCCTTCTCTCCGTACATACCCTCGCAAATGAAGAGATCAGACCCTTCTGCCTTCCTTGCTATTATATCAAGCGGTCTGGTATCGGTGCAGTAGGTCACCTTAAGTCCCTTCCTTGAAGGTCCCAGTACCATATCGGGTGTGAAGGTCATATCATCAACCGTTATCGTCTCACCTCTCTGAAGTCTGCTCCAGAGCTTGATATCGATTCCCTGTTCTCTGGCACGCTTAGCATCAAACTTCCCGGCCCTCTCTAAGCTAAAGCTGTATCCGTAGCAGGTCACATTATGACATACCCTGAAGGCCTCCACCTTAAGACCACAGACATCAAAGCTCTCTTCGTTTGCGCCTATTTCCTTATATTCAATCTCGAAGGGCAGATCTCTTGCTATCATCCTAAGCCCCTCTACCACTCTGGTTATCCCTTTAGGTCCCACTATAAGCAACGGCTCACGTCTGTCTGCATTCCCCATTGTAAGTAGCATACCGGGAAGCCCCGAGATATGGTCCGCGTGCATATGTGTAAATATCATCACATCTATCGGCTTGGGACTCCACCCCTGTTCCTTCAGCGCGACCTGGGTGCCCTCACCACAGTCCACCAGGATACTCGAGCCGTTATACCTTAGCATCATCGAGCTAAGCCATCTGTTTGGAAGCGGCATCATTCCACCGGTCCCAAGCAACGCAACATCTATCATTAATTATTTCCTTTTTCCTTCGCTTCTCTCTCCGCCTGCGATAATCTTAGGTAAGTTGGGGCAAAATCGCCCGCACTCACATATTCCCCGCTCGCAATTTTCCGTACTGCTGCTGACGCAAGTGCGGCAGCACTCTGGCGGTTCATGTGTACGGGTGCAAAAGCATAATCACACTTAAGTCCTGCCTCTATTCTTTCGGCGAAAATATCCTTAGCATCCCCCAAAAAGAGCACACCTTTTCCCATTGAATTGAGCTTATCCATGAGTTCTCCCAAATCCATGGCTGTCTGCTCAAGATAAGTTACAAGGCGAAAGTCCGCACCGGTTCGCTCGAAGCTGTATATTCCGGTGTAGACCTGATTACGTCTGGCATCCATAACGGGACAGATAAGTTCTTCCACACCATAAGCGTTGAACGCAAGCGCTTCGAGTGTGGGTACCGGAACTATCGGAACATTAAGTCCCATGGCAATTCCTTTGGCAGTAGAGGCACCGATCCTCAATCCCGTGAACGAGCCGGGCCCCGAGGTGACCGCAACATAATCTATGCTTTTCTTATCAAGTTCTATTCTCTCTGCCACCTCATCAAGCATTGGCATGAGAGTCTGAGAATGTGTAATCTTATGACATATTGTATAGAGAGCTTCCAAAACATTGTCGTTAACGACCGCAACGGATGCAACGG
The DNA here is from genome assembly GCA_021531795.1 of Lacrimispora saccharolytica. Classification (GTDB taxonomy): domain Bacteria; phylum Bacillota; class Clostridia; order Lachnospirales; family Lachnospiraceae; genus Colinaster. Next base: position 5,252 of record JADYUL010000004.1, read on the forward strand.
TGGCAGAGCTCTCAATTGCCAGTATCTTCATATATTACCTCTGGATCATTGTTTAATGTTAACCTTTGAAGGAGGCATATGGGTTGAGATTAGTTCTATTATATCGTACTTCTTCTCACCCAGATCCTTCTTGGGGAATATCCACGCACTGTTCTTCGATGTATAGAGAAAGATGCTCTGTTCTGTCGACCTTGCCTTAAGCATGTTCTCCCAGGCTACAGTCAGCTCCTCGTCTCCCTGTGACACGGTTACGCCCTCATCATCAAGAGTATAATGAATGGGATTCCTGAAGGTGGGGTTAAGCTTTACCTGCTTCTTTGCGTTGAAATACAGGGCAAAGGGACTGTATAATATCACAACAACTCCGCCGAAGGCGAAGACCGGCTGTTTCGTAGCCGCATACACTATAAGCAGCAACGCTCCAAAGACCGTTGCCACTATTCCCGCCACGCTCGAATAGGTCTGGTACATATTGTAATCATATAGGGCAGACGCCGTCATCTGTACATCGAATTCTTCTCTCATTAGTACATACTCCCAATATAATGCTAACAACTAATTATATCCGAAATCACGGGATATCTCAACACTCTTGCATATTGTCACATCAAGTAATATAATAGTTGACGGTAATACTCAGGGCAGGGTGCAATTCCCGACCGGTAGTGATGACGGCATGACCGTATAAGTCTACGAGCTAAGTGCAGATATGGTGAGAATCCATAACCGACAGTACAGTCTGGAGGAAAGAGGAGGATTAATAATGAATTTATTTACCAGTGTAGCTGAGAACGCTATATTCGTTCTCGAATTTCTTGGCATTGTTCTTGCCATTTTCGCCGTAGCTTATCTTTTTGAGAAATGTGCAAAGAAAAAAAACAACGACACGGAACGAATTCTTAACACCAAGACCATCGTTGTTGTCGGCATGTTCTCTGCGATTGCATGTGTACTTCACATCTTTGATTTCTCAGTCGGCTTCGCACCGGACTTCTACAAGCTGGACCTCTCAGAGATCCCTGTTATGATCTGTGCATTCGCATACGGCCCCGTTGCAGGTGTTATGGTGGAATTCGTCAAGATCGTGCTCAAGCTCTTCATCAAGGGCACATCCACAGCCTTCGTTGGTGACCTCGCCAACTTCGTAATCGGTTGCAGCTTCGTGCTTCCCGCATCCATTATATACAGATTCAAGAAGAGCAAAAAGAACGCCATTGTTTCCTGCATAATCGGAACACTCGTAATAACAATTGCAGGTCCTCTTTTCAATGCCTTATATCTTCTCCCCGCCTTCGCCAAGCTCTATGGCTGGCCTCTTGAGGATATCATTGCGATTGGAACAGCAATTAATCCTGCAATAAAGGACGTGACGACTCTTGTAATCTTTGCAGTGGCACCGCTCAATCTTCTTAAAGGTGTCATAGTAAGCATTGTTACAATCATAATCTACAAGCCGTTAAGCAGGCTCTTAAAATAGTTTATATTTAAAGTAGTATTACCAATCCTGCGCAAATGCGTATACGAAAAACGCGGAGAACTGATATTTCACTTCTCCGCGTTTTGCTGTTATGATTACATTATCTCAGATTCTTAATCGTCTCAAATAGCTGCATATCCGACTCAGTCACCTTGATATTGGTGCTCAGTGGATTGCCCTCGGGATCAGTAATCGTAACCTCAATAACAGTTCCTTCCTTAATTCCTTTGGCGGTAACCGCCTTCATAAACATCGGAAACTTCGGATGATTGGCAACGAAGGTATCCCATGCTCCTTTGATATGCATCAGTGAATTAATGTCCATAGCTTCCTCCTGATTGTTTTTGCGTGCCGGACTTGAACCGGTTATTTAAGCTTCATCGTAAGCGAGATTCGCTTCTTCTTAACGTCAACACTTAGTACCTCTACCTCCACGACATCTCCGATGCTTAGTGCATCGAGCGGGTGTTTGATATATCTGTCGGTAATCTGTGAGATGTGCACCAGACCGTCCTGGTGAACTCCGATATCAACGAAGGCACCGAAATCAATGACATTTCTGACAGTTCCCTTAAGCCTCATGCCCGGCTTCAAATCCTCCATATCAAGTACATCTGATTTGAGTATCGGCTTCGGCATGTCCTCTCTGGGATCTCGCCCCGGCTTCATAAGCTCCTTTATTATATCCTTAAGCGTAAGTTCCCCTATGCCCAGCTCCTCTGCCAGTCTGTGAACCGATTTATCATCCTGCCAAAGCGCTCCCAACTTGGTTTTATCACCCATGTCAGTGTCCGTAAGTTCCAGCAATTTTCGGGTCGCCTCATAGCTCTCGGGATGGACTCCCGTATTATCAAGGAGGTTCTTTCCACCCGGAATCCTAAGAAAGCCCGCACACTGCTCAAAGGCCTTGGGACCCAGTTTCTCAACCTTAAGAAGATCTGCTCTGGTTATGAATTTGCCATTCGCTTCCCTGTAGGCCACGATATTCCTGGCAAGAGTCTTGTTTATACCCGATACATATTCAAGTAAAGCTGCTGATGCGGTGTTAAGGTCAACTCCGACCATGTTTACACTGTCCTCTACCACTCCGCCTAAGGATTCATCCAGTTTCTTCTGATTCATATCATGCTGATACTGTCCGACGCCTATAGCTTTGGGTTCAATCTTCACAAGCTCCGATAATGGATCCTGAAGACGTCTGGCAATAGAGGCTGCACTCCTCTGTCCGACATCAAAGCTTGGGAACTCCTCTGTAGCAAGCTTACTTGCCGAATAAACGGATGCTCCCGCTTCGCTTACTATTACATACTGAAGTGGTGTATCGATTTCCTTTATCAGCTCAACGATTACCTGCTCCGATTCACGAGATGCGGTACCGTTTCCGAGGGATATCAGGGTAATGTTATATTTCTTTATTAGTCTCTTAAGCTCCGCCTTGGCCTCAGCTACCTTGTTCTGAGGCGCTGTTGGGAAGATAACCTTAGTCTCGAGCACCTTGCCCGTAGGGTCCACAACAGCAAGCTTACAGCCCGTTCTGAAGGCAGGGTCCCAGCCGAGAACCACATGACCTGCGATGGGTGGCTGAAGGAGCAGCTGCTTTAGATTCTTGCCGAACACCGTTATCGCTCCGTCCTCTGCCTTTTCCGTAAGTTCATTCCTGATGTCTCTCTCAATTGACGGAGCAATCAGTCTGTCGTAGGAATCGGCAATGGCCTCCTTAAGAAGAGGCGTTGTGAACCTGTTGTCTGAAGTAATAATCTGCTTCTCAAGATATGCGATTATCTTATCAACCGGAGGCAGAATCTTAACCGTAAGCACTTTTTCCTTCTCTCCTCTGTTAAGAGCTAAGATTCTGTGACCTACGATTTTGTTAACCGGTTCCTCGAAGTCGTAATACATCTCATATACCGACTCAGCTGTCTTATCCTTAGCCTGGCTTGATATCACGCCCTCCTTCATAGAGAGATTCCTTATATAGGTTCTATACTGAGCATCATCGGATATATTCTCTGCAATGATGTCAAGTGCTCCCGAAATAGCCTCCTTAACATCAGCTACACCCTTCTCCTCACTCACAAAGCTTAAGGCTTCCTCCTCTATACTACGGTTGGTCCTCTGAAGACTGATTATTATTGCCAGACCTTCAAGTCCCTTCTGTCTGGCAATACTTGCCCTGGTTTTCTTCTTGGGCTTGTATGGTCTGTACAGGTCCTCAACAGCAACCAGTGTTGATGCCTTATCAATCTTATCCTTCAGTTCTTCGTTAAGCATGCCCTGTTCTTCAATGGATGCCAGAACTGCTGCCTTGCGTTCTTCAAGAGATCTAAGATACCTTAGTCTCTCATCCAGATGTCTCAGCTGCTCATCATTAAGTGCACCTGTAGCTTCCTTCCTGTAGCGGGCAATAAACGGGATGGTGTTGCCCTCATCTATGAGCTTTACCGCCGCCTCTGTCTGGGACTGTCTTACTCCAAGTTCATCCGATATTATCTTAACTATATTCATATATGTGTTTTACTCCTTACTAATCGGTATATTCTGCATATGCCAGTGCACTGTTAACGGCACGTCGCCAGCCAAATAGACAGTCAGAGCGCTTTGCCGGTGGTATATTGGGCGTAAAGCCTGTATTGGTTCCCTGATTAGCTATAAGTTCATCCATTCCGCTCCAGAAGCCCACTGCCAGACCCGCAAGATAAGCAGCACCCTTGGCAGTCGTCTCTACACATTCAGGTCTTTCCACTACCGCATCCAGAATATCGGCCTGGAACTGCATAAGGAAATCATTCTTTGAGGCTCCGCCATCCACCTTGAGACTGCTGATCTTAACCCCCGCTTCCTTCTCCATACTGCTCAGGATATCGTAGGTCTGATAGGCCATAGACTCGAGTGTCGCCCGGACGAAGTGTTCCTTCTTACATCCTCTGGTAATACCGACGACAATACCTCTTGCATACGGATTCCAGTACGGGGCACCCAGACCTGTAAAGGCCGGGACGATATACACGCCCGCCGTATCCTCTACAGACCGTGCCAAAGCCTCTGACTGCGCCGAATCCCTAAGCATATCCATCTCATCACGCAACCACTGTATACCGGCTCCTGCTACAAATACACTTCCTTCAAGCGCATAGGTCACTTTATCATCAACCGATGCAGCTATGGTAGTAAGCAGTCCATTCTCTGATTTGACAGGCTTATCTCCTGTATTAAGCAGCATGAAACAGCCGGTGCCGTAGGTATTCTTAACATCGCCCTCCCGGAAGCAGCACTGCCCAAACAGCGCCGCCTGCTGGTCTCCCGCAGCTCCCGCTATAGGAATCTCTCCACCCAGTATTCCGCTGTCAGTATGTCCATATACGCAGCTTGAGGAGCAGACCTTTGGCAGCATGGACATAGGAATATTGAAGTAGTTCAGCAGTTTTTCATCCCAGCACAGATTATTGATATCATACATCATGGTTCTGGATGCATTGGTATAATCCGTGACATGAACCGCACCCTTGGTAAGCATCCAGATAAGCCAGGTATCTACCGTACCAAACAGAAGATTACCCGCCTCTGCTTCACTCCTTGCTCCCTTAACATTGTCTAATATCCAAGCAAGCTTGGATGCTGAGAAGTATGCGTCAGGAATCAGTCCTGTGGTCACTCTGACATAATCCGTAAGTCCGTCCTTCTTAAGCTTATCTATCAAGTCTGCAGTCCTTCTGCACTGCCAAACTATAGCATTATATACAGGCTTACCGGTATTCTTATTCCAGACTATGGTTGTCTCTCTCTGATTGGTTATTCCAAGGGCTGCTACCTCTGAAGCGCTTGCGCCGATTTTGCTGATTGCTTCCATAGCAACCGATACCTGAGATGACCATATCTCCATCGGATCATGCTCTACCCAGCCCGGCTTGGGATACACCTGAGTAAACTCCTTTTGCGCCATACTTACAATATTGCCCTGTCTGTCGAACAATATGCATCTGGAGCTGGTGGTTCCCTGGTCTAAGGCCATAACATATTTCTTCATAGTAATCTCCACTCCCATATATAAAAATACCCGGGTTCACTTCATTCAGTAAACCCGGCGGTTATTGTGAATCAAAATATTAATATATAATTTAGGACTAATATATCCATGAATCAAATCCGGTTCTTGTCTGCGAGCTCCAGATAATACTCCGTCATGGTCATCCTTGTATACGGATACACATACAGCATACCGATTCCAAAGGACAATGCGGTAAGAATGTACATAGGAATGAAGCTGAACACCAGGTACAGATATGAGCCCTTGTTTCCTCTCATCATGTCCTTGCTTCTTTTCATAATCTGGAGAGCGTTAAGCTCGGGATAATCAAGAAGAATGAATTCCGTCTGTGAATAGTCAATCGCCACATTGTATCCGCCTATGGTACCTACAATAAGCAGAAGTCCACCCAAAGCAAGAAAGAGATAATCACCCTTTAGCAGGTATCCCACTGTAGCTATGATACCCGGGACAAACCAGATGATAACCTTGCAAAATACCAGAATCACAAGCTGGATAATCTTATCAGGGTGTCCCTTATATCCGTTAAGAATGTCAGATATCTTGGCCTCCATACCACATGCAAGCTTAAGATATATTGATGCCTCTCCTATCACAAAGATATATACAAACATCTCCATGATTAAGGTAATTACAATAAACAGAATCAGTCCCGTTGTGTTGCTCGTGTCAGAGACCGTCTCAGCCAGAAAGCTTAATCCCAATGTTATCAGCTGAATAAGAATAAATGTAAGCGAGCACAGTCCATACCTGCCTAACAGGTTCTCTCTGGCATTTGCCTTAAGCGATGCAGATAATGAATGCTTCATAATTAACCTCTAACATCCAGATTCATACCTGCCAGTAATCCACTGTCTGCCTTCTTCATATTCTTTACGTAAGGATTGTCCTCATTGCTGTATTTTATCCTGGTGGTTGTGGTACCGCCGGATACATAGGTTCGTCCGCACTCGGGGCATACTGCAGTATGGATAGCTACGCTTGCCTGCATAACCTTGCCGCCGTCTTTTGCCGCCTTGCTGTAGGCATTGGATACATGCTCACCCTCGTGAGCTCTTACCGCAGCTCCGGCAGAATTGGGACTAATATGTGTAGGCGACTTGAATGATACATTCTCATCCGAACCGTCCTGATACTTCCTCTGCTTGCAGGTCTGACACTCAGCAGGTGATGAGGTCTTGCCAGCCATAACCTTGGTAGATTCTCCGGGATTGACTACGGTCCCACTACCTCCGGCACTGCCGGTCTGACCAACGCCGCTGCCAAAAGCCATATTCATGCTCATAGCACCATACATCCCGTATGGATTCATTCCGATAGGTGACATAGTCCCTCCTTTCCATCTACTTAAGATTTATATATATATATATATTATATCACTTCATCACTTATATGGAAATGCATCAGAATATTCCAAATCGAAGCTGCCATCCATAGCATCTTCAAGCATGTCATCATAGGTCTGTCCGTACATCTCCTTCATAAGCTCATTGATCTGAGATTTGAACGGATTGTCTCCAAACAGAAGCATTACCGCAGTGACAGCAATAATAATATTAACCGACAGTCCGATGATTCCCGTTGTCATTCCTGATGAAGCCTTATCAGACAGATGTCTGTCCCGTCCTCTTGATAGAAGTGCTAAGATAATAGCCATTGCTCCCAGTATGATCGATGGATATATCATCATTGTAAGTGTCGCAACAATACTCAGTATTCCTAAGGTAGATGCGGCCTTTGCCATGGGATTCAACCTGTGACTAACCATACTGTCATCATGCTTCTTCATCTGTTCGGGCTTATTAACATATGGTGACTGATTATATTCCATTATTCCTTAGCCTCTGTATTAATCCATTTAAGATATCCGTTTATGAACTGATCAAGTGCTCCATCCATAACAGCATCAACATTGCCACTCTCTACACCGGTTCTTAAATCCTTCACAAGCTTATATGGCTGGAAGACATAAGACCTGATCTGATTACCCCATCCAATCTCGGTAACCTCGCCTCTGATGTCATCAAGTTTTTCCTTGTTCTCTTCCATCTTCAGCATATACAGTTTTGCCTTCAGCATCTGCATAGCCTTCTCTTTGTTCTGATGCTGGCTTCGCTCATTCTGACACTGAACTACGATTCCCGTAGGCAGATGAGTAATTCTGATTGCCGATGATGTCTTGTTTATATGCTGTCCACCGGCACCCGAACTCCTGTAGGTATCGATTCTAAGATCATCATCATTGATCTCTACATCCAGGTCTGCGTCTATCTCAGGCATTACATCAAGCGATACGAACGAGGTCTGCCTCTTACCCTGCGCATTGAAGGGAGATATTCTAACCAGTCTGTGGACACCCTTTTCAGACTTGAGATATCCATATGCGTTTTCTCCGTTCACCTGGAAGGTAACAGATTTGATTCCCGCCTCGTCTCCGTCAAGGTAATCCAATACTTCTATTCCATAACCCTTCTTTTCTGCCCATCTGGTATACATACGATAGAGCATGGAAGCCCAGTCACAGCTCTCTGTTCCGCCGGCTCCCGCATTGAGCTTAAGGATTGCATTATTTCTGTCGAATTCTCCCGATAACAGTGTCGATATTCTGATATTCTCAAGAGACGAAATAAAGGTATCCAGTTCTTCTCTTATCTCAGGAATAAGGCTCTCATCCGATTCTTCATAACCCATCTCAATCAGAGTCTCAATATCCTCATACTTAGTCTCCAGGTCGGTTATTGTCTCAACCACCGACTCCATTGAGCGAAGCTCCTTTACCTTGGTATTGGATACCTCAGGGTCATCCCAGAATCCCGGAGCCTCCATCTCTCTCTTATATTCTTCTATTCTCTGAAGCTTAGCCGTTAGTCCCAAGGAAGCCTTCACCTCTTTTAGAGGCTCCTTATAGCCTGCAAGCTCCATCTTCATATTATCTAATTCAACCATGGTCTATATTATACCGTATTCTATATTTAAGCTGCATCCGACATTCCGTAATTAGGGTCTGCCACAACAGTTCTTATACTTCTTCCCGGAACCGCATGGGCAGGGATCGTTGGGATACACTTTGGAAGCGGCACGCATAACAGGCTTTTTAGCCAGTGAGTCATCTTTATTGGTGCCGGTAACCTTGGCTACCTGTTCACGCTCCACCTTCTCTTCAACTCTTACATGACTGAGCAATTTAACCGTATCTTCACGAATGGAATCAGTCATGGCATCAAACATCTCATATCCACTCATCTTATATTCCACAAGCGGATCTCTCTGTCCATATGCCTGGAGTCCAATACCCTGACGTAACTGATCCATATCATCAATATGGTCCATCCACTTACGGTCAATGGTCTTAAGAAGAATCACTCTCTCAAGTTCTCTTATCATCTCAGGCTGAGGGAACTCTGCCTCCTTAGCCTCATAGAACTTTACTGCCTCCTCCTTAAGCATCTGCTTAAGCGCACCCTTATTTCTCTCTGTTACTCTGCCAAGAATGACAGGCTCAAGAGGAATAATCGGTAACAGCTCTGTATTAAGTGCCTTAAGATCCCAATCCTCAGGTTTCTGGTCGTCACCGATAACATTATCCACCACGTTCTCCACAATATCGGTGAACATCTTATAGATAACGTCCCTCATACTCTCGCCGTCAAGAACCCTTCTTCTCTCGGCATAAATAATCTCACGCTGCTCATTGTTAACCTGGTCATACTCAAGAAGATTCTTTCTGATTCCATAATTATTAGTCTCAATCTTCTTCTGAGCCTGTTCAATCGAATTGGTTAACATCTTATGCTCAATCTCCTGTCCCTCAGGAATACCGAGAGCATTGAACATATTGATGAGTCTCTCCGAACCAAACAGTCTCATCAGGTCATCTTCAAGTGAGATATAGAATTTAGACTCACCCGGATCTCCCTGTCGTCCGGCACGACCTCGTAACTGATTATCGATTCGTCTGCTTTCATGACGCTCAGTACCGATAATCTTAAGTCCTCCTGCAGCCTTAGCTTCATCATCAAGCTTAATATCAGTACCACGACCTGCCATGTTGGTAGCAATAGTAACCTTACCCTTAGCACCGGCTTCAGCTACAATCTCAGCCTCAAGCTCATGGAACTTTGCATTCAGAACCTTATGCTCTATGCCACGCTTACGAAGCATTGCCGACAGTTCCTCACTGGCTTCAATTGTGATAGTACCAACCAAAACCGGCTGTCCCTTAGCGTGTGCCTCTATTACTGACTCCACAATGGCATTAAGCTTCTCTTTCTTTGTCTTATATACAGCATCCTGATGATCGATTCTTGCAACCGGCTTATTGGTCGGAATCTCAACTACATCCATGCCGTAGATATCCCTAAACTCCTTCTCCTCAGTCAGCGCAGTACCGGTCATACCGGCCTTCTTATCAAACTTATTAAAGAAGTTCTGGAATGTGATGGTCGCAAGGGTCTTGCTTTCTCTCTTAACCTTCACATGCTCCTTGGCCTCAATTGCCTGATGCAGTCCGTCCGAATAGCGACGGCCGGGCATAATACGTCCCGTGAATTCATCGACAATGAGTACCTGGTCATCCTTAACAACATAATCCTGGTCTCTGAACATCAGATTATGAGCCCTGAGTGCCAGAATAATATTATGTTGGATCTCGATATTCTCCGGGTCAGCCAGGTTCTCAATATGGAAAAATTGCTCGACTTTAGCTACACCACGCTCGGTGAGATTGAGGTTTTTGTCCTTCTCGTTGACAATAAAGTCACCCGTTTCTTCTCTCTCAACACCCATGATGGCATCCATCTTGCTTAGGTCTTCCATATCCTCACCACGCTGCATCTGGCGTGCAAGGATATCGCATGCCTCATACAGTTTGGTTGACTTGCCGCTCTGACCGGAGATAATAAGCGGTGTTCTCGCTTCATCAATAAGTACAGAGTCCACCTCATCGATAATGGCATATCCGAGGTTCCTGAGCACGAGCTGCTCCTTATAGATAACCATATTATCCCTAAGGTAATCAAATCCAAGCTCATTGTTGGTAACATAGGTTATGTCACACTTATATGCCTTCTGTCGCTCCTCCGGAGTCATACCGTTAAGTACACAGCCTACACTTAAGCCGAGGAACTCATGCACCTGTCCCATCCACTCCGCATCACGGTTAGCCAGGTAATCGTTAACGGTTACTATGAATACACCGTTGCCGCTTAGTGCATTAAGATATGCCGGACAGGTGGATACCAGGGTCTTACCTTCACCGGTACGCATCTCGGCGATACGTCCCTGGTGAAGAATGATTCCACCGATCAACTGTACTCTGTAATGCTCCATATTGAGCACTCTCTTGGCAGCCTCCCTTACTGTGGCAAAAGCCTCAGGAAGAAGGTCGTCCAATGTCTCACCCTCTGCAAGTCTGTCCTTGAATTCCTTGGTCTTAGCCTTAAGTGCGTCATCAGACAATGCAGCATACTCATCGTGGAGACTCTCTATCTTATCCACGATCGGGTATATTCTTTTAAGCTCCCTCTCACTATGTGTGCCAAATACTTTATCAATGATTTTACTCATTTATTATTATCCTTTTGCTTATTAGTATTCCTTAGCTGCTTCTTCCTTGTTCATGACTCTGAGACCGCCCTGAACCAGTGCAAGCAGCTCATCCTCACCGGGATATACCGTAAACGGTGCTATCCACTCACAGGCTTCCTTAAGTCCCGCAACAACAGCCTTATCATATGCAATACCGCCGGTAACGATAATTCTGTCAACCTTGCCCTTAAGTACACATGCCATAGAACCCATATTCTTAACCATCTGGAAGATGAAAGCGTCTCTGATTGCCTTAGCCTTCATATCGCCCTCATTTACCATCTTCTCAACATCTCTCATGTCATTGGTTCCGATATATGCATTAAAGCCACCGTTACCGACAAACATCTTATATACTTCCTTCTCTGTATACTTACCTGAGAAACAAAGCTTGATCAGTGCTCCCGACTGAACTCCGCCTGCTCTCTCCGGTGAGAAAGCTCCGTCTCCGTCAAGCGCATTAAATACATCTATTACCTTGCCCTTCTCATGTGCACCGACAGATACGCCACCACCCATGTGAACTACGATAAGATTTAAGTCCTCATATTTAAGGTTATTTTCCTTTGCATATCTCTTGGCAACAGCCTTCTGGTTAAGTGCATGGAATACAGATGTACGTGGAAGCTCGGGAACTCCTGAGATTCTGGCTTCATCACAAAGCTCATCAACAACTACAGGATCAACGATAAAGCTGGGAACGCCGATTTCATCTGCTATCTCACGCGCAAGAATACCACCAAGGTTAGATGCGTGCTGTCCCTGCTTACCAATCTTAAGGTCATTCAACAATTCGTCTGTAACCGCATAAGTTCCACCCGGGATAGGCTTAAGCAATCCACCGCGTCCTACAACCATACCCAGAGACTTGATATCAAAATTCTTCTCCTTCAGAAGATTCATAATGATATCCTTACGGAAGTCCTTCTGATCAACAATTGTAGCATACTGTGCTATCTCCTCTGTTGAATGACGAAGTGTCTCTTCGAATAATAATGTCTCATCCTCGAATACACCAATCTTGGTTGATGTTGAACCAGGATTAATAATCAAACTCTTAATGCTCATATTTGCCTCTCTTTGAATAATGAATCAACTTATTATTATCAAACTACTTATTTAACTGCTCTGCAACAACAGCTGCAAGCGCGATTGAATTAACCTTAACATCAACAGAATCCGATCTTGATGTAAGGATTACAGGAGCCTTGGTACCTGTAAGAATATTACCGTTCTTAACGGGAGCCATATGAACAATGGCCTTGTATGTCAGGTTACCTGCATGAATGTCAGGGAATACAAGGATATCCGCATCACCTGCAACCTTTCTTCCCATAGCACCCTTCTCCTCAGCTGCTTCAGGATAAAGAGCAATATCCAGAGATAAAGGTCCCTCAACAATACAGCCCTTAATCTCGCCTGCATCCTGCATTTTGCTCAATGTATCTGCCTCGACTGTTACAGGCATCTTCTCATTGACTGTCTCAAGTGCGGCAAGACATGCAACCTTAGGATTGGTAACGCCACAGGCATTGGCAACCTCAACCGTATAATCGATCATGCACTTCTTATCCTCAAGTGTAGGATATGGAATAAATGCAACATCTGTAAGGAATACCAGTCTGTCAATTCCCGGAATCTCGAATACACATACATGTGACAGAGGCTTACCGGTTCTAAGACCAACCTCCTTATTAAGTACGCTCTTTAAGAATGTACCTGTAGGAAGAAGTCCCTTAAGATACATATCAGCCTCACCGTCATGTACGAGCTTTACAGCCTTAAGAGATGCTTCTGTAATATCCTTTTCATCGATTATTCTGTACTCTGACATATTCATTCCCAGAGACTCACCGATTTCCCTGATCTTATCCTCATCACCAACAAGAATTGCATTGGCAATTCCGCGCTCCTTGGCAACCTTCACAGCCTCAAGTACGGCTGCATCCTGCGCTACTGCAACAGACAGAGTCTTAGTCTTGCACTCTCCTACCTTGGAGAGAAGTTCCTTGAAATTCTTAGCCATTTTACTATCTCCTTCTATTATGACGGCATCGCCGTTGATTCACTCTAAGAATAGCCACATGCAGACGCACATAACCTTTTATATAATACCACCAATGGAAAGCAATGTGAAGAGTAGACGCCTTTCGAATGACTCTACGATTGTCAACTCAAGGCCATTAAACAATAGCAGAACATGAATCATTGCAAAATATTTTACGAGACCCTATACTATTATCAAACATTTTAGGAGCATAAATATGAATAATATACTTGATTTCGAGACTGTCGAGCTCGACAGCAAAAGTAATGAACTGGTTATTATCGACCAGACCCTGCTTCCAGGTCGCATTGAGATTCTACGGCTGTCTGAGGCTAAGGATATCTGGGATGCCATCCATGAGCTTAAGGTAAGAGGTGCCCCGGCAATAGGAGTTGCCGCAGCGATGGGACTATATATCCTGTCCTGCCAAATTGAGGCTTCCACTTTTGAAGAGTTCTACACCGAATTTGTCAAAGCAAGAGATTATCTTGACTCCTCAAGACCTACCGCCGTCAACCTTCACTGGGCACTTATGCGTATGGACAGTGTCGTTAAGGCTAATATGGCAAAGTTGCCCTCTGAGATTATTGCTGCACTCCGAAAAGAAGCTTTGGCAATTAAGGAAGAGGATATTGCAGTCTGCAGGGCAATCGGTGAGAACGGACTGACTCTAATTAAGGACGGATACGGCATTCTCACTCACTGCAATGCAGGCCAACTTGCCACCTGTAAATACGGAACAGCTACCGCTCCGATATATCTTGCCCATGAAAAAGGACTAAATATTAAGGTATATGCAGATGAGACAAGACCTCTTTTACAGGGTGCCAGGCTTACGGCCTTTGAACTAAGCTCTGCAGGCATAGATGTAACTCTTCTATGCGATAACATGTCAGGCTCTCTCATGCGTGAGGGAAAGGTCCATGCAATATTCGTGGGCTGTGACAGAGTAGCCGCTAACGGCGATGTTGCCAATAAGATAGGTACAAGTATGGTTGCAACACTTGCAAGAAGGTACAACATCCCCTTCTATGTCTGTGCACCAACCTCTACCATCGACCTAAATACTCCGACCGGAGCAGACATCGTAATAGAGCAGCGCTCTCCCGATGAGGTGACCACCATGTGGTACAGGGAGCGAATGGCACCTGAAGGCATCGGTGTATATAACCCCGCCTTTGATGTCACCGACAACGACCTGATCACCGCAATAATTACGGAGCATGGCATTGCCAGAGCCCCATACTCAGATAGCTTAAAAAAATGTGCAAATAAAAAACCGGGACAGTGATCTCACTGTCCCGGTTATATTTTATTCAGATTACTTTGCAGCGATCTGTGCCTTGATAGCCTCTGTAAGCTGAGGAACAATCTTGTTAAGATCTCCTACAACACCGTAGTCGGCAACATCGAAGATAGGTGCATCCTCGTCCTTGTTGATAGCAACGATGATGTCTGACTCTTCCATACCTGCTACGTGCTGGATAGCTCCTGAGATACCGATAGCGAAGTATACATTAGGTCTTACAGTCTTACCTGTCTGACCAACCTGAAGTTCCTTCGGCTTCCAGCCTGAATCAACAACTGCACGTGAACATGATACTGTTCCGCCAAGAACTGCTGCAAGATCCTCTAAGATCTTGAAGTTCTCTGCTGAACCTACTCCACGACCACCTGATACGAGGATCTTAGCATCCATGATATCAGCTACGTCATTGACAGCCTTAACAACTTCCTTGATTGATACATATCTGTTGTTAGGTGTGAAGCCTGGATTATACTTAACAACCTCTGCCTTAGCGCCCTTGATAGGATCAATCTTCTGCATAACGCCGGGTCTTACTGTAGCCATCTGAGGACGGTTGTTAGGACAAGCGATTGTTGCGATTGTGTTACCACCGAAAGCAGGTCTTGTCATGAGAAGCTGATTGTGCTTCTGCTCTGCTTCCTTACCGGGAATTGCTACAAGAGGGAAATCACCAATCTCAAGTACTGTACAGTCTGCTGTAAGACCTGTAGCTACTCTTGCTGATACTGTAGGACCTAAGTCTCTACCGATTGCTGTAGCACCTACAAGTACGATTTCAGGCTTGAACTCATTGATTACAGATGAAAGCGCATGTGCATATGGCTCTGTTCTGTATTCCTTAAGCTCAGGATCATCTACAAGGATGACTCTGTCTGCACCATACTCTGCTAACTTATCGCACTGATCCTCAACACCTGAACCTATAAGTACAGCTGTAACCTGTGCGCCGAGAGGTGCTGCAAGGTCTTTTGCCTTGCCAAGTAATTCATAAGCGATTCCGCTCACTTCGTTATCTAACTGCTGAGCGAAGACGAATACGCCCTTATATTCTTCTAAATTCTGCATTTTCTCTTCCTCCTATTAGATTACGTGCTTCTCTGTAAGCTTGCCTACGATATACTTAACTGCATCCTCAGGTGACTCAGGAACAACCTTCTCACCTGCGCCCTTACGAACCTTATCAGATGCCTTAGCGATCTTTGTAGGAGAACCAGCAAGACCAAGGTTGCAATCCTCAACATCCTTAAGGTCTGCTCTTCCCCATGTAGTAATCTCTGCCTTGCATGCATCGAAGATTCCACCGGGAGTCATATATCTTGGAGTTCCAAGCTCTGAAAGAGCTGTAACAAGGCAAGGTAACTTAGCCTCAACCATATGATATCTGTCATCATACTGTCTCTTAACCAGGATTGTACCTGCCTTCTCATCAACTGAGATTTCCTGTGCATAAGAGATAACAGGAAGTCCGAGGTGCTCAGCGATCTGAGGACCAACCTGAGCTGTATCACCATCGATAGCCTGACGGCCTGTGATGATGAGATCATAATCAAGATTTCTTAATGCACCTGCAAGAGTTGTAGATGTAGCCCATGTATCAGCTCCACCAAGAACTCTGTCTGTAACAAGGATACCCTTGTCAGCGCCCATTGCGATTGCCTCACGAAGTACATCTGTTGCCTTAGGAAGACCCATTGTAAGTACAGTAACCTCTGCACCGTACTGATCCTTAAGCTTAAGAGCTGCCTCAAGTCCTGCCTTATCATCAGGGTTCATGATAGCGAGCATTGCACCTCTGTCCAGAGTACCATCGGGATTGAACTTAACGCCACCCTTTGTATCAGGTACCTGCTTTATACAAACAACTATCTTCATTGTATTTACTCCTTTACTATAATCTTACTTTAACAGCTGTGCAGAGATAACCATTCTCTGAACTTCAGAAGTTCCTTCGTAGATCTCTGTAATCTTAGCGTCACGCATCATACGCTCAACGCCGTACTCTTTGATGTAACCGTAACCACCATGGAGCTGAACTGCCTTAGTAGTAACCTCCATAGCAACCTCAGCAGCATATAACTTAGCCTGTGCTGCCTCGAATGAGTAAGATACCTTAGGATTTGTCTTGTACTCATCCTTCTTCTTAGCTGCCTTGTATACCAGTAACTTAGCAGCCTCAACCTTTGTAGCCATATCAGCTAACTGGAACTGAGTATTCTGGAACTGTCCGATTGAACGACCGAACTGCTTACGCTCCTTAACATAGTTGATAGTTGTCTCAAGTGCACCCTCTGCAAGACCAAGAGCCTGTGAAGCAATACCGATACGACCACCATCAAGTGTATGCATAGCGATATTGAAGCCCTTACCCTGTGCTCCAAGGAGGTTCTCCTTAGGAATACGGCAATCTGTGAAGATAAGCTCGTATGTAGAAGATGCGCAGATACCCATCTTGTTTTCCTTAGTACCGAATGTAAATCCGGGTGTACCCTTCTCAACGATGAAAGCTGAGATTTCCTTCATTACACGGCCACGCTTCTCAACCTTGCCTGTTACAGCGAAGATTACATATACATCTGCTTCCTTACCATTTGTGATGAAGCACTTAGAACCGTTAAGTACCCACTCATCGCCGTCAAGAACAGCCTTGGTCTGCTGACCCTGAGCATCTGTACCTGCACCGGGCTCTGTAAGTCCGAATGCTCCGAGTTTCTCACCCTTAGCAAGCGGCACAACATACTTCTGCTTCTGCTCCTCTGTACCGAATGTAAGAATAGGATCGATACAAAGAGATGTATGAGCTGACACGATAACTCCTGTAGTACCGCATACCTTAGAGAGCTCTTCTACACACATAGCATATGTAAGTGTGTCACAGCCCTGTCCGCCGTACTCCTTAGGTACAGGAATACCCATAAAGCCATACTTAGCCATCTTCTCAACAGTCTCTCTAGGGAATCTGTGCTGCTCATCAATCTCCTGAGCAAGTGGCTTTACTTCATTCTCGGCGAACTCCTTGAAGAGCTGTCTCGCCATCTCATGTTCCTTTGGTAAAGTAAAATCCATGATTAAATTTCCTCCATTAAAAATGTATTAATAGTATTTCTTACTGAGCATCAACAGGTGTCTTGGTGCGATCTGCATTGTAGATGTAGAAGCCCTTACCTGACTTGCAGCCTAAGTTGCCGCCACGAACCATCTTGCGAAGAAGAGGACATGCACGATACTTAGAATCTCCTGTCTCCTTGTAGAGAACATCCATGATTGCAAGGCAGATATCAAGTCCGATATAATCGCCAAGCTCAAGGGGTCCCATTGGATGATTAGCACCGAGCTTCATAGCAGCATCGATACCTGCAATATCAGATACACCTTCCATCTTGATGAAAGCTGCCTCATTGATCATAGGAATGAGGATACGGTTAACAACGAAGCCTGCTGCCTCATTAACCTGTACCGGAGTCTTGCCGATCTCCTCTGAGATCTTCTTGATAGTCTCAACGATTTCTGCAGGTGTATTAACGCCGGCAATAACCTCGATGAGCTTCATTCTGTCAGCAGGATTGAAGAAGTGCATACCTACAACAGGTCTGTCAACACCCTTACCAATCTCTGTGATAGAAAGAGAAGATGTATTTGAAGCAAATACACACTCCTTCTTGCAGATAGCATCAAGTTCCTTGAATGTAGTCTGCTTTACTGTCATATCCTCGAAAGCTGCCTCAACGATGAGGTCGCAATCTGCACAAAGGTTCTCCTTAAGACCGGGAGTGATCTTTGCTGTGATAGCATCAGCTGATTCCTGTGTAATCTTTCCTTTTTCTACAAGCTTAGCGTAGCCCTTAACGATCTTGTCCTTACCGCCTTCAGCCCACTCCTGCTTGATATCGCAAAGTGCTACCTCGTAGCCCTCTGTCTGAGCAAATGCCTTAGCAATGCCCTGTCCCATAGTACCTGCGCCAATAACGCCAACCTTCATTACTTTGTCCTCCTTAATATAAGCCTTATTTTTATTAGCAGTTCTTGAAAGGAACAACCTTTAACTTCTTCTCTTTATCCTTCTCAAGGAAGTTAGCCATACCTGCTCTCTGATCCTCTGTCTCGAAGCAGTCACCGAATAACTTCTCCTCGATAACAATTGCCTGGTCCATATCAACCTGAAGACCCTCATTGATTGCCTTCTTACAGTTACGTACTGCGATGGGAGCCTGCATTGCAATACCTGCTGCCATCTTGTTAGCTGCTGCCATAAGAGCATCCTTAGCAGACACAACAACCTCACCTGCCTCATTAACCTCAGCTGATACAACCTGATTAACAAGACCGATCCTATATGCCTCAGCAGCCTTGATATTACGTGCTGTATAGATAAGCTGCTTAGCCATTCCGGGGCTTACGAGACGGGCAAGTCTCTGTGTACCGCCGAAGCCGGGTGTGATTCCAAGACCAACCTCAGGCTGACCGAATACTGCATTATCGGAACAGATTCTGATATCACAGCTCATTGAGATCTCGCATCCGCCGCCAAGTGCAAAGCCGTTAACTGCAGCAATAACAGGAATGGGGAAGGTCTCAAGCTTACGGAACACGTCATTTCCCTTCTTACCGAATGCCTCGCCCTCAGCCTTAGAAAGTGTGCTCATCTCACCGATATCAGCACCTGCTACGAAGCTCTTCTCGCCTGCACCTGTAAGAATAAGACATCTTACGGTATCAAGGTCTACTGCATCAAGTGTTGCATTAAGCTCATCAAGTACCTGTGAGTTAAGTGCATTAAGAGCCTTCTCTCTGTTAATTGTAATAGTACCTACGGCACCGTTAACTTCATATAAAATATAATCCATTTATATTCTCCTTAAACAATCCAAACATAAACACAACAAAACATTGCTCACTATAATAAGTCAGCAATGTTTTGTTTAGTGATATATATTACATCTCAACGATTGTAGCGCATCCCATTCCGCCACCGATACATAATGTAGCCAGACCCTTATGAGCACCTGCCTTCTTCATCTCATGGAGAAGAGTTACAAGGATACGTGCTCCTGATGCTCCAACAGGATGTCCGAGTGCAATAGCACCACCATTAGGATTAAGCTGCTTATCAACATCAATACCAAGGTCTCTTCCAACTGCGATTGACTGAGCAGCGAATGCCTCGTTAGCCTCGATGATGTCGAAGTCAGAAATCTGATATCCTGCCTTAGCCATAACCTTCTGAGTAGCGGGAACAGGTCCGATACCCATAACCTCAGGTCTGCAGCCTGCAAGGGCACCTGCAACGAAAGTAGCGAGAGGCTTAACACCAAGCTCATTAGCCTTCTCTTCGCTCATGATAACAAGCGCAGCAGCACCATCATTGATTCCTGAAGCATTACCTGCTGTTACGAAGCCGTCTGCATTGATTGGACGAAGCTTAGCGAGACCCTCGATTGTTGAGCCGGCTCTCGGTCCCTCATCCTTAGCGAATACGATGTCGCCCTTCTTATTCTTAATGGTAACAGGAACGATCTCCTCATCGAAAGCACCTGTCTCCTGAGCCTTAGCAGCCTTAAGCTGACTCTTAAGTGCGAACTCATCAAGCTCTTCACGAGTGATTCCCCACTCTCTGCAGATATTGTCTGCAGTTGTGATCATATGATAATCATTGAATGCATCCCAAAGAGCATCATTTACCATGCAGTCCTTGAGAACACCATTGTTCATTCTGTAACCAAATCTTGCCTTGTCAAGTGCGAACGGAGCCATTGACATGTTCTCCATACCACCTGCAACAACTACATCAGCATCTCCTGCCATAATCATCTGAGCAGCCTGGTTAACACAGTTAAGACCCGAACCACATACAACATTCATTGTAACAGCCGGAACCTCAATAGGAAGTCCTGCCTTGATTGAAGCCTGACGTGCAACATTCTGTCCGAGACCTGCCTGGATTACACATCCCATATATACCTGATCAACATCCTCAGGCTTAATTCCTGCGCGGCTAACAGCCTCCTTGATTACGATTGCACCAAGCTGTGCAGCAGGTGTTGTGCTGAGTGTTCCACCCATTGTGCCGATAGCTGTACGGCATGCACTTGCAATAACTACTTTCTTTGCCATTTTCATGACTCCTTTCGTTGAAATATAGATTGTTATTTTTTTATCATTGTCATGCGTCTCTATTTTACCATACGGAGTACTTATATTCAATGAGAAGATTACGTTTTTGCTGTCGTAAATATTGTATTTTTTTACATACAATGAACAAAAAACAGCGGAGCACTATATATGTGCTCCGCCACTCTAGGTTATCAATTATTCTTATAAGCTCGAATCAATACTCAGGCTCAATAAGTCCGTAGGTATTGCCCTTCCTCTTGTACACCACATTGACCTGATCGGTCTCTGCATTTACAAATACGAAGAAGCTGTGTCCCGTAAGCTCCATCTGTATGCAGGCATCCTCCGGATACATGGGCTTAATGTCAAACTTCTTATTTCTGACGATCTTTATCTCCTCTTCGTCAACGAATTCCTTCTCTATGAAGTCGCTTCTGAAGAAATCTGCATTGTGCTGTCTGTCAATAATCTTATTCTTGTACTTCTTAAGCTGACGCTCAATTATCTCCTCTACCAGATCGATTGATACATACATATCATTGCTGACCTGTTCGGATCTGATAACGCTTCCCTTAACGGGGATTGTAACCTCAATCTTCTGTCTGTCCTTCTCTACGCTTAATGTTACATGTACTTCTGTCTCGGGGGTGAAGTATTTCTCAAGCTTACCAATCTTGTCCTGAACCGCACTGCGCAGTCCGTCAGTAATGTCGATGTTCTTGCCGCTAATAATGAATTTCATGAGCATCCCATCCTTTCGATAAAGGTATTCGTTAGTTTCTCTAACGTGGTCTTATTTTATCATATTGTGTCTGTCTTGTCTATTAAGTTTTTATTAATTGTCTGACAATTGATGGTATATTTCGTCGAATTTTCTCTTTTGTTTTCGCATTTCACTACTATTTTTCTCTACATCTTTGTATATTTTATCCAAAACCTATGTTCGACTTTTACACCTGTTTTTCTGCCAAATGTATAATAACACTTGTGCATAAAGTGGATAAGTGCGTGAATAAGTCACTATTTTGCCATTATCCACTGCATAAAATGTGGATAACTGCCAATTATTCGCTTTACATAGACTTTAACAGTCAATCACTTATTTGTAAGAATTGCACAAAAAGAGGACTCGTATTCGAGTCCTCTTAAGAAAATCAATATTTAGAATATTCTTCTTACACAGATCGGATTTCTGTAAGTAGCATTCGAAACGATGATACCCGTCTTTCTGGTTGATGCATGAACAATCTGTCCGTTACCGATATAGATTGCCACGTGACCTGAGTAACATACGATATCACCGGGCTGTGCATTGGCAAGTCCTCCGACATCGTAGCCCACATTCCTGTCAGCCGATGAGCTGTGCGGAAGTGATACACCGAAGTTCTTATATACACTCATTACGAATCCCGAACAGTCAGTGCCGTTTGTAAGCGAAGTACCACCATATACGTAAGGATTTCCTACGAACTGAAGACCATAGTTGGCAACCGCAGCACCGGTTCCGCTTCCAGATACCGAATATATCGGATTGGCAGGTCTGTAATTGGTTCCGCCGTTAGCTGCCTCCGCTCTCCTTGCCGCCTCGTTAGCCTTATCTCTTTCGGCCTTCTCCTTGGCAAGTCTTGCTTCCTCTTCTTCCTTACTCTCTGCCTTCACAAATTCTGTGTGAAGATCTACGAATTCGGTAGATACATATCCAAAGCCTTCCTCGATATCAACCTTTACCCATCCCTCAAGCTCTTCTGTTACGATAAGCTCATCATCAATAGGAACAAGTCCGAGAACAGACGACTCTGTACTAGCATCCTCTCTAACCTTAAGTGTAGTCGTATTTACTCTTGCCATAAGGGTTCCGACCTCTTTGGCAATATCGACTGCTTCCTGTCCTGTAACACAGTATTCAGCCTTGACATAACCCTTACAGTTACCTGATTCTATCAGATACCAGCCATTGGTTTCCTCGATGAAATTACCCACCGAATCGTCATACAGCTTACCAACTATATTACCTTCATTCTCATCAGGATAATCTCTTACATTAACGTAATCATTAACCTGAGCAATTACGAGGTTGGAGAAATGTTCTCTTACCTCTCTTGATATCTCGCTCTCTGCCACCTCTGCAACAGGTTCAACCACTTCCTTATCAAAATGAATGGTTTCATCAACTACCTGTTTATTGGTATTCTCCGCGATGATGCTAACCGTCTCGGTCGTCTCATCCTCTACATCCTTCACTACAGTCTCAACCTGGCTCTTAACCTCGGCTATCGACATGCCTCCCTCAACAGTCTGTGCAAAGCCTGCCGTAGGCATCAGGCTCGATAAGCTGGTCGCCTGAGCTGTAATCGGACTGATAAGAATACCGCCGGCGATACATACGCCCAGTACAGACAGCGATATAAGTCTGCTTCTGTTCATAATAATCCTTCGAAACTTTAAACATTTGTTACAATTCCTTAACAAATATATCACTTTATGTAATCCTTGTCAAATAAGAAGAAGCCAAGCACGTAATTACTTACATCTATTCCGTATTTGGTAAGTCTTATTCCGTCTCCCTCTTCTTCTATCAGACCTTCATTAATCAGGCTCGTTAGTACCTCTCCATAGTAATATTCAATACTTTTACCAAAGCGTGACTTGAACTCCCGTTTACTGATTCCGCGCATAAGCCTGAGCCCGGTTATCATGAATTCTTCTATATTGTCCATCTCAGTCAGCTTAATCTCTTCAGCACGTTCGCATACCCCTTTTTCACGGATATGAGATATATATTTATTAATATCTTCCTCATTCCTAAACCTTACATTATTAATATAAGAAGAAGCTCCGAGACCAAAGCCCACATATTCTCCACCTGTCCAGTAGGTTGTGTTATGTCTGCATTCATATCCGTCCCTTGCATAATTGGATATCTCATATCTGTGGTATCCGTTTTCTCCAAGGACCTTCTCTGTCAGATAATACATCCTGCGCTCATCGTCTTCACCCGGGAGACTTGGATAATTGTTCAACTTAGGATTACGTTCCGGGCACTGAGAGTTATCGTTGTCACTGTTTTCTCCAACCGAACCGGCTATATTGCCCGACTCGACGCTCGTGTCATTTCCGTAAATACTGTAGAATGGCGTATTCTCCTCTATAATCAGACTATAGGCTGACACATGCTCCGGTTTTATGTTGACCACATTAGTCAGTGTATCGAGATATGACTCGACACTCTGTCCGGGAAGTGCACTCATAATATCAACATTAATATTGTCAAATCCTACATCCCTGGCCATCCAAAAGCATTCAAGAAAGTCTTCATAGTCATGTATTCTGCCAAGCAGCTTAAGTTCCGAATCTCTACATGACTGCAGTCCTATGCTCAGTCTGTTAATTCCAAGCTCTCTTATCCTATTAAGCTTATTCCTGTTTACGGTTCCCGGATTGCACTCCATGGTAATCTCCGCATCATTTGATAAGTGTAAGTGTTCACCAAGAGCAGCCATTATCTTCTCTATTTCATCGCACGACAAAATGGAGGGTGTACCGCCTCCAAAGAAGACGGTAGCAACCTCCATATCATTGTGATTGAAATTCTTTATTTCACGTACCAGTGCATCCACATATCTGCCTCTTAGCTCCTCCTGACACGGAAAAGAGAGAAAATCGCAGTAATTGCACTTTTTCACGCAAAAGGGTATATGAATATATACACCGATCATAATTTTTCCTATTCACTGTCCAGCTTAAGCACCGACATGAAAGCACTCTGAGGAATGGTAACCGTTCCGATCTGACGCATCCTCTTCTTACCTTCCTTCTGCTTCTCCAGAAGCTTCTTCTTACGGGTAATATCTCCGCCGTAACACTTGGCAAGCACGTCCTTACGCATAGCCTTAACAGTCTCTCTAGCTATAACCTTGCCGCCGATTGCCGCCTGAATGGGAATCTCGAAGAGATGTCTGGGTATCTCATCCTTTAGCTTCTCACACATCTTGCGGCCTCTCTCGTAAGCCGAATCCTTATGAACTATGAAGGACAGTGCATCCACCTCTTCACGGTTAATCAGGATATCCAGTTTTACAAGTTCACTTCTCTCATAGCCCTTAAGCTCATAATCAAAGGAGGCATAGCCTCTGGATCTGCTCTTCAGTGCATCAAAGAAGTCGTATATTATCTCATTAAGCGGAAGCTCGTACTTAAGAACAACTCTGGTCGCGGTAGTATATTCCATATCTATGTGCTTACCGCGTCGCTCCTGGCACAGCTTCATTATGGCGCCGACATATTCAGTGGTAACCATGATCTCCGCATTGACCACAGGCTCCTCCATGTAGTCTATCTCAGAAGGATCCGGCATATTGGTAGGATTAGTAAGTTCTATCATTGTGCCGTCGTTCTTCCATACATGATAGATTACGCCGGGAGCTGTTGTTACAAGGTCAAGGTTGTATTCTCTCTCCAGTCTCTCCTGAATAATCTCAAGATGAAGAAGCCCCAAGAAGCCGCATCTGAATCCGAAGCCCAGGGCAACCGAAGTTTCAGGCTCGAAGAATAGTGAAGCATCATTTAATTTCAGTTTCTCAAGCGCATCCCTAAGGTCAGGATAATGCGCTCCGTCAGCAGGATACAAACCGCAGTAGACCATCGACTGCACCCTCTTATATCCGGGCAGAGCCTCTGCGCACGGGGTTGATGCAAGAGTAACCGTATCGCCGACTGTGGTATCACTTACAGTCTTAATTGATGCAGTGATATATCCTACCATGCCTGCCGTAAGTTCATCGCATGGGATGAACTGACCGGGACCGAAGGTTCCAACCTCTACAACATCTGCTTCCGCACCTGTTGCCATCATTCTGATCCTGGTACCCTTAGATACCTTACCATCAAAGAGTCTGCAGAAGATGATCACTCCTCTGTAGCTGTCATATAACGAATCAAAGATCAGAGCCTTAAGAGGGCGGTTCTCATCTCCGACCGGCGACGGAATCTTATGAACTATTGCTTCAAGCACATCCTCGATTCCGATTCCGTTCTTGGCAGAGATCAACGGAGCATCCTTTGCCTCAATACCTATTACATCCTCTATCTCATCTATTACCTTCTCCGGCTCCGCACTGGGCAGATCTATCTTATTGATTACCGGGAATATCTCCAGGTCATGATCCAGTGCCAAATATACATTGGCTAATGTCTGAGCCTCTATCCCCTGCGCAGCGTCCACTACAAGAATGGCGCCGTCACAGGCAGCCAGTGCTCTGCTTACCTCATAATTAAAGTCCACATGACCGGGAGTATCAATCAGATTGAATATGTACTCTTCTCCATCCTTGGCTTTATATACAGTTCTTACTGTCTGGGCCTTGATGGTGATGCCTCGCTCCCTCTCTATATCCATATTGTCCAGCACCTGCTCCTGCATCTCTCGCTCAGTGAGCAGGCCTGTCTTCTCGATAATTCTGTCTGCAAGTGTACTCTTACCATGATCGATATGCGCCACTATACAGAAGTTTCTTATCTTACTCTGGTCCATTACAACTTTACTCCTTCATGTTAATGCCGGTATACGACATTTATCTACTATGGCCACCGCCACCATGGCTTCCGCCACCGCCGCCTCCGCCACCGCCGGAGCTGCTCTGAATCTTGACCTTAGATACAGTCTTGTTCCTGAAGGTATCGGATTTGATTGCGAAATCAACCTCTCCGTCCTTAACATAGGTGCAGGCCTGAACGGTAACCTTGCCAAGCTTACTGTTCCAGTTAAGGGCAATATATATGGCAGATACAACCAACGCAATAATAAACACTATTCCTACACCAAAAGGCGGATTGAAGGGACGTGCTTCGTCAGCAATCTCTTCAATAATCTTATAATACTGTTCATAAGGGTCCGCATCATCTGAGGGAATCTCATCCAGAATATAGAGAATCTCCGTGCAGTCCGAATCGGTGAGTCTGCTGCGCAGGCCTGATTCAGTAGTCGATACCCAGCTGTGAATCTTACCGTCTCCACCTCTGCTCCAGTTATCAACAAACACTATAGCCTCTGTTCCCGGTCCGTGATATCCCATCTGCATCTCTTCCGAGAATTGGTCTGCATATTCTCTTACTGCACTAAGATATCCAAGTTCGGGATCATCAAGTGTAACAATTGCAATATCCGCACAGGCTCTTACACTCATCTTGTCAATAAGTTCCTGAAGCGCAATCTCCTCACTTTCCGTAAGCTTATCTGCCATATCATATACGGCAACGCTGCTGTCGAAAGCATCATTGGTTCTTATCGGACTAACATCATCCTTCTTGGCAACATACGTCCCTACACCCACAATAACTGTCAGGAGTGTAATGATTAACGGTATACCAAAATATTTAAAATACTTTTCCATACTCCCCTCCTATACAAATGCCAGTGCCAGACGGATCATCAGTCCGATAATGCTAACCATGGCAAAAACCGTTGCTCCGTATGCCACTACCTGGCCTGTAGCCACGGGAGTCCTGCCGACAACCTTGCCTGTCTGTCCGTTGACATGGAACTTGTAATCCTTGCCATGGTAAGAATACACATACTCCCACACCGGAAGCAGCGCATAGTGAGCCTTCTTTTTGCTCATGCTCACATTCATGCTGTTCTGTTTCACAGACGAATATCCTGAGATACTCTGATTGATCAATGTATCAACAGCCCCCTTGATCTTAACCTTGGCTCTGTCCTCAAGTTCTTCTTCAGGCTTATTGTAGATCTCACCGTAGAAGCCCGACATAAGCTTATCTTCGAAGCCTCTAAGTTCCTTGTAGTTGTAGGGCTCAAGAAGATCCATATAGTCATCTTCCATATAATCCGATGCATCCACCGGAACCATGTCGAAATCCGTCTCCATCTTTCTTCTTATATCGTAATATGAAGTCTCGGTATATCTGTATCCGCCCGAAGACCAGCTCCTGACCTTGGTACCGGTTCCGTAATAATCCGTATCAGTGTCATAATCATACATGAAAAATGGCACATAGGTTCCTTCGATTTTGTTTAATGAAGCCTTACTAAGGAAAGTTAGCGGAGTGAATATCCTGTTCTTGAATTCATCCTTAAGGAAGGCAATAGCCTCCTGCTTGCTGACCTTAAACGGCAATATGAGCTCGGGCTGGTACTCACCCTCCACCCTCTCATCAAGTACTGCATAGGTACCACAGTTAGGACACTTGGTAGCCGATGTGAAGGTGCTGATAGCTCCCTCCATAGGCGCTCCACAGTTCCCACAGGTCGTCATATACTCAGTACTTAACACCTTATCCTCACTGTCAAGACTTTCACAATGAGGACAGCACATAGTCCCCCTGTCGGGATCGTACACAATGTTGCCACCACAATTCTTACATTTAAAAATCATGTGATCCTCCCTCTTTTTTAACCCTACATTCTATCCGGTGCACTGAAACCAAGTAAATCAATACTTGTCTCCAGTATTCCCTTCACAATATCAATAAGTCCTATATAGCTCTTCTTCCTGTCCTCATCGCTCTCATCCAGTATTCTGACATCATGGTAAAAGCTGTTGAAGGCATTGGCTAGAGCATATATATATGCACAAATCTTATGGGGCGCGGCCTCTTCGTACGCAGAAGTTATCGCCGGAATAAATCCGGTAATCTCCTTCATAAGCTCCTTTGCTGCCAAAACTGAGCATGGCGATATCTTAACAGTCGAAAGATCACCGCCCTGAGCCTCATATTTATTCAGTATAGACTTAATTCTAACAATTGTATACAGAATATACGGGCCTGTATTGCCCTCACTTGATGTGAACTTTTCCACATCAAAGATATAGTCCTTGGATGCCTGATTACTGAGATCACCATACTTTATTGCTGCCAGTCCCACAGTATTGGCGATTTTACCCGCTTCATCTTTATCCATGTCACGGTTCTCGCTTATTCTCTCAAGCATTCTCTTATTGATGTCGTCAATCAGGTACTCCAGACGCATTACGCCTCCCTCCCTGGTCTTGAAGGGCTTGCCATCCTTACCGTTGACGGTTCCGAAGCCGATATGTATAAGCTCTACCTTATCATCCACAAGCTTGGTCTTCCTTGCGCAGCGGAACACCTGCTCGAAGTAGAGGTCCTGACGTTTGTCGGTAAGATATATGAGCTTGTCGGGGTTATAATTTTTAACCCTGTCCATGATGGTCGCAAGATCTGTAGTGTTGTACAGGCTCGCACCGTCTGACTTAAGAATCATGCACGGCGGCATCTCCTTGGTATCCGTCTCCTCCTTGACATCCACAACCAGCGCTCCATCACTGAGATAAGCATATCCGCCGTCCTTCATATACTGAACCATTCCGGGTATTATATCCTGAACGTCACTCTCGCCCTTCCAGAGTTCAAAGTCTACATTGAGATTCTTATAATTTCTCTTTAGGTCTGTCACCGACACATTGATAATGTGGTCCCAGAGTGCACGGTATCCGCGATTTCCCTCCTGAAGCTTATGAGTGGCATCCATGGCTCTTGCCTTGTATTCAGCATCCTCCTTGCTCTTAGCCGATGCCGTAGGATAGATTTCCTCAAGCTCGGCAATGGTGAAGGGTGCCTCCTTAGGATAATCTCCCTTGAAATCATCATCAAAGTACGGCAGTTCTCCCTTGCGCTCCTTTAGCTCAGTGATTATGAGGCCCATCTGAAGACCCCAGTCACCTAAGTGAATATCTCCTATGGTATTGTGTCCCATGTATTTGCAGATGCGCTTGATGCTCTCACCGATAACGGCACTTCTTAGATGTCCGACATGAAGCGGCTTGGCGACATTAGGTCCGCCGTAATCCACGATTATGGTCTTAGGCTCATCCTTGCTCAAGCCGAAGCGTCCGGTCTCGTCCTTGCGCATATTCTCGACATATTCTGCCAGATATGTCTCACTTATATTAAGGTTAAGGAAACCGGGGGCTACGGCATTCACTGACTCAAATACCTTGCTGCCTAACAGCTTATCCGCAACCTCTGTGGCTATCATGATAGGTGCCTTATGATAAAGCTTAGCTCCTGCCATTGCACCATTGCACTGATATTCACACAGGTCAGGTCTGTTGGACACAGTAACCGTTCCAAGTCCCGCATCATATCCTGCAGACGCAAAAGCCGCCTTAACTTCACCTGAGATCAATTCCAGTAAATTTTTCATATAGTTATATCCTCTTTGTATTTCTTAATGGGTATGCATACCCATTCATTATTTTACCAAATATGCTCCACCATGTCACGATTTTGTTGCCCCTCGTCAACAACATATCAAAGTCATGTCACAACCACCCGCCCGGATTGATGCTTGCCTTGAAATCAACGCCGTGATATATTCCAGTCATGAGCACACCAAATAAGATTAACTATAATAATGAAATGAAGAAGCTGATCGAGGCTAACAGTAAGTTTTCAGTTAAGCCCACTCTTCTGCTCCATGCCTGCTGCGCTCCCTGCGCAAGTATCTGTATGGACAGAGTAAGGGATTACTTTGATACCACGGTCTTCTTCTATAACCCCAACATCACCTCGGCTTTGGAATTCGATAAGCGCAAAGCAGAGCTTGCCCGCCTGATAGACATTTATAACGAGGATAAGGACAGGGGATTGCTTAACCTGATCGTTTCTAATTACAATCCCGACGAATTCATGTCGATAGCCAGAGGATACGAGGACTGTCCGGAGCGTGGCAAACGCTGCATGCTCTGCTATGAGCTTCGACTGCGCCACACCTATGATTACGCCACCGCGCACAACTTCGACTACTTCGCAACAACTCTTACCTTAAGTCCCCTTAAGGACGCTGAAGCACTGAACCGAATAGGTCTTAATATGGCCCAATCGCCCGCAACTGACCTTAATCCGCCCACAAAGCACACAGCATATCTTCCTACGGATTTCAAGAAGGACAACGGATATCCGGAAAGCATAAGACTAAGTAAAGAATATGATCTTTACAGACAGAACTACTGTGGATGTGTGTACTCAAAATAAACCACGAAAAGAATATGCTTCATTAACAATCCGACCAATACACCGGCACATTTCTCGTTATAGCCTTATCCTATAACAAGTCATAGTTTCTAAGAATTATGCATATAGTCCATCCTGTTGTATGCTTTGATTAGCTTAAGAAATACGAACCGGAATAAGCGTACAAAAAGCAATCAATTATGTGTAGATAATAGGAGGATGGAAACATGGCAGGATTAAGATTTGAAACATTACAGTTACACGTAGGACAGGAACAGGCCGATATCGCAAGTGATGCAAGAGCGGTTCCGATTTATCAGACAACCAGTTACGTATTCAGGAATTCACAGCATGCAGCAGACAGATTCGGACTTGCTGATCCCGGTAACATCTATGGAAGACTTACCAATTCAACCCAGGATGTGCTCGAGAAGAGAGTCGCAGCCCTTGAAGGCGGTGTAGCAGCTCTTGCAGTTGCATCAGGTGCGGCAGCGATCTCTTATACAATAGAAGCGCTGGCAGGAAGCGGTGATAACATCGTAGCTCAGAAAACAATCTACGGTGGAAGCTACAATCTCTTAGCTCATACTCTTCCCCAGTACGGAATCAACACAACCTTCGTGAATGTTCATGACTTAAGCGAGGTTGAGGCAGCAATTAAGGACAACACCAAGGCCCTCTATATTGAGTCATTAGGTAACCCAAACAGTGATATCCCTGATATAGATGCTTTAGCATCAATTGCACACAAGCATAATATTCCGCTCGTTGTTGATAATACCTTCGGTGCAGCCTACTGGCTTCGTCCCATCGAGCATGGTGCCGATATAGTCGTTCATTCAGCAACCAAGTTCTTCGGAGGACACGGAACCACACTGGGTGGCGTCATCGTTGATTCAGGTAAGTTTGATTGGAAGGCATCCGGCAATTATCCCGGCATTGCAGCTCCGAATCCCAGTTATCATGGTATTTCATTCGTGGATGCAGTCGGAGAAGCTGCCTTCGTTACATACATAAGGGCAATTCTATTAAGAGATACAGGTGCAACAATTTCACCCTTCAATGCATTCCTGCTTCTGCAGGGTATTGAGACTCTCTCACTTCGTCTTGACAGACATGCTGAGAACACCAAGAAGGTGGTTGAGTTCCTGGTATCTCACCCTCTTGTTGAGAAGGTGAACCATCCTCTCCTTGCTGACCACCCTGACCATGAGCTTTACAAAAAGCTGTTCACCAGAGGAGGCGGAAGCATATTCACCTTCGAAATCAAGGGTGGTAAGGAAGCAGCATACAAGTTTATTGACAGTCTTAAGATTTTCTCAATACTTGCCAATGTTGCTGATGTTAAGAGCCTGGTTATTCATCCCGCTTCAACAACCCATTCACAGCTCAGTGAAGAGGAGCTGCTTGATCAGGATATCAGACCCGGTACAATAAGATTATCAATAGGTACCGAGCACGTGGACGATATCATCGATGACCTTACACAGGCCTTCGATGCTGTGAAGTAATCCATTCAGGTTTCTACCCTCATACATATTTTTAGCCGGGTTATTATAACCCGGCTAAAACCTTTTCTATATCATCTTTGCATGCAGCAACCTGTCCCTGAATCGAATCTATCTTGCCGCCTCCCCTGGCATCAAGCTTCTCCTTTAGAAGGCTTGCAACAATACGCGAATCCTTGTACTTACTGCCTATCATGTATCTGTATGAACCATCTTCACCCACGAATACCCCGGCATAACCATCCGTGATATTAATTAGTGCACTCAGAATATTCTTCATGGCAGACAGGGGACAGTCAGAGTCAAAAAATATAAATGGCTTATCAGAAAATTTGCACACAGCCTCTGCAAGGCTTACATATGCCTTATTAATCAAAACCTTACTCTCCCCTATCTCCTTTTTATATCCGTCAATAATTTCCGGAGCATTGTCAAAGGAGGTGGTGAGACGTTCCGTCACATTTCTGATAATATCGAACCTGTCATTGATATATCTTAAGGCTCTTCTCCCTGCAAGCATCGATATTCTGACGCCACCCTTCCAGTTCACCATCGAGATCACCTTAATGATTCCGATTTCACCGGTAGTCTTAACATGAGGCGCACAGCAGGCACAT
The DNA here is from genome assembly GCA_021531795.1 of Lacrimispora saccharolytica. GTDB lineage: Bacteria > Bacillota > Clostridia > Lachnospirales > Lachnospiraceae > Colinaster. The sequence goes on from JADYUL010000004.1 coordinate 37,942, forward strand.
ACATCGACAGGATTATCCTTATCACCGATTGTGATCAGTCTTACCTGACCTTCTATCTCTATCTTGCTTCGATAGGACATATTGGCAAGCTCACCGCTTGCAGGATAGGAATCAGTGATCGGAAGGTTATTATAGATAATCTCATTGGCCTTCCTCTCCATTTCCATAACCTCTTCCCAGGTAAGGACTCCGTTCATATCCAGTGTTACGGGGCCGTCATCACTTAAGTGGAAGCCTACATTATCATATCCGAATTCATTATGGATGGTACCTGTAAGCACATGCTCTCCACTATGATTCTGCATCCTCTCATATCTTAGGTCCCAGTCAAGAATACAGCGAACCTCACCTAAGGGTACCTCTTTATCCACTCTGTAGATAATGTCGCTCCCGCTCTTATCCGTAAGTTCTCCGCCGAGCACTCTGACTAAGTTATTGTCTCCATATACTAATTCCCCAAGATCTGCGTACTGACCGCCTTCCTCGGGGAACAATATTGTCCTGTCTAATCTGACATATAGCGAGCCATCCTTAGTGAAGCAGTCCGTTACGACTGCTTCACATTCTCTAAGATAGCTTTGCTTCTCATATAGTTTAATCATATTACTTGAAATAATTTACACCGCTTTCGAATATCCTGAGATCCTGCTCACCATAGATATTGATTGCAACCTTATCACCGCGACGCTCTGAGTGAGCCATCTTGCCAAGCACACGTCCATCCATTGAAGTAATACCCTCAATAGCCATATATGAACCGTTGATGTTGTATTCCTCATCCATTGATACGTTTCCATCGTTATCTGAATATACGGTTGCAACCTGTCCGTTGGCAATGAGCTTATCCAGCCACTCCTTAGGAGCAACGAATCTACCCTCTCCGTGAGATGCAGGGTTGACATACACACCGCCCAGAGTCGCACCGCTAAGCCATGGAGACTTATTGGATACAACCTTGGTATATACCATCTTGGAGATGTGTCTGTTGATAGTATTGAAGGTAAGTGTAGGTGCATTCTCATCCTGACCTGTAATGGCACCGTTTGGAACAAGTCCGAGCTTGATCAGCGCCTGGAAGCCGTTACAGATACCAAGTGCGAGACCATCTCTCTCATTCAGAAGCCTCATAACAGCTTCCTTCATAGCCTCGTTCTGGAAGGCTGCCGCGAAGAACTTAGCCGAACCATCCGGCTCATCACCTGCGGAGAATCCTCCCGGGAACATGATAATCTGTGACTCGTTAATGGCCTCTACATATGTCTTGAAGGACTCTCTTATCTGCTCTGCTGTCTGATTCTTGAATACAACAGTACGAACATTCGCTCCCGCTCTTTCAAAAGCCTTAGCTGAATCGTATTCACAGTTGGTACCCGGGAATACCGGGATAAATACATTGGGCTTAGCGATCTTGTTCTTACAGATATAGATATCTCCTTTGGCATCAAAGAGCGGCATCTCTACCGCTTCGCTTCCCTTATATGCCTTATAGGGGAATACCTTACCAAGAGGCTTGCTCCACGCAGCTATTGCTTCATCAATTCCAATCTCTGCACCACCTATTCTTATTATTCCATTATCTCTTACAGTACCGATAAGCTCATAGTCTATTCCGATCTCACCGATTCTGTCTCTGTCAACCTCAACAAGGATGTCACCCATTGCCCCTGTGAAGAGATCCTCAAGGTCACAATCATCATCAAACTCAACACCAAGCTTATTTCCGAATGCCATCTTGCATACAGCCGCAGCCACACCGTACTGATCAAGTGCATAGGCTGATACTATAACACCACTTGCTATAAGCTCACTAATTGCAGAATAAAGCTCCTGCACCTTCTCATATACGGGAATCTGATAATCATCCTTCTCTATCTCGAATCTCACAAGCTTGTTGCCTGCGCTCTTAAGTTCAGGAGTAATGATATCCCTGCCCTTGGCTATATCCACCGCAAAGGATACGAGTGTCGGAGGAACATCAATATCATTGAAGGTTCCCGACATACTGTCCTTACCGCCGATAGACGGAAGTCCGAAGCCTACCTGGGCATCGAATGCACCCAGAAGAGCCTGGAAAGGCTGCCCCCACCTGGTCGGGTCATCCGTCATACGCTTGAAGTACTCCTGGAAGGTGAATCTGATATTCTTATGATTACCGCCTGCTGCCACAATCTTAGCCATACTCTCTGTAATGGCATAGATTGCACCGTGATAAGGGCTCCAGCTTGACACATAAGGGTCAAAGCCATAACTCATCATGGTAACTGTCTCTGTCTTGCCCTTGCTTACGGGAAGCTTGGCAACCATTGTCTGTGTCTCTGTAAGCTGTGTCTTGCCACCATACGGCATATATACACTGCCTGCACCGATCGATGCATCGAATCTCTCAACAAGTCCCTTCTGTGAACATACATTAAGGTCTGAAAGAGTGGCAATAAGTGCACCTGCGGCATCCTCTTTCTCCACTGCTTCACGAACTTCGTCGTTAGCGATTTTTCCAAGTGGTGAGTTGTCGGCATTGGGCACCTGTACTGTGACGACTGTCTCCTGATGTGCGCCGTTTGTATCAAGAAAAGCGCGGGATAAATTGACTATCTCTCTGCCTCTCCACATAAGAACCAGTCGTGGCTCCTTGGTAACCTCTGCAACAACTGTAGCCTCAAGGTTCTCCTCCTCAGCGTAGCTTAAGAACTTGTCAACATCTGAAGGATCAACAACCACAGCCATTCTCTCCTGACTCTCTGAGATTGCAAGCTCAGTTCCGTCAAGACCTGCATATTTCTTTGGCACCTTATCAAGATCAACTCTAAGTCCGTCAGCAAGCTCACCAATCGCAACGGATACACCACCGGCACCGAAGTCATTACACTTCTTTATAAGGGATGCTACCTCTTCTCTTCTGAATAATCTCTGAATCTTACGCTCTGTGGGCGCATTACCCTTCTGAACCTCAGCTCCGCAGGTCTCAATGGAGCTCTCTGTATGAACCTTGGATGAACCGGTTGCACCACCGCATCCGTCACGACCTGTACGACCGCCAAGAAGGATGATGATATCACCCGGATCGGAATTCTCTCTCTTTACACATCTTCTCGGAGCAGCACCCATAACGGCACCAATCTCCATACGCTTTGCCACGTAGTTGGGATGATATATTTCCTTAACATAGCCTGTGGCAAGACCAATCTGGTTACCATAGGATGAGTATCCTGCTGCCGCACCGGTTACAAGCTTCTTCTGCGAGAGCTTGCCCTTGAGTGTAGCCGATACGGGAACTGTAGGATCTGATGCACCGGTCACTCTCATGGCCTGGTAAACATATCCACGACCTGAAAGCGGATCTCTGATGGCACCGCCAAGACAGGTAGCCGCACCACCGAAGGGCTCAATCTCTGTAGGATGGTTATGTGTCTCATTCTTGAAGAATACGAGCCACTCCTCGGTCACGGGACCGTCGCCGTAATCCATCTCAACCGGTACTATAACAGAGCAGGCATTAATCTCGTCGGATACCTCCATATCCTCAAGCTTACCTGCCATCTTAAGCTTCTTCATACCCATAAGGGCTATATCCATGAGACATACATATTTATCGTCTCTACCCTTGTACATCTCTTCCATTGTATCAAGGTAGCTCTGATAGGTTGTCTCAATAGGCTCTCTGTAATCACCCTCTGTGAAGGTTACATCCTTAAGCTCTGTAGAGAAGGTGGTGTGACGACAATGATCTGACCAGTAGGTATCCAGAACCTTGATTTCCGTCATGGATGGATCTCTGTTTTCCTCACCCCTGTAATAATTCTGAATATGCTTGAAATCGTTGAAGGTCATTGCAAGACCCAGGCTGTCATAGAGGCTCTTTAATTCAGTCTCCTCCATATCCTTGAAGCCATCGATTATTGCCACATCCTCAGGCTCATCATACTCTGTAACAAGAGTATCCGGCTTAGCAAATTCGCACTCTCTTGAGTCTACCGGATTGATGCAGTAATTCTTTATTCTGTCAAGTTCCTCATCGCTCAGCTCACCCTCGATCACATAGGTAACCGCAGTTCTGATAATAGGATTGCTCTCTTCGTTAAGGAATCGCACGCACTGAACTGCCGAATCCGCTCTCTGGTCGAACTGTCCGGGCAGGTATTCCATGCCGAAGTACTTCTCCTTATCAGACATAGGGAACACTTCATAATAGATATCATCTACAGGCGGCTCACTGAAGATCATTCTGCAGGCCTTCTCAAAGGTTGCATCATCCAGTCCCTCAACATCATAACGGATAAGCTCACGCACGTTAGTCACCGAGGTAAGACCAAGATAATCTCCTATGTCCTCCTTAAGCTCCCTTGCCTTTACAGCATATGGCGCCTTCTTCTCAACGTAGATACGTTTGACAGTACTCATTAGTATTATTCCTCCACTCCTACAAATCTGCTTAACATTATCTTAAGCTCACTGTCTATCTTTTTCTCACTGATTCCCATTGTTCTGGAACAAATCTTCATTCCTTCAATGGTATACATCATATCAATTGCCAGAGCCTTGGGGTCATCACAGATAAATTCACCGTTCCTGACTCCCTGAATAAGTATCTTCTCCAAAGCCAGAACCTCTGCCTCGAATCTGGTCTTTGTGATACTGTTTATCTTCTTGTCTCTGCAGTAAAAAGCATATTCATACACAGCAACGCTCAAGGACTTTCTGCTCTTAAGAATCTCCTTCTTCTGCTCCCTTAAGAACCACATAAGAATGTCGCCGGCACTGGCGTCACTGATTGATGTGACAAGACCGTCATTATCATTCTCATCCTCAAGTTCGCCCTCCATAGCAAGCACATCTCTAAATACGGCTTCTGTGGAGTCATAGTACAGATACAGACCACCCCTGCTAATCTGCGCCTTCTCCACAATATCCTTCATCGTTACATCCTTAAAGCCCTTGAGTGCGAACACCTCTCTTGCAGCCTTAATGATATGCTGTTTCTTACTATCAGCTCTTTCGCTCATAATACCTCCCACATATGAGTGAACCGGACTCTCAATTCCTTATTCTAACATATATTATCTTCTTTTTCATCCAATTTACGATAAGTTTAAGCTTATGCTATAATGTAAATAAATCTATCGGTTATGGAGGATTAGTAATGAATTCACAATCCTTTACCAAGGGTAGCAAAATATTCGTTGCATCTGACATAAACTTCACAATGGGTTTGATCATTTCCGGAAGAGTAGCTATTACTGTCGGCAATCATCAGATAGTGTTAAATCCCGGCGATATTGTCGGAGCTCTTGACTTTGCACAAAATACTTACAGTTTTGAGTATGTAGCGCTGTCAAGCGTCGAGATGATTCCGTACATCTTCAACGAACAGAAGGGTCTGTGGAGTCTCCTTCAGTCCGATGACAAGCTGCTTGGTCATCTCTTCCGTTCCTTCCGCGTACAGATTGGAGAACTTATCTCTCTGTATCTGTCGCTTAAGAATGACTACGATTCTCTCGGTGAGTTCGTTAATTCGTTGTCTAAACGGTATCTGGCCATGTGTCAGATTCTGCAGATCAAGCCTAAGCTACTGCCCGCTTCCGGCGACATTGTTCCCCTGTCCGGTCAGCTGCCCTTCTGGCTCACGGAGTATTATTCCTCGGTGAATGAACTCCTTAATGAACCGAGCAGACTTTCAGCAGGCTTTGCCTTCGGCTTCCTTGCCAAGAGTGCCCAGGATATTGCCATACTGAATGGTCAGATAGGGTCCATGGCAGGCAATATGGCAGGCTACTCTGCCCTGTTGATCAACGAGTCGGGTTTTGACTTCTATGATATTTATTCTCAGCTCTATTTCACGGCCAGGGACCTTGGCAACGACCCGGTCTTTGTCCTGAATACCCTTAATCAGATTCTGGCAAAAGTGCGAGAACTGGGTGTCTGCCCTGCGACGCTTATCGATGCCAGACAAAACGAATTCAACAACCTGTCCATGCCAATGGTATCAAGTGTTGAATCCTCGGTATCCAATGCGGTAACCACGGCTAAGCTTTCCAATGCCGTTAATGAGATTCTGGAATTTGCTGATACCGTCAATTCAACCGCCGGAGAATTCAGACGCTGTATCGATGCCTACAGATCACTCGACAACAGAGACTCAGAATCCGCTGATGTTGTGGACCTGAAAAAGAGGCTCACTTCGCTATTTTACATTATCTACTCAGATGTGGTGACTAAGGCAATAAAGCAGGATACAGTGCCTGTGGTAATTAAGATGTTTATTAACTTCGGCTTCGTAGACGCCGAGCTTGCCGGAATGAACAATGCAATCGAGCTGTATGAGATAGCCGATAAGTTCAACGGCAACCCCTCGATGGGGATATACACTATGCTTGAGTGGTTCAAGGCCGTGTTTGAGGGGCGCAAGCTTCCAAGCCGTAATGAGTTTGCGGTTGATTACGCCAAGTATGTGAGGACGCTTGTTAAGGAAGGTCGTATCAGTATCGCTTCTGAGGAGGAAATGTTAACCAACGGTCGCGAGAAGATAATATACGAGCTCAACAACATGTTTAACAGTGTCAACAGGATGACCTACGGACGACCTCACAGCTTCTGTCCCGTGCTTTCGGAGAGTAATCTCCTCAAAAACCCGAAGCAGCTGCTCAGTTCACCTGACAAGCTTCTTGACTGTATTAATTTCTATAAGGATATTGATTATTCGGTATTCTTCCATGAATATAATTTTGAGGATTACAAGTTTGGAATAAAGGAGACAGTCTACGCAGATATAAGACCGGACATCATTCTGACTCCCAATGTCGGTAACAGAGTGGTTCTGTGGCAGGAAATTGAGGGCATGAATCGCCGCTCTCCCGGCAGAGTCTGTATATCGGCTTTGTACGCCGACAACCTGAATCGAGGCATACTCCGTTCCTTCGCCGAATTCAGATGGGAGATGTGCAAGAGGGATAACGGCATGCGCTGGAGTGATGTTACCTCGCACTGTCTCACCGCTGAATACTATGACTACGCGCAGTTCTACAGTAAGAATAAGGAGCTGTCGATCGATGCAAAGGATAAGATACGCGAAAACTTAAAGAGGTGCCGGAATAACTATAAAGAATTGTTTATCAATGATTATATTAACTATATGATCTATGAGGTTCAGGGAAGTGTCAGACTCAACAAGGCGGTCCGGGATATATTGTTTAAGTTCGCCCCACCGTCTATGCCCTATAGGGAGAAGCTGGCTACCAACCAGTTATTTGACGAAGTCCTGCAGAAGATCCGGATTGAACAGGGTCAGGCTCTCCACCGTCTGGATGTGATCGAGACCAAGTATCGCCAGGCCGGCAAGGACATCCCCCGTGAAATCGAGCACAAGCGAGCTTATGTTACGAGGTAAGCACTGCTTGACAAAATATATACATAAGATATACTGATTTAAGTTGATAAATACTGAAATGGAGATAATATATGGCAAAGACATTACTTGAGCAGTGGAGAGGCACTGCATATTCAGAAACAGCTAACAAGGGAGACCTTCAGAGACTTTGGGCTGATTATTTCGAGAAGGAGAAGAACATCTATATCTCACTCTTATCAGAGCCTGATACAGAAGTAAAGGGCAGTGTTAAAGAGCTTGCAGAGAAGTACGGAGTATCCCTTATGATTATGGTTGGTTTCCTTGACGGAATCAATGACAGCCTTGTTGAAGCCAATCCTATCGAGGAGATGGATGAGGATACTGTAGTATCACTTAAGTTTGATAAGGAACTTCTCTACAAGAACATGGTTGCAGCAGGTGCTGACTGGCTCTACTCTCTTGAACAGTGGAATGATATCTTCACTCCTGAGCGCCAAAAGGAATTATACAAGGAACAGAAACGTAGCACCACAATTGTTAATGAAGCAAAGGTATATCCTAACGACCCCTGCCCATGCGGAAGTGGTAAAAAATACAAGAAGTGTTGCGGCAAGAACTAAGCCGTCTAATCAAAAATACATCGGAACGCCATGAATCCAAGCGCTTCCGATGTATTCTTAAATTTGTCATTTATTAAACATCGGAAATATTATTTTCATCCGATTCCGATGTATTTCCCCTCTTATCTATTGTAACACCTCCGAAAGAGGTATTTCGTTTGCTCCACCTGTCATAAAGGTAGATATTAATCCACAGCAATATGGGAATAACTATTGTAAGCCCAATGCTTGCCATGAAGTAGCGTCTCCAGTTGGGGATGTCAAGTACTGCAGTCACTAAAGTCAGTACATACATTAATACAAGTACTATACCTCCGACAAGTGCCAGTATACGTCTGATTATTTCCCTTTTCATATCATACCTCCAAAAGCTCATTGAACTGCTCTATCGGAATAGGCTTTGAGTAGAAATAGCCCTGTGCATAATCACAGCCGACATCCTGAAGGAAGGCAACCTGTTCCTTGGTCTCAACACCCTCGCAAACTACAGACAGATTAAGTTTCTTGGCCATATCTATGACGCTTGGAATAATAATCTTCTCATCAGGATCGTTCTCGAAATCCTTAAGGAAGTCCTTATCAAGCTTAAGTACATCAAGCGGAAGCTTAGTCAGAACATTAAGGGAAGAATATCCCGACCCGAAATCATCCATAGATACCATTACACCAAGTTCTTCTCTAAGCTTCTTCATAAGGACAATAGTATCGTCCATCTTATCGGAGAATACCGTCTCGGTAAGCTCAAACTCCAGATACTGCGGCGGAATCTTATACTTGGTCAGAAGAGACTTGATATAATTAACAAGCTCATCAATAGACATCAGATGTACTCTGGATACATTGACAGATATCCTTACCACCTTCTTGCCCATATCCATTCTCTTACGAATATACTTACATACCTCATCATAAACATAGAAATCCAGAAGAGTGATGCTCTTATTCTTCTCAAATACAGGAATGAAGTCATTGGGGAAGATAATCCTGCCATCCATCTTCTTCCATCTTATGAGAGCCTCTGCTCCGTCAATCTGATTGGTGCTCAAGTTGACCTTGGGCTGCATGTATACTACGAATTCATGATTGCGGAATGCATTCTCCATATCGCTTGCATACGCAATCTCACTCCTAAGCTCCTCACCCATCTCTTCACTGTAGATAATAACTCGTGGGCTATCCGGAAGCTTGGTTCTCTTACGTGCGACATTGGCATTGGATATGATATTCTTAAGCGGAATCGGCTGTCCGCATATTGAGAAGATAGAAATACCCACATCCAGATAAAGCTTGCTGTCGATATACTGCATCTGAACCCTGTCAGAGAAGTTCTTACCTTGCTGCTCAATATATTTCACCAGTTCTTCGTCTGTCATATCACCAACCTTGGCAAATACGACAATATTATCAGAGAACACTCTGGAACCGTATATAAAGAAGGCCGACTGAAGCTGAAGTTCATCTGCCAGGTTCTTAAGAATGCTGTCACCGGTTTCATAGCCATAGGTCTCATTGACATATTTGAAATTACTGAAATCCATATAGATAAAGGCATATCTTCCGTGAGGTGCATTCTCTATATACTCTGTTGTCAGATTTATGAACTTCTCATACATGAGCAGTCCCGTTACGGAATCATAGCCTGTCAGTCTCTCAACCGTATTGGAAGCATCCTCATAAGCCTTCATCTTAAGCAGGTAGCTGGATACAACATTGGTCACTGCCCGGATTACGGTAAGCTCCTCATTACTCCACTCTCTCACCTTATTGTAGTCCACAAAGCTGACATCTCCTGCAAAATCACCCTTGTCATAGAAGGCGCATCCAACATAGGACATGACACCATCTGCAAGCAGTGACTGTCTGAGTACATTGCTCTGCGCTTCAGCCACATCATTATATACTATCATGTTATTGTTGTTTCTGAAGTTCTCAAGCATCATTGCCCACTGGGTAAGATTGAGTTCGACACCCTCTTCATTCATGTCCTTGTCTTCTTCGAAGCAACAGGCGTATATCATTCTGGTCTTTAATTCTTTACCTATTCTTACCCTGATTCCGATTCCGGACAGATCAAGTCTCTTGGCAACCTGACGAATCAGAAGATTGATAGCCGAGTCTGTGTCCTTCGATTCATCCATAAGCTTAAACGCAAGCTCAATAAGTGAATCCGAAGTACCCTCATCTCCTGTGATCAGGTGATTCAGACGATAGGCCTTCATATCTATTTTTCCATACTTATCTTCCTTATTCTCGTTATAGAAGCTGTATGAGTTCACGCCCTTTAGCTTGGCATAGGCCATGGCCTTCTCTGCCTTGTCAAACAACACATCAAAGTTATCTCCGTCAATGGGATAGATTGCCGCACCGATACCCACCGAGCTTCCAAAGCTTATCTCCTCACCGACATAGGTCTTACTGATTACCTTGTGAACTTCATTAATCTTCTTGACTATATCATCCAGACCGCCTACATGCTTCATGAGTATGACATACTCATCCCTGCCGACACGACCCAGAATATCGGAAGAATAGAATATTCTGTCAAGATCCGACGCAATATTCTTCAGCACCTCATCACCGAAGGTCTTACCCATCTTGTCATTAAGAATGCCGAAGTTGTCCACATCCATCGTGATCAGAGCCGCAGTCTCCCGGTTATTATTATCCTTCTGTTCGCTCAGATAATCATTGATAAGTTCACGAACATAGTCATATTTATACAGCTTGGTAAGCGAGTCTCTCTTATTCTCATCCGCAGTTCTAAGCTCCAGTTTCTTGCGGTCATTGATGTTCTCAAGATATCCGATAACCTTGGCGGGATTGCCGTTATCATCCGCGATAATACTGCCTTTAACCCTGTACCAGATATAATCCGCATTGCGATCCCTGAGTCTCATATCATACTCAATATCGGCAACACCGTTCCTGCAGTCTTCAACAAATCTGTCAAGAATAGCAAAGTCCGCGAAGAGAACATACCTGTACTGCTTGGCACTCTCATGGAAATTGTCAATATATCTTACATTCTCGTAGCCTTCCTTGGATGCCCTTGCTGTCATGAATCTGTCCTCATTGACATCATATTCGAAGATACGTCCATTGGTAACAGAGATAAGATTAATTAGTTTGCGTCTCTCCTCCAGTACCTCACTGACTCTCTTATTCTTATTCTTCTCTATAACATATGATGCAGCAACAATAAAAATCATTGCCGACAGAAGATACAGCAATGCCCCGAGTCTGGCATATAAATTACTAATGGGAATGTCGCTTACATAAGCGCTAACAAGATTAATTCCTGCCAGAATAACGGTACCTGCACAAGCCAGTACCGTATATCTCGAGGAATACAGAGAAATAGACAGTATTAAGAAAGGGATTGCAACAAGTACTATGCTGTCCTCCCTGACAAACCATACAACTATACCAAAAAGAACAAAATACAGAAAAAGCGCATAGTATTTTATTCTGTTGAAATAATTAAACATGCAGTAACCCTAACCCATAAAATAATATATACATTTTACCATTATACGCGCTTGACTACCATGGTTCATAAGTACCACACAGACCAAACAGTACACGTCGCACACTGACGCACAACGCTGTGCGGATGTTCATGTGAAAACGAGGAGATATCGCTTTTCTCTAAATTGACAAAAAAACAAGGAGCCTGACGGCTCCTTGTTATAAATAATACAAACTATAAAACTGATAATTCATTATTTACTTAAGCTTACTCTCTCTGTGAATGATATCATGTCGGCCGGGACCGTTGGATACCATGGTAATTGGGTATCCAATCTGTTCCTCTATGAATTCAACATAGTTTTTGCAGTTAGCCGGAAGTTCTTCATAGTTCTTGATTCCTCTGATATCACACTTCCATCCCGGAAGCACCTTGATTACAGGCTTAGCCTTTTCAAGAAGTCTTGTAACAGGGAATTCTGTTGTAACCTCTCCGTCAATGTCATAGCCTACACAAACAGGAATCTCATCAAGATAACCCAGTACATCAAGTACTGTGAAGGCCACGTCCGTGGTACCCTGCAATCTGCAGCCATACTTACTTGCTACACAGTCGAACCATCCCATTCTTCTGGGTCTTCCCGTAGTTGCACCGTACTCACCGCCGTCACCGCCTCTGCGACGAAGCTCATCTGCCTCTTCACCAAAAATCTCTGATACAAAGGCACCTGCACCTACTGCTGACGAATATGCCTTACATACCGTAACCACCTGCTTGATCTCATAGGGTGGGATTCCCGCACCTATGGCACCATAGGCAGCAAGTGTAGACGAAGATGTGACCATGGGATATATTCCATGATCAGGATCCTTAAGTGTTCCAAGCTGTCCCTCGAGAAGAACTGTCTTGTTCTCCTTAAGTGCCTGATTAAGGAAAAGCGAAACATCACATACGTAAGGAGCAACCATATCCCTGTACTCATGAAGAGTATTCAGTATCTCCTTAGGATCCATCTTCGGCTTATGATACATATGCTCGAAGAGGATGTTCTTCATCTCAACCACACGTTCAACCTTCTCAGCAAGGATATCCTCATCGAAAAGCTCACTGACCTGGAAACCGATCTTAGCGTATTTATCTGAATAGAACGGAGCAATTCCCGACTTGGTAGAGCCGAATGACTTGCCTCCAAGTCTCTCTTCCTCATACTGATCAAGCAGAATGTGATAGGGCATCACAATCTGTGCTCTGTCAGATACAAGAATCTTGGGAGCAGGCACACCCTTATCAACAATTGATTTAATCTCATTGAAAAGAATGGGAATGTTGAGTGCCACACCATTACCGATGATACTGGTCGTATGTCCGTAGAATACTCCACTCGGAAGAGTGTGGAGTGCGAACTTACCGTAATCATTGACAATAGTATGTCCTGCATTGGCACCACCCTGGAATCTTACGATGATATCGGCGCTCTCGGCAAGCATATCCGTGATCTTGCCCTTACCTTCATCACCCCAATTAGCTCCAACTACCGCTTTTACCATGTTAATCCTCCTACCAGTCTCACAGACTAGACATTAATTTCTGCTTTTACACCAAGCAGTTCTTTATTATCATCCAGAATCGGATTGATTACATCTCTTAAGAATACTTCAACCTGTCTTGTGCTTCTGCCCACATATTTGGCAGGGTCCATACTCTCCTTAAGTTCCTCAAGAGTAAGTCCGAAGGCCTCATCTGCAGCAATGAGTTCAAGAAGATTGTTGTCCTTGCCCTCTTCCTTAACAGTCTTGCCCGCCTGCATTGAAAGTGTTCTTATTCTCTCATGAAGCTCCTGACGGTCACCGCCTGCCTTAACGGCATCCATCATGATGTTCTCCGTTGCCATAAACGGAAGCTCTGCCATCATATGCTTACGGATAACCTCGGGATATACCACAAGACCATCTACGACATTTAAGCAGAGGTCAAGGATACCATCTATTGCAAGGAAACCTTCGGGAATTGAGAGTCTCTTGTTAGCCGAATCGTCAAGGGTTCTTTCAAACCACTGGGTTGCTGATGTGATTGCAGGATTGAGCGCATCCACAATAACATATCTTGACAGAGAAGCGATTCTCTCACTTCTCATGGGATTTCTCTTATAAGCCATGGCTGATGAACCAATCTGATTCTTCTCAAACGGCTCCTCAACCTCCTTAAGATGCTGAAGAAGTCTGATATCATTGCTCATCTTGGTAGCAGACGCAGCAATACCCGCAAGAACATTGAGCACTCTGGTATCAACCTTACGTGAATAAGTCTGACCTGATACATATACACAGGAATCAAAGCCCATCTTCTTCGCAATCATCGGATCGATCTTATCTATAGTCTCCTGGTCACCGTTAAACAGTTCAAGGAAAGAAGCCTGGGTACCTGTGGTTCCCTTACTTCCAAGAAGCTTCATCGTTGAGAGTACATAGCATAAGTCCTCATAATCCATCATGAATTCCTGGAGCCAGAGTGTCGCTCTCTTTCCTACGGTTGTAGGCTGCGCAGGCTGGAAATGAGTGAAAGCAAGCGTCGGCTGTGCCTTATACTTATCAGCAAAAGAAGCAAGCTCTGCCATTACACTTACAAGTTTCTTCTTAACAAGATTGAGAGCCTCTGTCATAACGATGATGTCTGTATTGTCACCAACATAACAGCTTGTTGCTCCAAGATGAATGATTCCCTTTGCCTTGGGACACTGAACACCGTAAGCATAAACATGGCTCATAACATCATGTCTGACCAGTTTCTCGCGCTCCTTAGCAACATCATAATTGATATCGTCCTTGTGAGCCTTAAGTTCTTCTATCTGTTCATCAGTTATGTCAAGTCCAAGCTCCTTCTCCGTCTCGGCAAGAGCAATCCAAAGTCTTCTCCAGGTTCTGAACTTCTTATCAGGGGAGAAAATGTACTGCATCTCCTTGCTGGCATATCTTTCCGATAACGGACTGTTATAGCAATCTGTACTCATATTGATTCACCTTTCATCGTATTCTCACAAACATTTTTAAGTATACGATACATAATATATTCTTTCAAGTGCGACAGCTGGTATTTAGCCCCCGGGACCATAAAGAATTAACGTAGTGTATCACCGCGATATAAACCCTCAAAGCCGTCAGGAATTAAACTTGCCAATGAACTCCCTGACTCTTGTATTATCACTTGTAAAAATCGCCTCCGGACTGTCATCTGCGACAACAATACCATTCTCAATAAAGACAATCCTGTCAGATACCTCACGGGCGAACTGCATCTCGTGAGTAACAATGATCATGGTCATATGTTCAGCTGCGAGCTGCTTGATAACCTTCAGTACTTCTCCGGTCAATTCAGGATCCAGTGCAGAGGTCGGTTCATCGAAGAAAAGAATCTCCGGCTTCAGTGCCAGGGCTCTTGCAATGGATACCCTCTGTTGTTGACCTCCCGAAAGTTCACATGGATAAGCGTCAGCCTTATCTGATAGACCGAATTGGTCAAGAAGAGTCAGGGCTCGCGCTTTTGCCTCATTCCTGTCCACATGTGCCACACTGACCGGCGCATCCATGATATTCTTTAGGACCGAATAGTGCGGAAAGAGATTGAAGTTCTGAAATACCAGTCCGAAGAATTTGCTAATCTCCTTAAGTTCCCTCTTGGGTGCGTATACCGCGTGACCGTCAACAGTCGTCGCTGCCTTCCTGCCCATGTAGATGATCTCACCCGAATCAATATCGTTTAGCATCGTTGCACAACGAAGCAGCGTTGACTTACCGCTTCCTGACGGACCGATAATGGACACCACCTCGCCTCGAGAGACGCTCAGGCTGATATCCTCAAGGACTGTGACACCGGCAAAGCTCTTATGTATTGAATTAAGTTCAAGAAGCTTATCGCTCATAGTCCCTCCTTATCTGTAATATGAAAGCTTCTTCTCAAGAGCTTCCATGGCAAATGCAACAACGTAGTTAAATATGAAATAGAATAGTCCCGCCACCATCAGTGCACTTACACTCGCCTGCTTGGCTGCTATCTGCTTGGCAATGGTGAACATCTCGGCTACCGCAATTACGAAGGCAAGTGAGGTGTCCTTGACAAGGGTTATTGTTTCATTGGTGACAGGCGGAAGAATTCTCTTAACCACCTGTGGGAAGATAATCTTGAAGAACGTCTGAACCCTGCTATAACCCAGTACCTTGGCCGCCTCATACTGACCTATGGGGATCGACTCTATTCCCGCTCTGTATATCTCCGCGAAATATGCCGCATAATTAATGGAGAAAGCAATAATTACAGCGACGAATCGATAGGACTGGCTTATCTTTATTCCGAACACATAGAAGGGCGCAAAGTATACTACGATCAACTGAAGCATCAACGGTGTTCCTCTCATGATCGCAATATATATCTTAACGATTCCTTTGATTATTCCGTTCTTTGACATCCTTCCGAATGCCACAACAAGTCCCAACGGAAGGGAGAAAAGCAGCGTCAGCAGAAATATCTCTATCGATACCACCATTCCGCCTGTCAGCTGTGAAAGCATTGTAGCCATAAATCCTCCGACATAAACAAAAACAGGGCGCCCTCAGGCGCCCTTAAAATATTACTTACCTAAGCAAACACTGTCTACAAGACCGTAATCTGCATATTTCTCAGCAATCTTTGTGAAAGTGCCATCTTCAACCATTTCCATAAGTGTTGCTTCAACCTGATCCTTCAGTGAATCATTGCCCTTAAGAAAACCTACCGCATACTGCTCAAGAGCAAGTGCTTCATCAAGAATAACGTATGCACCGTCTTCTCTTGAAGATACCTGGAACTTAGCTACTCCTATATCAAGTGCAAGTGCATCAATGGCACCGGCCTCAAGATCCATGAAGCCTGTATTGTAATCAGCATACTGTGTAAGGCTTGCAAAGCTTGCTGCAAGTTCTGCATTAGCCTCATCCTCAAGTGCTGCAAGTGCTGACGAATCCTTCTGAACGCCAACGTTCTTGCCTGCAAGGTCAGCCAATGAAGCAATACCTGAATCTGCTGCAACTACGAATACCTGGCTGTTATCAACATAAGGAACTGTCCATGTGTACTGGTCCTCTCTGCCGTTAATGGTGAATCCGTTCCAGATACAGTCAATTGCACCGCTTGAAAGCTCCATGTCCTTGGCATCCCAGTCGATAGGCTGCTTCACAAGCTCCCAACCGTTTCTTGCACAAACCTCAGCCGCAAGGTCAAGGTCAAAACCTACATACTCACCCGTAGCTTCATCAAGGAAACCGTAAGGTGGGAATTCTGCGTCAAAACCAACTGTAAATGTTGTTCTCTCATCAGTAGCCTCAGCTGTCTCAGCTGCTGCCTCCTCTGTTACCTCAGCCTGAACCTCTTCTGTCTCAGGTGCTGTCTGGGTATCGCTGCTCTTGCTTGTGCATGCAACAAGACCCAATGCCATAGTCAGAGCTACAGCCATTGTCACAAACTTCTTCATAATATGTCCTCCTCTACTCTGTTAGCACAATAAAGCGCCGTTACAATAGTACCCTAACCTGACAAGCCTTGTCAACCTGCAAAAGCGCTAATATTCACTATATCGGTTCACCATATCAAGGGCTTCCGAAGAATACTCCGGATACTGCTTTACGAATTCCTTAAGCTCGTCCTTTCCGTCCTTGGCAAGTCTCTTATTATAATCCATTCTGGCTCTTAACTTCTGTCTCTGAAGTATGTGTGCATGCCTGAGTTCTACCATCTCATTGCGCTCAAGTATTGCCCTGGGGTTGTGAAGCCAGGCATATACATCATTAAGCTGATATTTCCTCAGTCGCTTCAGTAGCTCCTGCTGATTAAAGCTAAGCTCTTTTTCATTAATCTCATGGCTCTCTCTCAGGGCACACTCTTCCTTATACGTTTTCCACAACTTCTCCAAATCCTTAGAGCCTGCCGTGTTGTACTTGGTGCACAGATAATCCAGCAGATTGGCATTATTGACATATCTTATCTTAACCGTGTTGTGCAGAAGTATTACTCTGTTTAGGTCCTTCTGCGCCCTGGTAAGTTCTCTTGAATCATCCTGATACTTGATGCACATGGCAAATATTGCAACAGAAGCCACAAGAACCGTGATTATGTTGCCTACAGTTGTGTCCATCTCAAATCCAAAGCGGAGGATCACCAGCATGATAACGCACAGAATAGCCGCGAAGCCGCAGATTATAACCATTCCCCTAAGGTTATTCATCTCTCTTCTTAGCTCAGCCTGGTTGTAGAGATAGGCATGCTTCTCTCCATCAAGGGTCTTCATATCGGACCTGACCTTACTTCGGTATTCTTCCGCCTCCCTGATATCTGTGATAGCCTTGGGAATCTGGTCTTCCATTCTCTCCATGACCCTGAACTCATCCTCAGTCATCGCGCTTTTCTTCATATCGTATTCTTTGGTCTGATCCTCGTAGTAGAGGATTTTCCTTGCGGCATCCTGGAGAACAATCTTCTCCTGAAGCGGGAGCGCGTCTATCTCGTCCATATCCTTAAGCGTCGCCGTGACATTGTTGTACTCGGCAGACAGCTTGTCAAGCTCCATCGACGCATCTCTCACCTGCTCAACCAAAGAACGCAGATACTTGCTCCTCTGGACATCGTCGCTCATCCTGAAGAGTTTCTTCTCATTTATTATGTTTTCCCAATCCCATTCGAATTCTTCCTCGTCGCCCTCGTCAAGCTCCATATCAAGGAAGTCATCATCCTGGCTCCTAAAAAGCTTGGACAGTATGGTCTTCTTGAATTTCATGGCCACTCCTATTTCCTACAGCACTCGCGATACTCTTCCTTGAGTTCATTCGTCATGCTGACAATACCGTCATAATACGCATTTCCCTTGGCCTTCAGCGACGACACCTCTTTGAAGAACTTATTCTCAGGCTGTGCCTCCCAGTTGGTCTTCAGTATCTCGCATCTTCTCTCAACCTCAAGCGAATCTTCATATGACTCCCTGTGCTCAGACAGATATTTAAGATAATCCTCCTGGCTAAGCGAGAGCTTGTAGGCTGTCAGCATACTTAAGTAATTGTCCTCATTCGGATAGTTCTCATATGCAAGTTCAAAGGCCTTTGCAGCCCTGGCAAAATCGAATAATCTGCACCTTGCCACTCCCATGTTATGATACACCTCGGCTCTGAAACGTACCTCACCCACGCTCGAGCATGAAAGGATTTTCTCATATTCATCTATGCTCATGACTATTCTGCCGGCATTAAGCAGGCCGTCAGCACGAATCTTCCTTCTCTCATTGAGTGAGAGTCTGGTATTTCGGTTAATGGCGCTTTGAAGCTCCTCCCACTCCTCGGTCGAATAATATCCTATATTCTTACTAAGCAGCGTAACGAATTTACTTAAAGCATCAAACTTGCCGCATAGCGTGCCTACCTCTTTGCCAAGAGATTCAAGAGAGCATTCATTAGCTATCCATTCTGCCAGATGTATCTCAACGAAGCTGTCATCGAGAATATAAGCATTGGTCATGAGATAATAACACAGCTCCTCTATCGAAAAAAGATTAATGCCGTCTTCACTTACAAAATATGGAGTTTTAGCAAGCGTCCCTTCACAGACTATGACATTACTCATATTACTCATCCTTATTAACCGGATTCAGGTCAATCTTCTGCGTAAACAGCTGATTGGTTGATTTAAGGAAGTCCCCAAAGCCCAAATCCGTCACATTAACCCTAAGCTCTGTCTCGGACTCCATCACAAGCTCAAGCCTGATTCTTATAGCCTTGGGCTCATGCTCCTGCAATCCGTCCAGTATTATTTCCACATTTCTAACATTACGTCCGTCCAGTGGTGTAATGGTAAGCACAAAGGAATTGCCTCTGTCAAGAATCACATCAACCATGGTTTTTGAATCAAACCAGTTCTCGCCTCCATCAAGTAATGCAAGGTATTTGAACTCGTCGCCGCATTTTACCTCCATGCCTACATTGGCAATCAGTTTATCCTTGCCAAGGAAGATAATCTTTGCGTTTTTCCCACATAGGCCCAGCTTCTCGCGGCAGGCATATACGGCACCCCTGCTGTAGAGATTGTTGCCCTTGAAGGCACGTCTTCCCCTGCAGAGCTCACCAATGGAAGCCTTCATCCAGTCACCGTCGAAGCCGTCTCCGAGCAAATATGAAGAGCTGACGATGCTGTTGCCCATGCTGTCCTTAATGATAGCTAAAAAGGCATTGTCCGTGTTGCTGCCCATCTCCTCGGGAACATAGGTCTTAAGGCTGGTCAGGGCGACATTCGGCCTTGTGTTGGTGTTCACACGGAAGTGGTACACATTCATGGGACCCTTGTCATATTCGTATACAAGCACATCTCTCTGCCACAGCTCCACGGGCTGATTGATACAGTAGTAATATATGCTCTCTTCCCTGCCCTGGTAGGCGCACTTAACACCGGACAGTCCGAGATTGAGTGATACCGCCTCCAAAACCTCTATAGACCTCGAGGTAAGTGTCGGCACGGTGAACATTATACCCTTAATACTGTCTTTATTCACTTCACCAAAGAGCAGCGCCAGAGTTCTCCTTACGAAGAGAGCTAACAGCGCAATCGGGTCAAAGTCCTCTCCGCCGACGCTCACATTATCACCGATAAGTGCCCTCTCCCACAGTGAATAGACCATCTCGCCCTCATCCATAGAGCTGTAGTTAATAGCCTCTCTTCCGACGAACCACTGATTCACCTCGCCCCTCTTGAACAGACAGGCCGGGATGTTGTAATCCTCGCTGTCCTTAGTCAGGCTCAGTGTACGAGCCATATCATCGGATTTGCTCATATAGCTTATCTGCGCATATTCATTTGACAAATCATAACCGATAACCACGGCTTCGCCTAATCCAAACATTTTATCTTACCTTAAACAGATGATTGGTAATGTATTCCTTATACTTATACTCCTCTAAAAGTTCAAGAGCCGTATCGTAATCCTTAAGGGTTGTCGCTATCGCAATGTCATTGATCATCGAATATTTGTCGACATTCTCCTCATTGTCCACATCGTTGCGACTAAGTGTTCCGCTCTCGGTTAACGATTCCTCTCCGTCTTTATTCTCCACAATATAATATTGCAAAGTCTCTCCGAAGAACAGCAGGAAGGACTTAACATAGACTCCTCCATATACCGGAACCATCTCCTCCCTGGTATAGCCCCTGCCATCACCATCCTCAGACATCATGTAATTGATGGTTACCTTAGCTCCCTCATCTGCCGTATACTCCAACATGGTGTAGCCGGATATCTCCATCGCTTCCTTGGATATGCTCTTATATTCCTTCATAAAGGGCATCACAATTCCATGCCCCTTATATAATATATGGATATACTTTATTATGTGGGGTCTTATGGTTTCATCAATAAGCCCCCTGTTCTCGGGTAATGAATAATGCTTCAGGAAGGAAAGCATACAGCACAGCGGAAGCTTGCCCTCATTCTCATATATTCTCGCCATCTCCCTGAAGAAGTAGTCATCCGCAAGCCTGTCATTGACGAAATGCTCGTGGGCAAAATAGCTTAAGTACCTAAGCTCAAGTTCCGTACTTCCGCCGCCCTCAACATATTCCTTAAGAATCTGAACCTCTTCACCTATGAAGGCGCCTGTCCTTAGGGTCTGGGCTATAATCTTCTCACAGATGCTTACCGTATCAATATAGAAGCCTGATGCGCAGCGCCAGATATTCCTCAGGTTCTTGGCCGGTCCCCTATAGAAGCTTGCAAGGTAATCCAGAGTTGTCTCATTGTATTTGCCTCTGTCAAAGGCGCTTAAAATTACAGCGCTCATACCCTCCGACTCGACCTTACCATTCTTCTCAATACAGCTTGATGCAATTCTAAGCAGAATCTTCGGCTCAATATTCTCGGGGCCGAAGAAGAGGCAATCCTCAAGAGCCCTGTCCACATACCCTCTGATACACAGGAATCTTAAATATTCATCCCTGTCCTTATATGGCACATCCTTTCTGTCAAGGCGTCCTAATATCACATCTGCCTTAAGCACATCATCCTTATCCTGATAATAGAATATCAGCGGAATCCTGATTGCAGCCCTGAATTTGTCACTTACATTCTCATTGCTCTCAAGATACAAGAACCTCGAAGCATTTCTCTCATTCACTCTGATATACTCCATGCCGCAATCGCAGGCATAGAGGTCAAACAGCACCGAATCCTCAATGTATTTCTCGAGAGCCGGCAATTTTTTTCGTGGCAGGAAGAACCGCTCCGTACTCATCTCAATAGTCTGATAGAAACGATGTCCCATTGAATCCTCAGCCAGAACCGTCACATCACTGCCCGTTATCGGTACATACGCCTCCCCATTCACAACAGGATATACAAGTTCTTTCGACAGTCTCTCGTCAGATACTACAATATTAACAATATTCCTGCCCGTAACCCTGATACCGTTTATCAGGAAAAGCGCGGACAACTGGCGCATATTGTCCACCGTAGACAGTTTATTTAGAATTATCTCATGATACAGAACCGACAGGTCCCTACTCATCTTCTTAGCATAGAGCTGCTTCACCGTAAAGGTATCTATGGCAGTCTCATACATGTCATAAATATCCGGAATCTCTTCCCTCTTCTTAACAACATAAGCATACAGAAAAGCCGTAATCTTAGGTGGCAGATTGCTCCTGTATGAGAAGTATATGAGGACCTCTCTCGGAATCACTTCATCCTTCTGTCTGTCCATGGACAGAAGAAAATTCTCATATAATCTTGTAAGCGATATATTGTTGCTTATCGCCTTGCTGTAGAATTTATGTGCCTCTGCGTCAATCACATTGCCATGGATTAACTCCGCACAGATAGCCTCCGTAAGTTCAGGAGTCTCCTTGCTCTCATTCATATACAGCAGAGTACGCAGTACCACCTTGTTAAACTCGCGTTTCCTCAGGGCATGATATATAATCTGTCCCCTCAGCTCATCATCAATCAGCCTGTTCCTGGCTGCAAAATAGCACAGCCTTATTTCTTCATCATCGTAATGCACCAGCGCACTGGGAATCTTATTAAGCAGCCTTATTAATTCCACATAGAAAATCGGACTGTGACAACCTCTTTCCAACTGTCTTATACCAAAGGCATACATTCTCGACGGATATTTGATAAGTTCATCCGAGATATGCATAAGCACCCACGCAATCCTCCAGTTATCGGGGTCTTTCTCGTAAATACTCTTGATCCTGTCAGTCGCCTCTCTTTTGTAATAATCATCCACATTGTAGAGCGCCATCAGGTACAGATAGTAGCTGTAGAGCTCATTGCTCGACTCCTCGATATTCACAACCTTGCGATCTAATATCCACTTCGCCTCATTGTACTTCTCCTCAAGCAGAAGCAGGTGGGTCTTGTAGAGATTATTCTGCAGCTCATCAACTCCGAGTCTGAGTCTGTGTTCCACAAGGTCGGTCGCAAGCTGAAGCCACTTCGTCTTGTCGATCCTGCCCGTGGCATAATCCATGTAATGCCTCATGAGGGAAAATTGCGTGGACTTAGCCTTAAGCACTCTGGACTTATCGTTAATGAATCTGTTATTACTTACCGTAATATCACAAGTAAGCGTATCATACAGAGAACGCAGAGTTATTCTTCCGTAATTAATTCCCTTCTTTAGTTCAGAAGCTACTATTGTATATTCAAGTCTGCAGTTATTACCGTTATTAAAATCATCCGAAGTTATCTTATTCCTGCCAAGCTTAATGAAATCCCCTTCACTCTTAACCGCTATCAGTGTATAACCCCAGCCGTTTCTGCTTATCTCAAGTTCACGTACAATGTCGCTCTGCGGGTCAATCAGATTCACCGTATCGGAATCTATGCTTAACTCAATCTTCTGCTTCTTATTTATACCGACCAGGAATTCCTCCAGATTGTAATTCTTATTGCCCTTGCACAATCCCAGATACAGATTCCTGAATTTGGCATCCTGTCCCTTCATGATGCTAATGAAATCAGGGTCTGAGAATACCGATATTGCTTCGTTCCAATCAGACTTGCATAAGTTGGTGAAGTGAAACAGATTCTTGATCTCTCCGATAGAGGACCTGATCACGCTTAAGCTTACCGTCACAACAAAGGGTAAGATATATTCTCCGATATTGCTGACCAGGCTGATATTGCCCTTAAGCACAGTACCCGGCTCCATTCCGGAAGCATCGAATTCATAGGGAATATCAGCTCTGCTTCCGTGGAAGACATCCACCATTGTGCGCATACGAATAGAAGAGGAATACACATATCCCTCCATGTCTCTTGCTTTATCATCTTCAATGCTGAAATGGCCCTTAATCAACTGTCCCGATTTGACAGTCAGTTCCAGACGATCCTCAGAAAACCTAAGACTTCCTCTATCCATATAATATCTTCTCTCTTTTGCAATTAGAGTAGAAACCCCCAACATCTAGTATAACGTAAACAGGGGCAAAAAAAAAGAGCGATTGACACTACATCACTCGCTCTTTCTCATACTTTATTTATTCTGCAAGCATAGACAGAAGTTCGTTGCTTCTCTGGATAAATCTGCTCATTTCCTCTGCTTCAAGCGGTGCATGCTGAAGTCTTGCAAGGTCGTAGAGCTGCTCGCATATGAGCTGCTCATTCTTGCCGCTGCCCTCCATCATGCGCTTTACAAGAGGATGGTTGTAATTGAGAACCAGGGTCTCACCCTCTCTCTCCATACCGCCCATGTCACCCATACCGTACATCTTCATCATATCCTGCATACGGCGGCTCTCCTCAGAGAGTGTGATCATGGATGCAACCTTCTTGTTCTTAAGCTTCTCAAGCTTGATTGCAATCTTGTCCTTCTTTATTGCCTTCTTGAATACCTTGCTGATATTCTCTGTAGCAGCCTCAATCTCCTCCTGCTCCTTCTTGCTGGTCTTGCCCTTGAAGGTATCGGTTACATCGGCATCGATTCTCATGAATTTGATGCCCTCATTCTTAGCCTCAAGCTGTGAGATGAATGGCTGGTCAATGTTGTGGTTTAGGATAACCGCATCCATCTTGGCCTTCTTAAACATCTCTATGTACTGGCTCTGCTGCTTCTCATCGGTCACATAATAGATAACCTTCTCCTTCTTCTCATCCTCTGATGCTTCAGCAGACTCAAGGTTCTCTGATTCTGTGCCATCCTCTGCCTGTCCCTCAGCAGCTGCTTCTGTATCCTCTGCCTTAGTTTCGCCGTCCTCATCCTCTGTATCTATCGGCTTAACCTCCAGGCACTCGGGAAGAGTCATATACTTACCGTCAAGGTTCTTAAAGAGGATATAATCTGTCATCTTCTCGCAGAACTTGTCATCCTTCAGGCAGCCAAACTTGATAAACGGAGCAATGTCATCCCAGCACTTCTCGTACTCTTCCTTCTCTGTCTTGCACATGCCAGAGAGCTTGTCTGCTACCTTCTTGGTGATGAAATCGCTGATCTTATTGACAAAGCCGTCATTCTGAAGAGCCGATCTTGATACATTAAGCGGAAGGTCGGGACAGTCGATCACACCCTTAAGCAGCATCAGGAATTCGGGAATAACCTCTTTGATGTTATCCGCAATGAATACCTGATTGTTATATAACTTAATTGTTCCCTCAATAGATTCATACTCGGTATTAATCTTAGGGAAGTAGAGAATACCCTTTAAATTAAACGGATAGTCCATATTCAAATGAATCCAGAAAAGAGGCTCTCTGTAATCGTTGAAAACCTTTCTGTAGAATTCAAGATATTCTTCCTTGGTACACTCACTCGGATTCTTGGTCCAGAGAGGATGTGTATCGTTTAAAAGCTCGGGACGCTTACGTATCTTAAGACGGATCTTCTTATCCTTATCATCCTCCTTGGGAGCTATTGTTTCGACAATCTCGTCTGTCGGAAGCTCTTCTCCCTGGTCTATGGTCTCTGTCTCATCTGTGTTGGCCTTGCTTAAATATATCTCTACAGGCATGAAGGAACAATACTTCTTAATAACCTCTCTTGCCTTGTAGATATTACAGAACTCCAGAACATCTTCATTCAGGAAAAGGGTGATGGTTGTACCAACGCCTTCTCTATCACCATCCCTCATCGCAAATTCTGTTCCGCCGTCGCATTCCCAGTGAACCGGAGTGGCTCCCTCTTTGTATGACAGTGTGTCGATATGAACCTCATCAGCTACCATGAAGGCTGAGTAGAAGCCAAGTCCGAAGTGTCCGATGATCTGATCATCGTTTGCCTTGTCCTTATATTTCTCTATGAAATCAGTTGCACCGGAAAAAGCGATCTGATTAATGTATTCCTCCACCTCATCGGCTGTCATTCCCAGACCGTTATCGATGAACTTAAGTGTCTTGTCCTCAGGATTGCAGATCACCTCAATCTTTGGCTTGTAATCCTCGGAAAGAGTATATTCTCCCATCATATCAAGCTTCTTAAGCTTTGTGATGGCATCACAACCATTGGAAATCAACTCTCTGTAAAAAATGTCATGATCTGAATACATCCACTTCTTAATGATCGGGAATATATTGTCACTACTGATTGAAAGACTACCATGTCTCTCTGCCATATTTATCGCCTCCTAAAAAATATCCTTTGGCTATCGCCTAAAGGAAAGTGTATTACCACTTTGAAATTAAGTCAATAAAAAATTAGCACTCATTTTGCATGAGTGCTAATAAAACGCCCAAAAGCCTTGATTTTACTGGGTTTGCGCAATTCTAAAACTTTTATAAATTAACCAATTCCGACTCGTTCCACCTGTCCTCAAAGACATCAAAGAAGTTCTTGGAGCCTATTCTTTCATCCTTCATATCCGGCAGGGAATCAAATATCTTATCATTCAATTCACGGCTGACATTCTCTTCAAAGTCGTCATAGATGTCCCTGAAGGCCTGGTCTCTCCTGTTCTTTAATATCTTCACCTTGTTCTCATCGGTAATCTCTCTGTTGAAGGTGCTGATACACTTTATTATGTGATAACCGAATTCTGTCTCTACAACGCCGGACACCTCACCACCGGACAGGTTAAAGGCTGCATTCTCAAAGACCGCATCCATCTCACCCTTGCCAAAGGCATAGGTCAGGTTCGCATCCTCACTGTACTCAGCAGCCAGAGTCTCAAAGTTCTCTCCACCTTCAATTCTTTGCACAAGTTCTTCGGCCAGTCTTTTCTTCTCCTCTTTGGTGAAGGAGTCAAGTTCAACCCTGTTACCGTTCTCATCTATATCGAAGGTCTTAAGCAGGATATGCTCAACCGTGATGGTTCTTGCCTCATCATCACTGATCTCCGGATTGATATCCTTGATTATCGTGCTATACATGAGTTTGGACATACCGTACTCATAATACATATCATAAATCTTATCCCTGTCTATCTGATACCTTGATAACTCCTCCTCGGATATTGATTCCAGATACTCATCAGTTGCTTCATTAATAACACTAAGCAACTCCTCCGTCGGTTCAACTCCTCTGTCTAACGCCAATAGATTAATGACCTTAACCTGTGATACCTTGGCAAGCGCCTGCTGCTTGACATTCTCACCTAAGGTCTCGCCCTCTACGCTTGCCTCAAAGATGTCTCTCCCATACACATCCACATACTCTCCCGCAATATTGGATATATACACCAGCATCTCCGTCCTGCTGCAGGTCATGTCGTCTACGCGAAAAACCTCATCCTTCGACATACCGACCGACATAACGACCCTCACATCGCTCAGGTCTCCACAGCCTGCAAGCAGCATCACCATTATCAAAATTGTCGCCAAAATAACGTTTCTTCTCATGCTTACAAAAAGTAAGTAGCGGAGCTAATATGATAGTTCGCCGGGTACTAAGACAACGCCGGTACTTAGTGGGCGTCCTTTGCCCACTTATGTATCCGCTGCGTTGGCGCAGTAGCGAGAGCGTGCCCGGAGAACTATCATATGTAATCCGCTACGTATAATTCGAAAAACTTGATTACAGGTCCTTGCCTGTGAGGAGCTTGTAGCCCTGGAGGTACTTGTCGATGGTCTTGTCGACAATGTCCTGAGGCAGAGTCCAGTTGTGGTTCTCGTTGCTCTTGAGCCAGTCTCTTGCAAACTGCTTATCAAAAGATGGCTGAGAATGACCGGGCTCATAGGTGTCTGCAGGCCAGAATCTTGAGCTGTCAGGAGTAAGCATCTCATCACCGATTACAATCTCTCCGTCCTCGTTAAGTCCGAATTCAAACTTGGTGTCAGCAATAATGATACCCTTGCTGAGGGCATACTCAGCACACTTCTTGTAGAGTGCGATTGTCATGTCCTTAAGCTTGGTAGCATATTCCAATCCCTTGCCCGCGAAACGCTTCTCAAGATATTCAATGCTCTGCTCAAAGCTGATATTCTCATCATGATCACCAATCTCTGCTTTTGTTGAAGGTGTGTAGATGGGCTCAGGAAGCTTGTCGGATTCCATAAGACCCTCGGGAAGTGTAATTCCACAGACTGTTCCGTTCTTCTTGTAGCTCTCCCAGCCTGAGCCGGTGATGTAACCTCTGACGATACACTCAACCGGTAACATCTCAAGCTTCTTGCACAGCATACTGTTGCCGTCAAACTTAGGCTGTCTGAAATATTCGGGCATATCGTTAACATCAACTGAAATCATATGATTGGGAACGATGTCCTGTGTATAATCGAACCAGAACTTGCTCATCTGTGTAAGCACGGTTCCTTTCTTGGTAACCTCATTATTAAGAATCACGTCAAAGCAACTGATCCTGTCTGTGGCAACCATGATCAGGCTGTCACCATTATCATAAATCTCCCTAACCTTACCTTCTTTAATCGGCTTCATACTAATCAATTCTCTCCTCATCTTGTTCTACTGAAGGCAGAACGTGAAATCATCCATGGTTCCCCAGCCTCCGCCGCTTCCTGCAACGTAGACTCCGACCGTGACATCATCCTCTCCGTTAAGACTGATATTACTAATCTCAGCCTCCTTCCAGTTCTGCCAGCCATCAAGTGATATTATATCACTCTGCATTACCATATCGCCACCTATAATAACATATAAGTACACATTTGATAAAGAGCCCATGTCTCCGCCCTGAAGGAAGGCAGTTGCCTTATATTCACCCTTTGGAAGAACTCCAAGTTCCTGCTGGACGTTAAATTCGAAGTCAGATGTGTCGTAATAATGGAAGGCCTTCTCACCGCTGTAGGCATCAGCCTCCTTAAGCTGAATATCGGTGATATTCTTCTCTGCTATCGTCTCCCACATGGAGGCATCTTCTTCTTCGAAGCCGGGATTAACAACATAATTAATATTTGCAACCGATACAGTTGCTTCAACCTCTAAGGTAATATCCTCACCGTCTACGCTGCCAACGCCCTTTACCTTATATACTCCTGCTTCCTCTGTATTGATCTTAGCAAGATCTTCTTCATTCCAGCTTACATTAATAGGCTTATCACAAGAAGTATCATTATATCTGGCACTAAGGGTATCCGGCATATCCGGTTCTCCACCAATGCTAACCTCGATATCCAGTCCTTCTACAGACTCAATTGTAAGCGTTTGACCCACCGCACCATGATTAACATATTTAAATACATCTAATGATGCCAGTGCACGACCGTCAAAATCAAAGAGGGCCTGGTTGTCCCACGAAGAACCTCCGTAATACTTGCCTGCGTCATTGGGGTCATAAGCACCTGCATAGCTGGTAGCCCAGCCTGCACCTTTCTCCTCCCAGAGGTTGGTTCTCTCTCCGGCATCACTCCCCACCGGAAGCCAGGCGGGCTCCCAATAGAACACGCCCATAGCTCCTGCAAGATTAGCCGCAGCCATAACATCTCTTAGTGAATTGGCCTGACCCTGTACAGACACGGGGTAATCAGTCGTCATTTTGTCACCCACGATAGAATTGCCGCTTCCGTCGCCATCTTCTGCAGTATAAGGATATGCAGTCTCCATGACGCAGGTCTTAACACCATAGGTCTCACTAATGTTACTAAGCACCTCTGTCATGTTCTCAAGTGTGCCGTGCCAGTAAGGATAATATGAAACGCCGAAAATATCATAATCGATCCGGGCATTGTTCAGATCTCTCGTTATCTTCTCAATACCGGACACATCATCAATGCTTGTATAATGAACCGCTGCATCAATATCCATGCCGTTTGCCTCAGCGAACTCATGAACCGCATCAACGCCCGCCTTAATCAGATCAAGTCTGTTTGACAGCGCTCTTTCACCGGCTATACCGTTGTTGATCTCGTTTCCGACTTGCACCATTGTAACCTTCGCACCCGCATCAACAATTGTCTTAAGGCTTTCTAAGGTATAATCGTAAAGAGCCGACTTCTTCTCAGGCAAGGTCATGTCCTTCCATGCCTTCGGACACATCTGCTTATTGGGGTCTGCCCAGAAGTCTGAGTAATGGAAGTCTACACAGGTATTAATTCCATAGGCAGCTGCCCTGGCACCAATCTTAGCTGCCGTTTCGGCAGTACAGTTACCTCCGCCGTAGCCGTGCCCTTCTTCATCAAACGGGTCGTTCCACACTCTAATCCTCACGCAGTTAACTCCGGCATCTGCCAGAATCTTCATGATATCTTCCTCGTTACCGTCAGCATCCTTGTATGTAACTCCACAATCTTCCTCCACAAGAAGACTGGAAATATCCACTCCCTTTATGAAATCTTCGTCGATTCCTTCAATTGCCTCTACGAATATTTCTGCTTCCTCCACATCTTCAGGAAGCGTCGGAACGTAGATTTTTTCTGTTGCATTAACGTAAGCATTCATGTCTGCAGAAGCGTCGTTTGCAAAGTCCGTATTGCTTCCGCATCCTGCAAGGCTTACGGTAATAAGCGACATAATTATGCACAGTGACAATGCATGTCTGAATTTTCCAAATGTGTGTAATAGCCGGTTAATTACTTCTGTTTGTCTGGTTATCATCCTGCTGCTCCTTATTATGAATATAATGTTGATTGATAAATTACTTTTTCCTTTGCCAACATTATATTTCATAATCCGGGTTTGCGCAACCGGTTATTCATAAAACATTTTAGCAGCTTTGTCGAATGACTAATGATACCGGGAGATTGATCAGTGTATCGCTGCTGCCGCTTGACTTAAGTTCAATAAGTTTCTCTATCGCAACCTTTGCTCTAAGGGCGCCATCCTGCTTAACCGTGGTAAGCGTCGGAGACACCATCTCACAGATCGGATTGTCATCAAAGCCTGCAACCGCTATATCCTCGGGCACCCTCAGTCCGTTGTCTTTAAGCACTCTCATTATCTCCGCTGCGTAAGCATCACTTACTGCAAAGACTGCATCTGCCTCTTTGAAATCATCCATGTGTTCATCATAGAATTGCATTCTCTTATCTTTATGCATGGGAAGAATAAGTTTTCTGCAGTTATCTTCACCATAGGCTGATATAAAGCCTTCGATTCTTTCTTTATCTACACCCATCTCATTGTCGGACAGAATGAGTGTCAGTCCGAAGCGTTTTTGCCGAAAATACTCGCCCATCTGTCTGCCTCCGTCGAAGTTATCGATGGTGATGTTGGCTATTCGCTCAGGGTTGTTGCAGTAGCCGTCATATATTACGAACGGGATTCGCATGTGGTTGCGAAGGTAGGAGTAGTCCTGGTGGCAAAAGCCTATGATGACAATCCCGTCCATGTTCCACATCGAAGCAAACTTGATGACATCATCTGCCGTTTTGGCTTTCTTGACCATCATGAAGAAACCGTTTCTCTCAATTTCATCCGAGAGGTGATTGAGCGAGGATGCGATGAAGGCGTCTTCCAGGGTGTGACCCTCATACTTCTCATGGTCATTGACAAAGACACCGATTATCTTCGAAGAATTCTGCGCAAGCAGGATTCCTGCCATGTTAGGTATATATCCGCGCTTCTCCAGGGTCTCCTGAACCTTAGCGATGGTTGCTTCAGAGACCTTGGCGGTTTTGCCGTGGATGACATTGGAGACAGTTGCGGTGCTTACACCCAGCTCCTCTGCTATGTCTGCTATTCTTATCGGTCTGTTCTCATCTCTTTCCTTAATCATTGATTATTACCCTTTATTAATTACCATCAATATTGTTGCCGGCCTCAAGTCTGTTCATCCAGACGCGTTTCTTCATAACCACAAGTCCTATTATCATTCTCACGCATTCCTCAAGAGAGAGGATGAAATATACGTAAGGGATGCTTAGCTTAAGCACTCTGGATGATAGAAGTCCAAGCGGTACACCGAAGCACCAGGTACCGATAAGGTCAATCATCATAACATACTGGGTCTTGCCGCCGCTTCGGATAATTCCGCCACCCAGGATCATGTTAATGACCTTAACGGGTGCCATAATTGCAAATACAAACAATATGCTGACAGTAATGCTCTTAACTTCATCACTTACATTATATATCCTTACATACAGGCCGGCGGTAAGCAGAACGACAATCGACAGAATGACAGATGCAATTAATCCGTACTTGATCAGCTTCTTTCCGCTGTTGTAGGCGTCATCATAATCTCCGGCTCCCAGCCTCTTGCCAATGATTATCGCTGCTGCCGAGGCAAGTCCGCTCAGTGCCCCAATCAGAAGTCCCTGAATCGGGTTGATCAGGGTCATTGCCGCCATGGAATCGGTTCCCATGTGTCCATATATCATAGCATACACATTCTCTCCAAGACTCCACATAGTCTCAGAAAACAGAGCCGGAGAAAGCATTGCCAGATACTGTACTGTATTGAAGCTTCCGATATTCGAATAGGATATCGACTTGTCCTTCTTAATCACATTATCACGTGACACCAGCACCACAAACATAATAAGGAAGTTGACACACTGTGCAGCCACACTTGCAACAGCAGCACCCTTCACACCCATTTTAGGTGCTCCGAACCTGCCGAAAATAAGAATGTAATTAAGTACTGTATTAAGTACCGCCGAGAATATGCTGGCATAAAGCGGAAGCTTCGCCTTCTCCATGCATCGAAAGACGGTGGAGATAATCGTAGCTGCTGCTAAAGGGAGAAAGGTAAGCACGAAGATACGTAAGTATGACGCTGCCTCCGCTATAGTTGCCACATCTTCCGTATACAATCCCATAATAAATTCAGGAAAGCATATGCAAACAAAGGTAAAAATAAGCGCAATGATAAGTGTTAATCCCAAATTGACGTTAAAGCTTCTTCTGACCTCGGGCTTGTTCTCCTGACCAATATACTGCGCAATCATGATGCCTGCTATTCCGCTCACAGCAGACACGATTACATTAAAAATGCTCGCGAACTTACCTGCCAGACCAACCCCGGCTACGCTTACACTTCCAAGCTGACCGATCATAATCTGGTCAATGATTCCAAAGGAAGCCTGTAGCATGGACTGCAGTGCAACCGGCAGTGCCAGGGTAAGTACTAGATTCAAAAATACTTTATTATCACTCTTTTTCATAATTCTCCTCATGATAGTGCCTAACTTTGATTTCTATATACAATAATAAGAGGTTATGTGCATAACCACAATGGTTAAGCACATAACCTCTTACAAATTCAATCAATTATTTTTGTATATAATTACCAAAACAGTATATTCTGCGACAATTTGCCTCCTTGTTTTGCGTCGGTGCTTTTGTTGTGATTATGTTATCAAAGAGGTCTTTTCTTGAAAAATATATAGAAACAATGACTGGTTATAGTTTTATCCTATATCAACGATTATTAACAATATTGCTCCCAAATTGTTAAAAACGCTTGGTCGCACTGTTTATGATTATCTGATAGAATATGTTAAAATTAAGTGCAAAGGTGGGAAAAATATGAACAATATGAATAAGGAACTTGATAAAGCGCCCGGAAGTCCTCTTCGTCGGGCATACCTTGATAACATCAGATTCATTACAGTCTGCATTGTTGTAATATATCATGTTATATATATCTTCAACGGTGTGCAGCCCTTCGGTGTGATCGGTCCATTTATGGATAGGCAGATACAGGATGCTTTCCAATATATTACCTATCCCTGGTTTATGGCACTGCTCTTCGTTGTGTCGGGAATGAGTTCCAGATATTATCTCGAAAAACACAGTACGAAGAGTTTCATCAAGGACAGGACTCGTAAACTTCTGGTGCCGTCCACACTCGGGCTCTTCGCCTTCCACTGGATTCTGGGATATTACAATATGATAATCGGTGGTGGTTTTGAGGAGGCTATGTCGCAGATGCCCAAGCCGATACTGTATGTGGTTATGGCCGTATCGGGAACCGGCGTGCTCTGGTTCATTCAGGTGCTGTGGCTGCTGTCACTTCTGCTTATTCTGATAAGAAAGATTGAGAAAGACAGGCTGTACAATCTGTGTAAGCGGATGCCTATATGGCTCATCCTTCTCTTCTGCGTTGTGAATTATCTGGCAGCTCAGGTTCTCAATACACCCATGATTACCGTGTACCGCTTTGGAATCTATGGTTTCTGTTTCCTTATGGGCTACTTCGTCTTCTCGCACGATGAGATTGTTGACAGGCTTTGCAGTCTGCGTATCATACTCGCTGTTGTGGCTGTTGGTCTTGGTATTTCGTATACAATATTTTATTTCGGTGAAAACTATGCAACAGAGCCTGTTATTAACAATATGCTTGCCTGCCTCTTTTGCTGGTTTGCTATTCTTGCCATACTGACCAATATGAAGAAATACTTCGATTACTCAACTGCGTTCACCTCATGGATGAGCCGGAAGTCTTGGAACCTGTATATCTTCCACTACCTTCCTCTTGCAATGGTTGCATACTATCTTCATATATATGCGCCCGGCCTGCCTGCATTTGTTGTATATCTTCTTGTAGTTATCGCCGCCTTTGCAGGAGCCTTCGTGCTGGGTGAAGTTGTCAGTCGAATACCTGTTATTAGATATTGTGTACTTGGAATAAAGGGAAAGAAAAATGTTTAAGGATAATCTTATTGAACTTAGAAAGCTTAATGGTATGTCTCAGGATGAGCTTGCTGACAGAATCGGCGTCAGCAGACAAACTGTATCCAAATATGAAACCGGAGAATCGTTGCCGGATATCGAGAAATGCAAGCGTATTGCAGAGGTCTTCTCCGTGTCGATGGATGACCTGATTAACTATGAGCGAAATAACAAGAATAATCTTGGGTTAAATGTTCCGCCCAAAGGCAAGCACATCTTCGGCATGGTAAAGGTCGGCGATAAGGGGCAGATTGTAATACCTGCGGAAGCAAGGAAAATCTTCGATATTAATCCCGGAGACAACCTTATTGTCCTTGGTGACGAGTCACAGGGCATCGCCATTGTGAAGGAGAAGGGACTTATGGACCTGTTAAGACTGGCTACCAAGCTTTGCTGAGAGGACACGCCATAGCCCCTCAAGGCCTTCCATAATATCATTATATGTATCATCAAAGTTGCCGGTATACCAGGGATCCGCAATATCCCTGCTCTTACCGGCAAATTCCAACAATTTGTACATCTTGCCCTCCGGATCTCCTCCGGTGATCCGGCTCATATTCCTAATATTCCAATCATCCATACCGATCAGATAGTCATATCTGTCATAATCAGACTTGGTCATCTGAACAGCTCTGTGCTTAAGTATGGGAATGCCTGTCTCACGCAGCTTATTCACCGTTCCATAGTGTGGACCGTTGCCAATCTCTTCCCTGCTTGTCGCGGCCGAATCAGTCTCGATCACGTCCTCCAACCCCTTCTGCTTTATCTGATAATCAAATATAAACTGAGCCATCGTGCTACGGCAAATATTGCCGTGGCAGATGAATAGTACTTTTATCATACTCAAAACTCCTTGTATTTTCGGCATTTCTTAAAGTTTGCATACCTCTTAACTCGGCATATTATATGCATAAAATGGCATATTATTTCAAGCAAAAGGTATAAGGTACTTATGCCTCTTCTTGCGATCATGTCGCAGCAGACTACAGTCTTACCAAATCCTTCCTTCCGCGGCAGAACATCATAAAGAAATCACTTGCAATCTTATTCGTAACATCAAATTTCTTTATACGAGCACCCTGATCCGGGTCATACAATTCCACAACTCCTTCAGCGTCGCCAGACACAATATCCGCATACGAAATACCGGCTTCATCCAAACGCTCTTTCAAAAGTCGGTTTTCATCCTCCAATGCCTGTATCCTGGATTGTAATGAATTAATTAAATCTGAATATTGCTGTGTAGGTTCCTTCATCCTCATCACACTCCCTGTTTCCCCATAACCTCTGTCTTCTCATATTTCCCGGTTTCCGAATCAATAACAATCATCGCCGACTCTCCAATCTGTCTTCCGTCTCTATAGGTAGAGAACACATCTGTGGATATGATGCCGTCTTTTTCAAATATCTTCTCCACCGGAGTATGCCCTACCACCTGTTTGTAGGTATCTGCTCTGAATATCTCTCTGGTCTCGCACTGTGGTCTGAGCCATAACGGTGATTTATCATTCCAGAGATAATCATGGGAAGCATCGTTCACCGCTGTAATAACATCATCTATATCAGCAAACAGCAGATCCGCGTTTAGCCATTTCAGAAAATCAGCTGTAAGCCCTCCATGTGAGAAAAGCACATTGTCAATCCGATGGATTATGTTGATCTGTGTCGGACTCTTAAGGCTGTTCTCAAGTTCTTCGAGCTTTGATATGACCGTCCTCTCGGCATAAGGAGAATATCCAGTCTCAAGCCTTCCCCACGGGTAGCTGACATCATGATTGCCATAGCACCAGAGAGTATCCGGATAGTCCATGGCATATGCGATTGCCCGGTCAAATGTTTCTTTATATCGTTCTATCTGAAACTCCATATTCCAGTCATCCGGAATATCCATAAGGCATACAGCCCGATCTGCCTTACCGTCTTTTATGATTTGCTCTGCCCTGTCAAATATCCATGTTTTCAGATGAATATCCGGTATTACAAGTACTCGCATAACTCCATCTCCCCATAAGCAAAACAATTTTCGAGCGATATACGTAGTTGAAAGTCACCACTCGTTTTATCAATGTTACCATCAAAAGACAACTTCATTTCTGCAAGCGCCTAAAGTGTACTTCTAAATTCACCTACCGCTTTATTCTAATAAGTGCCGTCGGTGATTTTGCATTTCCATCTCTATAAACGATATCCTCATTAATCAACGGATTTAGTACTTCCGCCAAAAACTGACTTCTACTCTTATATTTTGTATATGCCTGAAGTTCTTTTACAGATTTCGGTCCTTCTATTTTTAGTATTTCCAATATTCTTTCTGCATCTGTTACCACGTCATTATCAGTCTCTACTCCATTCTCTTCATAAAGCTTATCATACAAACGTAGATTCAAAAAACCAGGATATATCGATACAACTGGTTGCAAGTGTTCTTCACTATCTTTATAACTTTCAATCATAGTCTGAAAGCCTGTACCACCACGTTCCATTAAATTTGCTTCATCAAGACACGCCGCTATTATTGTATTTCTACGTATAGAAGGAATAGAGCCAATAGGATATTCTTCATAGTTCTTCGGTAACAGCCATGATCCTGGTGATACGATCTCTATTCTGTCGCAATATATATCTACATCTATCTGAGTACCAGATATAGAATAGTCCCTATGAGCTACTGCATTTACAAGGGCTTCTCTAATCGCCTCTTTCGGATATGATCGAATTTCCTCACGACCACCGTTTGGAGTCTTTTGCCATCCTGTCTTCGTATTTCTTTCAATGAAATTGATTGCATCTTGAAAAACCTTAGCCAAAGATCCTTTAAATCTTTCGTGATCCAATACAGTTCCTGTCTTTTGTTTTCCCTTCCAAAGCCGACAGCATAGCAAGGAATCATCTCCATCATAATCGTCACCAAACATGATAAAACCAGATTTTGCAAAGCCCTCTTTAGATACAATTTCCTCATTCTGTAAATCCTTTAATGTTGGAGTCGACGAATCCTCCCTGTACTCCCTGCATACCTTGATATATTCCGTCCATTTCTTTTCATCGTACTTTATCTCCGTCGTTTCATTATCTACACCAAACTTCCTTTTATGCAAAGCAATTATTTCTTCTGGTGTAGCAGGCGGTGTATTTCCATCACCTTTAATATATACGGTCTCATTAAAATCACCCTCTCGATATCTTAAGATTGAATCCGCTTGGATGACATTGACCGCCAAAACAAAGCGCTCTGCATTCGCATCAACACTTCTCAACATATACTGAACCCTTGCATGCGGAAATATATGTCTATCGTTAATCGTAGCAATAAGATTTTTTGTCTTATCAATTTCTTCCAAGCTAATACCAAAAGCCTCGCCTTCATTCGAAACTCCGACAAACATAACTCCTCCTTTCCCGTTTGCATATCCAACAATTGTTTTAGCCCATTTAATAGGTTTGTCAGGATTCAAAACTGTCTTATATTCATAATCCAAATCTTCTGATATTACATCTGGAAATAATTCACGTATATGCATCTTGGCACCTCCTGCAGTCTTATGCAATAAACATATCAAACATTTCGGAACATTACAACAACATTTCGGAACATTTCGACGGCATTTCAACTTCACATGAATACTGCAATTAGAATTAACATAATTACGCTATTTTACTCTGAATACCGAGAATTCACCTAAAAAAAGATTACAAAAGACTTTTGGGTAACATTTCGGTGCATCGTAATGTTCATACTCCTCAACTTCCATCTCACGACTGCAAATGAAACAGTTCCATATAAACAAACCGACACTTAACCGACATTCAAACCGACATTTTTTGTAAGTGAACTACTCCGACTTATAGAAGTCGGAGTTTCCTGCTTCAACCACTACTGCGTTGACTACGATGATGCGTAACTCAATGTCTTACACAATGTCCACAGGCGTATAAGTTCGGGCTGATTCCATCCCTACTGTATATTTAGTTTTGTTAAGCCACCTCAGTCAGTAGTCGTAATCCTTCGTTTAGGATATTAATAGCAGCATTTTGGTCACGGCTTATTGTAAGGCCACAATTACATTTCATTGTACGGATTGCTAAATCTTTCATTTCAGGATGCAACGTACCGCAACAATGACATATTTGTGACGATGGAAACCACTTGTCTACTTTTACAAGATACTTATTTCTATCAGACAGCTTGTATTCGAGCATTGATAGGAACATTCCGTATCCGTTGTCAAGAGTAGTTTTGCCGTTTCCGAAACCACGATTAGACATAGCTCGCATGTTTAGACTTTCCACGCAAACAACATCGTACTGATTGGCTATCTCAGTAGATATTTTGTGCAGGTTATCCAAACGCTGATTTGCGATGTGTCTATGGATTTTGTTTACTTTAAGCAGTTGTTTGATATAATTGTTAGACTTTTCTTCTCCCTTTTTAGAGTCTTGCATACGTGATAGCTTGCGTTGTTCTTTGGCGAGTTTATTATGGCTTTCACGATAATATTTATGATTAGTGCCGATGTTACCATTGTTGTCTACATATAGACCATCAGAAGCATAATCCAACCCGATAGCATTGGTTTTGTCCGCAATATAATGGCTTGTGACAGTATCAAACTCAAAAAGTACAGAAATATAATACTTACCGTCTGATTCCTGTGATACAGTAGCGGATTTGATAATCCAATCACTGTCAGGAATACGATGGATAACGGCTTTTACATTACCAATCTTAGGAAGTTTGATGTATTTGTTATCTATGATAGCAACTGTCCCCTTCTGATTGTTTGTGGTATATGATTTACGACTATGCTTTGCAGACTTATATTTGGGAAATCCATTATTCTTCTTACGTGATTTGCTCAACGTATTACGGAATGCCTCTTGTAAATCTATCTGTTTATTAGCAAGAGCAAGACTGTCCACTTCTCTAAGGTAGGGATACTTGTCTTTATATTTAGCAGGCGTTACAGTAGGAAATTTACCAGTTGCTTTGTAACCTTCAATCTTATCGGAAAGCATAAGATTATAAACCTTACGGCAACAACCGAAGGTTTTTGCAAACATAATACTTTGTTCAGTTGTAGGGTATACCCTGTACTTAATTGCTTTGTTTGCCATCCTTTTTCCCTTGAGATTGAATATATTGTTTAATAATGTCTACAGTAGCCCCACCTGTGGTCAGCAAGCAAAAACTCTGTGACCAGAACATCTCTTTCCAAAGAGATTTACGTATCTTGGGAAACTCTTTCTTTATAATACGACTGCTTGCAGATTTATAAGCATTGATAAATTTACTGATTTCAGTATTCGGTTGCCCTCTAAACAGAATGTGGACATGGTCTATGTCGTGATTCCATTCTTCTAACGTAATGTTATAGGTAGGAGCAATTTTTACAAATATCTCTTTTAGACGATTAGAGATAGTGTCATCTATCACTTTATTACGATATTTTATACACATGATAAGCTGATAATGCAACATGAACACCGAATGATTATTTGTATCCAAATTCATTGTATTTATAACCCTTTTAACGAATACGACTGATTTATAATTAGATTATAATACTGTGAAATACAAAAATCAAGTAAACGCCGTGAATATCGCAATTCATCCCACCACTTATAGAAGTGGGGGATTTCTTGCTCACGGCGTGTTAAAGTCCTTTTCCATGTTTCAGCTTCTTTCACATTTTCTATCGAATGGCATTAACAGTTCTATTTCGCCTTTTTACATCCATTCGCCTGGCAGTGACCGGCAGCCGGACATCCGATACATCTTGTACCTTTCTTCTTTTCCTTCCATATG
The DNA here is from genome assembly GCA_021531795.1 of Lacrimispora saccharolytica. Classification (GTDB taxonomy): domain Bacteria; phylum Bacillota; class Clostridia; order Lachnospirales; family Lachnospiraceae; genus Colinaster. The sequence continues at coordinate 78,179 of JADYUL010000004.1, forward strand.
TAAAGAACCGCTGCACCAACTATAACCAACAGAATTCCAATGACAATCAAATTTTCCATTGCAGCTCCTTTCTGACTTAAGTCTATATGTCAGTCAAACTTATACTGCCTTTTTTAATTCATACTCGGATACAAACCGCTTGTTGTTTTTATGAATAAGTCCAACCACAACGGCAACCATAACAAGCACAGCAATAAGTCCGGGAACAAATCCATTTCCAAGCTTACCTGTCGTAATCAGTGTGCCTATCTGATATACAAGAAAAGCAACCGTGTAACCTACTGACAGTTGAAGCGCAATGCCTCCCCATAACCACTTTTTGCTCTGCATTTCTGAATTCATTGCACCAAGTGCTGCAAAACAAGGCGGCGTATAAAGATTAAACATCAGGTAAGCAAGAGCCGCAACTTTTGTAATTGCCATTGCGGATGCAACCACATTACCATCACCAACAAGGGCAAGCTCTTCCGTATCAATAAAAGCACTTAATCCATAGCAAACCGCAAGTGTACCTACTACATTTTCTTTTGCAATAAAACCGGTTACCGCTGCTGCCGCCAGCTGCCATGCTGCTATACCAACGACCGGAACTAAGATGACTGCAATCGGAGAAGCGATTGATGCAAGAATGGAGGTATTTTCCATCCCTTCCTCAACCACATTAAGATGCCAGTCAAAGGACTGCATAATCTGCACAATCGTATTACATACAAGAATAATGGTTCCTGCCTTGATGATGTATGCCTTGCCTCGGCTAAGCATAGAAACGATCGCTCTTTTCAAGCTTGGAATTTTATACTCCGGCATTTCGATAATGAAGAAGGATTTTCTGTACTTAAATCCTGTAATCGCTTTTATCAATAATGCGCCCAGGAGAATTAAAACAATACCAACAAAGTACATAAGCGGTCCTACCCAAGATGAATCTGAGAAAAATGCACCCACAAACAATGCGATAACAGGAAGCTTCGCGCCACAAGGCATAAACGGTGTCAGCATTGCTGTTGCTCTTCTTTCTCTCTCATTGCGGATGGTTCGGCATGCCATAATACCGGGGATGGCACATCCGGTACCGATTACCATAGGAATGACAGATTTTCCGGAAAGTCCCACTCTCTTAAAAATAGGATCCAAAACTACCGTTGCTCTTGCCATGTATCCACAGTCTTCCAAAAGAGCAATCAGGAAGTACATTACCATAACTAGTGGTAAGAAACCTACAACAGCGCCTACACCACCAATGATTCCATCTACAAGGAGTGACTGTAAGAACGGATTTGCATTTTCTACAAGACCTGCAACCCATTCCTGGAAGGTTTCAATCCATCCAACCAACCAATCCGCAATCCATGTTCCAACAGTAGACTGTGAAATGTAAAATACTCCAAACATAACCAGTGCAAAAATCGGTATGCCAAGCCATGGATTTGTAAGAACGGCATCAATCTTGTCCTGACCATTTGTTTCTTTCGTTAAAACTTTACGCTTTTCAACGGAGGAAACAATAGACTTCACAAAGTCAAAACGCTTTCTGTCCGCCGCCTCTACTTCAGCTTTATTATGTAAGTCAATATCATCCTGCACATAAGGAGCCTTTTGCTCGAGGCCCTTTAGAGAAGCTGCTTTTGTCACTACCTCTTTTAACCCGATATGACCGGAAGACGTGGAAACCGTCTTAATCACAGGGCAGCCAAGCTTATCCTCCAAAGCCTTCTCATCAATCCGGGTGTCCTTCTTTTCATTAATATCACTCTTGTTCAATGCGACCACCACAGGAATGCCCAGTTCCAGAAGCTGTGTGGTAAAGAAAAGACTTCTACTTAAATTCGTAGCATCTACAATATTAATAATTGCATCAGGATTCTCATTCTTTACATAGACACTGGTAATACTTTCCTCCGATGTGAATGGAGACATGGAATAAGCTCCCGGTAAGTCTACAGCAATCAATTCTTCCTTTCCGTCATAATAAGACCTTTTGATTGGGCTTTCCTTCTTCTCTACGGTAACACCGGCCCAGTTTCCGACCTTTTCATTTCTTCCGGTCAGTGCATTATACATCGTAGTCTTTCCGCTATTGGGATTACCCGCAAATGCGATTCTCATGATGAATCCTCCTCATATAATATTTTTTAGTTTCAATTTATCAATGTTAGTTTATTCTAACCATAGGTTATAAAAAAATAGTGAGATAATCACCATTTTTATCTGATAGGTAATTGCGTTTGCAATTTCTCTATCTTATATTGAAATAGCTTTCGCTAAATCAGTATCAATGTTATATCTGGCGTCCTTGATAGAAACAACACATCCGCCTTTTATATGGGAAATTACAGTAATAGGTTCTCCGCTATAGCATCCCAGAGAGAATAAAAATGACTTTAATTCTTCATCTTCTGTTTGAATTTCTTTCACTATATATTCTTCTCCAATCATTGCATCTGCTAAATTCATATCTTTTTCCAGGCCTTTCCGCTCCGTAGTATTCTGTTTATCAATACAATATGAAACAGGTTAGTAATTCCTAACCACATTGAGTTTAATAAAACTAACCGCTCTTGTCAACATATTTTTTCATTAAATTTCATTATTGATATTTTTTCTCATTAGCAAGCTCCGGAAATACTTACTCGCATAAATATTATCTATTTGTCTTTTTCATTCAAAAATGATATGATGTGGAAAAAATTGGAGATGCCATAATGAGTTATATTAAACATCGTGCAGACGAGTCGTTAGAGGATTATTTAGAGACAATTCTTATACTGCAAAAAAGCAGAGGACAGGTTCGTTCAATAGATATTGCAAATGAAATGAATTTCACAAAACCAAGTGTCAGTGTTGCCATGAAGAACCTTCGAGAAAAAGGATACATAACGATGGACAGCACCGGGTACATCACGCTGACCGAAACCGGCAGGAGGCGTGCCGAAGATGTATTAGAACGACATACTATACTTGCTGATTTACTAATGCATATCGGCGTAAGCAAAGAAACCGCCTTGGCTGATGCCTGTAAAGTCGAACATGATTTGAGTGAGGAAAGCTTTGAAGCAATTAAACAAGCGCTCCATTCCTTAAAGATTTCATCCAACAACAACTAACCGCAAGCAAAAAGGAACCCAAATTGGATTCCTCTTCACTTGTAAGGTATGGTTTGTATGTGGTTTATCAAAATAGGTTATTGTCTTATTTCCCATTGAATGCGCTATCACCAGGATAAACAGCATTATCGCCTGTATATAACTGAACTAGGATTGTCTGACTATAAGTTATTTTAGCCTGCTTGCGCGGGAGTATACTGCGAGGGAGAGCAGGTAGAATCGCGGGAAATTAATATGAATACATCGGGATTGGATTATAACTTGGATTTTCGATGTATTTATGATTGGCAATATTTGGCGATACATCGGAAAGGCCCTACATCGGACATTTCCGATGTATGTTCCAAAAACTATACATTCCGGATACATCGGGATTCAACAAAAATAACTGATTCCGATGTATCCTAAAAGAGAATACATCGGAACTCTACAAAATCAAGCAATCCCGATGTATCTTAAATTCAAAACCTCTCAAAAATTTCCCATATCAATCAAATATAGGCAACAGACAAAACTGTTTAAGGTCCTATCACCTATTAAGCGCAATAGCTCTTTAGCCTCATTAAGGCATCCGTTAATACTGCACGTGGACATGCGAGATTAATGCGGATAAAGTTATCTCCCGAGCGACCGTATTCACAGCCTCCGTTTACACGCAGACCCGTCTCCCGTCGCAGTGCTTCAGCGAATTCATCTGCATTTATCTCATTACCGTCAGAATCCGTTCCAAGCCTTACCCACAGAAGATATGTTGAATCAGCCTTGATTACGGTAAAGCCGGGAATCTCTTTGGCAATAAATTCTTCTGCAAAATTGCGGTTATTAAATAAATAGTCATTCAACTGATTCAGCCAGTCCTCTCCTTCCATAAAGGCTGCGATTGTAGCATCCACCGCAAATGCGTTGGGTTCTGCGACCTCGTCTGTATTTAAAGCCCTGCAGACCTTATGTCGTAATACAGGATTGGGTACCATTACGGCCGCCGAATTAATGCCTGCAATATTGAAGCATTTACTTGGGGCAAGACAGCTTACAGAGATTTCCGCACAGGTCTCACTAACGCTTGCAAAGGGCACATAGCCGTATCCGGGTCTGACTATATCACAATGAATCTCATCGCTTATCACGGTAACCCCGTATTTCCTGCAGAGTTCGCCGACCCTTCTTAATTCATCAGTATTCCAGATGTTGCCTGTCGGATTCTGCGGATTACATAGAATCATTAACGAAACCTGAGGGTCTGAGAGATCCTTTTCCAGACGTTCAAAATCCATTGAGTAACTGCTTCCGTCAAAAGACAGCGGACTCTCCAGGGGTACCCGCCCATTATTTACTATCGAATTAAAGAAGATGTTATAACAGGGAGTCTGGATCAGCACCTTTTCTGCAGGTGTTGTAAGCTTTCTTACACAGGAAGAAATTGCGGGTACTATGCCGGTACAGAAAATCAGAGCGCCCTTATCAATATTTAGGTTGTGGCGCTTTTTCCACCAATTGACATAGGAATCACTCCACTTGTCAGTCACAATTGAGTAGCCGAATATACCATGCAGGGCACGATTGCATATTGCATCCTTTATGCAAGGAGCAGTTTCAAAATCCATATCCGCAACCCAGAGCGCAAGCTCATTGTCAGCAACATCCCACTTTAGGGAACCGGAATTCCTTCTATTAATCTGTTTGTCGAAATCGTAGTTCATAGTCTTTCCTCTGAATTTTTGAATTTATTATTCGTTGGGATTAGGGTCTTCTGTGAGAATCTTATGTATGATATCACTATCGATTCTTGTATCCGCCGGATTGCAGCGCCTGGGGTTAAGAATCAGCGTTCCGATTTCTGACGCCTTGATAACTCCTCCGCAGGGGTTCTTAATACTGTCGATTCTGCCCGTGATCTCTACACTCAGATTGGTGGAATATTCAAAAGCAAGTACAGTATCTTCTACTGTACAGTTCTCCATTGTGAGTCCGTCTATATAGCACAGTCCCTGGTCGCTAATGATATGACAGTTGACGAATCTTAAGTTCTTGGAATACCAGCCCAGATATTCACCGTTTATGGTGGAATCATATACAGTGACATTCTCACAGTTCCAGAAGGCATCCTTGGAGTTAAGGACAGAATTATGAATCTCTATATTCTTCCCGCCATCCAGGAAATAGTTGCCGTCCAGAGTGAGGTTCTCTGCATAGAAGTTGCATGAGTTCATGGCAAAATAATCACCGTTCTTAGCCTGAACATTCTTTATCCTGATATTATCACAGGTCCAGAGGGTTTCGGCTGCGTTGGTAAAGTTAACATTATTCAGGGTGATTCCACTGCTTCTTCGAAACTCCTTAGGTGCGTGGATCACGGTATCTTCGATTGTCATATTTTTTACATACCACAATCCTGATTTGCCAAGCTCATGGAAAATTGAATTCTTCACAACTGTGTTGTCAGTATTCCACATAGGGTATTTATATTCGAAACTTGATGCTTCCACACTGATATTTGAAGCATGCTTCAAGGGAGATTCGCCGTCTCTAAATATTACCTTGCTGTATTTCCTATCTTTTGCGAAGTATTCAGCTCTCTCCCCGATCAATTCTTTGTTTTCTATTGTTTCCATAATATTAACTCCTGTTACTGCATTTCACTGTATTTTTAAGGTTCTGAGATATTTCTTCTGCTCCTCAGTGATTCTATAACTCTCAATTGCTTTACGGATTGTCATGTTGTGGGTCCACTTATCCAGACGATTATTCTCCAGATAAGGAATGGTTGCATCCCACTTCTTAGCCAGGGCTGTCGCGAAAAGCCAGGCATTCATCATATTGACATAGTATTCACAAGAGCGCACAGTTGAAGCCAGCTTAAGATAATCCGTCCTAAAGTCTTCATCAAGGAACTGGGACATCAGCATATGCAGGCCAAATCTGCAGATATAGGTTTCCGGAGACTGAATCCAGATTAACACCTCGGTAATCAGTCTGTCCCTGTTCTTTGTAAGAACCTTTGGTACCTTATTATCCGTTACGGACCAGCAGTTCATATATGGCAGAAATGCTTTAATCTCCGCCATACATTCCTCATAATCCTTAATATCCTCTATACTTATAATGTGAAGCAGATTCTCTTCATAGTATTTGTGCGGAAGTGCGCGTCTGAAAGCCTTTATATCTTCTGACCCCTTAAGCTCCTTAGCAAGAGCCCGGATCTTGGGCACACGGATACCTATTATGTCCTCTCTTGGAATATTGGGGACAATCCTTGCCTGAAAATCTCCATATGACGGTTCTGTCAGTTCGAGCAATTTTTCACGTATATTCATCTTTATCCTTCCTACTATAGTAATATACATGTGCATCAAAAAATCAAGGCATCTGTATTTGCAGACGCCTTGATTATAACACACGTAAGTATCTTATTCACTTTTCCATACAACAAATCCATAGCTGTCCAGCACCTGAAAATATTTAACCAGACGTTCATACAGCGGATTGGCCTCATCACCGAATTCCTCTTTGACAAGAAGACCCAGACCGGAGATGTCCGTTTCACCGTCAATATGCGGCCATACGAAGCTGCCCATCTTATCCAAGTGAATATGACTGATTCTGGGCTTATGGAAGAATTTTTGTGCAAGCATATTGAAGAAGCCTTTATTCTCGATATCCAGGGTCACCATGCCCTCATCATCCTTACTCCAATTTATCTCATTCGGTCTTATCGGAATCTTATCAAGATAATTCTTTGAGATCACATCTTTCTTCTTCATACACTCAGTCCCCGTGCTTTTACCACATATTATTCGCTCTTCTTACTCTTCTTCCAAACAGAGAACTTGAGAACAGAGAGGATCACAAGTGCGAACACCACAAGACTTGCGATATCAGCACCTACACCTGTCCACGGAACAATTCCCGAGATATCAAGAAGTCCGTCAACTCCAACAACTGCAAGAAGTGCAAGAAGGATTCCTATAACACCTTCTCCGGCTATCATACCTGAACAGAAGAGAATACCATCATTGACTATACGAGTCTTCTCCTTCTCCTCCTTCTTCTGCTTGTCGAGGACCAGTCTCACAATACCACCGGCCATTATGCAGGCATTGAGCTGAATGGGCAGGTAAACACCGATTGCAAAAGGAAGCACCGGAATACCTACTATTTCAACAATAATTGCTATGAATACACCGACGAATACAAGTCCCCAGGGAAGGTTGCCACCCATTACACCTTCAATGATCATCTTCATAAGTGTAGCCTGAGGTGCTGCCAGCTCCGCTGAACCAAAGCCCCATGCCGAATCAAGAAGATAGAGGGTACCGCCGATGGCAAGCGCCGATGCACATACACCGATAACCTCACCAATCTGCTGCTTCTTGGGTGTTGCTCCGAGAAGATAACCTGTCTTAAGGTCCTGAGATGTATCACCTGCGATAGCGGCTACGATACATATGATAGATCCGATAGCGATAGCACCCTGCATTCCGTGAGCGCCATCATCACCTGTAAGCTTAAGGATGATCGTTGCAAACAGAAGTGTTGCAATAGCCATACCTGATACAGGGTTGTTGCTGCTTCCAACCAGGCCAACCATTCTTGACGATACTGTCGCAAAGAAGAAGCCGAAGATCACAACGATGACTGCTCCGATAAGTGAGATCGGGATCGCCGGAACAAGCCAGATTGCAAGTGTACATAATGCGATGCAAAGGATAATAACCTTCATGTTGATATCCTGAGCCGTACGTTTATTGGATGTACTTCCTGCACCCTTCATTCCCTTAAGGGCATCCTTGAAGGTGCGTGCAATAAGCGGAAGTGACTTGATCAAGCTGATAATACCACCGCCCGCAAGAGCACCTGCACCGATATATCTGATGTACTTACCCCAGATTGCTCCTGCACCACCTGCTGCAAACATTGCACCTATCGGCTCTGTTCCGGGATACATTACAAGCTGATCACCAAAAAGAACAATCATAGGAATGATAACAACCCAGCTGAGCAAACTTCCTGCGAAAAGATAAGAAGAAATTCTGGGTCCGCAGATATATCCAACAGAGAATACAGCGGGATAAATCTGAGTTCCGATCTCACCGGCGTACCCCTTCATTCTGTATGAAACTTCGCTGGGTACGGCCTTGATTCCGTCTATAATGAACTTGAATGCAGCTGCAAAGCCCATACCTGCGAAGACAGTTGAAGCCTCTGCTCCGCCTTCTTCACCGGCCAAAAGAACCTCTGCACAGGCAGTTCCCTCCGGATAGGGCAGAACTCCATGCTCATTAACTATAAGGGCATTGCGAAGAGGAACCATAAAGAACACACCGAGCAGACCGCCAAGCAGTGCAATAAGTGTAATCTCAATGATTGCAGGCTTGTCCATGGTACCTTCTGCAGCCCATAAGAACAGTGCCGGAAGCGTGAAGATCGCGCCTGCAGCCACCGACTCTCCCGCAGAACCTACTGTCTGAACAATATTACTCTCCAAAATGGAATTCTTGCGCATGATAACGCGGATAACTCCCATAGCTATAACTGCTGCGGGAATTGAAGCAGACACTGTCATACCTACTCTAAGACCAAGGTATGCATTGGCTGCACCGAATACAACCGCCAAGATAACACCCATGACTACTGATGCGACCGTAATCTCGGGAGTAATCTTCTCAGCAGGTATGTACGGCTTAAACTCTTTCTTTTCGTTCATACTTACTATCTCCTTCTACAAAATGCATATAAGTAAAATATATAGAATAAATTACTTTCTGGCAAGTTATTTGGTTATCACATTATCGAGTTAATACGTTATCTCACAAAACCAAATACGGAGCATTTTTGCAAAAAAAGGACGTCCTACAGATGCAGAACGTCCTTAATTCCTACTAATTATTTAGCCTGCTCAAGTGCAAGTGTTACTGTTGTAAGGTCACATACCTCTGCTGGTCCGTAGTACTGGATAGCACCCGGATACTTGAAGCATGTCTCAAGAGCCCACTGCTTACGATGAGCCTCGAAATACTTAAACGGCGCACCGTCAAGCTCAACAAGAGCCTTCCTGATAACCGGCTTGTCTTCACCGTTTCTTCTCTCCATATTCATCATCTTGGTGATGGGCATACCGCCTGCCACCCACTCCTCAGCAGGTCTTGCAATGTTGGAAACCTTTGAAAGGTAGCCTGTGTAGCCGTACTGGATGAGCATGAATGCGTTGTAACCAAGTGAATAGCAATAATCTGCATCAAAGTTAGAAGGGAAAGCACATCTTCCTTCATATCCAAAGAAGTGATGCTGTGCACCGAACTTGCCCTTGTATGTGCCTGCAGCCTTTCTCTTAGCAAGCTCAGCCTTAACCATCTCAGAGAAGAGCTTCTCAGACTCGATGAGTGATACCTGTACATTACCGTGAGGATCTCTCTCAAGGAATAGCTGCTGCTGAACGAACTGGGGCAGAATATCAAATACTGAGAACGACTCAGCTGTAAGACCTGCCTTGATGAAGTTATACTTAGCTTCCCAATCAGGAAGAGCATTAAACTCCTCTGTCTTGCTACCTGCCAGAAGCTCGTTGATCTCAGCGATAAGCTTAGAGAACTCAGGAACAAATTCTACGATACCCTCAGGGATAATGGCAACACCGAAGTTATCACCGTTGTTACCTCTTGCCTCAACAGAATCAGCAATATAGTTGGTAATCTCTGCAAGAGACATCTTCTTGGCAGCAACCTCTTCACCGATAAGGCAGATGTTAGGCTGTGTTTCAAGTGCACACTCAAGTGCTACGTGAGAAGCAGAACGACCCATAACCTTAACGAAATGCCAGTACTTCTTAGCTGAGTTAGCATCTCTCTCGATATTTCCGATGAGTTCTGAGTATGTCTTGGTAGCTGTATCAAATCCAAATGAAGCCTCGATATCCTCGTTCTTAAGGTCACCATCGATTGTCTTAGGACATCCGATTACCTGAATTCCCGTATTGTTGGCTGCCATATACTCTGCAAGTGTAGCAGCGTTAGTATTAGAATCATCACCACCGATAATAACTACTGCTGTAAGACCGTTCTTCTTGGCATTCTCTGCTACGATAGCGAACTGCTCCTTGGTCTCAAGCTTAGTTCTTCCCGAACCGATAATATCAAATCCACCTGTATTTCTGTAAGCGTCGATGAACTCGTCATCAAACTCAACATAATCATTCTTAAGAAGTCCGTCCGGGCCGCCCTTGAAGCCTAAGAGAACATTGTCCTTATCAGTAGCTTTAAGTGCATCATAAAGACCACAGATAACATTGTGTCCGCCGGGTGCCTGTCCACCGGAAAGGATAACACCTACTACCTGCTTCTTGGCAGCTGATGTATTCTGTCCCTTCTCGAATGTAATCTCCTTCTTACCATAGGTATTCGGGAAAAGTGCCTTGATCTTGTCCTGGTCGGCAACACTCTGAGTCTCTGCTCCTTCCTTAACACAGATGTTAGCAATTCCCTGTCTTAACATACCGGGAAGCTTGGGAGTGTACTCATATCTTGCCTTCTGTAATGGTGAAATATTCATGGTTAATCTCCTTATAAGTTTTTTACTGCAATAATTCTAGTATATTTCAATAATAATGTAAAGTAAATTGCGCCCACATGGTATAACAGATGATTTACTCCTACTGTCCGTAGGCGATTCTGATTATTTCGTCGATTCCAACCTCCTCTATTGCAACATCCTTCATCTTCTTCTTATTCGAAAGCTCTGCAATAAGGGCTGCTGCCGTAATATCGTTTTTCATGAACCGATATCTTGCGACGTTTCCTTCCACCTTATCAAGGGTGCTATTCTCATGAGTCGGAATATTCTCATCATCATAATATTCCACAACCAAGGTCTTATACGGAGCTATCCTGTCAGTAATATCCAACAGATTGCAATCTTCTATTATCTTGCCGTGATTAATGATTATCAGCCTCTCACACAGCTCCTCTATATCTCCCAGGTCATGCGTGGTAAGCACTATGGTTGTCTTATTTACCCTGTTAATCTCCTTGATGAACTTTCTTAGAGCGAACTTGGTATTGACATCAAGACCTATCGTGGGCTCGTCAAGGAAGAGTACCTCGGGAGAATGAAGCATCGCAGCTACCAGGTCTCCCTTAACTCTCTGTCCAAGCGACATCTGTCTGACAGGTTTGTTGATTATCTCCTTGATACCCAAGATCTCATCCATAACCTCAAGATTCTTCTCATACTCATCCCTGTCAATCTCATATATGTGACGCAGCAGTTCGAAGCTCTCTCCCAATCTCAGATCCCAGTTAAGCTGTGTCCTCTGACCGAAAACAACTCCGATGTTCTTAACAACCTCTTTCCTGTTCTTCGTTATATCCTTGCCGTTTATAAGCACCTGACCGCCCGTCGGCGTAAGAACACCCGTCATCATCTTAATAAGCGAGGATTTGCCGGCTCCGTTCGGTCCGATCACTGCTATTATCTCGCCCTTATCGACACTTAAGTCTACATGCGACACGGCCTTGATGGTCTGCTTGCCTGACTTAAACAGCCCCTTTATCGCGCCCGACAGTCCGGCTTCCTTCTTCACTACATGGTAATCCTTGGACAAATCGGTTACTTCTATCATTTTATTGTTTTCCATTCTTTCTGCCTTTCTTCTTCGTGCATCAGTTCCCCGCGCTTTCGTACTTATTTAGTCCGTAGTTAAACCACAGCCCTGCCACCGCTAGGACGATCAAGCCTACAAGCAGTGTGATCACCGAGGCCAGAAGACCGTACGTCTGCCCGCTGTCAATTCCAAGGAGTCCCGAGATCGGATAGAAGGATACCCAGCCGATCGGGATAAGATAAGTCAGCAAAAACTGCATGCTCTCCGGGTACATGGATAAGGGATAGAGTGTAGTCTTATCCATGATTTCCTGTGTATACTGTCCGAAATCCATTGTACTCTTGGTAAAAAATGAAGTCGTTCCAAGGCACAGATACAGGCCGCCGCGAATAAAGGTGGCGCCGATCAGCATTAGAAGTATACATATTACCTTGGCGATAGACCATGTAAAATTGCTCTCCACGCATCCATATAAAAATACCAGTATTCCGGGAATTAAGTCTGTGACACCGAATATGTTGATATTCGTGAAGAAGAACTGGTACATGACACCCAAAGGTCTTGTGAGATATCTGTCGAATTCTCCCTCCACAACATAGAAGCCCATGAACCATCCCTGAACAAAGAATATCATTGACAGTGCGTGACTGATCACCGACAATCCGTAAAGAAAAGCCAGCTGCCCGTATGTCCAGCCGTTAATCTGTCCGAACTGCTCAACCACGAACTTGATCGTCGCAAATCCGAGAATGAACTGAATCGGATTCGAAATCATCCAACCCGCTATATTCGACGGATACTCAACAATCATCAGAAACGCCATCCTGATATGGCATATAGTTACATCAATATAATGAGCCAACGTATGAAGCAGGCACTTAATCTTCGCGTTTTTCATACAATCAGCCCCCTTGAATCATAATCTTTCTTGTCGCTCTTTTGGAAACAATGAAGAACGCAAGTCCAAGCACCACAAGCCAGATTGCCTGTATCGTCATCATCTGAAGCACCTCAACGTCGCTGCTCTTTCCTATATATATGTCAAGCGGCAGCTGATAGATGTATGCAAACGGCAAAGCTTTAAGAATATTTGCAAACCAGTCCGGGAAGAACCAAAGCGGGATGATACTGCCCGAAAGCAACCTGAGCAGGTGTTTCTTCACCTGGATCAGCGCATCCACATCAATTGCCGTAAATGCCCACATTCCAAAGAGTGCCGCCAACAGCCAGTTGATTCCGAAAGATAGCATCATACTAATGCAAAATCGCGGCAACTGAGTCAGGTCACTCATTGCAGGTACCTTTATAAAAAGGCTTCCGATTATTAATATCGGAAGGATATTCTGGAATATCAGAGCAGTGATTCTGCCCAGGTCCTCAGACAGATATATACCGAAGATATTTAGCGGCTTCATCATATCCGTTGATATGCTTCCGTTTCTGACACTGCTCTCTATTCTTCTCTCCACATTAGTCGACAGTAGCACCGAGAGCACGGACGACATGATAATATAGGTAAGCATATCCTCCAGTCTGACACCGTTGACCATTACGTCACCGTATGGTTTTGAAATATCAAATCCATACAGTGCCCTCCAGAAGAATGCTGAGGTTATCATGATTATGGTCTGCATTATGATATTGCCGTATACATCATATTTATATGTGAAACTTCGGATAATCTGAGTCTTGTATACGAACAGATATTTATTAATCCACTTCATTTTTAATCCCCCCTACCAAACTCTATACATGCCTGTATTTTAATCGATTGACCGGAATAGTCTATCCCCCCCCCATGGTTTCATAGCTTTTTAGTCCCGGTTTTCCGCTATTTTGATAAACTGATACTTATCTCCCCGGAGCTTAGCGTCCTGATTCTGCCTTCTGAATCTCTGACTATAAGATGGCAGTCGTCATCGATGTCAATGACATGGACACATCGACCTTCATAATATACATCCCTGTCTATACAGAGGTTATACTCTTTATATTTTTTTATGTACGAAGTCAGATCTCCGCTCTTGTAATATGACATGAAGTGGCTGATGACCAGAGCCGCAAGCCGGTTCTTGATATCCGACAGTCCTTCATCATATATATATCCGGCCTTACTCTTCAGTTCTTCGGGAAAGCCGTCCCGGGGTTTGAAAACATTGATTCCGATTCCCAGAATTGCGTACTCCAGGTATCCTCCCTCTATATCAAAGGAGCCTTCCGTCAATGTGCCGCTGACCTTCTTATCATCAATGTAAATATCGTTCACCCACTTAATCAGAGCGTTTTTGCCGGATAATTCTCTTATTGCTTCACATACAGCGCAAGCTGACATTGTTGTCAGTTTGAGTGCTTTGTCCGCATCATAGCTGTCAGGACGAAGAAGGATGCTCATGTAAAGCCCTGAATCCGGTGGCGAATAGAAGTCTCTGCCTCTTCTGCCGCGTCCCATGCTCTGAGAGCCCGCAATCAGGGTATAACCCTCGTTTACTCCGGCCAGGGCTTTGCTCTTAACATAAGAATTGGTGGAATCAACCGAATGAATGACATTGATGTCAAGCCCATAATCCTCCTGCAGGTACTTCTTTATCCCCTGGGCTGACAGAATATCGGTATCCACGTCCAGTCGATACCCCTTGTTTCTTATGGCCGAAATTTCGTATCCCTCTTCCTTAAGAGTTGTAATCGCTTTCCAGATGGCGGTCCTGCTGACACCAAGTTCACCTGCCATGGCTTCACCTGAAAGATGTCTGTCTCTGTTTTGTTCCAGAAAATCAAGTAATTTGTCCTTAAGCTCCATGTTTTTCTCCCGAAAAGTGTATGTCGATCCTCTGTCGGACGGTTCTTTGGTTATTTTACGCACCTCTGGATTTATTTCCGATCTTACAATGGCAATGTGATTTTTAATTATATATTAATTTATGAATATTTACAATTTATTAATGGCACATTGGATTGAAGGCTAGTATACTAATCGTAAATGGTTTTCATTATTAATTTTACTATATGAGAGGGAATGCAGCATGAATAATTTCGTATATGAGACACCAACCAGGGTTTATTTTGGTAAGGATGAGGAGCTTAAGGTTGGAAGCCTCATCGCATCTATGGATGTAAAGAAGGTCCTTATTCACTACGGCGGCCAGTCTGCTAAGAAAAGCGGACTGCTTGACAGGGTAAAGACTTCTCTTTCAGAGGCAGGCATTGATTTCGTAGAACTCGGTGGAGTTGTGGCCAATCCTGAGCTTAAACTTGTACGTGAAGGTATAAAGCTGTGTCAGGATGAAGGCGTCGACTTCATTCTTGCAGTCGGTGGAGGTTCTGTTATGGATTCATCCAAGGACATTGCCAACGGAGTGGCCAATCCCGATATTGATGTATGGGATTTCTCTTTGGGCAAGGAAGTTCCGAAGAAGACTCTTAAGAAAGGCGCAATCCTCACTCTTTCCGCTGCCGGTTCAGAGATGTCCAATTCCTGTGTAATTACCAACTCAGCGACAGGCCAGAAGCGTGGATACGGCTGCAGTGCCAATCGCTTCGATTTTGCCATAGAGAATCCTGAACTTACATATTCTGTAAGTCCTTATCAGACCGCATGCGGTGCTGTGGATATTGCCATGCATACAATCGAGAGGTATTTTTGCAAGGGAAACGACACATACCTTACAGATTCAATTGCCGAGGCTGTGATTAAAAGTGTGATGAAGGCAGGCAATGACTGTCTAAAGAATCCTAACGATTATGAAGCCAGAGCCAACATGATGTGGGCATCCAGTCTTGCTCATAACGGACTTACCCAGTGTGGCAGGGATTTCATGCTTGTGGTTCATCAGTTTGAGCACGAAGTATCGGGCATGTATCCCGAGGTTGCTCATGGTGCCGGACTTGCTGCTATCTGGTGTAGCTGGGCAAGATATGTATACAAAGCCAATATTCAGAGATGGCTTCAGTATGCGGCAAATGTCTGGAATCTGGATATTGATTTTGAACATCCTGAGAAGACCGTTGAGAAGGCTATAGATATGCAGGAGCAGTACTATGAGTCAATCGGAATGCCGGTGAGTCTTATTGAACTTAATGTTAAGGAAAGTGACCTTGAAAAGCTGGCTCTGGACTGTTCTCGTAACAAGACAAGGGTATTGCCGGGCTATATGGAGCTTGGATATGATGATATGCTAAGCATCTACAGAATGGCATATACCGGAAAGGAAAAGTAATGACAAAAGAAGAATTATTAAAGGAAGCATCCGCGTTTCAGGCAGAACTTGTATCTGTCAGAAGAGAGCTTCACAAACATCCGGAACTTGAGTTTGATCTTACATTTACCAGGCAGTTCATCTGGGACAAGTTGCTTGAGATTGGCGTAGAGCCAGTAAGTATGGGAAAATCAGGAATAATTGTTACCCTTGGTGGTCACAAGCCCGGTAAATGTATCCTGCTTAGAGCAGATATGGATGCTCTTCCCATTCTTGAGGAAGCCGATGTGGATTACAAGAGTACCATTGAGGGCAAGATGCACGGCTGCGGACATGACATGCACAGTGCCATGCTGCTCGGTGCAACCAGACTGCTTAAGGAACATGAGGAAGAAATCGAAGGTACGGTAAAGATTGAGTTCCAGCCTGCCGAGGAGACCTTCACCGGTTCAAGGGATATGCTTGCTTCAGGACTTCTTAAGAATCCCCAAGTAGATGCCGCATCCATGATCCACGTTATTGCGGGTCAGCCTATTCCTTCCGGAGCGGTCTTAGTATCCTGCGGCGGAATCGCGACTGCATCCTGTGAACAATACCAGATCACAGTAAAGGGTAAGGGCGGACACGGCTCTACTCCAAACCTCGCAATCGATCCAATAACAGCCGCTGCCCAGATTCATCTGGCACTTCAGGAAATCAATGCAAGAGAGTTGGATGGCAATGATTACGGTGTATTCACAACCTGTCGTTTTGAAGCCGGTCATACATCTAATGTTATTCCCGATACAGCGACCATGTGGGGTACAATCAGAACCGTCGACCCCGATAATAAGGTTGGCGAATATATCAAAAAAAGAATGACTGAGATAGCTACCGGAATCGGCACTGCTTTAAGATGCGAGGTCAAGGTTGAATTCTACAACTTCTGTCCCTGTATGCAGGTTGATGAGGAACTGTCTGTTGCAGGTCTCAAATACATGACTGAGCTGTTAGGTCAGGGAGCCATTGATATGAAGCTCATTACCGGCGGTAAGGCAGGCGGCGGCAGTGAAGACTTCGCCTTTGTCAGCCATGAGGTTCCTACCTTGAGTATGTTCTTATCAGCCGGCAGCTCTAACGAAGGCTACATGTACGGTCAGCACAACCCCAAGGTCATCTTCAATGATGATGTCCTCTACATCGGAGCCGCTATCCATACTTATATGGCATTAAGATGGCTTGAGGAACATAAATAACCTAAATAACATAAATAACATAGTTCAGGAATATTAGTTTTAACAGCACTGTTGGAATTGTGGGGTTACATTTTCAGCAGTGCTGTCTTTGTATTAACTGCTCCTTTACCGTGTACGGCTGTCTTTGTATTAACCGCTCCTTTATCGTGTACGACTGTCTTTGTATTAACCGCTCCTTTATCGTGTATGGCTGTCTCAATTGTGGAGTGGCTTTTATTCAATAAAGTACTCTTTTATTATTAGTTCTACTTTCTCCACATCCAAAGGATGATCGACCGTCTCAAATGTTGTAATTAAGTTGATAGAAGGTATTATTCCATTATCACAATAGAGGCTTATTTTTTTACATGCTGAATTCCGATATTCTCGGTTATCCATCATTCCGAAATGTTCCCAATATGTTATTTTTCCGGTGATCGGGTGCCTTATTGTAAAATCGGGATAGACACATATTCCATTTTCAAGAATAAGTTTATCCTCATATCGAAACGGAATCCCATATTTATAAAGCATCATATCAATAATAACCTCTGATTTTGAGCGAAGATATTTCCCATGACTTCCCTTATGTATCAGGTTTTCAGAATATCCTGCTCCACCCTCATATTTTTCCTCCATCCACAATTTCAGGTCTTCTCTCTTAACAGGGTGCATAGGCTCCAGCAATTTGCCCCATTCTTCATGCTTCAATAAATCTTCAGCTTTTCCTTCAACCTTCATCATCTGACGTTCATAATACTTTAGCGCCTTTACCTGATGGCTCAATTCCTCGTATCTACTCTCATAGTACTTCTTTAGAGCCAGTTTCTCCGCAAATTTTCTGTTGCTCTTTGGAAGATAAGTTGCGCCTTCTCCCTCTTTTATGCAAAACCACTTATAATTCTTCCCATTCTTTGAACACCTCAATTCCTCTTGGGGCATCTTTCTTAAATATGATTCAATCTTCATCATCTCCTGTTCGTTACACTGAATAATCTTATTTGCTTCATTACATGTCAATCGCATTTTACCTCCCTATTCGTTCTAAATCATTATGCTTATCTTTTACTGGTTTATACTCTTCCCGTGGGCCTGAGACGCTGTTTTATTCCCTCAGGCCCACGATTCCTTTATCTTGCTTGCCTTTTCTCTTTTCCCGTGGGCCTGCGGACCTGTTTTTCTTCCACAGGCCCACGATTCCTCTTTCTTGCTTGCCTTTTCTCGCGTCCCGTGGGCCTGTGGCGCCGTTTTTCTTCCACAGGCCCACGATTCCTTTATCTTGCTTGCCTTTTCTCTCTTCCCGTGGGCCTGTGGCGGCTGTTTTCTTCCTCAGGCCCACGAGTCCTTTATCTTGATTGCCTTTTCTCTCTTCCCGTGGGCCTGCGCCGCTGTTTTTCCTCCTCAGGCCCACGAGTCCTTTATCTTGATTGCCTTTTCTCTCTTCCCGTGGGCCTGTGGCCGCTGTTTTCTTCCTCAGGCCCACGATTCCTCTTTCTTGCTTGCCTTTTTTCTTTTCCCGTGGGCCTGTGGTCGCTTTTTTATCTCACAGGCCCACGATACCTTTATCTTGATTGCCTTTTTTCTCTTCCCGTGGGCCTGTGGCCGCTGTTTTTCTTCCTCAGGCCCACGATTTCACAGGCCCACAGAACACCTATATCCTTCCTTCTTCATTTCACCTGAAGGCGTAATGGTAAATTTTATGCATCCGAGTTCATCAGTTCTTAGAATCTCACATCCTACCGCCTCAAGGCGCTCTAGTGTTTCCTCATGAGGATGCCCATATTGGTTCCTCGCTCCTACAGAAATTAATGATACTTCCGGGTTTATCTCACTCAGAAAACTAAGCGATGAAGAACCGGAGGAGCCGTGATGAGCAACCTTTAAGACATCTATGCACTTATTATCTGAAGATTTATCATTACTGATAACTTCATCAAGAATTCCACTTCTTAAAATATCCTTTTCCCCTTCATCCTCCACATCGCCTGTCGTAAGCATGTCAAAGTCTTTATATTTGATGTACATCACAAGTGAAGCATTATTTGAGGTCGTATCCAGGTTGGTTCCCAATGAACGCATCCCTATAGTATTCACATGACCACCAATTCCCGGCGATAGAACACTGAACTTAAGCTCGCCATCCACCAGGACATCACCTCGGCTGATTCCCAATAATTCAACATTACTATTTTTGCAAAGCATGCTAAGCTCGTCATATTCTTCTGCACCCATTGCTCCGGCGAATATGTACACTCTCTTGACAGTCAGTGCCTCCTTCCTCTGCTTATTCAGAAGCTCAATAAGTCCATTCATATGGTCTGAGTCAGGATGCGTGATGAACACAGCCTCTATTTCATTAACACCCATCCACTTTAGACAGGGAATTATCCTGTATTCACCGACCTTCTTGACACTCGAAGAGCCACCATCAATTATGTACACATTTTTATTATCATTTCTTATAACCATGCAGTCCCCCTGCCCTACATCCAGCATGTAGACATCCAGCCCCCTACACGGTCTTATACAAAATAGGAAAAGCGCAAGAACTACAATCATTCCGGTCACAATATTTCGTCTAAGCGAACCGATAACATTAAAACGAATGTGGATTAGTGGCCACCACACTGCAAGGACAAGCAAAAAATAATATACAACCGCCTGCGCAGTATTAGGTGCACCTAAATTAATGCGGCCAATTCCCGAATTCTCAAGATAGGCACAGGCCCCCTTATATGAATATAAGATGAGTCCAATAATCCTTGCCGTTACCACAGAAGAAATTGGACATATTACCAATATGATCCCGCAGGTCAACAATAATGACATAAGAGGAATAACCAATAGATTGAGTGCCAGCGAATATATCGGCACCTCATAATATGACACTGCCATCACCGGCAGAGTACATAGCAGTATCCATACGGAAATGAATATCGACTGTAAGAAATCAGGAACCTTCCATATATTTCGAAGATATGAATCTCCGAAGAATCCAACGCCCAGCACCGCTAAGAAGGACATTATAAGCCCGGTATCAAACAGCCTTGGCGGATAGGAAATTATTAGAATAATCAGGGAAAGCGACATGGCTGTCAGCATATCATAGGACCGCTTGATTGTCCTTGAAGCCAGGAAGAGACTGAACATAAATATTGCGCGGAATGCAGAAATCGGGAAGCCAACCATAACTCCATAGAGAATGATAAAAATTTCACTAATAATCGCGCTTATCCTAAGCTTAATTCCAAACTTCCTAAGAAGTTTGTACAGCGACATGGCGAGAAATGATATATGAAGCCCGGATATAGCCAGAATATGAGCAATCCCATTCTTGGTGAACAGCTCCTTGGTCTCACTGTCTATCTCACCCTTGTTGCCAAACAGCATGGCCTTCATTATCGCCGCATCCTCGCTCGACAAATACTTAACCAGTATCCCCTCGCCTCTAAGCCTTATCTCATAGAGTCCCTGTCGCAGTCCTGAGTAATGATTACCCACCGCAAGCAGCCTGCATTCAAACATGGCAAAGCTAACGCCCTTATGGAAATTGTAGTCAGCGTAATCGAACTGCCCCGGATTTGTGGCATGCTGAAACAGGGCTACGCTTCCGCGCGCCCTTATTCTCTGCCCTATTTTTAATTTTGTTTCTATGGGAAAATAGCAAAGAACTGACTTTGCCTCCAAATCGACATCACTGATATCTTCTACGGTTACAGCCAGTACCTCCTCGCCGGCAACCGTTTTCACCTCCATGCTCTTAACGCTCGCTTCGATTGTGAGCACGCTTCCGTCCTCAACATTTACCGCATCGCTAAAGAACACCCTGACCAACAATATATCAAGTATTACCGCAACAATAGCAAGAAATACTATCGGCCTTATTCTAATTTGTCTTAAAATCATACACATCGATCACCCGATGTGGCATTACCTTTACTGCTCACTCCTGCACAGTAAGATCCAGATTCCTCTCAAACACATTCTCGAGATTAATGTCATCCCCCAGAACGACATTGCTGTCTCCATCAATTAATAACTGAACTTTGTTTATTCCCGGAAGCTCCGTAAGTGAATTCACTATAGAGTACACCGACAGTCTGAGGTCAATTCCCGGCAGCGCATTAATAACTGCACCATCCAGATTCACGTAGCACACTCCATCCTTAATGCTGACATTATTTATCTTAGTCTGCGGATTAACCGTAGCCCTGAGCGAGCCGCCGTTCGGCCCCTTTATTATCTGTTCAACCACTAACCTCTCGGTTGAAATATTGCTGTTATACTCAACTGTAGTATTGCTCTTTACAAGCTTCCTGCCCTCTTCATCCGCAAAGTACAGAGCAAGCTCTACTCTTTCATACGAGTTAATCTCATTGCCCGAGTTGTCTACGAACTGCGACGGCTCCATGAGTCCAACAGGTTGACCCAGTGCGTCTACAAGGTCTTTGCCGTTGCATAGGATACCGACATAATCCACCCCTTCAATCTGACACAGAGTCCTAACCAGAGCTGCCCTTACCAACACCTCTGTTGTCGGTTGCTGTCTAAGATAATCCTCGCTCACATTAAGCATCAGCACCCCGTCCTTTAGTTCGTAGTCCACAACCTCAAAGCCAAGTATCGTCTCCCTAAGCTTCTTGTCCGAAGGTGTCTGACTCATACTCGATATCATTCGAGTGGCCATATCGCAAGGCTCTCCCACCTCGCTCTCCGGCACATGCATTACCATCGGAATAATTGAGTTCTCCTCCCTGTCAAGGGCAAAAATGTCAAAGTCAGAGCGCTTTTCCCCCTGATAACATCCGCTAAGCAAGGGTAAAAACGCGAGGAAAAAGATGATCATAAGTCTAAACCTTTTCATTATGCTCTACCTCCGTTCTCTCTGACAAAGACAAGCGGGATGCACAGTGTAAATACGGTACCTTCGTCTATAACACTGTCGGCCTCGATGGTGCCTCGATGCATTATCACGATATTCCTTGCGAGGGCAAGACCCAGTCCGGTTCCACCGATTTCCCTGGAGTGAGACTTGTCCACGCGATAGAATCGCTCGAAGATATGCGCCATACTCTCCTCAGGAATTCCGATTCCGTTATCCTTTACATTTATCAACATATTCTGATGGTCGGAATTGAGACTTACCGTAACAGAACCGTTCTCTCTGTTGTACTTTATCGCGTTTTCAATAATGTTGGTGAGTGCAAGTGAGAGCTTCACCTCATCAATTTGTGCAGTAACCTCCCTCTCACTCTCCAATATCAGATTCACATTCATACTGGCGGCGATCGGGGATAATCTCCTTAGTATACTCTCTATCATCTCATTGACGTTTACAGACTTGATGTCTAACTCTGCATTGGTCTTGTCAAGCTTCACAAGCTCAAGCAGATCGTTGATTATCTTATCCTCTCTATCAATCTCACCGACAATATCCGACATAAATTCCTTATACAGTTCAATCGGGGTGTCCTCATTAGTGGTAAGCGTTTCGGCCAGGAGCTTAACCGAGGTTATCGGAGTCTTAAGCTCATGTGATACATTTGCCACAAATTCGTCTCTGGACTCATTGAGGGCTCTGTACTTTGACAGAATATTGTTAAATGCCTCTACTATTCGCTGTGTTTCCTTATAATCCGACACCTCCACCAGGTCATCCGAGAAGCCGTTGCTTACATTCTTCAGTGACTCGGTAACCTTATCAAAGGGCGCTGTCAGATACTTAGAGAATATCATGGAGAGCATGAATACGAAGATAGCAAGAATTGCCTCTATTATCCATACATTGGTCCTGAATATCTGAAGTGTCTGTGCAATAGTGTCCGTAGAAACAGATATCAGCATAACTCCTCTGACAATATTCCTGTCTTCAATTGTCTCTGTGATGGGAATGGTGAGCTCAATAAAGCCGTTCTCTTTGTCGTAACTGCTCATACTCTCACCCTTGAAGCTCATAATTACCTCTTTGGATATGATATTCCTGCCGACGGAAAGGTTGTAGGTATCTTTGATTACCTTGAAATTGCCTCCGATAATCAGCACTCGTCCGTCATAGAGGTTGGAGAGCTGTTCAAGCTCCGCATTGACAACCTCGCTCGATGGATCCGACAGGTAATTATATGTTAACAGATGATTGGCCAGGATCATCAGCTGGTTGGAAACCTCACTTTCCTTCACTGACACTGCTCTGACCTCATAATTAAACAGAATTGAATATCCTACCGTCAGGCTCGAAATAATACCGATTGTGACAAGTAGGATAAATATTCTGATTCTGAAGCTGTGAAATATATTATTCCAGGTTATCTTTTCTCTCATTTCTTATGATAGTATCCCAGTCCCCACTTGGTGAATACATACTCGGGCTCCGTGGGATTATTCTCAATCTTTTCCCTTAATCTTCTGACATGAACATCAACGGTTCTTGCATCAGCAGGCGAATCGCCTCCCCATATCTTTTTGAGCAGGTCTTCCCTGGTATATATCCTGTCGGGATTGCCAAGCAGAAGCTTAAGAATGTCAAATTCCTTGGACGTAAGCTTAATCTCCTGTCCCGCAATTGTCACCCGTCTGTCGTCGCAGTCCATCTTAAGTTCCTTGCAGATAATGACATTCTTAGCGGAACTCTTAGAAGCAGTCCTTCTGCAGATTGCCTTAATCCTGGCCTTGACCTCAAGTACGTTGAAGGGCTTGGTCATATAATCATCGGCTCCCGTCTCCAGACCCGATATCTTATCCATGTCATCTCCCTTCGCAGTCAGCATGATAATCGGTACATCAGTGAACTCTCTTACCTCACTGCAAACCTCAAATCCATCCTTCTTGGGAAGCATGACATCCAGAAGCACTATATCATACTCGTGAACACGGATCATATTTACGGCCTCTTCACCATCATAGGCGCAGTCCACTTCCATTCCGTCCTGCTCCAGGGCAAACTTCAATCCCTTAACAATTAACTTCTCATCATCAACTACAAGAATTCTCATCATTTCACACAAATACTATCCTTAATCTTACTGAAGCTTTTCTCCTTGATTCCGGTTACCTGCATTATATCCTCAATGTTTCCAAAGGCCCCGTTTTGTTCTCTGTAATCAATTATCGCCCGAGCCCTGGTATCCCCTATGCCCGGTAGGGTTGTCAGTTCTTCAAGCGTGGCTGTGTTGATATTGACTCTGCCGGTCGAATCGCTCGTTGTATCACCTGACCCACTGCCGGTGTCTGAATAAACAACAGCCAAAGCGTCAACCTCTTCCTTAGTCGGCACGTAGATTCTGCTGCCGTCGGATACTGTTTCGGCCAGGTTCATTGCTTCAGGATATGCATCTATTGCAAAACCGCCTGCGGCACTGACTGCATCGACTATCCTGGAGTCAGCACTAATCTCATATACATCAGGCCTTTGCACTGCTCCGCACACATATACTTTAATATCCTTTATGACAGCACTGTCAGTGTCTATGGAACCATCATCAACTTGCAAAGTCACAGTCTCAGTCGCACTTTCACTCTCAGTCGCACTCTCGCCCTCACGCTCAGTTTCTCCATCTGTTTCATTGCCGGATAGGTCCGAAGCTACAGTTTCATCCTCGTATACAGCAACCAGACCTTCGTCCCTGCTTTTACAGGAAGCAAACAGACTCAAAAACAACAACGACAAGATTAGCCCTGTGACTGTCACAAGGCTTCTCTTATATTTTGCTATAATATTCAGTTTGTTTTCTTTATATAATCTCATCTTTCTCCTTTGCAGTGGCAAAGGAAAACCCTTAGATGACTTTTATCTTAAGTTTAACGGGAGTCACTCTCTTTTGCAAGATTATCAGTTTTCTTCACTCTGTGCTTCCTGTTTCAGAGCCTCCTCATCAAGGTATTCTACCTCTTCCTCTTCCTTGGGAAGCGGAATGAAGTCCTCCTTAATATCCTCACCGGAAATCTGATGCTTTATCTGCTCAGACAGCTTCTGCAGTGAATGAGACACATCCGCGCCTGACCATACATCGGCAAAGGTTCCTTCCATAAGAAGCCAGCTGTTGGAGGTTGCCATCATCTTTGGCATGGGCGATGACACCTCATATTCCTTAACAAAGGCATATTCCGCATCCTCCTCGCCGAATACCCCCGTAACGGCAGGGAATTTGCCTGTCATCTCATACAGACTGTCCGCGTTCTCTATTGCGAGGAACCTTGCAAACTCATTGGCATTATCTATATCATCACTATAGCCGTTAATCACAACGGCGGTTGTCTCAGACAGACTCTTGGTTGACATGTCCTCAGACAGATCCGGAATGGAAGTAAAACCGTATTCGTATTTGAATTCCTTATTCTCACTCTTCTCCCTGAGCAGTCTTACCGCATCGGTCGTAACGGTGGCAAATACCATCTTGCCCTCCAGGAATTCATTCTTCACCTGCTCATAGGTTACATCTTCCGATTCAAAGGAGAAGAACTGATTCATCTCCTGGAATCTGAGCATCGCCTTGATTGCATCGAGATTATACACATTGATCTCATCCGGGTTGTCACCATTGACTCCACCCATATCAATGTATTCTCCAACAAAGAAGTAGTTATAGAAAATATCTCTTACATCCCATTTAAAGATAGTCTCAACTCCCTCAGGAGCATCGAAATTATCAGCAAAAGTAAGCAGATCGTCAAAGGTTACGGGTATTGATTTGTCCACCCTGTATGTTATCTTATCCTCTGTGGACAGAGAATCATAATATATCTGCTCTTCGTCCTTCTCCTCTTCGTCCTCAGAATCAGCTGAGTCACTGCCTGAAGAATCTTCAGAGGACTCTGAGTCCGGAGTTTTGGCAGTCTCTGCATTAACAATATTACTTGCAATCTCTGTAAGATAGGTCTTGTTATAGAGCAGTGCAGTAGTCTCGAAATACAGAGGATATGCAACCGGGTTGTTATGATAGGTAACCGCACTTACCGCAGAAGAGGGATATTCCGCCTCATTGAAATATCCGTTATCCGAAAGAATTGCGGCGCAACCCGACATATAGGCCTTCTCTAAACTGTCGCTTCCGATGATATACATATCCGGAGTAGTTCCATCCTCCATTGATGCCATGTAGATGCTCTCAATGAAATCACCGCCCTCCTTGAGTCTCGGAACGACACGAATACCCTTGAGCTCGTGGAACTCAACGGCCATTGTATTAAGATAATCCGTCAGATTATCATCCGTATACCAGATGACCAGGCTGTCGTCATCATAGCTTTCAACCTGTCTAACATCCAATGTATTGTTTCTGCTTGCAATAAGTGCGCCGATAAGCATCACAAACACTATCAGCGCAGATATTATTCTCTTTGATTCCTTCATATAACCTCAACCAACTTAAATATGTGCAAATACATCATCTAAGATATTGTACATATTGTCAATGTCTTTGTCGGTAATTATTAGCGGAGGAAGCAGTCTGAGCACATTGCTTCCTGCGGAAAGGGTAAGGATACCCTTCTCAATTCCTGCATTGATAACCTCTGACGGAGCTATGTTAAGTTCAAGTCCCTGCATGAAGCCCATTCCCCTTCGAGAGGTAATGCAGTCATATTTGTTCACCAGTTCATCAAGCCTGCTCTCCAGATACGGCGTAAGCGCCTTAACATGTGACACTATGTCAAGCTTCTCATACTGTCTGAGCACCTCGCATACCGCAGCTGTTGCGAAAGGATTACCTCCGTAGGTGGTTCCGTGGTCTCCTGCTACCAGACTTGCCGCTGCAACCTTTTTATTTACAAGAAAAGCGCCCACCGGCACACCGTTACCTAAAGCTTTGGCACTTGTCAAAATATCGGGACATACATCGTACTGCATGAAGGCATACATTGAACCGCAGCGTCCCATACCGCACTGCACCTCATCAAGAATAAGCAGAATATCCTTCTCATTACAGAGCTTATATATCTTCTGCAGGAATTCCTTATCTGCCGGAAAAATACCGCCCTCTCCCTGTACAGTCTCCATGATTATAGCACAGGTTTTCTCATTGACAAGGCTGTATACGGAGTCATAGTCATTCATTGTAGCGAAGTTAACCTTACTGATAAGCGGCTCGAAGGCCTCCCTGTAGGCTGCCTTACCTGTTACGGCAAGAGCTCCGCAGGTTCTTCCGTGAAAGGAATGATCAAGTGCGATTATCTCATGGTCGTGCTTACCGTCCTTATTGTATGCATACTTTAGCGCTGACTTCAGGGCACCCTCAATGGCTTCGGCACCTGAATTGGTGAAGAACACCTTATCCATTCCGGATACTTTAACCAGTGCCTCTGCTGCTTTGGCGGCAGGCTCATTGTAGAAGAGATTAGACACATGGAGAATCTTGTCTACCTGAGTCTTCAGGGCTTCATTGAATTCCTTATTGGAATTGCCAAGACCATACACTCCTATTCCCGAATAGAAGTCCAGATAGCGCTTACCCTCCGTATCATATACATATACTCCATCTCCGTGATCAAGTACTATGTTATATCGATTATATGTATGTAGAATATTCTCCTCAGCTGTTTCTATAATTTTCTTCATATCAATCCTCAAATCTTTTCAACAATGGCAGTTCCGATACCGTTGTTGGTGAATATCTCAAGCAGCATACTATGCGGAATCCTGCCATCCAGAATATGCACCTTCTCAACTCCGTTCTTTACTGCAGATGTGCAGTTGTTAAGCTTTGGAAGCATACCGCCTCCGATAAGACCGTCTGCGATAAGCTTATCCGCATCCTCGGCAGTAATTCTTGATATGAAAGAACTCTTATCATTGAAGTCCTTATATAAACCCTCCGTGTCTGTCAGGAATACAAGCTTATTGGCGCCCACAGCCTTGGCAATTGCGCAAGCAGCATCATCTGCATTGATATTGTATGTATTAAAGCGGTTATCCAATCCAATCGGAGCAATGATGGGAAGAAAATCCTTATCAAGCAGATCATAGATAATCTTAGGGTCTACGTCAGTGATATTGCCAACAAAGCCGATATCTTCTCCGTTGCTGTACTTCTTCTCGCATTTGAGAAGTCCGCCGTCCTTACCCGAAATGCTGACAGCCCTTACACCAAGCTCCTCTACCATGCTGACTAACTGCTTACCTACTCTTGAAAGCACCATCTCAGCTATTTCCATGGTCTCTTCATCGGTAACTCGAAGACCGTTGATAAACTTAGGCTCTTTACCGGCCTTCTCCACCCATCTGCTTATGGCCTTACCGCCACCATGTACTATTATGGGCTTAAAGCCTACGAGCTTGAGCAGTGTAACGTCTTTAATTACGTTTCTCTGAAGCTCCTCATTGCTCATGGCTGAGCCACCGTACTTTACAACTATTATCTTACGGTTGAACTGCTGGATATAAGGAAGTGCCTCTATTAAGACCTCCGCCTTCTTAAGCACTTCATCCATTTCTCTGTTTTCCATTATTCCTTCTCCCTGCTATTATTTACAATCCTGACTAGCTTCTGTAGTCCGCATTGATTTTAACATAATCATAGGTAAGATCACAGCCCCAGGCTGTTGCCTGTTCTTCGCCCTCATTCATATTAACATATACAGTTACGGCATCCTCAGACATGATCCGCACTGCCTCTTCCTCATCAAATTCAAGCGGGACACCATGGTCAAACACCTTGAGTCTTCCTGCCTTACTTACGAAATAAAGTTCAACATCCGCCTCATCAAATTCCGCTCCGGAATAACCCATGGCGCACAGGAACCTGCCGAAGTTAGCGTCTCGTCCGAATATTGCTGCCTTGGACAGGGATGAACCGACAATTGCCTTAGACAGTGTTCGTGCATCCTCCTTGCACTTGGCATTAACAACCTCAGCTTCAAACAACCTGGTTGCTCCCTCACCGTCTGCTGCCATCCTCATGGCCAGATTTCTGCATACATACATAAGTGCATCCCTGAAGACATCATAATCCTTACCCTTTGAAGTAATTGAAGCTTTGCTCATGCCATTAGCCAGAAGCATAAAGGTATCATTGGTTGAGGTATCACCGTCCACGGTAATCATGTTGAAGGTATCATTAACAACCTCACTTACTGCTTCCTGCAGAAGTTCTTTAGTGATTGCAACATCGCTTCCTAAGAAGGCAAGCATAGTGCACATATTGGGATGAATCATTCCCGAGCCCTTACACATTCCGCCGATAATAACTTCCTTACCGTCAATCTCAATACTTACCGCTATTTCCTTGTTAACCGTATCGGTTGTCATTATGGCCTTTGAGCTTGCGGTACCCGCCTCAATACTGTCATCAAGATTTCCCGCCATGGTCCTTACACCGGCCACAAGCTTATCCACGGGAAGCTGCATTCCGATTACTCCCGTGGATGCAACTATTACCTTATCGCTATCTACATTAAGTTCATCACTTACCGCCTTCGCTACCGACTCGCAGGCATCGAAGCCTTCCTTACCCGTACAGGCATTGGCTATTCCCGAATTAACAACGATTGCCTGAGCCACACCCTTCTCTCGCACAAGCATATCCCACTTAACACAGGCTGCCTTAACCCTGTTGGTGGTGAAGGTTCCGGCGCAGACTGCCTCCTTCTCGCTGTAAACCATGGCCATATCGGTACGGTCCTTATATTTAATCCCTGCAGCGCAGCTGGCTGCCTTGAAGCCCTTTGCTGCCGTTATTCCGCCCTTTATCTCTTTCATACTGTCACCTACTTTACAAAGCTAACAATGTTTTCTTCATTCAATACAAAATCATAATAATTTAAGTCTTCTCTTTTGGTCCAGCCTATCTCATTCCAGAATGCATTACCTATATCGTTGTGAGTAAAAGCGATAAGACTGACCTTACTGATATTCTCTTCCTTAAGGCTTCTCATGGCGTGAACCACCATATCCCTGCCGATTCCCTTAAGTCTGTACTCGGGATCCACACATACGTGGTACATGCAGCCTCTTCTTCCGTCGTGTCCGCAGAGAATGGCTCCTACTATTCTCTTATCCTCTATCGCAACCACGCTGGTTGTCGGATTACGCTTAAGGAATCTCTCAATGCCCTCTCTGCTGTCGTCTAAGCTTCTTATTGCAAAGCCCTTAATCTTCTCCCACAGTAAGGCTACCTCATCATAATCTTCAATTGTCATCGTCCTAATCATAATTCCTCCGCTATGATGCGATTTTACAAGAAAAAGGGCCAGCCACTCATGTAACTGACCCCTTAGAAAACGAATTACTTAAGAACACCCTGCTCCTGCATCTTCATGGCACGAACCTTAGTTGATAATCCAAAGAGGTTGATGAAGCCCTCTGCATCGTGGTGATCGTATAAATCACCGGTTGTGAATGAAGCAATGCTCTCGTTATAGAGAGAATATGGAGAGGTTGTACCTGCCTTAATGATATTGCCCTTGTAAAGCTTGAACTTAACCTCACCGGTTACATACTGCTGTGTGCTCTCAATGAAAGCCTGAACTGCCTCGCGAAGAGGTGTGAACCACTTGCCTTCATATACTATCTGTGCAAACTTATTGCCCATCTCGAGCTTGAGAGCCGTTGTCTCTCTGTCAAGGATGAGCTCCTCTAACTGCTGATGTGCCTCATAGAGGATAGTTCCACCCGGAGTCTCGTATACGCCACGGCTCTTCATACCAACTACACGGTTCTCAACGATATCGATAATTCCGATACCATGCTTTCCACCAAGTTCGTTCAGAGTCGCAATGATATCTGCTACCTTCATCTTCTTGCCGTTAACTGATGTGGGAACACCCTTCTCGAAGGTCATTGTAACATATTCTCCTTCATCAGGAGCCTTCTCCGGAGTGGTTCCGAGCACAAGAAGATGGTCATAATTAGGCTCGTTAGCCGGATCCTCAAGCTCTAAGCCCTCATGGCTGATATGCCATAAGTTTCTGTCACGGCTGTAGCTTGAATCAGCTGAGAACGGAAGATTGATTCCGTGTGCCTTGCAATACTCTATCTCCTCTTCACGTGAATTCATTGTCCACTTGGGATCTCTCCATACTGCAATGATCTTAAGATCCGGAGCCAGTGCCTTAATACCAAGCTCGAATCTGATCTGGTCATTACCCTTACCTGTTGCTCCATGGCAAATAGCTGTTGCTCCCTCTTTTCTGGCAATCTCTACCAGTTTCTTGGCAATAACAGGTCTTGCCATTGATGTACCGAGAAGATATTTATTCTCATAAATAGCATGAGCCTGTACACAGGGAACAATGAAGTCCTCACAGAACTCATCAGTAAGATCCTCAATATATAACTTTGAAGCACCTGTCGAAAGTGCTCTCTCCTCTAAGCCTTCAAGCTCCTCAGCCTGTCCACAGTTACCGCATACACAGATAACCTCATAATCATAATTCTCCTTGAGCCATGGAATAATGGCTGTCGTGTCAAGTCCGCCTGAATAAGCAAGAACTACTTTTTCCTTCATCACTGTCTTCCTCCGTATATTAATCTATCATGGAAACCATGTCTTACTCGCAATACCAACTATACACCCATTGACAGGTATGTGCAAGCACTTTTTCTGTATATTTATGTATAATATACAGTTAAAAATGTATATTGCTCACATTAACATGTATATTATACATTATTATTGTATATTCATTCTTTTCATCACATTTCATACCGATCTACAAGTCCGCTAGAAGCTCCGACACATACCTATCCCAGCTCCTGTCAGCCTCCTTATCGAGAGTGAACTCTCTGTATGCTATTCCCGTAGTTACGTTCACATGATTATTGGCAAAGCTAATATTTATAATAAGGTAATCCACCAGGGCATCAGTCTCCCCCAGCAGTTTGCATGCCATATCCGGCTTAAGATACAATGTTAGCTTCATTGATACGGGAGTATGCCTTCCCTTGATAAGCCCCGTAATAACCTGACGAAGCCTGCTGAAGGCTTCATAATCGTATGGAGCTTCGGTGACAATTACATCCTCGTCATTATCATAGAATTCACGATTGATCAGACCGTCAATACGGTAAGTAACCGCGGTTTTCACATATGCTTCCTTAAGCAGGAAATCATCAAACATCTCGCCTAGAAGAAGCGCATTCATAAATTCCTTATTGCTTTTAATTTCAAAATTTTCCATAAATTCAGTATATATTACAGTACATCTATTTACAATGATAGATAACAATGCTATCATACATAGTATTGAAAACTACATGCAAAAAGGAGACACCCATGGCACAATATCTTATTATTGCCGACAGCAGCTGTGAATTACCCGAGGAATATCACAACGACGCGCGTTTCGCACTGGTTCCCTTCTATATCAATATAGAAGATAACATTACAATCGATACACCGGATATCGACATACCCAAGCTTATATCGGATATTGCAGCAAGCACTACCTGTCCCAAGAGCTCATGTCCGTCTCCTGATGCCTTCATAAAGCTCATAGAGGAAAGCGATGCCACCAATATATATATTGTTACCATTTCAAGTCATCTGAGTGGCTGTTACAATTCAGCCGTGCTTGCCATGAACACCTACAACGAGGAGCACGACGATAAGAATATCCTGGTAATTGATTCGGAGTCCGCCTCCTGCGGTGAAAGCCAGCTTGCCCTAAAGGCCATGGAATACGAAGAGGAAGGCTTAAGCTTTGAGGAAATCAGCACCAGGCTGTTAACCTTCAGGGATACCATGTCTACCTATTGTGTCCTTGATAACCTTGATACACTAAGGAAGAACGGACGTCTCTCCAAGTTATCGGCACTGGTAGCCGGCACACTCAATATTAAACCTTTACTTATGGGAGTTAAGGGAGAACTCGAAGCAGCAGGCAAGGCGATTGGCCTTAAGAAAACCTGGAATATAATGGTTGACAGAATAGTTAAGGATGTCACCTCCGATTGCAGGACCACCGATTATCTAAAGTCTCACTTCAGACTGATCATCGCACACTGCAACAACCTAAGCGGTGCGGAGAAGATTGCTTCCATGTTACAGGAACGTGCCCCGTTTATCGACTACATCATTATGCATACGAGCGGACTCAGTACACTGTATGCCAACGACGGCGGCATAATCGTGACCTACTAGTATCCTAGTATCCCAGCGCAGCCTTACGGTTCTTTAGCGCCTTCATGACTGAGCGGGCAACTCTTATCTTCTTGCCGTTGCTCATAGTCACGCCAAAGAAATTAAAGCCGGTAATATATCTTACATTAAGTATTGTCTTTTTATTAACCCAGAAGAAGCTGTCATAGTTACTCAAGTCTTCTCTCAGAATCTCAAGGGTGGTGGTAGCCTGTCGGCTGCTGCCATCCTTAAAATATACCGTCAGAGAATATCCCTCCCCTTCAAAATACAGCACATCAGACTCAGTCACATAATATGCCTCATAATTGCTCCTAAGTTCAATCGTGGGGATGAATTCTTCCTTCTTCTTATCAATTATACTATCCAGAAGAGCCGCAAGCTCTGTAGTATCAATAGGCTTATCGATAAACAAAGTATTCTCTAAAGGCTCATAGGTCCTGTAATCCACATTGGAGATACAGAATACAATGGGACTAAGTATTCCCTTCTTCCTTATTGCCAGCGCGATGGTATACGAATCACTTAACGGAATATCCGAGTCAATAAAGTAGACATCATAAACCAGAGCCGCCTTAAGTATCGCCTCAATACTTCCGAAGGTGTCCACATAGAAGCCACCCGTCGTATTTATTCTCTTATCTGACTCCCTCTCAAGGAGACGTTCCATATGTCTCCTGTCACCGGGGTTACTGTCACACAGTGCAATATGAAGCGAGGTATCCATACACATCTCCTACAGAAATACGAATTTAATCGGTGACAACCACAGAGCTATCACAATGAGCAGCTGAACAACCAAAATTGCAGGCAGACCATACAGGAAATAAAGATGTCTGGTCTTATGATGGAACAGGTGCATCCCCAAAATCGAGCCCAGACTGCCGCCTATTATCGCAAGCATGAACAGGTTCGCCTCGGGTATCCTGTACGCCCTCTTCTTGGCGCGTCTCTTATCGATACCCATTGCCGCAAACCCGGCTATATTCACCGCGATCAAATACAGAACCATCAACGTTACCACTCTCATAGAATAATTTACCTTAGTATACTAAGCCTTAGTTGCCTAGGGGAATGTCCCCATCGGCAATACGTGCAATTATCTCAACCAGGAACTCATGCTCTCTCTCAAGCACCCTTGCTGCCAGCGTGTCACAGTCGTCGCCCTCAAGCACAGGCACCCTGGTCTGCGCCACAATCTCACCACTGTCATATTTGTTGTTCACGCGGTGAATGGTCACACCACTCTCCTTCTCACCTGCAGCAATTACAGCCTTGTGAACATTTATTCCGTACATACCCTTACCACCGTACTTGGGCAAAAGCGCGGGATGAATGTTAAAGACTCTGTTGTCATATGCATCCAGTACTGAGTCATGCAATTTCCTCATATATCCTGCGAGGAAGATCATATCAATATTGTACTTGGATAGAACCTCAAGAATGCGCTTGGCAAGCTTATCCTCATCCCCCATATTCTTAGTGCTTAAATAATAGTGGGGGATATCCTCTTTAATGGCTCTCTGCATAGCCTTACTGTCTTCATTATTGGTAATCATGACAGCGACCTTGGCATTAATCTGACCACTCTTACAGCCGTCGATTATTGCCTGCATATCGCTTCCGCCGTGTGATGCAAATACTGCTATGTTCATCTGCTTTCTCCTTAGTTCTATTCATCGAATTCCACGGTAACATAGAATCCCCTGGAATTCTCCTTAACGTCCACTACCTCACCGGCATTAACCTTCAGTCGCTCACCTGCAGCAATATTTGGCGACATGGCAAGCGAAGGATCAATAGTATAATAATAATATCCGCTGGGGAGCAGTCCTTCTGTGACAGTGATTCTATCGCCCACCTTACACACTCCGACTCTCTCCATCTTGAATTCCATTCGTCTCATGTTTTTTCCTTTTTTCCGGGCAGCTGTGCAATGATTACACCGGTGAATACCAGCACGCAGCCGAATATCTCAATTGCAGTCATTGTCTCTCCAAGGATTATTAGTCCTGCCAGGGCAGAGAACACCGACTCCAGGCTCATGATCAGGCATGCAATTGTCGGCTCCACATTCTTCTGAGCAATAATCTGAAGCGTATAAGCTATTCCGCAGCTCATAACTCCCGCATAAAGAATGGGAAAGGCGCATGATACAATGTCCCCCCAGGTGAAGCTCTCAGTAAGCAGGGCTCCCACAGTACAGATGATCGCACTTACCGCAAACTGTATCGAGCTCATCATAACGCCGTTAGCCTTGGGGGCAAAATGGTCCACGATATGTATGTGCACCGACCAAAGAAAGGCACAAATAAGCACGAGCAGATCTCCCTTATTGATGGTCATTGTTTCGGAAATGCACATGAAATAGAAGCCAACCATGGCTATAATTGCCGCAAGCCAGGTTTTGCCTGTGATCCTCTTACCTAGCACCACGGCCAGGAAGGGCACAATAATGATGTAGAGCGAGGTACCAAAGCCGGCCTTGCCTACAGTTGTGTAGAGTAATCCAAACTGCTGGAACAGGGTCGCTGCCGCCATTGCGCATCCACAGCAGATTCCACCCTTGATTGTGTCATGAAGTGAGTACTGAGCGCTTTTTCCCTCCTTCCTGTCCATAGCCTTAACCAGGAAAATCACGGGAATTAGGATAACAGCACCCACAGTGAACCTGGATGCGTTGAAAGCGCAGGGTCCCAGATAGTCCATGCCGACGCTCTGGGCTACAAAAGCCGTTCCCCAAATCAGGGCAACGATAAACAATTCTATTGTACTAATTATCTTCATAGCTTAATAGAGGCTTGCGATAACCTCAACCTCACATAATACATCCTTTGGAAGTTGCTTAACGGCAAC
The DNA here is from genome assembly GCA_021531795.1 of Lacrimispora saccharolytica. Taxonomy (GTDB): domain Bacteria; phylum Bacillota; class Clostridia; order Lachnospirales; family Lachnospiraceae; genus Colinaster. The sequence continues at coordinate 114,209 of JADYUL010000004.1, forward strand.
ACAGCTTCTGGCGGGCTTGCCCGGGAAATATCTCTCATATACGCTGTTGAAGGCCTGGAAGTCATTCATGTCTGCAAGGAAGCAGGTGGTCTTAACCACGTCCTCGTAGCCCACGCCGGCCTCAATAAGGATGGCACCGATATTCTTCATTACCTGCTCTGTCTGCTCCTCGATTGTGGTTGTTTCCACATTGCCTGTTGCCGGATTAATCGGAATCTGACCCGAGGCAAAGAGCATCTTGTTGGCAATTACTGCCTGTGAATACGGTCCGATCGCAGCCGGAGCCTTGTCTGTTGATACCTTCTTAATCATAATATTCTCCTCCTGGTATTTGATAACTGCCGGGACAAAGCCCGGCAGCAATACTACTTAATCTCTGAATGATAGATCTGAAGCGCCTTAACACCGGCACTCGGATTTGTCTTCACATAGTGAATTCCCTCTGCTGAAGCCCTGGCTGCCGCAACTGTTGTAACATACGGAACCTTGGCCTTGATTGCAGCCTTTCTTAAATAGCTGTCATCAAGCTTGCTGTCCTTGCCGACAGGTGAATTGATGATGATGTCTATCTCTCCGTTGGTGATCATATCATTGATATCCGGTCTTCCCTCACCAAGCTTATTGACCTTGACAGCATCGATTCCTGCTTCCTTGAGTGCATTGTAGGTACCCTCTGTTGCAATTATTCTGAAGCCGTCATTACTGAAAGTACGGGCTACAGGGATAATCTCATCCTTATCCTTGCGGTTAACCGAAATCAGTACTGTACCCGACAGCGGAAGCTTGGACTGAATGGCCTCCTGAGCCTTGTAGAAGGCCTCACCGAAAGATGCTGACAGACCAAGAACCTCACCGGTACTTCTCATCTCGGGACCAAGGATGGGGTCAACCTCAGGGAACATATTGAACGGGAAGGCTGCCTCCTTAACACCGAAGTTGGGAATATTCTTCTCTTTAAGTGTAGGAACAGGGCTCTCAACTCCTGTAAGCTTAGAGGTAATAATCCTGGTTGCAAGAGGAACCATTCTGATGTTACATACCTTGGATACAAGCGGAACGGTACGTGATGCTCTCGGATTAGCCTCCAGCACGAATACCTTGCCGTTCTCAATTGCATACTGCATGTTCATGAGTCCCTCAACATGCATCTCCTCTGCAATTTTTCTTGTATATTCCTTAATCGTATTAAGATTCTCCTCTGTAATATGTACAGACGGAATTATGCAGGCAGAGTCACCTGAGTGAACACCTGCAAGCTCTATATGCTCCATAACCGCAGGAACGAAGGCATGCTTGCCGTCTGCAATCGCATCAGCCTCACACTCCAGCGCATGATTTAGGAATCTGTCTATTAATATAGGTCTGTCCGGAGTAACACCAACGGCTGCTGCCATATACTCCCTTAGCGTCTCATCGTCATATACAACTTCCATTCCACGTCCGCCAAGAACGTAGGAAGGACGAACCATAACAGGGTAACCGATCCTGCCTGCAATCTCAAGAGCCTCCGATATATCAACAGCCATGCCTGACTCCGGCATCGGAATCTCAAGCTTATCCATCATGGCACGGAACTGGTCTCTGTCCTCTGCAAGGTCAATTACGGCAGGACTTGTTCCAAGAATGGTAACGCCGTTCTTCTCAAGCTCCGCTGCAAGATTCAGAGGTGTCTGACCTCCGAACTGGGCAATAACTCCAAGCGGCTTCTCCTTCTCATATATACTGAGAACATCCTCAAGAGTCAGCGGCTCAAAATAGAGTTTGTCGGAGGTATCATAATCTGTTGATACCGTCTCAGGGTTACAGTTTACAATTATTGTCTCAAAGCCAAGTCTCTTAAGCTCCATTGCCGCATGAACACAGCAGTAGTCAAACTCGATACCCTGTCCGATCCTGTTGGGACCGCCACCCAGAATCATGATCTTTCTGTTATTGCTTGAAGGACTCTCATCCTTCTCAATATTGTAACTTGAGTAGTAATAAGCGCTGTTCTCTGTTCCGGATACATGAACTCCTTCCCAGGCCTCCTTAAGACCAATCTCAAGTCTTCTGTTTCTGATATCCTCTTCCTTAACGTCTAAGATCTGGCTTAAGTACTTATCAGAGAAGCCGTCCTTCTTAAGACTTGTTAATGTCTCATCATCCGGCACACTGCCCCTGCTTGACTTAACAACTGCTTCTTCCTCTTCCACAAGTTCCTTCATCTGCTCTACGAAGTAGCTCTTAACCTTGGTGATCTCAGTGATCTCTTCTACGGTTGCGCCCTTTCTTAAGGCCTCATACATAAGGAAGTGTCTCTCACTCGAAGGAGTTACAAGCTTTGCTAACAGCTCAGCCTTGCTAAGCGAATCGAAGTTCTTCGCATGACCGAGACCGTATCTGCCGGTCTCAAGAGATCTGATAGCCTTCTGGAAGGCTTCCTTATAGGTCTTACCGATACTCATGACCTCACCTACGGCACGCATCTGAGTACCGAGCTTATCCTCTACACCCTTGAACTTCTCGAAAGCCCAGCGTGCGAACTTAATAACCACATAATCTCCGTCCGGAACATACTTATCAAGTGAGCCGTACTTGCCACAGGGAATATCCTTAAGAGTAAGTCCTGTCGCGAGCATAGCCGATACAAGTGCAATAGGGAAGCCTGTTGCCTTACTTGCAAGTGCTGATGAGCGGGAAGTACGTGGATTAATCTCAATTACTATGATTCTTCCGTCCTTAGGATTTCTCGCAAACTGTACGTTGGTTCCACCGATAACCTGAACCTTATCTACGATGCTGTACGCCTGACGCTGTAATTCCTTCTGTACATCCTCAGGAATGGTAAGCATAGGCGCAGAACAGAACGAATCTCCGGTATGAACACCGATCGGATCTATATTCTCGATAAAGCATACTGTGATCATGTTGCCTTCACAGTCTCTTACAACTTCAAGCTCCAACTCCTCCCATCCGAGAACCGATTCCTCAACAAGAACCTGTCCTACCAGGGATGCCTGAAGACCTCTTGCACATACTGTCTTGAGTTCTTCCTTATTATATACAAGTCCGCCACCGGCACCGCCCATGGTGTAGGCAGGACGAAGAACAACAGGATATCCCAGTTCATCTGCAATCTCCAAAGCATGCTCTACAGAATAGGCAACATCAGATCTTGCCATACCTATTCCAAGCTCGTCCATGGTATTCTTGAACTCGATTCTGTCCTCACCACGCTCGATCGCATCAACCTGTACACCGATTACCTTAACACCGTACTTATCTAAAACTCCGGCCTTATTTAATTCTGAACAAAGGTTAAGTCCTGACTGTCCGCCAAGATTGGGAAGCAGCGCATCCGGTCTCTCCTTGGCAATTATCTGCTCCAGACGTTCTACATTGAGCGGCTCAATATATGTTACATCTGCAGTCTCGGGATCGGTCATGATAGTCGCCGGATTGGAGTTGACCAATACAATTTCATAGCCAAGCTTACGCAATGCCTTGCATGCCTGAGTTCCCGAATAGTCAAACTCACATGCCTGTCCGATAATAATCGGTCCCGATCCTATAATTAATACTTTGTGGATGTCTGTTCTTTTAGCCATCTTAGCCTCCTTATACTGTTCCTTCTGCTCTAAAAATAAGGAGAACATAGAATGTTCTCCTTAGAACTTTAATTATTCATTATTCAGCTCATTGATAAACTGCTGAGAACGTGTAGCCATCTCCGTATCCGGGAATGACTCAATAACCTTCTGATATGTATCAATTGCTCTGATAACATCACCTGACTTGCGGTATGCATTACCAAGGTTAAACAGGGCATCCCCGTTGGTGTTGTCATAGGAATATGCCTTGGTCAGGTTGTCAATAGCCTCCTCGTAGGTCTCGTTCTGATATGCCCTCATACCCGTATCATAATAAGACTGTCCCACGTCTGAGCCAATCTTACCCATAAGGTCAGTATATACCTGTGTGAAGCTCTCAGATGCCCTGTCAAGCGTAGATTCATCAATCCTATCCAGACTGTCGGCAATCTCTGTCTTGCTCTCCGGATTATTAAGATACAACTCCACCGCCTGAAGAAGGTTGTCCATGGCTGTCATGGTTCCGTCTTCACCTATGTATATATCCAGCTCACTCTTAAGCTTATCATTCTGATTCTCGGCTGTCTTAAGCTCCTGCTCAAGCTCAGATATCTTGGCTGTACGGGCATCCAACTGCTCATTGACACTCTTTAAGCTCTCATCCATCCCTTCCTTGGCCTCTGTGATCCTGGCAGGAAGAATAAGCAGATAAGATACTGCCACACCGATAACAATACCGGCAATTACATTCAATATTGTAACCCAAGCTCTGTTCTCGTGATGACTGATGGGCGTATAGGATTCAATATCCTTCTCCTTCTTAAATACCGAATTCTCAAGGATACTCTTCTTTGTCTTGGTGTCTGTAGTCTCCTCATCAATATTAAGGACAGCTTCAGCCTCCTTAAGATAGCGGAGCGTGGTTGTATTATTCACATCCACCTTCTGACACTTAAGCAGTTCCTTCTTGGCGTCCTCCCACTGCTCCTGACACAGATACAACAGTGCCAGCAACTGATGAGCCTGTACATATTTGGGATTAAGGCTTACTACCTTCTTAAGTTGAATCACGGCAAGGTCAATGGTACCCTGATAACAATAGCTTAGTGCCTGGTTGTATTTCTTCACAGCCTGGCTATAGGTATCCAGTTCTCCCGGATTATCCTGAAGCATACTGATATAGTCATCCGCAATATTCTTATTAGGCTTAAGATTCTTGGAGATTACCCACTCATTGAGAGCGGATACATATTCTCCCATCTCAAAATATACAAGTCCAAGAAGATTTCTTGCATCAACATTATTCTTATCTAACTTGAGGCATCTCCTAAGGGAGGTTACTGCCCCCGAGAGATCCCTTACATGAGCCTTCTCCAAGCCGTCATTGAACAGCATATTGGCAAGGCCAACTATTTTCTTATATCTGGTAACATCAGCCCCACAAGCGGTACAGAATTTATTCTGGGTCAATGTCGCCCCACAATTATAACAGATCACTCTGATTCACCCACTTATTGCTTTCTTCTGCTACTTCCGTTACTCTCTTCTTTATCTTCCTTCACAAGTGACACAAGAAGATCCGCCATATCGGTTAAATCCTGGTTATATATGGCATCCTCAGCCTCTTCTATCTCAAGTGACGGATGGAACTTCTTAAGCTCCTCTTCAAAATCAATCATTATTATTCTCCCAATTTCCTACCGGCTACTCTCTGCCTTAGCTCGTAAACTTCCGCTTAAGCTCGCCGACAAGATACAATGACCCACAGACATACAGTCTGTCATCCTTACCCAGTTCTCCCCCAAGTTCCTCATAAGCATTCCAAGCATCATTGTATACAGAAGCCCCGCCCGCAATATTCGCTAACTTGTTAAGCTCATCCTTAGATAGAGCGCGGCTCGAATCTATTGGTGTAAGTCCTATGCTGTCGAACAGTCCCGACTCTGCAATAAGCCTAAGCTCAACATCCGCCTGCTTATCCGTAACGGCCGAGAACAACAGCCTGCGCTTCCCCTTAACAGCATCCATTCTCACACTGTCTAAAAAGGCCGTAACACCATCTACATTATGTGCTCCGTCAAACACCACATTCTCCTTAATGAATTCCATCCTGCCGGGCCATTGCATCCCCGCCACAGCCTTGGATATTACGGAAAAATCGCGTGGTACTGACTTATTGGTTATAGCGAAGGCTTCGATTGCCAGAGCGGCATTCAAAACCTGGTAGGTTGCAATTGTATTAAGGTGCAACCTAACATTCTTATAATAAACAGAATTATATGAAAAATCAATCCCTTCATTGCTACATAAAAGGTTCTCTATGTTATGTCTACCTACTGTGAAAACAGGGGCTTTCCTCGATTCTGCAACCTCGTTTAATACCGTGTCTGTCTCCTCATTTCCGGCCATATACACAAGCGGAGTATTCTCTCTTATGATTCCCGCCTTCTCACATGCAATCTTTGCCTTGCTATCACCCAGATATTCCATATGGTCCAGCCCGATCTCGGTAATAACTGCCACAGACTTGTCCCTCACAACGTTAGTTGCATCCAGTCTGCCCCCGAGCCCGGTCTCAAGAATCAGAACGGGCGCTTTTGCACGTTTATAATAGTCCATGGCGATGAAGAAATACCACGCGAAATAAGTCGCGCAATAATTCATGCCCGGTCGCTCTTCATTAAATGCGTAAAGAGCACGCGCAATATTATTAAACGAAAGGAGAAACTCCTCCTTGGCAATCAGCTTAGAATCAAGCCTTATTCGCTCACGAACGTCAACAAGATGTGGCGATGTAAAAAGCGCACAGGACTCACCGTATTCCCTGTATATTGCGTCAAGATAGGCACAGGTGCTGCCTTTACCGTTGGTTCCGGCCACATGGTAGATGACCGGATTCCAGTCCTCCTTAAGATTCAGATAATCATAGAAGGTCTGCATCTTGACAAAATCGTCCTTATCGGCAAAACGCGGTATCGACGAAATGTACGATACCGCATCTTCATAAGTATTTATTTTTATTGCATTAATGTAATCCAACTAAAGTGCCCTTCTCTCAATCTGGTCATTTCTGCAGATGTACTTGGTTCTGTACTCTTCCCTGTTAATTATGGTTACCGCAATACCGATTGTAAGCATGGTATTGACGTAACAGGTGTCATGGATCTTGATATTCGCACGGGAACTCTGAGCCATTCTGGTTGCCAGTTCATTCTTCTTGCCTGCGATTTCCTCAAGCTCAGTATAAACCGCAGTCTTCTTCTCGTTTATCTTAAGAATCTTCTCCTTCTGAGCCTTGTTAACACCGTCTTTCTTGCCCTTAACCAAGAGCTCACTCATCTCTTCCACAAGGTCTCTGATCTTGTCCTTGGCCTTCTTCTCATCATGAAGGAGCTGACTGTATTTCTCATATTCACTGATCTCAAAGCCTGCATGAATAACGCTTCTGGTCTCGGTTATATTGCCGGCGTTCCTGATTTCTATGCCCTTGAGACCATGTACCTCGCCTCCGATCACACTGCCCTTCTTACCTTCTGCATAGACCATTCCGGATGCCTTGACCTTGGAATCGAGGAAATAATTGGCACGAATGTCACCCTTGGCATTAATGGTAGCGAATTCAATAAATTCCGCGAAAACAGATCCGTTGCTGAATACCTTTCCTTCGCCTCCGCCCTGAATACCTCGTTCAAGAATGACATCGCCGCCTGCATATATAGTGGCGCTTCCGACAGTACCGGATATGGTAACCTTGCCACCGGCCCTTATTGTGACACCGCTGTCAACATTGCCACGAATCTCTATGTCTCCGAAGAAGTCAACATTGCCAAAGCCATAGGTAACATCTTCATCTATCTCAAAGACTGACAGAATCTCAATATTGTTACCTGACAGAGATATCCTGCCGGCCATATTGGCATAATACTTATCGCCTCTGCGTTCCACATGCTGACCTCTAAGCGGCATAAGATCCCTGCAATATCTGGGAATCAGCTCCTTGCCACAGACATCGTTGCCCTTACTGCCCTGAACTGCCGGATGGTATATCGCAATCAGGTCGCCGACATCAACGTTAGCAACCCTGTTCATGGAAGAGTAATCTACCGAACCGTCTTCCAGAATCTCCGGAGTCCTCTTGGATTCCATGTCTATCATAAATTCGAAGAATCCTTCGGTTCCGGCGGTAACCTCCTTACCTTCGGCTACAAGTACATCCTCATCATACACTTCTCCGCCTATCATCTCCATAAGCGCAGTGGTACTGACGCCGGTAACCACCCTGTTGTTACGCAGAGCTGCTTTAACCTCCGGTACGGTATATCTGCTACCGTCAGTAACCGGATTCAGTCTGACATAAGCCTTCATTCCATCTTCGGAGATCGTCACGTACACTTTCTTACCGAAGACGCCTTCTTCCTCGTCATCATCAGCATCCGCACCGGCCCCCAAAGTATCTTCTATTCCGGCTTCCTTCTTAAGTTGGGCTCTGAGTTCAGCTAATTCCTCAGCTGACAGCTTCTTGTTCTCACCCATGTATCACCGTTCCCCCCTAATGTAGCGGTAATTACTTACTTAACTTCTCCAACTGCTTTGTTACTTCAGAAAGCATCTGCTCGTACTTGACTAACTTCTGCTTCTCCTCATCAACCTTTTCCTTCGGTGCCTTGGAAATAAACCTTTCATTGGCGAGCATGCCCGATGCACGCTTGATCTCACCCTCAAGTCTCGTCTTCTCCTTGCCCAGTCTCTCAATCTCCTGAGCAATGTCTACAAGCTCTGCAAACGGCATATAGATATTGGCACCGGGGATAACAACGGAGACTGCATCATCGCTGATGCCATCCATGTCATCCTTGACGATAACCTCTGACGCATAAGCTAAGCTCTTAATGAAAAGCTCCCCCGATTCAAAAGTTTCTCTGATATTATTATCGGATGAAACCACATAAATTGTAGCCTTTCTTCCGGGTGAAACGTTCATTCCCGTTCTTACATTTCTGATTCCTCTTACAGCTTCCTTTACAAGCTCAATGTCAGCCTCATCTTTCGCGAAATTTCTTTCTTCACTGTATTTTGGCCATGAAGAGATCATAATAGAATCTTCTTCCGACTGGAGTGAGGTGAATATCTCTTCCGTAATGAAAGGCATATAGGGATGCAGCAGCTTAAGTGCATCAATCAGCACGCTCTTAAGTGTCCAGAGAGCAGCGTTCATGCTTGCTGCATTATCGGAATTGTAGAGCCTTGGCTTAACCATCTCGATATACCAGTCACAGAACTCATCCCAGATGAAGTCATATACCTTCTGTACTGCAATACCAAGCTCAAACTTGTCCATATTCTCAGTTACATCGTTAATTACGGTATTGAGTTTGCTTATTATCCACTTATCTACAGGCTCTAAATCCTTAGTCTCGGGCTCTGTAATGGTCTTGCCTTCCATATTCATCATGATGAAACGGCTGGCATTCCATACCTTATTGGCGAAGTTTCTGCTTGCTTCCACTCTTGACATATAGAAGCGCATATCATTACCCGGTGCATTACCGGTAATCAGTGTCAGTCTCAGTGCATCCGCACCATACTTATCAATGATCTCCAAGGGATCGATACCGTTACCCAGGGACTTGCTCATCTTCCTTCCCTGGTCATCTCTTACCAGACCATGGAACAGTACTGTTTTAAACGGCTTCTCTCCCATCTGCTCGTAGCCTGAGAATATCATTCTGATAACCCAAAAGAAGATAATGTCATAACCTGTTACAAGCACATCCGTAGGATAGAAATAGTCAAGGTCCTCTGTCTTATCGGGCCATCCCAGTGTAGAGAAGGGCCAGAGCGCTGATGAAAACCATGTATCAAGGGTATCCGGATCCTGGGTAAGGTGAGTGTGACCGCACTTAGGACACGCCTTGGGCATCTCCTTTGAAACCACAATCTCTCCGCACTCGTCGCAGGTATAGGCGGGAATTCTGTGACCCCACCAAAGCTGTCTTGAAATACACCAGTCTCTGATATTGTCCGTCCAGTTGAAGTAGGTCTTCTCCATGCGCGGAGGAATTAGCTTTATTTCTCCATCCTTAACCGCTTTAACGGCAGGCTTAATAAGCTCATCCATCTTAACGAACCACTGAGCCTTGATTAGCGGCTCAATTGTGGTCTTACATCTGTCATGAGTACCTACATTATGTGTATAATCCTCTATCTTAACCAGAAGTCCGAGTTCATCAAGGTCCTTAACTATAGCCTCTCTTGCCTCGTATCTGTCCATTCCTGCATATTTACCACCATTCTTATTGATAGTGGCATCATCATTCATGATATTGATCTCAGGAAGGTTGTGACGCTTTCCAACCTCGAAATCGTTAGGGTCGTGAGCAGGAGTTATCTTAACAACACCTGTTCCGAATTCCATATCTACATAGTCATCCTCAACAATGGGGATTGCCTTATTAACAAGAGGCAGCCATACCTGTCTTCCGTGAAGATAAGTATATCTCTCGTCCTTAGGGTTAACGGCAACCGCTGTATCACCCAGCATGGTCTCAGGTCTTGTGGTTGCAAAGGTTAAGAACTCAGTCTCACTGGGCTTACCGTTCTCATCAACCAACGGATACTTAATATGCCAGAAATGACCTGCCTGCTCCTCATATTCAACCTCGGCATCCGAAATGGAAGTATTACAAACCGGACACCAGTTGATGATCCTGCTGCCCTTGTAGATCCATCCTTTTTCATGCATCTTCACGAAAACCTCGGTTACTGCCTTGTTGCAGCCCTCATCCATGGTGAAGCGCTCACGTTCCCAGTCGCATGAGGAACCCAGCTTCTTAAGCTGATTAATGATTCTTCCGCCGTATTCCTTCTTCCACTCCCATGCACGCTCAAGGAACTTCTCTCGGCCTAAGTCGTTCTTGTCGATACCTTCCTTCTTTAAGGTCTCGATAATCTTAACCTCAGTTGCGATCGAAGCATGGTCGGTTCCCGGCTGCCACAGTGCATTATAGCCCTGCATCCTCTTATATCTGATAAGAATATCCTGCATGGTATTATCCAGCGCATGACCCATGTGCAGCTGACCTGTGATGTTCGGTGGTGGAATTACTATTGTAAAGGGAGTCTTGGAATGGTCCACCTCTGCGTGGAAATATCCTTTATCTACCCATGTATTATAGATTCGATCCTCCATCTGTTTGGGATCATATGTCTTAGCAAGTTCCTTAGCCATTGTCATATCCTTCTTTGCTTAGTAATGTATTCGTAAGTCCGCATGGACATACATATTTATCATATAGTTTTGCATGCTCTTTGTCAATGAATCAGCATATTTACAAATCAGACGATTTGGTTGTCCGATCAGCCTTAGTTTGTCGCATTTTTACCATAAAAAAATAAATTCGGGAGCTTTACGCTCCCGAATCCAAGAATCAATAAAAAACCTAATCATCGTCAGTATGGTTTATACGTATAAACTATGCTTCAGGCATAATGATTGCTGCAATGATATAAGCTACAAGTCCTGCTGCCGCTGTGAATACTGAAATAAGTACCCAGAGGAGACGTACAAGTGTTACGTCAATTCCGAAATACTCTGAGATTCCTCCGCATACTCCGCAGATCATTCTCTTATCAAGTGACTTGGTTAACTTCTTATCGTTCATTGTGATACCTCCATTAATATATTTATTAACATCCCTTTGGTTATTATAACACTCCATTCCAATTTAGCTCAATGCTGCCCATCGAACATTCAAGTTCATACTTGGAATCGGAATTATTATCTATTCTGCCTTCGCCGCCGCCTTCAACAAGGTTTCTGCCATCCATACGTATACTTCCTGCCGCCACCTCATATTCTATGGTGTGGTCCTCGAGGCTGCCTTCCATATCAAGCTTAACGGAGCCCATGCCACAGCTAAGCTCCATATCCTTCTTAACATCACCGGATAATTCCATATTGCCCATGCCTACATCTGCATCAAGCTTGTCAGCATGAAAGCTCTTAATCGTCATCTGTCCCGCTCCGACACTGATTGTAGCTTCACGCGCTTCAATTCCGTCAAAGGTCGCCTGCCCCGCTCCGATATCAATCGTAAGCTCATCCGTATTAAGAACGGTTGTAACATCAAGTTTGACGGCTCCGAGACTAAGCTTAGCCTCATCAAACCTCATTCCCTTGGGTATTTCGATAACAACCTTAAGGCTTGAAGCCTTCTTTCCTATATTAAGGCCTATGCCTGGACCGTCATCGCAGGATATTGTAAGCTCATCATCATTAAGCCTGGTATATATTGGGTATTTACTTAGGTTGGTAACGTATATCATGTCGTCTTCAGACTCTACGATCATTACTTCTCTGGCGCCGAGGTCAAGTGTAAGTTCCCGCACTTTTGCCGCATCATACCCAACCTTCTCGTCCATGGCAAGCTTGTTCTCACCATCGCTTCCCTTAATCAGGTTAAGGCCGATGTCTGATGTGTCCATATCAAAGTCCGGCCCATCCGATATCTTCACACCGTCGCGACCTATGTTCACATTAATTAAATGTCCGTTATTCATTTTACCGATTATCATGAAGGCGATTCCGACAATCGCCATAATTCCTATTACATAGAATATGATTCTAGACGTATTTTTCATTGTTTACTATCCTCTCTTTGCCGCTACCCAGTCACTGAGGCTTCTAAGCCACTTAACCGGAAGCTTTACTGCCGCTACTACTGCTCTGATAATTGGCGGAATGATTACCTTAAACAGGTTAACCATGGCTACGAGGATAAGCATTCCGATCGAGATACTAAGGAAGGCTGCACCTATTGTAAACACAGCTCCCATTGGATATGAGATGATTCCGCTTATTCCCGCAAGCAATACAAGCACTCCCGCTACAATTCCCGCTATTCCGATTGCAAATATCGCAACCAGTACACCGGCTATCGCTGCAACTATTCCGAATAAAACTCCGAGAATTCCAAGAATTACCGGGCCCAGAATCGGAAGCGCGCAAATGGCAAGTAATGCAATAATTATCAGTGTCGCCGGAGTAAATCCCGAAGATTTCCTGCCCGTTACGGCAACCTCACCATAATCATCCATCTTCTTGGAGTTTTCCTCATTCAGATCATGATAGCCTGTCTCTGTAAACTCGCCCTCGCTTACGTAATCCTCCTTGTTGGCCAGCTTTATGCTGGCAGCAAGCTTATGCACATCACCAAGTGCCTCAATAGTTTCTTCCTCATTCTCTGCGCCACCCTCATCAAAATAATCGTTGTAGTAATTGATGGCGTCTTCTCTTTCATCAGCCGGAATATCTGCAAGAAGCGCCTCAAGCTCCTTCATATATTCAACTCTGTTCATCGTTCTCCTCCTCTTTACTTACGCTCGTCTCACCGTGGAAAATCCCACTCACCTTACTCGCATATGTGAGCCACTCGCTTCTGTACAGGTTTAGCTGAGCATCTCCCCTGTCCGTTATCTTATAATATCTTCGGTTTCTCCCGTTAATCTGCTTATCATATGTTGCCAGGCAATCATCCTTCTGCAACCTTCTGAGTACCGGATACAGGGTTGATTCCGAAAGCTCGATAACCGTTCTCACGTCCTGTGTGATCTTATATCCATAGGTCCCCTCAGGCTCCTTCGCAACAACTGCCAGTACTATTGCATCCAACAGTGCCGCACCCGTATTGAATACCATTCACCTTCTCCTTTCACTGTTTAGTTTATAATATCGTCAATTTATATAATATTATATCTCGTATAATATGCTTCGTTTTCTATGTTATACATCGTATAATATTAGATGTCAATACATATTTTCAAAATTTTTCAAAATATTATTATTAATATTGATGAAAGAACGTGAACAGATACTTCAAAACATAATAGATGCAGGACTTAAGCTCAGGAAAGAAGGGCTGATCGTCAGAACCTGGGGTAATATTTCCGCTCGTGTCAGCGATACGGAGTTCGCAATAACTCCTAGCGGAAGGGATTACTCAACACTTACTACAGACGACCTTGTGATCGTCGATATCAAAACGGGTTCATACGATACCGCTCTCCGCCCCTCGGGGGAGGTTGAGCTTCACAGAGCCATATATCTAAAGCGCAGTAATACCGGCTTTGTCATCCACACACATCAGGATTATGCAACAATCCTAAGTATCACGGGTGAGAATCTGATTATTGATCCCAATAACGAAGTCTTCCCCTGTGCAAAATATGCCATCTGCTGCTCAGATACCCTGGCTTCCAATGTATCCAAGGTACTTACCGAATATCCCGATGCGCGAGGCATTCTCTTAAAAGGGCATGGATTTGTGGCCCTGGGAAGTGACATGGAGGGCGCTTTTGCCATAGCAGAAGAGGTTGAGGAAGCATCAAAGCTAAGCTTTACGGCTGCCTGCGGAAGCATTATTTCAAGCTCGACCAAGCAGATGAAGAGGGATTACGGACGAAGCAGGCTTGATGAGGGCTTCGTTACTCTTACAATAGGAAGCAGCAGTGCCCACTGGCCGGTGGGATATGCTTCCAAATCAGACCGAAAGGCCATTCCGCGCAAGCTGCGTGCTGCCGCTCTGGTGCATGATGCGATATACTCCGGCAATCCTGCAGTAAGAAATATAAGACATCTAATTAACGATGCCGTTCTTACCGTAAGCGGGACAGATAATGATAACTTTAAGAAGGGCTTCAGGCCCTACACGGATGACCAGGCACAGCTTATCGGTAATAACTTGCGTCTAATTAACCCTGCCTTCATCTTAGGAAGACTGGCAAACGCAGGAAGGCTTAAACGGATAGCAACACAGAGCAATGCCATGTTGCTTAAATCAGGCGGTGCGCTTATATGGAATACAAGTGCTGATGACGTCGATGCCTGTGAGCGCATACTTACCAAGGGCTGTATGGCGGCCATCTATGCTTCAGTATGCGACAAGGCTTCAATAATACCGCGAAAAACAGCATGCAAGATGCGCGATATCTATGTCAATTCATATTCAAAGCTAAAGAATGGGGAGGACTAAGATGCCTGAAAAGAATATAGCAATACCCTCAATATTAAAGGTTTCCAAGGGAACACTTAAGGATGTCGGAGAATATCTTGCTATCGACGGACTGATGAATGCAGTCGTTTACTTCGGCAACGGACTTATAGATTTGTTTGGAGACACAGTAATGACGTCGCTAAAGGAAGCCGGCGTAAGTGTACTGGAATACTGCGAGCTTGATACCGTCAATATAGACGATATCATCGACCTGGCATTCGGAATTAACAGCCACGCTCAGGTAATACTCGGTATCGGTGGCGGTAAGGTAATAGATGCTGCAAAGTATGCCGCATATCTTAGGAAGTTGCCCTTCTTCAGCATACCTACATCATCATCCAGCGACGGCTTCTCAAGCTCAAGCGCCTCTCTTCTGATTGACGGCAAGAGGTATTCGGTTCCTGCCAGGATGGCATACGGCATCATAGTCGATACCGATGTTATTAAGTCCGCACCCGATAAATTCATATATTCGGGTATCGGTGACATGGTCTCTAAGATAACAGCAATCTACGACTGGCAATTCGAGGTAGCAAATGGGGTTGGCACCATGGTGGATTCCGCTGTTATGGTTGCCAAGAAGGCGGTTAACAGTTTTGTACGCACCCCTTATGAGGATATACATGATGATATCTTTTTACGCGAGCTTCTCGATTCACTTGCAATGAGCGGAATTGCCAACGAGATAGCCGGTGGCAGTCTGCCGACCAGTGGAAGTGAGCATCTCATAAGCCATGCCTTGGACAAGCTACTGGACATACCGGAGTTGCACGGCATCCAGGTGGGTGTTGCTACATATATAATGGCAGTCGTTCAGAATCACAGATACGAAAGAATAGATAAGGTGTTTACCGATACGGGCTTCTGGGATTATGTCATGACCCTGGATATGAAAAAGGAGGATTTCATTAAGGCTATCGACATGGCCCCTTCAATCAAGCCTCATCGATATACCTTCCTTCACGTTGAGAAATACAGAGAAGCAGCCAAGGCGCTGCTTAGTACAGACGAAAAGTTAAGCCGGGTTTTAAAATAAACCCGGCTTTTATTATGCTATATTCACTACATTTAGGTAACAATGATCCAAATCAGTTTACAAAGATAAGCATCTCTACTCTGCTCTCATAAGCCCTGCAATCCCGAATCCCTTGTTATTCTTTGGCATTATCCACATACAACCATCAAATTCATTGGTAGTGAAGCCGTCTCCCACTGTAAGAATAGCTCTCTTACCCTGATAGGCTTCTTTACTGTTCACATAATTGAATACACCCCTGTTGGCGCTTCCATACCAGTCGCAGGAATTACCGCTGTTATCCACCGTCATTATATACATATTGCTGTTGTAATATCCGTCCTGGAAGCTTCCGATCGCATTAAGAAGTGCATATTCCCTATTACTCTCAGCCTTCTCATATACTATATTCTCCTGACCTTCTCCGTTAGGATAGTCATTGGTGAAGACTCCTGTGAAGGAATGCTCCTTCACACCCTTTACCCCGTTCACAATTCCCGTCTTGTCTGGGAATATCCTAAGCCAGGTACCGTTACCCTGCTTCTGTCCATTGGTCCAGCCGCCAAAATAATATGTATTGTTGGCATATATTGCCAGGCCCTTGCCCGCAGGAAGTCCCTGTCCGTCTGTCTCTCCATAGTAATAGAAGTCATTGGAGCCCTTAAGAGAGTCTGTGATCTTCCTGTTTCTCTCCAGATTTATAAGATCATGCACCGCTTCGAGATTATAATCATCCCAATAATCATATATCTCCTTAAGGGCAGTCATATCTCCTTCATAATACTGCATCTTTCCGGGAGTATAAAAGGCCGGAAGTTCACCGTTCTTCGTATACTTCACATTCTTATTGTCCGAGCTGTCATCGTTCTTATCTGAATCCTGCTCATCATTAGAATCACCTGTGTTATCCTTATCGTCCAAATCTGCGTCTTCGTTGACCGAACCGGTCTCTTTATCCTTGTTCTTCCACGGGAAAACAGAGGCCTCCTCTTCATCCACTTCCTCTGTATAACTGACATCTGCCTTCATTTCATCCTCGTTATTTCTAATAAATAACAGGGCAACAGCACCGACAATAAGTGCTATCAGTATAGCAACACCTGCTATTATGATTGCCGGTGTCATGGGATCATTGCTTGTCTTCTTATCATTTCTCATAGGTCTGTCCTTATCCTTATCCTTATACTTATCCTTACTCTGTGTTAAGTTTCCCGAAGCGCACGATTTATTGTATTGAGCACCCTCTTCTTATCAGTACTCCACATCGGGGCTACAAGCGTACGCTTATCACCATCACCTGTTATTCTATGAATAACAAGCTTATTATCAATAATCCTTACAGCCCTTCTTACAATTTCGACATATTCTTCCAGGGTCAGTGTATCAAATAACCCATTACGAAAGTCTGTCTCAAGATCTGTTCCTCTTATTACATGAAGGAGCTGTAGCTTTATTCCAAATTGAAGAGGTTTATCGGAAAAATCACAGGCTACCTCCTTAACCCATCTTACAGTGGCAAGCATATCATCCACAGTCTCTCCCGGCAATCCAAGAATCACATGGGTTATTATGTGGAAGCCGTGTTGACTCAACCGGTTAATGGCTTCAACATATTCTTTATTATCATATCCGCGCCAGATGTACCTTACACTCTCGTCCTTAATGGTCTGAAGCCCAAGCTCTATCCATATCGGTTTTATCCGGTTAAGCTCAGATAACAGATTAGCAATGTCATCATCTATACAGTCAGGTCTTGTAGCAATAGATATCCCCACAACCTCACTTATCTCAATAGCCTCGATATATTTGCTTCTAAGAACCTCAATATCCGCATATGTATTGGTGAAATTCTGAAAATAAGCCATAAAGCCTACTTCCTCACCCTTGGGAAGCTTACTCTTAATCAGGTCAATACCCTGCTTGACCTGATCGGCAATAGAAAGCCTGGGGTCGGATGCGAAATCGCCGCTTCCTCTGCCCGAGCAGAATATACAGCCGCCATTCCCCCTTGTACCATCTCTGTTAGGGCAGGTAAATCCTCCGTCTATGGCTACTTTATATACTTTTCTTCCAAAACATTCTCTGAAGTACCTGTTAGCCGATATATATTCCATATAATGACATACCGAAAAATAACTTTATCTGTTATAGTTAATTCAATTAACCGAATTAACTATAACACATCCTAATCCGTTAAGCACACTTCTTATTTTCGTTTTCATTGAATCTTAAGCTATTATTAAGCTTTGATTTCTCACAGGCTTCAAGCAGATCTATTCTTAACGCCATAGCAAGAAAAAATACCGTTGCCGCTCCGAACACACACATTCCGATAAGAAGAATAAGTTTGATAATTGCAATAGTTCCAAGTCCCATTTTGACCTCCGTTTACGGTTTCAGACACTCCTTTGTTTACAATAATCTTAAGTAAACTCTGTCTGAATCAACCGTTTCTCTTTCGTTTACATTCATAGTCTATACCAAAACGTGTACCTTTTATCGTACAGCAAAGATCTGTTTTGAGCTGTTTTGAACTGTTTTAAACTCTCTTTTACAGCCTATATTTACTTGTTTTACAAAATCATATAAATAATCGTATAATTACTTCATGGAAACTAATAACTTATCAACCTTTGAAAAGACCTGGGGCGTATTGATCCCCATACTTGTATACAAAATATCGACCGCTTTTTTTGCAATGATAATGCTAACTCTTACCGACGCTCTTTCGCGTCATGGACTTATTCCGAGCGCAGTCCTAAGCGAAAACAGCGGTTTCTTAAGCGTACTTATAAGGGCGCTCTCTCTCACCCTGAGTATTGCCGTACTGTTTACGTCATATGTAAAGACCATGCATATAAAGCAATGCTCCGCTACAGAGAGTATCGATAACACCGATACTACAGCTTGCACCGGTAACAGGACCGGCATAGTAAATGTCACACAAAGCTTCACATCCGTTTTGAGACCGCTGCCATCAGTAATATCGCTTCTTATAGGTATGAGCTCTGCCTTATTTCTAAACATCCTTTTCTATATAACCGGCCTTGTGAATATCAGTTCTGCCTTCAATAAGGTCAGCTCTAATCAGGCCTCTGTGGGACTCATTGCAGGAATAATACTTTTTGGAATAATAACACCTGTAGCTGAAGAATTGGTGTTTAGAGGAATAGTTTTATCAAGACTTAACTTAGGCTTCGGAGTAACACCCGCAATCATTCTCTCGGCGCTCATGTTCGGTATATATCATGGCAACCTTGTACAAGGCATTTACGGCACTCTGATGGGCCTTATCATTGGCTATGTATACATAAAATATGACGCCCTTGTATACCCCATTTTGGTACACTCAGGCGCCAATATCTTAGTATTTGTAATTACAAGCTGTAATCTGTTAAACAGCTTGTCCATCCGCTGTATTGCCATGGCATTCTGCGGAATCATTTTTTTAATAACACTTGCTTTATTAAGAAATCATACCATAAAGTACTGAAGGAATTCATACTTTAGCGAACACCCTTCATAAATCTCAGCAGGAAGCAGCGCTCTTGCCACCAGCTTAAGCTCTGTGGATTCAACATCCGTTCTTCTTAGATTGGCATAATCTCCGTCTATACTCACAACCTCATAATACCAGGTTTCCATATCGCACCTCTTTTACAACAGCAGAACTCCCTTAGACTCGCATTCCTTAGCAACATCATCAGGCCACAGTGAACTCTGAACCTCTCCTATATGTGCCTTCCTAAGGAAGAACATGCATATTCTTGACTGTCCGATTCCTCCACCGATAGTATAGGGAAGCTTCTTCTCAAGAATGGCTTTCTGGAACGGAAGAGCCGCTCTATCCTCACAGCCTGCCTTCTTAAGCTGACTGATAAGTGCATCCTCGTCCACTCTGATTCCCATACTCGAAAGCTCAAGAGAGATATCAAGAACAGGATAATAAACAATAATATCCGCATTGAGTGCCCAGTCATCATAGTCCGGAGCACGTCCGTCATGTTTCTCACCGGATGCTAAGATATCACCTATCTGCATAAGGCAGACTGCACCCTTCTCCTTGGCAATCAGTCTTTCTCGCTCCTTAGGTGTAGAGTCGGGATACATATCCTCAAGCTCCTGGGTGGTAATAAAAAAGATATCCTGTGGCAGAATCTCTTCAATATAATCATATCTTATTGCCATATACTTCTCGGTTTTACGGAGAACCGAATATATACAGCGTACGGTAGACTTAAGAGTATCGATATTTCTGTCAGACTTATCAATAATCTTCTCCCAGTCCCACTGATCCACATAGATAGAGTGAATATTATCCGTCTCCTCATCACGTCTGATGGCACTCATATCCGTGTAAAGTCCTTCACCAACATTGAAGCCGTATTTCTTAAGTGCATATCTCTTCCACTTGGCAAGACTGTGCACTATTTCAGCCTGTCTTTCATTCTGCTCCTTTATTCCGAAGCTTACGGGTCTCTCAACTCCGTTTAGGTTATCATTCAGACCTGACTCCGGTGTAACGAATAAAGGTGCCGACACACGCTGCAGATTCATCCTCTCCGATAATAGATTCTGGAAGAAATCCTTCACAGTTTTGATTGCGACCTGTGTATCATGAAGGTTGAGCGCTGACTCATAACCTTCCGGAACGTACAAGTTACTCATACTGTCCTCACTTTCTGCTATTCCCTGCAATATTCCCTGCATACAAAATCAGGCGCCAAGGTATCACCTCAGCGCCTTCGCTAATACCTAGATATACTAACACTTATACTACTTTCGGTCAAGATTATTTTCCCAGAAGGCCCTGATGCTTTCCGAGGCCGTATTCGATGACACAGACACGATTCCATCCCACTCTCTGGGATACAGAGCCTGGTTGTCCCTGTAGGCGAATCTATAGTCAAGAAGTGCTACGATTCCCACATCCTCATGGGTTCTTATTACCCTTCCTGCAGCCTGCAGCACCTTATTAAAACCGGGATATACGTAGGCATAGTTATATCCGCTGCCCGCCTCTCCATGCTCATCAAAGTAATCCTTAATAAGGTCATTCTCATCACACTTCTTCGGCAGCCCAGTTCCCACAATAATCGCTCCGATCAGGCTGTCATTCTTAAGGTCTATTCCCTCAGAGAACACCCCTCCCAGCACACAGAAGCCTACCAATGAGCAATCCTCATACTCCCCCTCCGTATACTCCAGCAGAAACTCCCTTCTCTCCTCCTCGCTCATCCGCTCTCTCTGAATCATACACTTTATTTCATTATCAGGACCGAACAAGTCAATATATTCCTTATATACCTCATTCAGGAAATGATAGGATGGAAAAAACGCGAGGTATTTACCCTTTCTCACACCGGCAATATTATGAATATAAGCCGCTATTTTATTATAATTATCCTTGTTTCTCTCAGTATATTTGCTGGTAACGTCCTTAGCTATATACACGCCTCTCTTGCTGCTGTCGAAGGTTGAAGGTGCATATACCTCATAGTCGCCCTCCTTGGCTCCAAGCAGACTCTTATAATACTGAATCGGTAGAAGAGTCGCCGAAAACAGTATTGTACTTACGCCTCTCTCCATACACTTCATAAGAAGTGTTGACGGATCCACGCAGAACAGGCGTAATTCAAAATTACCATTTTCCTCATTTATAAAAGAATAGGTGATATATTTGTTATCCATAAGCTGGTAGATCAGCTGAAAATGCGATATTTTAAAGAAAAAATCAAGTACGGCATCCCTTACGGGAGAGCTATCATGATTCTCAAGATAGGAACTGATTGACTGATACAGTCTATCTAGATGATATACAAAGTCTTCAATATCTTCCCACTTTTTCATGCGCTCACTTTCACGCTTCATGATCAATAACTCGTGGTTGCATTTCTCTAAGCGCTTAGCCATGGTCTCATCATAAAGCTTTACGGTTCTCTTAAGCATGAGGAAGTCTTCCTTGCTGAGAGAGGCGCTGTACATACTTCTGCCCCTGTCTACGAGATTATGTGCTTCATCCACAAGGAAGATATACTTCTCTTTGCTTCCCTCTGCGAAGAATCTCTTGAGATATACATGCGGATCGAACAAATAATTGTAGTCGCAGATTATTCCATCGGAGAACAGGCTTATATCCAGACTGAATTCAAAGGGACAGACCATATGCTTCCCGGCGTATTCAAGTATGGTTTCTTTATTATAGGTCACCTGACTTGTCAGTATATCATACAATGCGTTATTTATTCTGTCATAATGACCCTTGGCGTAAGGACAGATATCCGGATTACAGTTCCTCTCCTCAAGCATGCATATCTTGTCCTTAGCTGTTATCGTGACCGTCTTAAACTCCAATTCTTCACTCTTAAGAAGCTCAAAAGCATTCTCGGCAACCGTCGCGGTAATATTCTTGGCAGTAAGGTAAAACATCCTGTCAGCCTTGCCTTCACCAATAGCCTTTACTGTTGGAAAAACAGTTGCTATTGTTTTGCCAACACCCGTCGGAGCCTCTAAATACAACTTTCTTCCATGGACAATGGTGTTATATACGTGAGTAACAAGTTCCTTCTGACCCTCTCTGTAATTATATGGAAATTTAATTTTCTTAATGGAAGAAATGCACTTTTCCTTCCATTGTCTCTCCATTTCCACCCATTTTTCATATTGCTTCATAAGAGAATTGAACCATTCTTTTATCTCCTCATAGCTATATGATGTTTCAAAATACTTAACCGATTCATCATCCAGATTAGCATAGGTCATACGGATGTTAATATTTTCCAGCCCACAGCTGTCAGCATACATAAACGCATAACACTTAGCCTGCGACAGATGAACACTTACCGGCTCTTTCATACCGTTTAGTTTACGATACGTGCCCTTTATTTCATCAATAACGGGTGTTGTATCTGTGTTTCGTTCCGAAGCTGATACGAAGAGCTCCTCATCAATAATGCCGTCTGCTCTGCCCTCGACAGTAATCGTGTATCCGTTAACGGCGGTAAAAGCATACGTCAACGCCACCTCGGCATTATATTCGCTTCCCATACTCTTCTGTATCTTGCGATGCAGCCTGCTTCCCTCCTGCATTGCATTATCGCTGCCGTGAACTATTCTGTTATCAATGCTTCCTTCCCTAAGGATAAACTCCACAAGGGTACGAACCGATATCCTCACTTCTTCCATACAGTTAATTTATCATATTTTGAGTAAAATAAAACCCCCGATACAGAGTACCGGGGGCAATGAGACAAAGATTATTAACACGCAATAGCATATTTCTTAAGATATTTCTCAAATTCAGGATCATATCCGTTAATTCTTACCGTTAATTCCTTTGTAAAATCCAATCCGTATACACCAAGGATCGACTTGGCATCAACGATAAAACTGTTGTAGAAAATATCTATGTCATATGGGCTCTTACTTGCGTGTGTTACGAAATCCTTTACCTCATCATGTCGAAGCATAATCTTATGTTGCATCATAATATACCTCCTCTCGACGCGAAAAGCTGTTTACTACTTTGTGTCATTATAGGTTTCTTTTATTTTTCAGTAAACAGACATTTAGACAAAATTGACGATGTACCATTAAATAATATATATATTTTGCACAAAACCAACCGTTATTTTCTTTATTATGATGTTTTTTCTTGAATACAATATATTGTGGTTGACAACTCTTATTCAATGAATTATAACAATATAGAAGAAAATAATGTTGCTAGGGGAGCATTAGCTGAGACGTTTTTACGGACCCTCATAACTTGATCCGGGTAACACCGGCGTAAGGAAGCATATTACAGACGCTCTCTGTATATCTAATCTCCCGGCATATACTATGTTAAGGAGGTTTTTTTATGTCTTTATTTTCTGAATTTGTCAATGATTGGGACGAGTTGACCTATGTTCCCACAACTCTCGGTAAGGTAATCCTTGCTCTTATCATTGTGGCACTTATTGCAGTTGCTCTCATTTTTGCAAGAAAAAATGCAGTAAAAGACTCATCTGATAAGAATCCGACAATGAAACTCA
The DNA here is from genome assembly GCA_021531795.1 of Lacrimispora saccharolytica. GTDB lineage: Bacteria > Bacillota > Clostridia > Lachnospirales > Lachnospiraceae > Colinaster. The sequence goes on from JADYUL010000004.1 coordinate 137,880, forward strand.
CCATTAAGCAGTTAGCATTTTGCGCCATGTGCTTAGCTCTTGCAACCGTATTGTCAGAGATTAAGATCTTCGATATGCCAACAGGCGGTTCGATTACTTTGCTTTCAATGTTTGTAATAGCGCTTCCCGGTATTCTCTTTGGTCTTGTGCCCGGAATCGTAACAGCTGTCGCTTATGGTATTCTTCAGCTCATCATCGATCCGTATGTACTCTATCCGATGCAGCTTGTTGTCGATTATATCTTGGCCTTCGGAGCGCTTGGTCTTTCAGGTCTTTTCTATGGTAAGAAGGGTGCCATTATCAAGGGATATATTGTTGCTGTTATTGGAAGATATATATTCTCTGTTATTTCAGGCTGGATATTCTTTGGTTCCTATGCATGGGAGGGTTGGAATCCTTTTGCCTACTCAATGGCTTACAATGCAGCATATATTTTTGCCGAGGCAGCACTTACCGTTATTATCCTGGCTATTCCGCCTGTCAACAAGGCTGTGAAGCAGGTAATCAAGCTTGCCAACGAATAAGATATACATAAGATGTTCAGATTGAAAAAGAGTACCGGAGTATCCGGTACTCTCAGACTGTAGACAAAGTCCACCAAAATTGGTGGGCTTTTCTTTATTTGTGCCACTTGATGGCACAAACTAATTCAT
>JADYUL010000005.1 GCA_021531795.1 Lacrimispora saccharolytica
CAGATAATCCTCGATAGCTCAGCGGTAGAGCATTCGGCTGTTAACCGAAGGGTCGTTGGTTCGAACCCAACTCGGGGAGCTAGGCAAGCGCATAGTAAAAAGTCTACGCGACTTGCTTTTTTATTAAAGGAATTTGGCTCCGTGGTCAAGAGGTTAAGACATCGCCCTTTCACGGCGGTAACACGGGTTCAATTCCCGTCGGAGTCATTTGTGCCGATGTGGCTCAATTGGCAGAGCAGCTGATTTGTAATCAGCAGGTTATCGGTTCGAGTCCGATCATCGGCTCTTAATTTGGACCTGTAGCTCAGTTGGTTAGAGCAACCGGCTCATAACCGGTCGGTCCTGGGTTCGAGTCCCCGCAGGTCCACTTAAAATTAAAGTTATTATCCAGGCCCAGTGGCTCAGTTGGTTAGAGCGCCGCCCTGTCACGGCGGAGGTCACGGGTTCGAGTCCCGTCTGGGTCGTTTGACTTTTGTCAAACAAAATATGGGGTCTTAGCTCAGCTGGGAGAGCATCTGCCTTACAAGCAGAGGGTCACAGGTTCGAGCCCTGTAGGCCCCATTAATTTAATAATAAGCTCCAGTGGCGGAATTGGCAGACGCAAGGGACTTAAAATCCCTCGGTAGCAATACCGTACCGGTTCAAGTCCGGTCTGGAGCATAGAGTAAAAGCGTTCTACTTAGTTAGAACGCTTTTTTATGTCAAGAAGATGTGTTATAAATATATCGTAGGTGTTTGTAGATTAATATTAACGCACCATTCAGAAAATGGCGCGTTTGTCAAAGACCGGGCTCTTTAGCATATTGATTACCAGGGGTATTACCATGATACACCATGCTACCGGCTCGCATAGAATGACACCGTCATATCCGATATGCGGAACCAATAAGAACGATACAAGCACTTTTACAAAGAGTTCCAGGAAACTGGATACAATTGGCGTAATACTGTCTCCAAAGCCCTGCATAGCATTTCTGAAGACACAGACTACGGCAAGAACCAAGAAGAAATAGCTGTGGAACTGCATATATCTGGAAGAGGTAGCAAGTACCATTTCATTATTCATACCAACAATCTGGTATATTATCTCATCCGTGAAGAACCTGGCTATGATTATACAAATTACCGTCCATATTCCGCAGAGCGCAATCGTGTCTCTGAGACCTTCCTTTATTCGTTCATATTTCCCGGCACCCATATTCTGAGCACTGAAGCTTGCTAGCGTTGTGGCAAGAACAAAGAATGGCATTGATATAAGCGAGAACATTTTTCTTGATGCGGCATGCGATACGATTATCTCAGGTCCAAAGGTATTAATCTGTGTCTGCAGACAGACTGTTCCGATACTGACAAACGAATTCATGAATCCCATGGAAGTACCGGCCATGAGCTGTTTGGTAATAATAAGCCTGTCAAACCTGAAATCATCCACACAGGGAATAAGATCCCTGTACTTTCTGCTAATGTAGATGAAGCACAGAATTACTGATACAATCTGCGATATTACCGTTGCAAGCGCAGCTCCTGCAACTCCAAGATGCAGAAACTTAATAAATAAATAATCAAGCATAATATTAAGCAGTGCTGAAATGATCAGGAAAATAAGTGGAGTAACCGAATCACCTATTGATCGCAAGGTGCAGGCACAAATATTATAAAGTGCCGTAACAACCAGACCTGCAAGAATGATTAATATATATGATTTGGCATCGGTATACAGTTTTCCATCAACCTTGATCAGTCGTAATAGCGGATCGATAAATATCAGACAGAATACTGATAATATAACACTTATTGCCACACCCAGTGTAAAGGTTCCCGCAATTGACTTCTCAAGATTCTTTTCATCCTTTGCACCAAAGAATGACGCAGTTATTATTGCAAATCCATTTGTTAATCCGTAAATCAATGTTATTAACAGATCGGACAGACTGGTAGTTGATGCAACTGCAGCCAAGGCATCTTCACCAAGAATCTGTCCGACAATCCTTGTATCAACAAGATTATATAATAGCTGAAAAATCTGTCCGACAAGCAGGGGCAGCATGAATATAAGAATTACTTTAATCGGCTTACCTTCAGTTAACTTTTTCATTTTATTCTCCCATGTAACATATATCAGATATATTTCTATAGTAAATATGAGAAAAAATCAAGTGAAAAATGCAGCGGCAAAAAAACGCATTTTATGAATGGCGTAAGAGATGTAGAAAATGAGTGCTTATTACAATGATTTGTGGTAAAGTAATCTAATGGAGAGGTGGATATTATGACTTTACAGGAAGCAATAGCACAACGTCATTCTGTGAGACAATATGAGGACCGGGCACTCAGTCCAAAGCATGAGAAGACATTGCGGGCTTACATTAATAAAGTGAATGATAAATCCGGACTTCGTATTCAGCTGATTACGGATGAACCTAAGGCTTTCTCAGGTCCGATGGCGAAGTGTATGAAGTTTGCGGGCTGTAGGAATTATATAGCTCTTGTTGGTAAGAAGACTGAAGACCTGGATGAGAGATGCGGATATTACGGCGAGTATCTGGTGCTTAAGGCTACGCAGATGGGGCTTAATACCTGCTGGGTTGCACTTACCTATTCAAAGATAAAGAATACAATTAAGGTTTCACCGGATGAAAAGCTGTGCTGTGTGATCGCGATAGGTTACGGTATCAATAACGGATTTCCGCACAAGTCTAAGCCGGTAACCCAGGTAATAAGAACGGATGGAATCATGCCGAACTGGTTCAGAGAGGGTGTGAAGTGCGCACTTTTGGCACCGACAGCAATGAATCAGCAGAAGTTTATGATAGAGCTTGTGGATAAGAGGGTTAGTATAACCGCGCCAAGGAGCGGCTATCAGAGAATAGACTTAGGGATAGTCAGACTACACTTCGAGATAGGAGCCGGAAAAGAGAACTTCGAATGGCTCCTTAAGGATAGAAAAAGAAGTAATGCGAAAGATTAGGATAATTACATTCATCTTAATATTGTCTTGTTTGCTCTCAGGCTGTTGTCTGGTTCACAAATATGAGCCTGCAACCTGTACCAAGCCGGAGACCTGTTCGGTATGTGGCAAGACCAAGGGTGAGGCCTTGGGTCATACATTTAAGGATGCCACCTGCACAGAGCCTAAGACCTGCGTGGTCTGCGCTGAGACAGAGGGTGAGCCTCTCAATCATCAGTGGAGCAAGGCTACGTGTACGGCTCCCCGTACCTGTATTATCTGTGGTGCTACAGAGGGTGAGCTAGCTCCCCATACCTGGATAGAGGCGACTTGTATTATGCCTAAGCATTGTGCAGTATGCGGAGCCACAGAGGGTTCGATGAAGCCACATCAGTGGATACAGGCCAATTACAATTCACCCCGTACCTGCGCAGTCTGCGGGATAACGGAGGGTGATAAGCTCAATTCATATGTAAGTGATAACGGTGGCTTCAATTATTCTCTATTTGCCGGAGCGAAGCAGGATTATTCCACTATTACCGGATATAATAACAAGACTGCCAACGGAACTGTTGAGATATTAAGCTACAAAAAGATTAGTTCAGACTCTACTCATCCGTATCTTGAAGGCTACGAGTGGAGAGAGGTTAAGGTTAAGTTCTCCATGGACAGAGCCTGCAGGGTAATGTGGGGATATACCGACATTTACACGGGGCTGTCAGAATATGCGGGTAGTGACTATATCACATATTCAGACGGAACCAAGGAACCCGTCCTTGCCATGTCATCCTTCAGTTCAGAGACCCTGGTACCAAGCGTTACTGTTACGCCAACGACAGCTTCCACGGCAACCCCGTCTCCTACGGTAGCAGCAACGCCTACACAGTCATCGGGCAGCACTACTCCGGGTACGGCACCGTCGTATTCTCCTCCGGTAGCGCCTGTTCTTCCGACACCGTCGCCAACACCGGCACCGAGTCCGACACCGGATTCGCAGCCCGGGATGTATATATCATATGTAACTCAGGCGGTACGCGTGCCTGTCAAATACGACGGCCTTGTATTCTATGTATGCAACGCCAATTATGAGAAGAACCATTCCACGGATAACGGCTTCCTGTACATGGATATGAATTGATAGATATAGGTGAAGTATGCTGTTTCCAAGTGTTGAATTCATTTTCGCATTTCTTCCCATAGTACTGACGGTTTATTTCATACTGCTAAGAAGAAATGTACTACTCAAAAACATATGGCTCTTTGCGGCAAGTCTGTTCTTCTATGCCTTTGGAGAGGGCAGCTTTATCCTTCTCATGCTTGGAGAGATATTGCTTGATTATCTCCTCGCGCTTTTTCTGAACCGAAGTCAAAAGAGATGGGCAAGAAGAACACTTTTGAGCATTGCGATTATTTCAAATATAGGCATACTTGGTATATTCAAGTATGCTTCTTTCGTATGTGTGGATATCCTTCACCTTCCACCTGATGCAGTAGGTATTGCGGCAGATATTCATCTTCCTCTTGGTATTTCTTTCTTTACCTTCCAGGCACTAAGCTATGTGCTTGATGTATATATGGGCAAAGTAGATGCAACCGGCAGCTTCTTAAATGTCGGACTCTACGTATCCTTCTTCCCGCAGCTGGTAGCAGGTCCGATTGTCAGATACACGGATATAGCGGATGCCATCAACAATAGGAAGGAAAGCATAGACGGCTTCAGCAGTGGTGTGGTTAGATTTCTTATCGGACTGAGCAAGAAGGTACTTATTGCCAACAACATGGCGCTCGTGGCGGACGCTGCATGGAAGCTCATTATAGGAGACAGACTGGAGGCCTCTGTAGCTATGGCCTGGCTTGGTGCGATCTCGTACACACTTCAGATATATTTTGACTTTTCGGGCTATTCGGACATGGCTATAGGCTTAGGAAAGATATTTGGTTTTGATTTCCCGGAGAACTTCAAACATCCCTATATTGCCACTTCACTTACGGAATTCTGGAGACGCTGGCACATCTCGTTATCATCATGGTTCAGGGATTATGTCTACATTCCGCTTGGAGGAAGCAGGAGGGGAGAAGCAAGAACCTACATTAATCTGATGATTGTCTGGCTGCTCACCGGAATATGGCATGGCGCCAACTATACCTTTGTGGTGTGGGGACTTCTCTATGGTATCCTTCTTATGATAGAAAAAGTATTATGCGGTCATAAAGCCATACGTAAGCAAAGCCTGATACAAAGAATTTTCGGTCATCTCTACACAATAATCGTGGTTACCCTGGCATGGGTTATATTCAGATCGGATTCCATAAATGATGCCGTGATATACATTCTTGGCATGTTCGGCAGGGGCTCAGGTAAACTGGTAGACAGGGTATTTGTTGCATACCTTAAGCAGAATATATGCTTCTACATCCCGGCAATAATAGGCTGCATGCCGATCCTTGAGAGCCTTGAGCTTAAGTTCGGGGAAAAGAACCCGATTTACAATGTTGCTTTCGGGGCAACAGTGCTGGCCGGATTTGTGATTTCGGTGTCCTACATTATCAATAATGGATACAATCCGTTTATTTATTTCAATTTCTAGGTTATTATGAAAAAGATTAGGAATAAATCAGTTGCGGGCGTTTTTGCCCTGATAATAATGCTTATCTGCGTGCTCACCCTGCTTAAGATGGTAAGGGGCCATCTGGGGATAAATGAATTCGAGGGTGCGCTGGTCGGAAGATACCGCATGATTAATCTGAATACCGCAATCTCGAAACTACTGACAGGTGGAACCTACATGGAGTCCAATGAGGTACTGCTTGGAAAGGACGGGTGGCTCTTCTATAAGGCTACGAGTGATGGAACACCACTCTATGATTACATGGGAATCAACCACTTTAGCGAGGAAGAGTTGGCGAAGGTGTATGACAATCTTGTTGCCATTGGCGATGGGGTTAGTGCGCGCGGAATGGATGTCATATTTATGACGGTGCCCAACAAGGAACAGGTTTATTCGGAGTATATGCCGGATACGGTTGATAAGATTAATGATAAGTCGAGACTTGATGAGCTGACGGAGTATATTGAGAGTAAGGGCGGTCTGATTGCCGACAGATATGGTTATGTTGATACCAGCGAGGTGCTTAGGGCTTGCAAGGACACCTATCCGCTGTTTTACAGAACAGATACGCATTGGACGGAGTGCGGCTCGTATCTGGCACTTATGGAACTTAGAAGAGCAATGGATCAGAGAGTAACTCCGATAGATGAGGTGGTGTTTACGGATAAGGGAGGCTTTGTCGGGGACCTTGCTAAAATCAGTGGAAGCAGGGATGAATATTCGGATGTGAACCCTGTGATAGACGCTTCTTCAATAAATGACGATTCGACTAAAGATCAGGTGATGCTAATTATCGGCGATTCATTCGGAGATGCCATGATACACAGTGCGAAGCATTTTTACAAGGAGGTATACTGGGTAAGGCTTAAAGAGTACACCGATGAACTGGACAGGTACGAGCCTGATGTGGTAGTTGTGGAATGCGTTGAGAGATACCTCTCTGATTTGCAGGAGGAGGTAGCGGGTGGTATAATACACCCGTAGAAAAGTATTGGTCCGATTGGGAGTAATGTTATGAAAAGGTTTAGAATTATTGCGATTCTGTTGGCTGTACTTATTGCAGCCGGCACGCTTAATATAGAGGTTAAGGCTGCAACAGGCGGAGTTGTAACAGGCAATGGTGTCAATGTTCGTGCAGGTGCAGGTAAGGACAGTGAGAAGATAGGTTCGTTAAGCGGCAATGAAGAGGTAACTATCCTTGAAGAGGAGAACGGTTGGTATAAGATAGAATACAAGGGTGGCACAGGATATGTGTCTGCCGATTATGTAGATAAGAAGGATGAGGCCGCAACCGATACTGAAGGTGCAGCTGATACAACGGATGGTGAAGAAAATGATGAATCTGAGGACGTGGATGAGGAAGAGGTTCACCTGATTAATCCCGCAATCAAGACTATAGGTATCATTCTGCTTATAGCGCTGCTTCTGCTTATTATTATTGTGTCGACAATAATCAGCATCAGACGCCTGAATGATGACGACGACTATGATGATTATGACGACTATGATGATGACTATGATGATGAATACGATGATGATGAGTACGAGGACGATGAGTACGATGACGATGAGTACGAAGACGAGGATGAAGATGAATACGAGGATGATGACTATGAGGATGGTTATGACGATGGGTACAGAGAGCCTGTAAGAAGACGTCCGGTTAAGCAGACTGCTCCAACAATGGATAAAAGAAAGAAGGCGGCAACTCTCGAAGTAAAGTATGGAGAGGGAGCAGACCCGGCACGATACATGAGCAATAATCCCGATGATTACAGGATTGAGATTGACCCCAAGTTCTTCGAAACCTCGACGCTTCCTAAGCTGTCGGACGATGATGCACCTACTCCTGTCGGTAAGAGCAGGGAGACAAAAAGAGAGGCCGATATCGAAGCGGCAATGAAGAAGATGGAAGATCTTCAGAAGGAAATCGAGAGACTAAAGAATAAATAATTATACTGATCAGGTCAATATACCGGTTCTAAATGTAGACAAAATATACGCTAAGAATTAATGGACTTTTCAAGACAGGTCGCAGATTAAAAATTGCGACTCTGTCTTGTTTTTTTTTATGCCCTTTTGGCGGATGATATTCATGACAAAAATAACCCTAATTCGTTGTGAGATATATACGAATTCAGCGAACGAGATTTGTCTGTATTTCACAAAAATGAAAATTTTGATAAAAAATGCTTTTCAAATTTGAATTCTTGTTTTAATGTTTAAGTGTCGATTATGAAAAGTTTTTTCGATTTGGGTTTTGTAGTTTATCAAATCGAAAATCAATCTATGTGGAGTCATGACCCACTATCGATTATTGTGAAATGATTCATTCACAGTTATCCAATTTTTAAAAAAATATTTGCCTATACCTTGTCCGGCATTAGTCGGTGTTTTGTATTTATTTTGTGACGGTGGAGGCTGTATGTATCTATTGGTCTATACGTTCACGCATCATTCTGATGTGTAGTATGGAAGCTTCTGACAACTCATACAGTTTCCCCTCACAGACCCTTGCGGGACGGGGAGAGAGTTGAAAGGAGGAAAATGACGCATAATCTTACTATTTGCGATAGTAATCAGTTCTATGCAAGAAAATTATCGGAGTTTATAAACAGTAGGAAAGGCTATCCTTTCTTAGCCAGATATTGTAACAGCATTGAAGAATGTAAGCAGATGATTCATTCAGGTAAGGCGGATATCATTCTGTCCAACATGGAAAACTACGAGAAGATGAAGGATGAGGTTGATTCCGAGCGTGTAATTGTCATGCTTGATTCGAAGGAAGGAGTTGACGGGAATAACAGAATATACAAATATCAGAATTGCGATGTGGTATTAAAAGAAATATTGAAGATGGCTTCATCAATTGAGGATATTAATGTCTACATCAATCGATCGACAACAATGAAGGTTATTGCTGTGTATACACCTAACGACAGCAGGATAGCAACCTCGATAGCCCTTGATATCGGCAAACTACTATCGGGAAGGGCATCAACACTTTTTATTTCATTGGACGGAATGTCGGTAATACCGGATATAACAGGCATTGAATTTGATATGGATATGTCTGATTTGTTCTGCGAGAACATGACAGAGGGAGGTCTGTCCAATGCAATCATCGGTTCCGTTAGAAGACTTGGGAACATGGATATACTTCCTATAATGCATAATTATCAGGATATGGCTTCCGTAACGAATGAGGAATGGAAGAACTTTATCAGAGATATTGAGAGAAAATCGGATTACGAATATGTAGTAATCGATCTGACTGAAAGTGTCAGAAATCTGTTTGACATTCTGAAGCTGGCCAACTACATCTGTGTTGCAGCTTCAAAAGGAACTGTAGACGGATACAGATACAGACAGTTTATGAAGGAAATAGAAATACTGTATGATACTGAGCTAAAAGAGAGAATTAACACATTTTTTGTTGATGTAAAGAGTGAAATTGTATTTGAAACATCTGCAGGTTCCATGGGACCGTTTGGTAACTATTCAAGACAGTTTGTTTCGGGCGTGCTGATGTAGGAGGTTTAATGGATGAGAAGGAGATAATAATAGCCGAGGTCAGGCAGGAGCTTATTGAAAAGCTTGAATTCCTGGAAGAAACCAATGATGATTCCCTACAGCGGATGATAAATGAATCTCTTAAGGAGAAATCAAGAGAGCAATATATATCAATAAAGGACAGACAAAATATTGCAAGACAGATATTTGATTCAATGAGAAAACTGGGCATTCTTGAGGAATTCATTGAGAATCCGGATGTAACGGAAATAATGATAAACGGTCCTAAATGCATCTTCTATGAGAAGGCAGGAAGACTGTACAAATCAGATAAGCAGTTTGAAAACGAAGAGACACTCAGAAACGTTATTCAAAAAATTGTTGCCCAGTGCAACAGAGTTGTCAATGAATCAAGCCCTATTGTAGATGCGAGATTGAGTGATGGTTCGAGAGTCAACTGCGTGCTTGATCCAATTGCACTTAATGGTCCGATTCTTACCATCAGAAGGTTCCCCAAGAGACCGTATCTTATGAATGATCTCATCGAAAAGGGCAGTCTAAACAAGGAGACGGCAGAATTACTGCGTAAGCTTGTTGTGGCAGGCTATAACATACTGGTTTCGGGAGGAACCGGAAGCGGTAAAACCACCTTCCTAAACGCATTGTCGGCATATATTCCGAAGGATGAGAGGATAATAACCATTGAGGACAGTGCCGAACTACAGATCCAGGGTATTGAGAACTTAGTCAGAATGGAAACCAAGAATGCCAATATCGAAGGTGTCACTCCGATTACCATAAGAGATCTTATAAAAAGTAGCCTCAGAATGAGACCGGACAGAATAGTCGTTGGAGAGGTAAGAGGAGCAGAGGCTATGGATATGATATGTTCAGCCATGAATTGTGGTCATGACGGAAGCATGTCGACAGTTCATGCTAACAGTGCGGCAGATTCGATATCCAGACTGGAGACTATGATACTGACTGCGGCGCCACTTCCGTTATACGCCATAAGACGTCAGATTGGCAGTGGAGTGGATATCGTGATCCAGCTTGGCAGGATGAGGGATAAGACAAGGAAGGTATTGGAGATTGTAGAGCTAAACTGCATAGGTGATGATGTTGATATCAATCCGTTATTCAGATTTGTTGAGGATGATTATAGTGCTGAAAGAGTGAGCGGACAATTAACGAAAGTGGGTGATTTGAAGAATGATTCGAAACTTAAGGCTGCCGGAATATGTCTATAAGCTGTCACCGAAAGAAATAACACTCGCTCTTCTTAAGGGAATTGCTGTTGAGGCACTGCTTACATACTTTTTTTACAGGTCTCTTATATGGGGGATTATACTGATACCCATTATTCCCATGTATGCATTAATGAAATTAAAGGAAGTAACTGAAAAGAAGAAATGGGAGATTTTGCTGCAGTTTAAGGAGATGCTGGCCTCGGTGAACAATTCCATTCAGGCGGGATATTCAATTGAGAATGCGTTTATTTCGTGCAGAAAGGATATGCTGGAGCTGTATGGAGGAGAGGCAGTCATTGTAAAGGAACTTAGTATTCTTATTCAGGGTATGAAGAATAACTGTACTGTAACGGGTATGCTTATGGGAATGGCAAATCATACGGGAATAGAAGAAATCAGGGAGTATGCATCCGTTATGACGATTGCTAAGAGTAGCGGAACAAGGATAAGAGAGATCATGGATTCGTATATTAAGACTATAGATGAGAAACTGTCTGTTATGCAGGAAATAGAGACTATGACCAGCAGGGCCAGATATGAACAGCAGATAATGAATGCAGTTCCGTTTGTCATTCTTATGTATGTGGACACTACCAACAAGGGCTTTTTCGATGTCCTGTATTCCAACATACTTGGAAATATTGTAATGAGTGTAACACTGACAATCTATATAGTTTCAATACTGATCAGCAGAAGGATAATAAATATTGAGCTTTGATATGAATATTACGGATACAATAAACAATTTATCGGAAAGCGCTACAGAAAAGCTGGTTGCAAAAGAAAGAATACGTAACAGTCCGAAGCTAAAGCGTAAGATGGATATTCTGTCAGGTCTTAATCCCGGAAAGAGAGCTGAGATACTGATATGCGAATACGTGAGGGAAAAGATTAGAATTGCCATCATAGTTGCTATATTTGGCACAATGCTATTGATTGCATCTGTTCTAAGTATATATGCTTCCAATCCTATCAGTGAGAATCTGTCATTATTAAGAAAAGATATAGGTGGTGGTGATTACTCCATGACGCTCAATGCTAAAACAGAAGAGTATGAATACGGAGATATCAGGCTTGAGATTAATGAAAGAAAACTAAGTAATGAGGAAGTGGCTTTAGGCCTTAATCACCTTAGAGAAAACATAGAGACACTGATTATTGGGGATAATACTTCGCTAAGTCATGTCACCTCGGACCTGAATCTGATTAAAGAGGTGGAAGGATGGCCGTTCACGCTCACGTGGAGTAGCAGCAATTATAATCTGATACGGGATAATGGAAAACGTGGAGACTATGAGCCTGACACAGAAGGTGAAGATGTAATACTTACGGCAGTGGTTTCCTATACGGAGCAGATTGACGAAATTGAGGTAATGATAAGGATATTCCCGAGAGTTCTAAGTACAGAAGAGCAGCAGATGGCAAAGCTTAATGAGGCCCTGCTTGATGTTAACAGGGGCAGCGCAAGTAAACAGGAATACTATCTTCCAAAAGAGGTGGATGGTAACAACATCACCTGGAGACCGTCTAAAGACAATACACCGATTCTTCTGCTTATCATGCTCATTCTTCTTGAAATCGGATTATGGAAGGGAAAAGACAACGATCTTAGTACCAAGCTTAAAGGTCGCAATGATGAACTGCTGTTACAGTATTCTGAGCTGATATGCAGACTACAGGTGTTACTTAGCTCGGGAATGACAATAAGAGGTTCGCTTGACAGAATATGTGCCGACTATCAGGCGCAGAAGAAAAGAGGCGCTAAAGAAAGGTATGCATATGAGGAACTGGAGTTGTGTATGAGAAGAATATCAGATGGTGCAAGCGAAGCTGACAGCTATAAATATCTGGGAGACAGATGCAATCTTATGTGCTACAGAAAGCTGGCATCACTGCTTGTTCAGAATCTGAAGAAGGGTAATGCGGGATTGATTCAGGCTCTTGACAGCGAGGTTGCCCTGGCCTTCAATGAGCGGAAACAGGTTGCAAGAAGAAAAGGTGAGGAGGCTCAAACTAAATTAATGCTTCCTATGATGATGATGCTTACCGTAGTCATGATAATAATCATGGTACCGGCACTGTTATCCTTTAGTGGGATGTAATTGAACAATTGAGAGGAGAAAACAATGAAAAAATTAATACTTTTGAAATACAGGGTAATGGATGGAATCTGTTCCCTTAGAAACAACAATAAGGGTATGGGAACTGTGGAAATAATCCTTATTATCGTGGTGTTGATATCACTGGTTCTGATATTCAAATCACAGCTTACTAATCTGGTAAATCAGATTTTCCAGAAGATTACATCGCAGGCTAATTCTATTTGATATGTGGAATGGAAGAGTTAAGGCATATCTTACTGTTTACTTGTCCCTTATTATCGGAATACTTGTTACATTCCTGACCACCATGCTCATGGCGGTCAGGAATGAGACAATCAGGTTTGAAACAGAATGTGTCATGGATATGGGACTGGACAGTATATTTGCTGAGTATCACAGAGAATGTTTAAAGCAATACGATCTGCTGTTTATTGATTCATCATATGGTGAAGGTGTGCCGGATGTAAATAAAACCAAGAACCATCTGCTTTCATATATGAACAAGGCCTTCAAAGGAAACAATACACTGTTGTCTAAGGATCTCACTGCACTTAAGGCAGCGAACGGAACTATATCCGATGTCAGCTTTGCCTCGGATAACCGGGGCGAGGTACTCAGATATCAGATAGGTCAGTATATGAAGAGCAAGTATGGGTTGAATCTTGTCTCTAAGGCTGTCGGTTCTGAAGATATCGCGAAGAGAAAAGATGAATTTGATTCCCTTAACAGTCAGAGAGAAAGTGCAGACGGAAGTGTTGATGAGATATTAAATGAGATAAACAGTACACTTTCAGAAGAGGAAGAACCCTACAGTGTAAGCAATCCGGCAGATGCCGTTGAGGGCTATAGGGATGATTCGATGCTTATATATGCATTGGGAGAAAGGCGACAGAGTCTGGCTTATGGAAGTACGGATGTAAACAGTCTTATTAGTCACAGAACAGTGACAAACGGTGTGGGACTTATGGGGAGCAAAGATACCGGGCTTATGAGCGACCTCAGTATGAATAACTACATATTCGAAAAATGCGGCTACTTCGATAAAGAGAAAGCCGACAGCAGGCTTAAATATCAGATAGAGTATATCTTAAAGGGTAAGGGCGATGACGCAGCAAATCTGTCGCTGGTTGCTTCGGATATTTTCAAGATAAGATATGCGATAAATGAGGCTTATCTTTGGAGCAGTGCTGTTAGGAAAATGGAGGCAGAAGAGGTAGCAATTGCAGCAACCTCTGCTGTAGGAGTACCTGCACTTACTGAGGCGGTAAAGGCATCCATATTGTTTGCATGGGGATATGCGGAAAGTGCACAGGACCTGAGAATATTGTATGACGGACATCCGCTTCCCAATACCAAGAATGACTCGAATTGGAATATTTCGATAGCTGAGTTGCCTGTATTTGCAGGATGTCTGGATAATTACAAAATCAGTGCTTCGGGTATGGAGTATAAGGATTATCTGTATGGTTTTCTTGTAATAAAGAATATTGATGAAAAGACAGTGAGGCTAATGGATGTAATGGAGATGGATATCAGGAAGACTCCCGGAAATGAAGCTTTCAGGATGGATGGGATGATATTTTCACTGTCCGCTGAGGTCAATGTTTATTCGTCGTATGGAAGTTCTGTATCTATAAAAAGAAATAATATGTATAGGTAAAAGGGAAATTCGAACTGTGCCTTCAGCAGGTGCAGGTTATTGTTAGTTTCAAATCTTCCCCTTGTGGCATTACCAATCAAATTCCCCAGAATTGTGCTGAAGGCATTGTTCGGGTTTCCCGGGTAAATATATGAAAAGAATAAAAGGAAGTATGACTGTTGAGGCAGCCTTTGTGTTACCGTTCTTTATTTTCTTTATGGCAAATATTCTATGCCTGTTCCTATCTTATGAACGGTATTCCAAGACTCTGGCAAATATTCATCAGACCACTAAATTGGCGGCTCTTGCATGTCATGGAATAAGCATGGATTCCGATACGGTGGATATGAGCCTTCCGGTTTCCATATCTCCGTTTGTCAGCGAGATCGGATTTATTCCGTCATATGCAACGGCTCATGCCTCCGTAAGGAAGTGGACCGGATATGATGTATGCAGCGTTCTTACGACAACAGAAGAAGAGGAATATGTATACATCACCGAACACGGAAGCGTGTACCACAGGTCACTTAGCTGTAGCCATCTTAATGTAAATATCAGGGTAGTATCGGCAACGGAAGTCGACAGTCTCAGGAATAATAATCATGCTAAGTATTATCCTTGTGAATATTGCAAAAAAGGCTATTCAACAGGGCTTATGTTTATAACACCGGATGGGAACAGGGCGCATAATAATGCAGGCTGCTCAGCTCTCAAGAGACAGGTTAAGCTGGTAAAGTTGTCAGAGGTTGGTGCAAGAGGACCCTGTAAGGATTGCGGAGGATAGGTAATGTTATGATCAAGCTTATCATGGTAATTATAATAGCCATACTCATATATCTCTCCTACGAAGATGTTAGAACCCGTACGGTTCAACTCAAACTGCTTATTACTGCGGCTGTGTTAGCCTTTGTTAAGGCATCGTTATTTCTGCTTGAATACAAGGTGGGAATCGGCATTCAGCTGTTTCTCGTAACACCGGGGACGATTATGCTTCTTGCAGCTGTTATATGCAGGGAGAGTAATATCGGAGTTGGAGATGGAATGACTTATATAATATTGGGATTAATGTTTGGTTTGTCGGGATATCTGGTGGCAGTGTCTGTTGCCTTTATCATTAGTTTGGCAGTATGTGTGCCGGCGCTGTGCTTAAGACGGGTCAGACTAACTGATAATATACCGATGATTCCATTTCTTACAACCGGAGCTATTGCAGGTTATATTTTTGAAAGGACACTAAATATATGAGATTTGAATATTTTATTCATTCACCGCCGCACAGATGCAGAGTAAAGGGGTATATGACGGTTGAAGCGTCGGTAATAATACCTATTACAATTGGTATTACCGTTCTGTCTATTCTGCTTTCATTCTTTCTATACAATCATTGCGTTTGCTATCAGGAACTGTACATCTCGGCTCTTAGAGGACAACAGCTAAGATGGGAGGATAATAATACGGTCAAGCGCAAGGTTGATGATTCTCTGTCGGAATTACTTGATCATCAGGTGTATGAATATGTAAGTTCTGCAGAAGCTTCAGTATCTTTGCTGAAGATTGATATTAAGTGTGATGTGAATGTCAGTAACAGGGTCGGCGCGCTCAGCCTGTATGATAACAGCTTCATAGGAGAAAGGGCTGTGTCAATTGTGCGATTTGATCCAGTAGGTGTGATAAGGATGAAGAATATAGACTAGTGATGAGGGGCATATGGAATTAATTAATGAGATGGGTAGAAACTACCTTATTGTAGATGATATGACAGATATTGAAATGGAATATGCGAGGGAAATGCTTATCAATAATGAGATAAGGGGCATTCCACGCTGCAGAGCGGGTATATATAATAACCGCTATGTTCTTAAGTATGATATTACTAACATGACAAGCATCAGACAGGAGAACGAGAAGAGGCTGATGACTAAGGATGATGTTATCAGCCTCTTTGGGGAAATAATCGGTATTACAAGGACGGCGTTTCTGTATCTGCTTGATGAACGGTATTTTGTTTTAAAGCCGGAGCATATGTACAGAGATATGGAAAACGGAGAACTCAGACTTATATACATCCCGTTTATCGATATGGAAGACGAATTACTTAAGGTTGCCGGAAGATATTATGCCCTTGCGGATATGCTTCTTGCCCAGATAGATCACAAGGACTCTGATGCGGTGGAAATAGCATATGGCTTCTACAGTAAGAGTAAGGAAGGCCTGTTTTCGCTGGATGCATATTATGAAAGTATCAATGGTATTATGAAACTTAATCAGCAACAGGCAATTAAAGAGCAGTATATTGTAGACACTATGGAAGATTCTCGGTCAAGTAACGGCTTTGAGGAAAGCAATGATACGGGACTTAAGCTTATTCGGGAAGCGACTGTGAGAACAGTAACCGGAGAAGGGAAGAAGACCAAGAACAAAAACAAGAATAAGAAGTCCTTAAAAAATGGTGTCAAGGGACTGTTCAAGAGAAAGAACCGTGAAAAGGATGAGATAAGGTTTGACAGCCAGGTTACGGTTGATGATTACTGGTATGATGAAGGAGAAACTACCTTCATGGATACGGATAATAACCAGGATGATGAGAAAACTGTCTTTATTGAGGAAAGCAGTCCTGACTATGTGATAGCATTTAATGTATGCGGTGTCAGCAAGGAGTGTCCCTTAAACTACTTTCCGCAGACGGTTGGAAAGAAATACGAGGTCGTAGACATTTGTATCTCGGACAATTCCGTAAGTCGGACCCATGCTGAATTCATCATGCGCGATAATGAGATATACATTAGAGATCTCGGCAGTACCAATGGGACCTATGTGGACGATGTGAAAATAGGAGTCGGAGAAGAGAAGAGGGTGTATCGAGGAACCAAGATAAGGTTTGGCAAGGTTGAGACAGTTGTTGTATAATAGGGATAATCCTTAGATAGAAACTAACGTAAAAAGGAGTATCCCGTGAAGGTAAATATTTATTATGGCGGAAGAGGGCTTATGGATGATCCTACCCTCTTTGTAATCAATAAGATGCAGTCCGTACTTGAGGAGCTGAATGTTAAGGTGGAGCGGTTTATGCTCTGTGAACTTAAGAATACCATAACAACCCTTCCTCAGACGTTGAAGGACGCCGACGGTATTATCCTGGCAACAACAGTGGAATGGTATGGTATTGGCGGATATATGCAGCAATTCCTTGATGCCTGCTGGCTCTACGGAGACAAGGACAGAATATCCAAGATATATATGTCTCCGATAGTAATGTCAACTACCTACGGAGAGAGAGAAGGTAAACTTAATCTGTCTACGGCGTGGGAGATTCTCGGAGGACGTCCGTGTAGCGGAATCTGTGGTTATATCGCAGATGCTGCCAGCCTGGAGATGAACGATGAGTACACTACTCTGATTGAGAAGAAGGCAGAGAATATGTATAGAACCATTAATCAGAGACTGATTTCATTCCCTGCCAGCAATCAGGCTGTGAAGCAGATGGTATCGGTTTCCCAGAACACCGATCTTACTCCTCAGGAATCTGAGCAACTGTCACAGTATGCAGCGGACGACCAGTATGTTCAACAGCAGAAGGAGGATATCTTAGAGCTTGCTTCCATGTTCAGGGGCATGATGGGCAAGGAGAAGAGCAGTATCGAAACTTTTGCGGAACAGCTTAAGAAGAATTTCAAACCACTTCCGGGATTCAAGGCAAGAATAAGAATTGTTATCGACGGTAAGAGGATCCTTGCTGAGATAGCTCAGAATAATCTTTCGGTGGAAGTCGGAAGTGACAAGCCCGGAGATGTTGAGATTACATTGTCTCAGGATACCATGAACGAAATCGTGAATGGAAGAATGACCTTCCAGAGAGCTTTTATGAGCGGAGCGATGACAATGAAAGGTGATTTTCAGTATATGAGAAGCCTGGATGAACTTTTTGAATTCATGAAATAAAGAGGTGTAACATGATTAAAGACGATTGTATTTTCTGTAAGCTTGCCGGTGGGGTGATCCCGACCAATTCGATATATGAGGATGATAAGTTCAAGGTTATTCTTGATATGTCTCCGGCAACTAAAGGACATGCACTGATACTGCCCAAGGAGCACTATGCCAATATCTATGAGATGCCGAAGGAGCTTGTGGCTGATGCCTTTGCTCTTGCAGCAAGACTGGCTAAAACAATGACTGAGAAGCTCGGTGCTGACGGCTTCAATATTGTACAGAACAATAATGAGGTTGCTGGACAGACTGTCTTCCATTTCCATATTCATCTTATTCCAAGATATGAGGGTGACGGGCAGAAGATTGGATGGAATCCGACCTCGCCTACAGCTGATGAACTTGACAAGATCAGACTCCTTCTTGCTGAGTAATTATTAACTGATACAGATTATTACTGATGAATTAATATGATTGTATGTAAATCCTGTTATTCCTTACATACAGATGTTGAATTTCTGACAACCAGTGTAGGTCTCATAAGCGTAGAGCTGATGCCGATGTGTGATATAAGAGCAGTGATTGTAACATATCCGCTCTTTCCAAGCTCTATTCTGTTCTGACTAATGGTTGTCAGTCCGTATTCATCGGCAATGGGAGTATTGTCGAAGCCGACTACACTGATGCTGCCCGGTACGGACAAGTTGAGCAGCTTGCATTCATCGACCACGCTTGCTGCGATAACATCACTACAGCATAGGATGGCGGTGGCACCGTTATCAATAAAGGATTTAACATGGTCCTTGGTTGCACTTGCCATAAAGTATCCGTAAGCGGTCAACTTCTCGTCGGGAGTAAGGCCGTATTTTATTAAGCCTGCATTATATGCATCCTGACGCTGCTCGGATACCATGGAATAAAGAGTACCGTTTAGCAATGCTATCCTCTTATGTCCAAGCTTTACTAAGTGTTCTATGGCAAGATCGATACCTTCTCTGTTATCTGTTCCGACATAGGCAACATTCTGATTCTTACTTACAAAGTTATCGAATAATACCGTAGGAGTATTGGTTGTAGCGAACTGCTTTATCCACTCGTCGTGGAGAGTGAATCCGAGGACGAAGGAACCGCTGTAGCCGTGCTTAAGCATATATGTGTCATATTTCTCTTCAAGCTGCATTGCAGGGGTGACAGGGATTACATCCACTGCCCACTTCTGCTTGAAGGCACTCTGCTTGAATCCGAGAATGATATCATAACCGAAATCACTCGGGCTTTCATAGTCCATATTTTCAATAAATACAGCCAGTCGTCTGTGTTCCTCCTTTCTGGAACGCTTGGTAGAATATCCCATCTCCACCGCAGTCTCAAGAACTATGGTCCTCAGCTCCTCACTGATGTCCGGAGCACCGTTAAGTCCCTTGGATACCGCACTTACGGATATTCCCAGTCGATTAGCAATATCTTTAATTGTAGTCATTAAATACCCCCAAACCAAAGAAATAATACTTTGTTGACATAATTTTATTCAGACTTTAGAATTAGTATAACATATTTTATTAAAAAAATACGAAAATATGCTAAATTATAACAAATTTGATTGATTTTTATACTTTGAGGCTCGATGAATACACAAAATGAAAAACAATTAACCAGAGGCTGTGGCGTACTGATGCCCGTAAGCTCACTTCCTTCCGCATACGGAATCGGAACGATAGGACGAGCGGCGTATGATTTCGTTGACCTTTTGGTGGACCTGAAGTTCAGATACTGGCAGATTCTTCCAATCGGACCGACAAGCTTCGGTAACAGCCCGTACCAGGCACTTTCCGCTTTTGCAGGAAATAATTATTACATTGATTTGGATGAACTGGTTAATGAGGGCCTTCTTGATATTGATGAGGTTAGAGCTGTTGATTGGGGTTCTGACGAAAGAGATGTAGATTACAGTTCAATCTATCAGAACAGAAACGGAGTGCTTAAGAAAGCATTCAAACGATTCGACAGAGAACTTGTAGAATATAGAATATTTAAGTCGGACAACAGGTATTGGCTGGATGATTATGCCCTGTTTAGAGCACTCAAGGATAAGCATAACGGTGCACCATGGATAGAGTGGAGCAGGGAGTTCAGGGAGAGAGATGAGCTTGCACTTAACGTTGCAAGAGAAGAGCTTGCGGAAGAAACAGAGTTCTATATGTTCTGTCAGTATACCTTCAACTGTCAGTGGCAGAGACTTCTTACCTATGCCAACACCAGAGGCCTTCTGATTATCGGCGACCTGCCTCTGTATGTGGCACATGACAGCGCAGATGTTTGGGCACACAGAGAATACTTCCAGCTTAAGGCAGACGGAAAGGCCAAGCTTGTATCGGCTGTTCCGCCGGATGCGTTCTCATCAACCGGTCAGATTTGGGGAAACCCGGTGTATGATTGGGACGGCATCGCGGGGAACGACTTCGAATGGTGGAAGGAAAGGGTAAGTATCGCTTCAAGAATGTTCAACGTGATCAGAATTGATCATTTTATCGGAGTTGTAAAATACTTTGCGGTTAATCCCAATCAGACGAGTTCGACATCAGGCAGATGGTATAAGGGACCGGGCAAGAAGTTCATAGATATTGTTATACAGTCCATGGGAAATGCCAAGATAATAATAGATGATGCAGGTCCCAAAACCGTGGTTCCGGGAGTTCATAAGCTGGTAAGCAAAAGCGGACTTCCATGCTGCAGGATAGAACTTCTTGGACTTAGTGCTAAGAATGACAGTGAGAATCTGCCACATAATTTTACGGACAGTAATGTTGTATTATATACTACAACGCATGATACGGAGACTCTTAGGGGATTTATTGATTCAAGGAGTGATGAAGAGCTTGCGTATGTATATGATTATCTTGGAGTTGAAGATAGAAGTGCAGGAAGTAATGCAGGAGATGATGCGGCAGGCAGACTTGCCGATGAAATCATCAGGTCAGCATATATGTCCTGTGCCGATGTCGTTATAGTGCCTGTACAGGACCTTCTCGGTCTTGGCAATGAAGCCAGGATAAATGCTCCGGCCACAGTATACGGTAACTGGCAGTGGAGAAGCGGAGGAGACACCCTGGCACCTGACAGATGTGAATGGATAAGAAAACTTGCATATACCTACAGACGATAGATATATGCAAGTCCTGGTCTTCAGTATTAGCTTAGTCAGATTTTTCTAAATTTAAGAATTACTACACGGTTTTCTTTTTTCTAAGAACATCCTCCGTGTAGGATCTCAGTATTTCGCCGACAGACCATGCCTGGGTATAACAACCGCCACCCAAGTGCGGTTTGTCGCCGTCAAATACTTCACATATTCCACCTATGCAATTATCATTCATAAGATGCTTTTTGATGGGCTCGAAGAACTTTATCAGTGTCTCACGACCGTCGCTTGTCGCTCCATAGAGCTTGGAGTAGGCCGTAAAGAAGGCGCCGAGCAGATAAGGCCAGGCGGTTCCCTGATGATAGGCTTCATCCCTCTCCTCAAGGGCTCCGCGATACAGACCATGATAGTCGGGATGGTCGCTTGACAATGTCCTGAGTCCCACTCCGACATAGAGCCTTCGCATGACAACATCCACCACCTGCCTTGCATCCATTGGTGACAGCAGGTCGAACGGAAGCGATACCGCATATATCTGGTTTGGCCTTATGGAATCGTCTTTGCTTGTAAAATCGCCCCTCTCTTCGTTATAGACCACGACGTCATACAGACACCCACTTAACTGATTGAAAAAAGCCGGCTTGAAGTTGTACTTTACAAGCTCGGAAAGCTCTCTGTAATGTGAGCCGTCATAACCAAACAATCTGCATAAGTAGTCCGTAATGCAGAGGGCATTGTACCACAGAGCATTAATCTCTACCGGACAGCCGTGTCTGGGAGTCATAACCTTGTCACCGACTCTTACATCCATCCAGGTAACCTGATCAAGATTGCTGCCGCAGGCTATTAGTCCGTTGTTAAGCATTCTTATGGAATAATCAGTGCCTTTTTCGTAGGCATCAATGATTGATATAAGACAGGGGAAGATGGAATCTTTAATAAATTCTGCGGCACTCTTAAGATAATTCTTATCTACATTTTCATCAGAACCAAGGTATTTAAGGTATTTATATACCGCGATGAAATACCATAGTGAGGCATCGGCAGTATTGTAGAGTGGCTTGGAATTATCATCCGGGAACATGTTTGGCACAAGTCCGTTTTCCATGTATTTTGCAAAGGTAAAGAGAATCTGACCCGCATCATCATATCTGCCGGTACACAGGGTAAGTCCCGTAAATGCTATCATAGTATCCCTGCCCCAGTCAGTAAACCAGGGAAGGCCTGCAAGAATTGTTTCGGTATCGGTGCTTTTTCTTTTACATAGGAAAGCGTCGGAAGCAAGAATCAGACGCTTCGCAAAATCGTCAGTCTCGGGCACTTTTTTAAGAAGCTTATCGTAATATCTGCGGCTCTTCTCCACAATCTTGTGAGCGGCTCGGCCGTCGAGAAAACAGTCCGAAGCCTGCTGAAGAAGAGCCATTCCCTGTATAACCTCCGAATAATTTACCGAAACGATAATGGAGAAGGATTTTGTGATACCGCCGGGAATTTTTAGCGTAATATCATACGGAGTGAAGTGTGAGGTAAGTCCCTCGGTCTTAAGCTTAACCTCGGTTATTAGCTCACTGTTGACCGCCGCCTTCTGTTTGCGCAAAACAAACTGACCGTCTGATATTGAGATATCAATTCTGACATATGGATTGACTCTCGGTACCAATGACAGAGTGTTGCCGGTAAGCAGCATGTCAAACTTTGGTAAGCTGTCACGGCTTAAGGTGTTGTGTTCTCTGAAGTTCAGCCATGGAGTAAAGGTAAGTGAGGCTTCATCGTCTGAATGGTTTATGAGGTCATAGGCCAGCGCCAGGGTGTTCTCATCACGCTTAAGCGCAATATACTTGGTGATTTCGAAGGCAGGCTTTTCAGAAGCAGAGCCAAGCGCGTAGTGATAGGTTACAGTGCCGTCGTAGACAACATCCGTAAGGTATCTATACCCCTCCTTTAGAAGCTGATGCCCGTTAATCCTTCGCCTTGAAGTCTCAAGGTCATAGTTATTCCCACATATATCCACCATCTCGTTCATACGCTCAAGGGTGACGTAGCGCATGGTGGGAGAACATAAGCTGGCAACCAGCAGTCCCTGATGAGTGCGGTTCAGTCCGCCTATGAGCGAAGCACCGCCGTAGTTGCCCAAACCGTTGGTTATCACCCATTCTCTCTGGTCGCCTGTATCATAATCGGGCCAGGAGGTTCGGTTAAATTCATATCTGATCATTAAAATATCCTCAAATTTCCCCTAAATATCTTACTTAAGAATTATATATGTTATAATTATGATATTCAATGATTCGTTTGTACTTTTGAAGGAATGAAGGACGATTGAGTACACGTGAGGGGGTATGCAAGTCTTTGCTCCTTCAGGGAAAGAGGTGGATATGGCAAGAAGGGTTTTTGTTATTGTACTTGACAGTTTTGGAGTGGGTAATGCGCCGGATGCTTTCAAATTTGATGACGAGGGCGCCAATACATTAAAGACAATATACGAAAGCAGTGAGTACCACACTCCGAATATGGAGGCGCTTGGACTTCTTAATATTGATGGAATAGATTATGCCACTCCGGTCGAACTTCCAATCGGTGCCTACGGCAGAATGCAGGAGGTGAGTCAGGGCAAGGATACTACGATAGGTCACTGGGAGATAGCCGGTATTATTTCGGCAAAACCGCTCCCGACTTACCCTAACGGCTTTCCCATGGAAATCATAGATAAGCTTAAAGCGGCAACCGGAAGGGGGATATTGTGTAATAAGCCATATTCGGGAACTGCAGTAATCAATGATTACGGTGATGAGCATGTAAGAACCGGTGACCTTATTGTGTATACTTCTGCAGACAGCGTGCTTCAGATTGCGGCTCATGAAGATGTGATAAGTGTGGAGACTCTGTATAAATACTGCGAGATGGCAAGGGAAATAATGCAGGGCCAGCATGGAGTTGGCAGGATAATTGCACGTCCCTTTAAAGGCAGCAGCGGTTCTTATGAAAGGACGGCAGCCAGACATGATTATTCGCTTGTTCCGCCTGCGGATACCATGATGGACGTGCTTGTAAGAAACGGCCTTGACACATTGGGCGTTGGTAAGATATACGATATCTTCGCAGGAAAGAGTATTCAAAAAACGGTAAGGATAACAGATAACGTAGATGGAATGAGACAGACACTTAAGTTCCAGAGGGAAGACTTCGAAGGCCTCTGTTTCGTTAATCTGGTCGATTTTGATATGAAATACGGACACAGAAGAGCGATAGATGATTATGCCTTTGCATCAACGGTGTTCGATGGGCTTCTCGGAACCTTCATGGATAATATGAGGGATGAGGATATACTGTTTATTACCGCTGACCACGGCTGTGATCCGGGATATAAGGGTACTGACCATACACGCGAGATGGTGCCTCTCCTCGTGTACGGACGCGATATAAGGGAAGGCGTGAACCTGGGAACGAGAGGTAGTTTCGCTGATATTGCAGCTACTATAGAGGAGATATTCGGTCTTGAGGTTACTACTCAGGGCAGCAGCTTTGCTAAAGAGATATTGAAGTGAAAAGCGGAGGGGCGATATGGATATTGAACTGCTGATAGAGGAAGCTATGAAGGCCAGAGAGATGGCATATGCGCCGTACTCGGAATTCAGGGTAGGTGCTGCGTTGCTTGATGGAGACGGTACGATATACTATGGGTGTAACATAGAGAATGCATCCTATGGTGCCTGTAACTGCGCGGAGCGGACGGCAATATTCAAGGCTGTAAGCGAAGGAGCGGGGGATTTCAGAGCAATTGCGATTGTGGGCGGAAAGGACAAGGACGTGACGGAATTCTGTCCACCCTGTGGGATATGCAGACAGGTAATGAGTGAATTCTGCGACGCGGATTCATTCCAGGTGATTCTGTATGACGGAACGGAGACAAGAATCTATTCTCTTGCAGATCTGCTTCCACACGCTTTTGATTCGATTCTGTAAGGAAATTTATGGGGTAATAGATATGAGAATGTATGATTTAATTGAGAAAAAGCGCGATGGTGGCAGGCTCACCAAGGATGAAATTGACTTCATAATTAATGGATATGTTGATGGGATAATCCCGGATTACCAGATAAGTGCATGGCTTATGGCGGTATTCTTCGTCGGAATGGACGATGAAGAGATACTGAACCTGACTCAGGCCATGGCCCACAGTGGTGATATGGTTGATTTATCGCCAATTGAAGGAATAAAAGTTGATAAGCACAGTACGGGCGGAGTCGGAGATAAGACGACGCTTATTGTTGCACCGATTGTTGCGGCTAACGGAGTAAAGGTTGCCAAGATGAGCGGCAGGGGCTTAGGTCATACAGGGGGAACAGTGGACAAGCTTGAGAGCATCCCCGGATATAGGACAGACCTTAGTGAGAAAGAGTTCTTTGATGTGGTGAGAAGCACCGGCCTGTCCGTAATAGGACAGTCAGGGAATCTTACGCCTGCAGACAAGAAGCTGTATGCGCTTAGGGATGTAACGGCAACAGTAAACAGTATTCCTCTTATTGCTTCATCCATCATGAGCAAAAAGATCGCGGCAGGAAGCGATGCAATACTTCTTGATGTTAAGGTTGGAAGTGGAGCCTTTATGCGCTCAGTGGATGATGCCGTTAAGCTTGCTCAGGTTATGTGCAGGCTTGGTGAGATGGCAGGCAGGAATACAAGAGCACTTATCACGGATATGGACAAGCCTTTGGGATGGGCGATAGGTAACAGTCTTGAGGTTACGGAAGCGGTAAATACACTTAGCGGAAAAGGTCCTAAGGATCTTACACATGAGTGCATAATGCTTGCTTCTCAGATGATGGTGCTTGCAGGATTGGGAAGCGAGCAGGAGTGCGAAGAGAAGGCAAAAAGAGTAATCGAGGACGGCAGCGCTCTTAATAAGCTTATGCTGATGGTCAAAGCTCAGGGTGGCGATGAAAGTGTTATAGCCGACCCATCCAACTTTGGAAGTGCTAAGATTGTAAGAGAGGTCAGGGCTCCTGGGGATGGATACATTGCTTCAATGGATTCGGAGGGAATCGGTGTGGCAAGTCAGATTCTTGGCGCAGGAAGAGAAACACTTGAAGATACAATTGATTACCTTGCCGGAATCATTCTTAATAAAAAGACAGGAGATAAAGTATCCAAAGGTGATATTATTGCAAGGTTGTATACGAATGACGAAAGCAAAATTGAGGCCTCTTTAAAGAGATTCCTTTCTTCTATTGTAATAGGAGACAATGAGCCCGAGAGTAAACCGCTTATTTTTGCCAGAGTGAGTGCGGATGAAGTAATCATGTATTAAGTTTTGTTAGGGAGGATAGAATAATGGATTCAGCTATGATTGCAGGCAAAATCGATCACACCTTACTTAAAGCCTATGCTTCGTGGAAGGATATTGAATCATTGTGTGAGGAGGCTTGTACATACCATACGGCAAGTGTATGTATTCCGCCTAATTATATTAAGAGGGTGAAGGATAAATACGGTGACGGACTTATGGTTGCGACTGTAATCGGATTTCCTCTCGGCTATTCGGTAAGAGAAGCTAAGGAGACTGAATGTCGCGTGGCAATTGCAGACGGAGTGGATGAAGTTGATATGGTAATCAACATCTGTGATGTCAAGAACGGAGATTATGATTCTGTAAGGGATGAAATTGCATCAATCAAGTCGATCTGTGGTACACACATATTAAAGGTGATCATCGAGACCTGCTATCTTACTATGGAAGAGAAGATAAAACTGTGTGAGATTGTAACTGAGGCAGGGGCGGATTATATCAAGACCTCAACCGGCTTTGGAACAGCAGGTGCAACCTTGGAGGATATCAGATTGTTCAAAGAGCATATCGGAGAAAATGTTAAGATAAAGGCAGCCGGTGGAATAAGAACTGTAGAAGATATGAGCAAGTATATTGAGCTTGGCTGTGACAGACTGGGCTGTAGCTCCACATCCGTATTGTTCGAATAGAATTATTGATTACCGCAATCCACAAAGTGCTTGACAAGTTACGATTTGAATGTAATAATAGTCAAGTCGCAAAGCGGTAGGTGCATGTAGCTCAGCTGGATAGAGCACTTGGCTACGGACCAAGGTGTCGGGGGTTCGAATCCTCTCATGCACGGATAAGGGAGATACTTACGGTATCTCCCTATTTTGTTTTTAGTTCGTGTATTAGCACTATTTTGTTATTCTTTTTTAATTAATTCCCCTTGTTAGCAGAATGATTTTCGTTGATAATGAAAATAAGACAGTATTAAAAAAAGGTAGTACTAAAGTCCTAAAATGTGTTATAATAAAAGCAGTAACAGTAACAATAGGGGAATAGGGATAATTTATGAGTTTTTTGGATGTAATTAAGAAGGACACTACAGGTGAAAACGAAGCGAATAAGATAGTAGTGCTTGTCAGAATCCTATCAATCGTGTTGGATATTTTCTCACTTTTCAGTATTATAGTGTCTTCTATCTGGGATTCCAGGTTTGGAGTAATCTCGGGCGCAGTCTCTGTTATAGTCGGAATACTGATATTGATTGCGACATACAATATAGGAAGGATGGCATCGGTTTACTGCTTTCTTACCTGGACTCTGCTCTGGGTAATCATCAATCTGGAATTATACGGATGGTTCTGTGGAGCGCAGACCTTCCTTCTTGTCATGATAATGATGTTCTATTTTGCCAGCTATGCGAATGGTGGTAAGAAGACAGTAGTCAGTGGGATAATATTTATCATATATATGCTTTTGTTCTTCGAGTATAATGAGAAGACAGCACTTATTACACTCTCTACTGATGCAAAGCTTATGGTTAGAGCACTGTTTATGGGTACTCTGATTATTTGTACATCTGTCGTAGCATATCTGTTCAGCCATGACAGTCAGACCATGGAGAGTAAGCTTATTGAGTACAATAAGATGCTTAAGGAGAAGGCAAATACGGATCCATTGACAGGACTTCTTAATCGTGGTGCGGCTATGGAGAGACTGGTGACGCTTGCTACCAATCTTCACGATGAATGTCTCAGCATATGTATATGTGATATTGATTTCTTTAAGAAAGTCAATGATACCTACGGACATAATATGGGTGACCAGGTGCTGATCAAGATTGGAGAGGTTCTGAAGCAGCAAATGAAAGGAATCGGTTCTGCAGCAAGGTGGGGTGGCGAGGAATTCCTCCTTATATTCCCCAGGAAAAACGGTGATGAGGCTCTGCAGCTTGTATATGGTATACAGTCACAGATAAGAAATATCAAGATTCCGTGCGAGAATGGTATTATTACTGTCACAATGACCTTCGGACTGACTGAATATGACTTCAATTCCGAACTTGATTACAATATCATGGAGGCTGACAATAAACTATATCTCGGCAAGGACTCCGGACGAAATAAGGTTGTATATTAACTCTGAATCAAGAGTTAAACCGCATATATTATTACGTATAAGGCTTGTTTACCGTGCGCGTGAACAAGCCTTATAAAATCTAACTTTTTTTGTGGAAATTCTAATGTGCAAAACCCTATTCCTGTGGTAATATATGAGTGTATGAATTATCTTGAACATATTAAGGAGGAACAAGATGACTAACTTAGAGCTTCAGAAGAAGGCAAATGAAGTTCGTAAGGGTATCGTTACTGCAGTTCATTCCGCTAAGGCAGGACACCCGGGCGGATCACTTTCAGCAGCTGATATGTTTACGTATCTGTATTTTGAGGAGATGAATATCGATCCTAAGAATCCGAAGTGGGAGGACAGAGATCGCTTTGTATTATCCAAGGGTCATACAGCACCGGGACTTTATTCAGCGCTTGCCAACAGAGGATACTTCCCTGTTGAGGATTTGAAGACCTTAAGACATCTGGGTTCATATCTTCAGGGACATCCCTGTATGCAGGAGACCCCCGGTGTGGACATGAGTTCCGGTTCGCTCGGACAGGGAATATCAGCAGCAGTTGGAATGGCACTTGCAGGAAAGATTGATAATAAGGATTACCGAGTATATACACTTCTTGGTGATGGAGAAATCCAGGAAGGTCAGGTATGGGAAGCCAGCATGTATGCGGGTGCTAACAAGCTTGATAACCTTGTTGTTATTGTAGATAACAACGGACTCCAGATCGATGGTAAGGTTGAGGATGTCTGCTCAGTATATCCGATTGAAGACAAGTTTAAGGCATTCAACTTCAATGTAGTAACAATTGATGCACATAACTTTGACGACATCAGAACTGCATTTGAGAATGCAAGAAATACTAAGGGAATGCCTACAGCTATTGTGATGAAGTCCGTAAAGGGTAAAGGAGTATCCTTCATGGAGAACAATGCAGGATGGCATGGCAAGGCTCCTAATGACGAAGAATATAAGACGGCCATGGAAGATCTGGCTAAGATTGATGAAGCACTGAAGGAGGCCTAAGCATGGAAGAGATTAAGAAGATTGCTACTAGAGAAAGCTATGGTAATGCCCTGGTGGAGTGTGCAGAGGATTTTCCGCAGTTAGTTGTGCTGGATGCCGATCTTGCCGGAGCTACCAAGACGGGCACTTTTAAGAAGGCATATCCTGACAGGTTCTTTGATTGCGGTATTGCCGAGTGTAACATGACAGGAATTGCAGCAGGTCTTGCAACCTGTGGTAAGATTCCCTTTATTTCATCCTTTGCAATGTTTGCGGCAGGCAGAAACTTCGAACAGGTAAGGAATTCCATCGGATATCCTCATCTTAATGTTAAGATTGGTGCTACACATGCAGGTATCACGGTCGGTGAGGATGGTGCTACACATCAGTGTAATGAAGATATCGCGCTCATGAGAACAATTCCCGGAATGACCGTAATTGTTCCAAGTGATGACATCGAAGCAAGGGCAGCAGTAAGGGCGGCTCTTGAGATGGAAGGACCTGTGTATTTACGATTTGGTCGTGCAGCTGTTCCTGTAATTAATACAGGTGATGATTACAGCTTTAAGATTGGCAAGGGCGTTAAGCTTAAGGATGGTAAGGACGTTACAATTGTTGCGACCGGTATCTGCGTGGACAGTGCGCTTAAGGCAGCTGAGAAGCTTGAAGCAGATGGTATAAGTGCTGACGTTATTAATATTCATACAATTAAGCCTATCGATAAGGAGATTATTCTTGAGTCAGCAAAGAAGACGGGTAAGGTTGTTACTGTTGAAGAGCATTCAGTTATCGGAGGTCTTGGAAGCGCCGTTTGTGATGTTCTGTCAGAGGAGCTTCCTACTCCTGTTAAGAAGATAGGTATGCAGGATATGTTTGGCGAGTCAGGTCCTGCAGGTGAACTGGTTAAGAAGTACGGACTTGACGGAGAAGGCGTATATAACACCGTTAAGGCTTTTCTTTAATAATCTGAGTTAGTATTATCTTAATAGAATAAGAGACAAAGTCCCGGATCCTTCCGGGACTTTTGCTTTTGAATAAAAATGAGTTATTAAATGATTATTAACTTTATTGCCTGTCGGTGGTTATCAATGTATAATTTGTTAAGATGTTGTATTGGTATCAAATAATACTACTTAATTGGGAGAATACGCATGTATAATGATCTGCTTACGATTGGCAATTTTACTATTCATGGCTATGGCCTGATGATTGGAATAGGTGTGGCAGCGGCAATGCTTATCGGAGATAAGAGGGCTGTCAAGCGCGGACTGAATGGGGATATAATATACGGAATGACCATTGCAGCCGTAGTGTTCGGATTTCTTGCGGCGAAGGTTCTGTTTATTATAACCAAGCTTCCGGAATTTATTAAAGATCCGGTAAGGTTTATTACAGGAAGCGGTTTTGTTGTCTTCGGCGGACTGTTTGGCGGTATTCTGACGGTACATGTATATTGTAAGCTCTGCAAGGTGGATACGCTTACATATATTGATCTTATGGCACCGTCGGTGGCTATTGCACAGGGCTTCGGACGTATCGGTTGTCTTCTTGCGGGATGCTGCTACGGAAGAGAGACGGACAGCATCTTCGGAATTGTGTTCAGGAATTCCGATTATGCACCCAATAATGTCAGGCTTGTTCCGACACAGATAATAATGTCGGTGGGCGATTTTGTCATAGCGGGAATATTGCTCTACCTGGCTCGAAAGCCCAGACGCAAGGGAGATATCAGCTGTATCTGGCTCATACTCTACAGCGTGGGAAGGTTTGCGGTGGAATTCCTGCGTAATGATTACAGAGGCAGTGTGGGAATTCTGTCAACCTCACAGTTTATTGGACTGATAACCGTAGTTATCGCGCTTTTGACATACATATTTCTTCTTCCTATTATTAATAAGAAGCAGGATTAGGGACGTCCGGGCGCGCGGAAGGGAGAAGATATGGCTTGTTGCGATACATGTGTGAATTATTCATATGATGAGGATTATGAATATTATGTCTGCGATGTGGACTTGGACGAGGACGAGATGCAGGCATTTCTGGCGGGGAACAATGAGACGTGTCCCTATTATCAGTTGGAAGATGAGTACGCGGTGGTAAGGCACCAGGCATTTTAGGTATGTTATGGAAAAAATGGAATTTTTGAATGTTCTTCGGATTCATATTCAGGGAGTGGATGACATTGCCTTTGTGAATGATACGATGAACTATTATGAGAACTATATTGAGACGGAGATTAGGAAGGGTAAGAGCGAGGAAGAGGTAATTAATAAGCTTGGAGACCCGAGACTTATCGCCAAGTCGATTCTTGCAAGCAGAAGTGTGGAGCCGGAAACGGAAGGTTACAACGAGAGCATGGGAAATGAAGGGACGCCGTTTGTGGATGACAAAAGGCTGCATTTCACTACCAAGAAAGGCCGCGTGGTAAAGATCCCGCTTGCGCTTCTTAAGTGGGGCGGTCTGGCTGTGGGAATAACGGTCATTGTGCTTTTTGCCATGCTTGCTTTAAGGATAATTGGATTCTTCATGCCGATTATCTGCCTGATTCTGCTGGTGTCAATTGTAATTAACTTTTTTAGGAATATGTATTAGTGAATAGAATGGAATTGATCGCACCCTGCCATTTTGGACTGGAAGCGGTGCTAAAGAGAGAGATAGATGACCTTGGTTACGATGTGTGCGAAGTAAGCGACGGAAGGGTTACCTTCATCGGAGATGCCGAGGCTATAGCCAGAGTAAATATATGGTCGAGGACTGCTGAGAGAATCCTTCTTAAGGTCGGAGAATTCGATGCCTATACCTTCGAGGACCTATATCAGGGTACGAAGCGTATCGGCTGGGAGGAATATATACCAAAGGACGGCAGGTTCTGGGTAGCGAAGGCTGCATCGGTAAAGAGTAAACTTTTCAGTCCGTCCGATATTCAGTCAATTATGAAAAAAGCAATGGTTGACCGAATGAGAGAGACCTACAAGATAGAAAGGTTTGAGGAGAGCGGGGATAATTATCCCATAAGAGTGTTCATCCATAAAGACAGGGTGACTGTGGCTCTTGATACAACCGGAGATTCCCTGCACAAGAGAGGCTATCGCAAGCTGACTGCTAAGGCTCCTATAGCCGAGAACCTGGCATCGGCGCTTATTATGCTGACTCCGTGGAGAGCTGACAGAGTGCTGGTAGATCCCTTTTGCGGAAGTGGTACCTTCCCTATAGAGGCTGCGATGATGGCTCTTAACATAGCACCCGGAATGAATAGAGGCTTTACTGCGCGCAGGTGGGAGCATATTGTGCCAGGAAGTATATGGAAGGATGCCTACGAAGAAGCTAAGGATGAGATGTTAAGTGACATAGAGACGGACATACAGGGCTTCGATGTTGATGATGAGATGGTCAGGATATCGAGGGAGAATGCACGTCTTGCGGGTGTGGATAAATTCATTCACTTTCAGAGAAGGGATGTTGCGGATCTAAGCCATCCCAAGAAGTACGGTTTTATCATAACCAACCCTCCTTACGGCGAAAGGCTGTCAGATAAGGATGAGGTGGGAGCCCTCTACGATGTTATTGGTGAGAGATACAGGGCGCTTGATTCATGGTCGATGTATCTGATTACAGCCTACGAAGACGCGGAGAAGCACTTGGGCAGAAAGGCTGACAAGAATCGTAAGATATACAACGGAATGATGCAGACCAGGTTCTATTCATACATGGGACCCAAACCGCCAAAAAGAAATGTAAGGTAAAGAAAAATGAGATTAATATTTGCAACAGGAAATAAGGGTAAGATGAACGAAATCAGAGAGATAATGTCTGATTCCGTTCCGGTGCTTTCCATGGCAGAAGCCGGAGTTAGTACGGACGTAGAAGAGGATGGCAATAGCTTTATGGAGAATTCTTTCATAAAAGCAAGAGCTGTGGCCAGGACCTGCAAGGAGAAGGGCATAGATGATGCCATTGTCCTCGCTGATGATTCGGGGCTCGTGGTTGATGCGCTTAACGGAGAACCGGGAATTTATTCAGCCAGATATCTTGGAGAGGATACTCCATACAGCATAAAAAATGCTAAGATAATTGAGAGACTAAACGGCGTTAGTGATGAGGACAGAACAGCCAGATTCGTATGCGCCATAGCCTGTGTGATGCCTGATGGCAGAGAATATAGTGCTGAGGCTACCTATGAGGGAGCGATAGGCTATGAGGAGAGGGGAGAGCATGGCTTTGGCTATGATCCCATATTCTACCTTCCGGACAGGGGTGTATACAGTGCGGAGCTTGATCCGGATGAGAAGAACAGAATCAGTCACAGAGGTAAGGCGCTTCGCATGATGAAAGAGATTCTGTCGGAAATACTATAATGCAGACATGGGGTGGGGAATGAGAGTACTTGTTGTAAGTGATACTCACAGAAAGAATGATTTATACATTGCACTTGTGGAGAGACTATCTCCGGACATGGTGGTTCACTGCGGAGATGTGGAGGGAAGCGCCTATACCATTAGGGAGGCGGCCCATGCGGAGTGTCACATTGTGGCAGGTAATAACGACTTCTTCGACTCTCTTCCGGAGGATGATGAGTTTATGATAGGCAGATACAAGGCGTACCTGACCCATGGACATCATTATTATATTTCTGTCGGAACCGAGATGTTAAAGGATGAGGCAAAAGCGCGGGGCTTTGACATCGTCTTCTTCGGACATACTCACAGACCACTTATAGAGCGTGATGAGAATCTTCTTATTATTAATCCGGGGTCGATAAGCTATCCCAGACAGGAGGGCAGAAAGAATTCATATGTCCTCATGGAAGTGGATGAGGATGGAAAAATTGATGCAAAGATTTGTTACATCCAGGATGATATCAGGCTATAAAATAAGTTTTAAAAAATTGACAAAAGTTGTTGACAATGTGAAATGCTTTGCGTATAATAACACTTGCGTCACGTAAGGGATGCTGAATCGGGGTGTGGCTCAGCTTGGCTAGAGCGCCTGGTTTGGGACCAGGAGGTCGCAGGTTCGAATCCTGTCACCCCGACGTATAACTAAAGATTTGATTAATTTGCGGGTGTAGTTCAATGGTAGAACACTAGCCTTCCAAGCTAGATACGTGGGTTCGATTCCCATCACCCGCTTTCTCACATAAGTGAGGTAATGTGTCCGTAGCTCAGCTGGATAGAGCAACGGCCTTCTAAGCCGTGGGTCGGGGGTTCGAATCCCTTCGGGCACATTTGTTTTTTATATGGTGGGTATAGCGCAGTTGGTTAGCGCGCCAGATTGTGGCTCTGGAGGCCCAGGGTTCGAATCCCTGTATCCACCTTGAGAGTTTTGTGATTAAGACTAACCACAAGACTTTTTTAATGTGTAGAGAAACCTTTCTACATTAACGTGGTGGTTACCACAATAATGGGCCATCGCCAAGCGGTAAGGCATAGCACTTTGACTGCTACACTCGCTGGTTCGAATCCAGTTGGCCCAGCTAGGGTCAGCAGAGGCTGTGACCCCGTAAAAATAATGAATGGGCTACTAGCTCAGTTGGTAGAGCACTTGACTTTTAATCAAGTTGTCGCGGGTTCGATTCCCGCGTGGCTCATTGGTGCATTCAGCGGATGTGGCGGAACTGGCAGACGCGCTAGATTTAGGTTCTAGTGGGAGACCGTGCAGGTTCGATTCCTGTCATCCGCATTTGTGCTGCTAATTGCACGAAATATTATAAGGAGGTGAAACCGAATGCCAACATTTAATCAGTTAGTAAGAAAGGGTCGTCAGGCTTCAACAAAGAAGTCTACAGCACCAGCTCTTCAGAAGACTTACAACTCACTTCACAAGAAGTCGATCGATGCAAGTTCTCCTCAGAAGAGAGGCGTGTGCACAGCTGTTAAGACAGCTACCCCTAAGAAGCCTAACTCAGCTCTTCGTAAGATCGCCAGAGTTCGTCTTTCTAACGGTATGGAGGTAACAAGCTATATCCCCGGTGAAGGACATAACCTTCAGGAGCATAGCGTTGTTCTTATCCGTGGTGGAAGAGTAAAGGACCTTCCCGGTACAAGATATCATATTATTCGTGGTACTCTTGATACAGCCGGTGTTGCAAACCGTAAGCAGGCCCGCTCTAAGTATGGCGCTAAGAGACCTAAGGCCGGTAAGTAATCGCGGTCTGAGTAGGTAACCCGTGTATTCGGGTGTGTACCACAAAGTACTAATAATGTGTTGGATTCTGGTTTTGGTCAGATAGAAGACACGTACACTAGTTAGGGCATCAGCCCATGTGAGTACCGATGATTTAGTTAGTGCGATTTTGCACAAGAATGATTAAGGAGGGAAGAATCGTGCCACGTAAAGGACATATTCAGAAAAGAGACGTTCTGGCAGATCCATTGTACGATAACAAGGTAGTAACCAAGCTTATCAATACAGTAATGTTAGATGGTAAGAAGGGTGTTGCTCAGAAGATCGTTTATGGCGCATTTGCCAGAGTAGAGGAGAAGGCCGGAAAGCCCGCTCTTGAAGTATTCGATGAGGCAATGAATAATATCATGCCTTTACTCGAGGTTAAAGCAAGACGTATCGGTGGTGCTACATATCAGGTACCTATCGAGGTTAGACCTGACAGACGTCAGGCACTTGGTCTTCGTTGGCTTACTATGTTCGCTCGTAAGAGAGGCGAGAAGACAATGGAAGAGAGACTTGCTAATGAAATCTTAGATGCTGCTAACAACACAGGAGCAGCTGTTAAGAGAAAAGAAGATATGCATAAGATGGCAGAGGCTAATAAGGCATTTGCTCATTATCGTTTTTAATTAAAGTAGGAGGATAAAACCTTGGCTGGAAGAGAATATCCATTAGAGAGAACCAGAAACATTGGTATTATGGCTCATATCGATGCAGGTAAAACTACAACAACTGAGCGTATTCTTTATTATACCGGTGTTAATTACAAGATTGGTGATACTCATGAGGGTACTGCTACCATGGACTGGATGGAGCAGGAACAGGAAAGAGGTATTACAATTACATCAGCCGCTACTACTTGTCACTGGACACTTGAAGAGAAGACCAAGCCTAAGGCAGGCGCTTTAGAGCATCGTATCAACATTATTGATACTCCCGGTCACGTTGACTTCACAGTAGAAGTTGAGCGTTCACTTCGAGTTCTTGACGGAGCAGTAGGTGTTTTCTGTGCTAAAGGTGGTGTAGAACCTCAGTCAGAGAACGTATGGCGTCAGGCTGATACCTACAACGTACCAAGAATGGCATTCATCAACAAGATGGACATCTTAGGTGCTAACTTCTACGGTACAGTTGATCAGATTCGTAACAGATTAGGTAAGAACGCCATTTGTCTTCAGTTACCAATCGGTAAGGAAGATGAGTTTAAGGGAATCATTGATCTGTTCGAGATGCAGGCATATATCTACAATGATGATAAGGGTGATGATATCACAGTTTGCGACATTCCTGAGGATATGAAGGATGAGGCAGAACTTTATCATACAGAGCTTGTAGAGAAGTGCTGCGAACTTGATGATGACCTGATGATGATGTATTTAGAGGGTGAAGAGCCTTCTATTGATGAGATGAAGGCAGCTCTTAGAAAGGCTACATGTGAGTGTACAGCCGTACCTGTATGCTGCGGTACAGCTTACAGAAATAAGGGAGTTCAGAAGTTACTTGATGCTATTATTGAGTATATGCCTTCACCACTTGATATCCCTGCTATTAAGGGAACAGATCTTGATGGTAACGAGACAGAGAGACATTCATCAGATGATGAGCCTTTCTCAGCTCTTGCATTCAAGATTATGACAGACCCCTTCGTTGGAAAGCTTGCTTACTTCCGTGTGTACTCAGGTACAATGAAGTCAGGTTCATATGTGCTTAATGCAACAAAGGGCAAGAAGGAGCGTGTAGGTCGTATCCTTCAGATGCATGCAAACAAGAGACAGGAGCTTGATATCGTATATTCAGGTGATATCGCTGCTGCTGTTGGATTCAAGGTTACCTCAACCGGTGATACTATCTGTGATGAGCAGCACCCGGTAATCTTAGAGTCTATGGAGTTCCCGGAGCCCGTTATTGAGCTTGCTATCGAACCTAAGACCAAGGCTGGTCAGGGCAAGATGGGTGAGGCTTTAGCAAAGCTTGCGGAAGAGGATCCTACTTTCCGTGCTCATACAGATCAGGAGACCGGTCAGACAATCATCGCCGGAATGGGTGAGCTCCATCTTGAAATCATCGTAGACAGACTTCTTAGAGAGTTCAAGGTAGAGGCTAACGTAGGTGCACCTCAGGTTGCTTACAAGGAGACCTTTACAAAGCCTGTTGATCAGGAATACAAGTATGCTAAGCAGTCAGGTGGTCGTGGTCAGTACGGTCACTGTAAGGTACGTTTCGAGCCAATGGATGCCAATGGTGAAGAGCTGTTCAAGTTCGATTCTGAGGTTGTCGGTGGTGCTATTCCTAAGGAATACATCCCTGCAGTTGGTGAGGGTATCGAGGAAGCAACAAAGGCCGGTTCACTCGGTGGATTCCCTGTTGTTGGTGTACATGCTACTGTATACGATGGTTCTTACCATGAAGTCGATTCATCAGAAATGGCATTCCACATTGCAGGTTCAATGTGCTTCAAGGAAGCTATGCAGAAGGCAGCTCCGGTACTTCTTGAGCCTATCATGAAGGTTGAAGTTACAATGCCTGAGGAATACATGGGTGATGTAATCGGTGATATCAATTCACGTCGTGGTCGTATCGAAGGTATGGATGACCTCGGTGGTGGAAAGATTGTCAGAGGTTTCGTACCGCTGTCAGAGATGTTCGGCTACTCAACAGACCTTCGTTCTAAGACACAGGGTCGTGGTAACTACTCAATGTTCTTCGAGAAGTATGAGCCGGTACCAAAGAACGTAGCAGATAAGGTACTTGCTGCTAAGGCAGGAAAGTAATTTATGTCATTAACTCCCCGAAGTCTGGAATATTGGCTTCGGGGGTAAAAATGCTTGATTATTTCCTATATATCTAATATAATCGGATATAGTCGGGTATAGCCCATTAGGGCATTAATGCTATTGTTAACTATTTTCTAGGAGGAATTAAAGAAATGGCTAAGGAAAAGTTTGAAAGAGGTAATAAGCCTCATTGTAACATTGGTACCATCGGTCACGTAGATCATGGTAAGACAACTCTTACAGCAGCAATCACAAAGGTTCTTGCTGAGAGAGTAGCTGGTAACGCAAAGGTTGATTTCGAGAACATCGATAAGGCTCCTGAAGAGAGAGAAAGAGGTATCACAATCTCTA
The DNA here is from genome assembly GCA_021531795.1 of Lacrimispora saccharolytica. Taxonomy (GTDB): domain Bacteria; phylum Bacillota; class Clostridia; order Lachnospirales; family Lachnospiraceae; genus Colinaster. The sequence continues at coordinate 38,822 of JADYUL010000005.1, forward strand.
CAGCTCACGTTGAGTACCAGACAGAGAAGAGACATTACGCACACGTTGACTGCCCAGGACATGCTGACTACGTTAAGAACATGATCACAGGTGCAGCTCAGATGGATGGCGCTATCCTTGTAGTAGCTGCTACAGATGGTGTTATGGCTCAGACAAAGGAGCACATCCTCCTTTCTCGTCAGGTAGGTGTTCCTTACATCGTAGTATTCATGAACAAGTGTGATATGGTTGACGATCCTGAGCTTCTTGAGCTCGTTGAGATGGAGATCACAGAGCAGCTTGAGGAGTACGGTTTCAATGATTGTCCTATCGTTAAGGGTTCAGCTCTTAAGGCTCTTGAGGATCCTTCAGGAGAGTGGGGCGACAAGATCATGGAGCTTATGGATACAGTTGATTCATACATTCCTGATCCTGAGCGTGAGACAGATAAGCCTTTCCTTATGCCTATTGAGGACGTATTCTCAATCACAGGACGTGGTACAGTTGCTACAGGTAGAGTAGAGCGTGGTACACTTAAGATGTCTGAGGAAGTTGAAATCGTTGGTATCAAGGAAGAGACACAGAAGTCTGTTGTAACAGGTATCGAGATGTTCAGAAAGCTTCTTGATGAGGCATATGCAGGTGATAACATCGGTGTACTTCTTAGAGGTATCCAGAGAACAGATATCGAGCGTGGACAGATTCTTGCAAAGCCCGGTACAGTAACATGTCATACAAAGTTTACTGCACAGGTTTACGTTCTTACTAAGGACGAGGGTGGTCGTCATACACCTTTCTTCAACAACTATCGTCCTCAGTTCTATTTCAGAACAACTGACGTAACAGGTGTCTGCAACCTTCCCGCCGGTACAGAGATGTGCATGCCTGGTGATAACATTGAGATGACAATCGAGCTCATCCATCCTATCGCTATGGAGCAGGGACTTACATTCGCTATCCGTGAAGGTGGTAGAACAGTAGGTTCAGGTCGTGTTGCTACAATCATCGAGTAATCTTTGATTTAGTATCATAGAAACTTAAATATAAACCGCAATTCCTCATTTTATGAGGAGTTGCGGTTTTTTTTATTAACGGAAGATGGTCGAATAAAAAGATTAGCCCACTTCGAGATTTCTCTCAAAATAGGCTTGTGATACAAATTTGATGTGCGTGATTACGGGAAAATCCCGGATTATTTCATTTTTTTCCGATAAGCAGAAGGGGAAAATCCCTTTTGCTTATGAAAAAGTCTACTGAAATAAAGAGGATTATCGTAGCCAACAATTCTTGATATTTCTGCTATCGAGTACTGTGTTGTCTCAAGAAGAAGTTGTGCATTTGATATTCTTGCCGCGACAATATACTGCATAGGAGTAGTGCCTGTATATTTTTTAAAATTTCGGATGAACCAACTAATGCTCATTCCTCGAGATTGTGCATATTTTTCAATGTTGATTTCACTACTGTAGTTATCACTAAAGTATTGTGCTGCCATGTCCATTTCATTGTCTAAATAAACATCGGATAGTTTTCTTTCTTTTTGGAGCTCTCTATGTATTGATATGAGAAGATGGCGCATAAGCATAGAAAGAAGTTCTTCGTAATCATCTTGGCATCTTTGTAATTCGGATATCATTCTTTTATAAATTCTTTCATATTCCAGAGATGTACCTACGAAAAAGGTACGCATATCATCTTTGATTCCATATTTTCTCAAAATGTTTTTTACATCGCTTCCGGTGAAATGAACCCAGTAAACTTGTGTTTTATCTTCCCTATAGTATTCATATTTCTGTAGTTCTTTTGGACGAAATAGAACCATGTTGCCGGCAGTGACAATTGTATCATTATCTTCATTATCGAAATGAAAATGTGCTTGTCCGGCACAAATATAGATGAGCTGGTAGTCAACACGACCATGCGGACGATAGGTTGGTAGCTTATGTCTTGTAAGTAGTCGATATGTTCCACAACTACCTACAACTAATGGTCTGGATTTATCTTTAAAGTCTATGGAAGAATTGTTAATATAGCCGGAATTGAAGTACATAAGCGTAATCTCCGATAAATATTTTTAGTTAATCGTTTTCGTGTGTATTATGCATTTAAAATTGTATCATTTTGTGCATATTCTGTCCATTATTGTTTATGGGCAAGAGATGTGAAAAATACTAGAATTGAATGAGAAAAACGAAAAACATAAACAAAAAATAGGGCGTGTGAGATACATAATAAAAACAGATAGTTCATGTTAAAGGAGATGATTACAATGATTGTACCACGTTATTATGAGGATTTGAGTGTTTTACATGAAAATACAATGCCGGTGAGAGCATATTACATTCCTGCATCAAAGAGAATGGATAATCTGGTAGAACAAAGAGAAGCATCTGACCGTATTCAATTCTTAAATGGAACATGGAAATTTAAATATTTTGACAGCATTTATGATGTGAAAGAAGAATTCTATAAGGTGGGGTTTGATGTATCAGAATATGCAGATATTAAAGTTCCGGGTGTTTGGCAGAATGCAGGATATGACTGTCACCAGTACACAAATATCAGATATCCATTTCCATTTGATCCGCCATATGTACCACAAGATATTCCTTGTGGAGCCTATGTATATGATTTCGAATATAGTAAAGATGAGAAGGCCGGAAAAGCGTTTTTGAATTTTGAGGGTGTAGATAGCTGCTTTTATGTGTGGGTGAATGGTTCATATGTTGGCTATAGCCAGGTGTCACATGCAACAAGTGAATTTGAAGTTACTGAAATGGTCAAAGAGGGTCATAATACAATAGCAGTATTCGTAATGAAATGGTGCGATGGTTCTTATCTGGAGGACCAAGACAAGTTCCGTATGAGTGGTATTTTCAGAGATGTATATATTTTGAAGAGGCCTGATAATGCTATCCGTGATTATAGAGTTACTACTACAGCTTCCGGTGAAACAGCAAGTGTAAAACTTGAGGTAGAGTTTATGGGACAGACAAGTGTAAATGTTTTGCTTGAGGATAAGAATGGTGCAGTGGTAGCATCTGCTGAAATGAAGGGAAATACAAGTGTTGAATTAGAGGTTGCATGTCCGGTTCTATGGAATACTGAAAATCCTTACCTTTATACACTGGTTTTAGAAACAGAGAATGAAACCATTGTTGAGTATGTTGGGTTCAGAACAATTGAGATTATTGATAAAGTAATTTACTTTAATGGACAGAAGATTAAGTTCAGAGGTGTGAACAGACATGATTTCGACCCGATAACAGGCTGTGCAATTGGTATGGAGCAGCTGATGACCGATCTGACCATGATGAAACAGCACAACTTTAATTCAATTAGAAGCAGTCATTATCCAAATGCTCCTTATTTTTATCAGCTTTGTGATAAATACGGATTTATGGTAATCGATGAGGCAGATATTGAGGCTCATGGTCCATTCATGCTCTATAGAAAGGAAGATACAGATTATAACAGATTTAAGAGGTGGAATGAGAAACTTGCTGATAATCCTGCCTGGGAAACATCTATTCTTGACAGAGTACAGCTTATGATTGGAAGAGATAAGAACAGACCTTCGATTGTGATGTGGTCAATGGGTAACGAAAGTGCCTACGGATGTAACTTTGAAAAAGCACTTAAATGGACAAAGGAATTTGATCCATCAAGAATTACGCAGTATGAAAGTGCGAGATATAGAAATTATGATGTGATGTATAATTACGATCATCTCGATTTATACAGCAGAATGTATCCTTCTTTTGATGAGATAAATGAATATCTTGAGAAAGATGCAAGTAAACCTTTCCTTTTGGTTGAATACTGTCACAGCATGGGAAACGGTCCCGGAGATTTTGAAGATTACTTCCGGTTAATTCAGAAAAATGATCTTATGTGTGGTGGCTTTGTTTGGGAGTGGTGTGATCACGCAATAAATAAGGGGAAAGCAGAAAATGGAAAAACTATGTATTACTATGGAGGAGATCACGGTGAAACCGTGCATGATTCTAACTTCTGTATGGATGGTCTGGTATATCCTGACAGAACTCCTCATACAGGACTTCTTGAATATAAGAATGTCTACAGACCTGCAAGAGTAGTTTCTTATGATGCAGAAAACGGAAAGCTCATTCTCCATAATTATATGGATTTTGATGATCTTAAGGACTTTGTGAAGGTGCAGTATGAAGTTACCTGCGATGGATTAACAGTTGATTCCGGCATGGTGACAGTGCCTTCTATCGCTCCTCATGGTGAAGCGGAGATGGAACTTAAGGTTAGGATTCCCAGTAAGGGAAAAGTATTCCTCAAGGTTTTTTATACTCTGAAAAAAGAAATGGGACTGATTCCCTTAGGACATATGCTTGGCTTTGATGAAGTGAAGATTGAAAATGCCGATACCAGAAATCAGAATGCAGTGAAGTGGCTTGAAAAGGAAGCCGCATATTCAGATATGGAAGTGGCAGAAACCGATACGCAGGTTGTAATCCGGGGAAAGACTTTTGTTTATGTCTATAGCAAGAAGAATGGAATGTTTGAGTCACTTGTATTTGAAGGAAGAGAGTACATTAACAGACCAACAGAACTTAATATCTGGAGAGCACCTACAGATAATGATATGTATGCAAAGATGGAATGGAAGAAAGCAAAATATGACGAAGCTTATGTAAGGGCATATGAGACAGATATTAATCAGTCTGCTGAAGGTGTTGAGATTTTCGTAAAAGCTTCTATGGCAGCTTCTGCAGTTCAAAAAATCCTGGATGCAGAGATTTTATGGAAAATTGACTGCATAGGAGCAATCACATTTAGTGTTCATGTTGTAAAGGATGATGAATTCCCGAGTCTTCCAAGGTTTGGACTTAGATTTTTCCTGAATAAGCAATTTGAAAAAATAACTTACTTTGGAATGGGACCTCATGAGAGCTACAGAGATAAGCATCAGTCAACAAGTCATGGGTTATATCGAGGAAAAGTTCGAGAGATGCATGAAGATTACATTATGCCACAGGAAAACGGTAGCCACTTTGATTGTGATTACGTAGAAATAGTAAATGGCCAGTATGGCATGGCGGTGGCATCAGAGAAAACATTCTCATTTAACGCCTCCATTTATTCACAGGAAGAATTAGAAAGAGCAGCACATAATTATGAACTTGTGCAGTCGGATAGTACAGTTCTTTGCATAGATTATGCATTGAATGGTATTGGTTCCAATAGCTGCGGTCCTGTTGTCATGGAACAGTATCGATTTGATGACACAGAGTTTGACTTTAACATAAAGGTAATTCCTTTTGTTAAGGCTGAAAAATGAATAAATGCGTAGCAGATGTATGAATCATGCCCGGGAAAACTGCCAAAGTGTCATAAATCATAAATTGATTGACAATTTTTAAATTAGAATTATAATAATTCTAAAAGGAGGCTATATGACAAGATATGAAAAGAAGATATTTAATATTATAAATACTTCGCATAGCCATATGACAATCGATGAGATATATAATACTTTGAAGAAGGAAGAACCCAAAGTTGTTTTGGCTACGGTTTATAACAATGTAAATAAACTTGTTCAGTCGGGAAAAGTTGCAAAGCTTAGTATTGAAGGTCAAATCGATCGATATGACAAAACTTTGAAACATGATCATCTGATCTGCAGTGTGTGTGGAAAAATAAGTGATTATAGTTTTACGGATTTAACTGCAAAATTGGAGGAAGAGCTGGGCGAAGTAATAGACGGGTATGATTTGAGAATTCGCTATGTATGCCCTGACTGCAGAAAATAAAATTGTAAAGGAGAGTTTAAAATGGACCATTTTCCATTAAATGTTCGTGTTCCAATTGAACCTGACAATCCAAGTATTGTCAGAGCTGAAGAAAAATGTATTAAATGTGGAATGTGTAAGGAAGTTTGTACGAATGAGATTGGTGTACATGGTACCTATACTTTTGAACAGACCTGCGGCGAAGCAGTATGTATCAATTGTGGCCAGTGTGCAAATATATGCCCGGTAGACAGTATTACAGAAAAATATGAATATGCAAGTGTTAAGGAAGCAATTAAGGATCCGAATAAGGTGGTAATCGTAAGTACTTCACCATCGGTTAGAGCAGCCTTAGGTGAAGAGTTTGGAATGCCGGGGTTTGTTCAGGGCAAAATGGTTGCTTTACTAAGAAAATTAGGTGTGAATTTTGTGCTCGATACATGTTTTGCCGCTGACTTAACAATCGTTGAAGAAGCCAGTGAACTGATTGAAAGAGTAACAAAACAGACAGCACCACTTCCGCAATTTACCAGCTGTTGCCCTGCCTGGGTTAAATATGTAGAGACTTATTATCCGGATATGATTCCGAATTTATCTACAGCAAAGAGTCCGATTGGAATGCAGGGACCTACCATTAAAACATATTTTGCAAAGAAGAATGGAATCGACCCTGAATCCATTGTTAACGTGGCACTTACTCCATGTACTGCAAAGAAGTTTGAGATAAGACGAAATGAAATGAATGCTGCCTCTAAGAAACTTGGAATTGATGGCATGCGTGATATGGATTACGTTATCACAACAAGAGAACTTGCAAAATGGGCAAAAGAAGAGGGCATTGATTTTGCCAGCCTTGAAGATAGTGAGTATGACAGATTTATGGGCGATGCTTCCGGTGCAGGTATAATTTTTGGTAATACCGGTGGCGTTATGGAAGCAGCACTTAGGACGGCATACGAATTCATTACGAAGGAAAAGTCACCGGAAGTCTTATTTGATTTACAGCCGGTCAGAAGATATGAAGGAGTCAAAGAGGCGACAATTAAAATCGGAGATTTAGATATTAATATCGCTGTGATTTATGGTACGGCCAATGCCGCAAAAGTAATTGATAGCATTAAAAGAGGGGAAAAGCATTATCACTTTATAGAAATAATGACTTGCCCGGGAGGCTGTATTGGTGGCGGCGGACAACCAAAAGACATTATGAAGGATAAGGATGAGGTTCGTAAGGCAAGAATTGCAAGCCTTTATGCCAGAGATGAGGCAATGACGATTCGAAAGAGTCATGAGAATCCTGAAATTATAACCTTATATAAGGAATTTTACGAAGAGCCATTAAGTGAGCTGGCGGAAGAAATGTTACACACATCTTATGAAGATAAGAGCGAGATATTAAATAGAAACAGAAAAGGAGACAAAGTGATGAGTAAATGGGTATGTAGTGTATGTGGTTATGTTCATGAGGGAGATGAGGCACCTGAACAGTGTCCATTATGTAAGCAGCCTGCTTCAGCCTTCAAAAAGGTGGAAGAAGCACCTGCAAAAAGTAAATATGCCGGAACTAAGACAGAGAAAAATCTGTGGGAAGCGTTTGCCGGTGAATCTCAGGCCAGAAATAAATATACCTACTTTGCATCGGTAGCAAAGAAGGCCGGTTACGAGCAGATTGCAGCTTTATTCTTACAGACGGCTGATAATGAGAAAGAACATGCAAAACTTTGGTTCAAGGCCCTTGGCGAACTTGGTGATACTCCTGCAAATCTTCTTCATGCAGCGGAAGGTGAGAATGCTGAGTGGACAGATATGTACGATAGAATGGCTAAGGAAGCTGAAGAAGAAGGATTCCCAGAGCTTGCAGCACAGTTTAGAGGTGTTGGTGCAATTGAAAAGATGCATGAGGAAAGATATCGCGCACTTCTTAAGAACGTGGAAACTATGGAAGTATTTAAGAAGAGTGGAGTAACAATGTGGGAGTGCCGCAATTGTGGACATGTAGTAGTAGGGCTTGAAGCACCGGAAGTTTGTCCGATTTGTAATCATCCTAAGGCTTACTTTGAGGTTAGAAAAGAAAACTATTAATTTGGAGTTTGTGTGTTTTACATAGTAAGTTTACGGAATGTGGGTAACGTTCAAGTGATAGTCAAAAACTGGTATTTACAAGGCTTCCGAGGGTTTCCTCGGGAGCCTTTTTTTCATTCAACACGCTTTAGTTTAATAAAGTAAAAGGTTCTTTGGCTCTATAATGGCTCTATTATGAGTATATTTTTCAATGGATATAATATAAGATATAATACAAATATGATTGATGCGAGGATTGAAATGAAAAAGAGAATAATCAGTACATCGTTGGTGCTTACAATAGCACTTTTGGCAGCGGCTTGTGGAAATAAGGCGGAAGAAAATGCAAACGCTTTATCGCAAAACGAACAGCAGACAGAGGCTGCCTGGCAGGAGAGCGAACAACAGGAAACGGAGAAACAGAATGCCGAAAAGGAGAATGCTGCTGACAGTGGGGAAGAACAGGATGAAAATGCTCCTTTAGGTATTTATAAAACGGAGCTTTCGAATTCCTCCTTTGAAATGTTGAACGATAATTACTATTCGCTTTATGCTACAAATGAGTATTTTCTTGCAGACGAAAAAACTTCACTAAGATATCCAAAACTGGCAGATGCATTAATGCAGTTGAAAGAGCAGAGAGAGCACAATTTTGATATGGCAACAGAAAGCCTTCTGGATAGTCAGCAGTTCATGATAGAGACAGAAAGCTATCCTATTGATCTGACCGATTATACAGAGTGCAGGGTTCTACGGGCTGACAATGTTTTGTTCAGTTTTATTGAAACAAATGAAAACTACTATGGCGGAGCCCACGGAATGTACAGTGTGGCCGGTTATGCTTTTGATGTGGAGACCGGGAAGAATCTTTCCTTTACGGATATTGTTGTGGATGAGACCAAGATAAGGGATCTGATTGCAGAAAAATTGGATGAAGAGTATGGGGATATCTTTTTTGATGATATCCATAACTTGATCGACCAATATGACTTCAATTCTCTTTGTTGGAGCATAAGTTATTTTGACGTAACATTATATTTTAACCCGTATGATTTGGGGCCTTATGCGTCCGGAAGCCAGCAGGTTGTTTTCCCTTTTTCAGAATATGCAGACCTGTTTGATGAGAAATATTTATCTGTCCCGGAACAGTTTGTTACCCAGTTAAGTGAGTATGAGCAATTTTGCATGGATGTGAATGGTGACGGGAAAAATGAAGATATTGTTTTATCGTCAAAATATTTGGAGGACGATTGTTGGTCTGTCCTGATTTCTGTTGACGGAAAAGAAACAGATTCCGATTCCCGGAGCTATCGTATTGATACGTATTTAATCAAGGTACAGAATAAGGTATATCTTTATTTGTTTGAACATCATGAGAATGACTATGTAACTCTGAAAGTGTATGATTTTGCGAAGGAAGATTTTGTAGAAAATGACAATGCGAACCTGTACATACCAGAAAAGAGTAATTTTGAAGAGAGGGATAATATCTCTTTCTGCGAGAGTACCAGTCCCGTGTTCAGTAATCCGGGAAAGGTCCGCATGGCATCCAGATTAGAAACGTTAAGTACCTATCAGGGAACAAAAGAATATCATGTCAATGAAAGTGGTTTGCTTGTCACGGACGATGATTACTATGATGTAGAAGTGTCCTTCCTTATTAAGACTCTGGAAGACATTCCCTGTCAGATTGTCTCCGGTGAGGAAATGAATACTTCTGAAAGCGGAACGATTCCGGCAGGCACTTTTGTCAAAATAATTTCTGCTACAGAAGATAAGGTATTTGTTGTTGAAGCTATAGGATACGCTCCGGATGAGAACAACGATATGTATGGCTTTTATGAGGACGATAATACAAAATACAATACAGAGGAAATATTCTGCATTCAGTTGGATGAAGAATTCGGTAATACATTGAACGGAAGAGATGTCTGGGAGTTGTTTGATGGATTAATGTATGCAGGGTAGTACGGAGCCATAGGACCATTACTATACGGGTGGTGAAGAAGTGTTTCCCGATATGGAACGGGACAGGAGTATTGTTGAATGAATTGAATTAAATAAAGTATAATATTTTTGAGAACTTGCAAGCTTGTTGTTAGGACTGATGGATTAGCCTAACAAGTATGAAAAGACAGTTCTGAAAAAAGACGGACAGATAATAACACTCTGAGGGAGGAATACTGCTTTGAAACAAAGTAGATGTAATGAAAAAATAAGAAAATTAATCCCATATGTGGTGATTTTGGGACTTGTGATCTTTACAGAGATTTTTGTTTTCAATTTTTCCACGTGGAAAACGATGTCATGTGAACCAATCACTCTTTCTGTGGATGAATATACAGATGAAAGCGGATTGTACGATACAGGATGTTTTAATATAAATGACGATGTCAAGAATGTTAACGTTGATTTATCCGTCACAGGCTATGACCGTGCAAATGTCACTGTAGCACTGACGGATGAAGGAGATTATTACGTCTATGAACTGCCTCAATACGAAATTGTTCCGGGAGTAGAAGGAGACGGGTATCGAAATATATATCCATTTGGAAAAGTCTCTACGATACAGATTACTGTATCGGTTCCGGAGGGGGCTTCGGCTCATATTTCTTCCATCAAGGTAAATGACAATCGTCCGCTGGATGTTAAATTTGTGCGTGTGGGAGTACTCTTTCTGCTGATTTCTTTAGGGTATATTGTTTTTTCTGATGGAATGCTTATGAAAGCAGTCTGTATGCGTGGTAATAAATATCAGCTTTTACTGGTTGCTGCAGTTATGTTTTTCGTAATGTTTTTGGGATTTCTTTTGGTAAAGAGTAATCCGGTGTGCGTGAATTCGCCATGGCCTCATCATAAACAATATCAAGAACTTGCACATGCCATGAAGCAGGGTACTGTTGTGATAGATGACAGACCGGATATGGCATTATTGGAAAAGGAAAATCCATATGATACCATAGCACTATTGGCAGAAAACATACCGTTTCGCATGGATTATGCTTTTTATAACGGGAACTATTATGTTTACTTTGGAATAATCCCGGAGCTTCTGTTTTTTCTTCCGCATTATTTGTTGACAGGTCAGGATTTACAGAATTATATAGTCGTTTTTCTCTTCTACTGTATGATGGTAGTCGGTATTTTCGGAACCCTGTGGGAACTGGCACTTCATTTGGGGAAAAGAATGCCTTTTATTTTTTATCTGATCCTAGGGGTTTCAGTAAGTTTGCTGTCAAATTATGTTTTTATGCTTGGAAGACCGGATATTTATAATATTCCTATTATTGCGAGCAATGCCTTTGCTTTTTTAGGAACATTCTTTTGGATGCGTGCATTGTGGACGGAAAGGTATACAAGCCTATGTTATGCTGCGGGATCATTTTGTATGGCCTGTATTGCCGGATGCAGACCGCAGATGCTTTTATATGTAATAGCAATTTTCTGCGCACTGTTTGTTCCGTTGTTGCTTAATAAGGAATGGAGGAAAACTATTTCGTGGCAGAAAGCCGTTTCCTTTGTTCTGCCGTTTATCGCGGTGGGAGCGATCGTGTTCTGGTATAATCAGGCACGTTTTGGCTCCGGTTTTGAATTTGGAGCCACCTATAGTCTTACCACTAATGATATGAACCACCGGGGATTTAATTTTTCAAGAGTATTCCGCGGATTGTACAGCTTTTTGCTTCAGCCGCCTGTGATTCACAGTACATTTCCGTTTTTGGAATCATGTGAACTGGATGGTAACTATATGGGAAAGAATATAGTAGAATTCTGTTATGGAGGCTTATTTGCTGTCAGTCCTTTATTGCTTGGTCTTTTGTATATCCCTTTGGGAGGATACATGCATTGCACTAAGGACGAAAGAAGATTGGTTTCAGGCTTATGTCTGACTTCTGTAATAATCGCAGCATTTGACATCAATGCCGCCGGCATTTTACAACGATACATGGGGGATATGGTTTTCGGTTTTTCATTAGCGGCAGTGATTGTTTTGTTTGGTATGTTGGATCGTTATCGAGAAAGCAAGATATATTTGTGGATTGCAAAAGTAATATATCTGGCAGTGATCTGCGGACTTATGTTTTCTTTTCTTGTAGTAATTACATCCGCAGGCGGTATTTCATTGGAAAAGTATAACCCTGTACTGTTTCATTGGATTAGAACGTATTTTGATTTTTAAGAGAAAAACAGGATAAACAACAGTATGAACAAGAAAGTAATTGTTGCAGGGCATATATGTTTGGACATAACTCCGCTATTTCCGCCCCAAAAAGGTATGAAGGTATCGGATATCCTGCTTCCGGGCAAACTAATTGAAATGGAGGGTGTGAATGTAAACACCGGAGGAGCTGTGGCTAACACCGGACTGGCTATGAAACTTCTGGGAGTGGATGTCTCTCTCATGGGCAAGGTCGGGAACGACACCTTTGGTGAGATGATCCTAAACATCCTGGATAAATATGACGCAAATACCGGAATGATTGTAGCGGATAACGAGTCAACATCTTATTCAGTGGTTCTTGCAATGCCGGGCATTGACCGAATCTTTCTTCACAATCCGGGCGCAAACTGCACGTTTTGTGCAGCAGATATTTCAAAGAAGGATATGGAAGGTACAGCGCTCCTTCACTTTGGATACCCGCCATTGATGAAATCGATGTATGAGAATGAAGGCAAAGAATTAGTTTGCCTCATGAAGAAAGCAAAAGATTATGGCGTTGCAACATCTCTGGATATGGCTGCGGTGGATGAGAATTCGTCGGCAGGCAGAGTAGATTGGAATACAATCATTCGTAATGTGATTCCATATGTGGACTTCTTCGTTCCGAGCGTGGAGGAATTATGCTTCATGCTGGATAAGGAACGCTTTAAGACCTGGTGCGACAGAGCCGACGGAAGAGATATTACGGAGATACTTGATATTGATAAGGATGTAAAACCACTAGCCGATATTTGTATGGCATATGGCGCCAAAATCCTCTTAATTAAGTGCGGCGCAGCCGGAATGTATTACCGAACAGGAGATGTGGAAGTACTCAAGTCGGTTGGAGAGGGTGCAGGACTGAATCCCAATCTGTGGGCTAACAAAGAAGGTTTTGAAAAAAGTTACATTCCTGACAGAATACTATCCGGAACCGGAGCAGGAGATACCAGCATAGCTGCGTTCCTGACTGCAATGCTTGAGGGATGCCCGATAGAAGAGGCAATGCATCTGGCAGCAGCAGAGGGCGCTTCATGTGTGGCTTCATTCGATGCGCTTGGTGGTATAAAAACTCTTGAAAAGCTACGTCAAAAGATTGCGGATGGCTGGAAAAAATATGATGATTAATATACAGAGGTGACAGGATATGCTGGTTTCAATGAAGGAAATATTGAGTTTAGCAAAAGAAAACGGATATGGTGTTGGATTCTTTAATGCAGTTAATGTGGAGATGGCCAGAGCGGTTATTGAGACAGCACAAGAACTCCATTCACCTGTGATTGTTGGAACGGCAGAGGTTTTGCTTCCTGCAATGGACCTTAAGAGGGTGGCAGATTATCTTATTCCACTTGCAAAAGAAGCCTCAGTACCCGTATGTGTGCACTATGACCATGGTCTGACCTTCGACAGATGTATGGAGGCAATAAAACTTGGATTTACCTCTATTATGTACGACTGCTCTACATTAAGCTTTGAAGACAACGTAGAAAAGGTTGCAGAGATGGTCAGAATATGCCATTCAGTCGGAGTTACAGTAGAAGGTGAACTGGGTCATGTCGGAGACAATGACGGTGTAGGTAAGCTTGAGAATCCAAGTGATTATTATACCGACCCGGAAGTGGCAGGAGAATACGCTGAACATACCGGAGTGGATGCTTTGGCAGTAGCAGTAGGTAATGCCCACGGGGATTATAAGTTTCCGCCAAAACTGGACTTTGAAAGAATAGAACAGATTGCTCATATGACCAATTTGCCATTAGTTCTTCACGGAGGAAGTGGACTCTCTGACAGCGATTTTCAGACAGCGGTCGCTAAGGGTATCTGTAAGGTGAATATATTTACAGATATAGATAAGGCAGGTAAGGCAGGAATCGAAGCGGGTCTTGCAGCAGGTGCAAAGACTATGATGGGTCTGATACCATATGAAATAAATGCAATGAAGGCAGTAGTTGCAGAGAAAATAAAACTGTTCGGATCGGTAAACAGAGCAAACTAAGGATATTGTTACAATGTTGAAGACCACTTTATTTTTCGATATTCTGAAGTGTTTTGACGAATTCTTAAAGGTTATGGAAGAGTATCCGGATGTTTCTTAAGAACCATATAACAATGTTGAGGAAATAATAATGTTAGATCAGTTTTCAAGGACAGAGCTTTTGCTGGGTGAAGAAGCAATGGAGAAGTTAAGAACTTCAAGGGTTGCGGTCTTTGGTATTGGCGGAGTTGGCGGTTATGTCTGCGAGGCTTTGGTAAGAAGCGGAGTGGGCAATTTTGACCTAATAGATGATGATAAAGTATGTCTGACCAATATTAACAGACAGATTATTGCAACGAGGAAGACGGTTGGAAAATACAAGGTTGATGTCATGGAAGATCGGATGAAGGATATAAATCCGGACGTGAATGTGACGGGACATAAGTGCTTCTTTCTTCCGGAAAACGCTGAAGAATTCGATTTCGAGAACTACAGTTATGTGGTTGACGCTGTTGATACGGTAACAGCCAAACTTGAACTCGTGATGAAGTGTCGGGAAAAGGGGGTGCCGATTATTAGTTCAATGGGCGCCGGCAATAAGCTTGATGCGAGTGCATTCAGAGTGGCAGATATATATGATACAAAGGTGTGTCCGCTTGCCAAGGTGATGAGGCGGGAACTCAAGAAACGAGGTGTTGACAGACTGAAGGTTGTATATTCCGAAGAAAAGCCGATAAGTCCGATCGATGATATGGTAATCAGCTGCAGAAGTAATTGTATATCTTCTACGGGAGATACTCATAAATGTACAGAGAGAAGGGCAATTCCCGGTAGCGTAGCCTTTGTTCCATCCGTTGTGGGACTTATTATCGCAGGAGAGGTTATTAAGGACCTTATCAAATAACTGCTTGTCAGATATTTACAGGAACCTGAATCCCATAATTACAATTCCAAGAATGACAAGTACAGCGCCTGTGGCACGATTGAGTGTTGCAGGCGTTGCTTTGTTGGCAAAACGAGCCGCAACGCGGGCCCAGAACAAGGTGAAGACAACGCAGAGAATCAGTACTGTTAAGTCGGGGGCACCACCTATTCTAAAGTGAGACAACGCGCCTGTTAAGGCAGTAAAGGCCATGATGAATACGCTTGTACCTACAGCGGTCTTTAGTTCATATCCCAGAACAGAGGTCAGGATGAGCAGCATCATCATTCCGCCGCCTGCACCTACGAAGCCACATATAAAACCAATCACAATACCACAGAGAATGGACTGAACAATTCTTTTACCCACAGAAACATTTTTCATGCCTTCCTTTGTATTCATCACCGGTTTAATTAAGAATTTGATGCCCAGCAGGAAGGTCATACATACGGAAAAACCTCCCATGGTGTTTGAGGGAACCAGACTTGATATGTAGCTTCCGACAACCGTAAAGATAAGTACACAGGTCATCATTATAACACCGTTTCTAATATCAAGATTCTTATTCTTTCCATAGGTATAAGCTGATACGGCACTTGCCAAGACATCGGATGCCAGCGCTATACCAACTGCCATATACGGCTCCATTCCCAGGAAGGTAATAAGCATGGGACTGATAACGGCGGCAGCACTCATGCCTGCAAAGCCCGTACCGAGACCGGCCCCCATTCCCGCAAAAAATGTAACCAACAGCGTAATAAGAATATTCATATGTACCATCTCCCGAAACTATACTTTTACATCCCCTACACTATATCACCGGGGAAAGATTAGGACAAATTAAAAAAGTATAAATCATACATTCACTTTTAGTCCCCAAATATGTCGTTTCGTCCCTTTTCTGTTGGCGAACGATAGCCTTTATGCTAGTATTTGCGAAGGGGAATTTTCATACATTATTCGTGGGACACACGCCATGTAATAAGGGAAGATGATTAGGGCAGAAAAGAATCCGGCATTTGTCGGATTCTTTTCTGGTTTTATGACTTATATGAGAAATATATGCAGATGTTATAATTAAAAAGTGCTCCGTCCTGACTATTGCTTCAATCCATAAAGTATAGTCTGGAATTGAAGTCCTTATAGAGTCTTACCTTGTCGTTATATCCTGTTCCGGCGAATGCCGGAGATAGTCTGACACCGGAATACATAAGCATATCACCCTTAAGTGTAAAGTCCTCAACTTCGCTGTCCATCCAAACAATGTTTGCAACAGCATTATGCAGGAGCGAATCCTGTCTGATATGTATTGGAGACAGGGTGTTAACAAGGTCTCCAAATTCCTTAATGTTAATTTTAAAGCCCCTGTTGTAGAAATGATATGTTCTGCCTTCATCAAGACCCTTGGCATGGAATACTGCAGCTACTGAATTCGGTTTTGCCAGTATCTGAAGGTGAAGTCCGACGGCTTTTGATCGGTCTGCGGAAACCAAAGTCCACTCTCTGATATTTCCACAATCATAACAAGAGTCATAACTACCGCCATAGCCATTGCCATAGCCATTCACACTTCGATAGAAGTGACCGCTAAGTATAACCTCCTGCCACTGTTTATATAGACTTATCTGTTCGCGGATTAATGAAAGTTCCCTCTTGTGCATGTCACAGAGATTGAATTCGTATCCAAGTGAGCCGAAGAAGGCCACATTGAATCGTGTGCTAAGCGGAGTACTGCGTAGTGTCTGATGATTGGGACATGATGACACGTGAGCACTGATGCATGAGATTGGATATCCGTAGCTTAAGCTGTTCTGAATGTTTGCACGACATATTGCGTCCGTATTGTCGCTTGCCCATATCTGAGGAAAGTATGACAGGATACCAAGGTCGAATCTGTTGCCACCCGATGCGCAGCCCTCAAAGAGTACGTCAGGGAAGTGTTCAGTCAGTTCTTTCATGCATCTGTATAATCCGAGAACATAGCGATGGGCGATTTCTCCCTGTCTGTCGGACGGAAGCGCTGATGAATAGTAATCACTGAATATTCTGTTCATATCCCATTTGACATACCTTATATTGCAGGAATTAAGTATTCCTGCTACCGACTCAATTACATAGTCCTGAACCTCCGGACGCGATAAGTCAAGGATCCTCTGATTTCGTCCCTCTGAATGAGGCATGCCGGGAATTTGGATAGCCCAGTCGGGATGTGCCTTATACAGATTGCTGTCTACGTTTACCATCTCAGGCTCAACCCAGATGCCAAGGTCTACTCCGAGTTTATTCAGTTTGTCACACAGCCCCTTAAGCCCGTGGGGGAGCTTGTGCTTATTCACCTGCCAGTCGCCAAGAGAGGAGGTATCATCATTTCTGTTGCCGAACCATCCGTCATCCATGACTAACAGGTCGATACCGACTAAAGCACACTTACTGCCAAGCTTAAGAAGCTTCTGTTCATTGATATCAAAATATGCCGCTTCCCAACTGTTAAGCAATACGGGACGCTTTCTGTAAGCCCAGTTCGCGGGCAGAATATGACGGCGGACAAAGTCCTGCATATGAAGGCTTACCCCGCTAAATCCTTCGTGAGAATATGTCATTACAGCCTCAGGTGATTCAAAGGTCTCACCTGTCTGCAGCATGTGACAAAAGCTTGTAGGATTAATTCCGGATACGAAGCGGCAGCCTCCAAGAGGATTGACCTCCAGAGCTTCATAGTGATTGCCACTGTAGATCAGGTTAAAGCCATAGGTATCACCGCAATCCTCCGTTGTACCCGGAGCACTAATCATAACAAAGGGATTGGCTCTGCTTGACGAGGTGCCGCAATAGCTTGATACCGAGTGGCGTCCGGCACTGACAAGGATATCACTCCTGTTCATTTCCCTCGCCCAGGCACCGGTAAAGCAGGTCATAACATATCCACTTCCGGGCAGCTCAACCTGGGTGCTGAGCAGTCTTCTTAGTTGAATGTCTCCTTCGCCGGAATTAATAAGCCTGGTACTTCGGGTTATTACATCGCTTTCATGGAAAACCTTATATGTTAGCATTAGCTTAAGCCCGTACTGCTTGCATTTAAGTGTAATGCAGAGGGTTGAAGCCTCTGTCTTTCCACCATGCGCCGATGGAAGAGTGTCAAGTTCGCTCGCGCCTTCAGTTATAACCGAAAGCTCGTATACAAAGTCGCTTGTAGCAGAACCGTCAGCGGGAATCATCTCAAGCAGGGGCTCGCGGACATCGCCCTTGCCGTAAGAAGATATCTCAAGAGGAATATCCTCAAGGCTTAAGCTTCCGTGCTCAGCAGAATAGATACAGGTGTTACCGGGTGAAAATTCCCTACGCACATCAATAGCCTTAAGAGATTCTGAATCTTCAATCTCAAGTTTCCTCCCGTAGTAGAGATGACACAGAACTCCCGATGCGTGGATTTTCATGCAATACGTTGTATGTGCCGTATCAAGTACAAAATAATCATCAATCTTTCTAATCATTTACTTCTCCGTTTATTCTGGAAAACCGCCCCTTACTTACGTTCCTTCAGTTCCATAGTTATTGAATTAACCATTGCCTCGGTTAATATGAATTTCTTCTTAAATACCAAAAGCGCGATTACAAATCCGACAATCGGCAGCAGGGTCATGGTCATTCTCAGTCCCAGAACCGATGAAAAGGATGCAGAGGCTACAACATTGTCTGTGTTGTCACTTATGTTAAATACCGACAGGCAGATTGAAGCGATAAGTGCAGATACACCGCTTGCAAGCTTAACTACAAAGGTCTGCATTGAGAAGATTACACTTTCGTCACGTCTGCTGTTCTTAAGTTCGCCGTAGTCCACTGTGTTGGCAAGGAATACGGTAGTAAGTACGGTCAGAAGTCCGAATGCTGTGAATACCAGGAAACCGGGTATAAACAGTACGAGGATATTATTGATGTTACATATCATAAGCACCAGTAATGTGGCATATCCTGTGATTGCCATGGTCATTCCGGTGAAGAATACCTGAGTCGTTGTAAGCACTTTTCTCATAAAGGGGAAGAAAAGCATCATGGACAGAATCTGAATCGCACCGCCGAAGGTATTGAACAGGGTGTAGCTGTTATACCAGGTATCGCCGCCGAAATCGTATTTGAAGAAATAGATAAGCAGGTTGGAGGTGATGTACAGGGCGCAGTTGATAAGGACGATGGTTATTACCACTACCATGGCCTGGTCGTTTGAAAGAAGTGCCTTGAACATCTGTGAAACCGAGGGCGAATCTACGTTGACGGTTGACTTCTCCCTGATGGTGGTGCAGGTCAGTGTGATGGCAATAACGAAGATGATTGCAACAATGAGAGCGAACCACCTGAAGCCGGCTCTTTCGTTACCGCCGCCCAGGGCATGCACGCATATCATGGTGATTACGGTGATAATGGCAGATCCCACACCTGCGCAGGAGCGGGCAAGTGTCGTGAGACCTTCTCGCTCAGTGCCACCCTCTGTAAAGGCAGGAATCATTGACCAGTAGGGGATGTCCATCATGGTATAGGTTATTCCCCAGAGGATGTAGGTAATGGCTGCATAGGCTACAAGACCATTGGAGTCAAGGCTTGGGGGTGCAGCGAACATGAAGTACAGTATGATGGCGTTTGTTATGGTTCCAATCATGAGCCAGGGACGGAAGCGACCGAAACGGGTGCGTGTCTTGGCTACGATAATACCCATTATCGGGTCGTTGAAGGCGTCAAATACTCTCGCAATGAGAAGGATGATACCCATTGTGATAGCGCTCACACCGAGAATGTCCTGATAGTAGTAGAGTATATAGCTTGCAGAAAGCATATATACCATATCCTTGCCGACGGCCCCGAGACCGTAGGATGCTTTTTCTTTAATGGTTAGTTTCATTGGATAATCCCCCTTATGAATCAGTTATAGTTTACGGTAAAGTCAATTATTAGTGCGTCGACACCGGCAGTCTTAATGGTGAGACCGGCAGGAAGACTTGTGTTCTTCTTGACGTCAGGTCTTATGGTTTTAACATAGGTTCCAAACATACCGCCCTTGAGTGATATGAGGTTCGGGCCGATTATTTCTATGGGACCTTCCACGCTCAGTGTCACAGGCTCGTTGAAGTAGTTAAGCAGATTACCGTTTTCATCTGTCGCTTTGATTCTTATCGCAGCAACGTCATAGGTATATCCGTCGTTTAGTATTGTATGGTCTGCCTTGGCATCAATCTTAATACCTGTCATAGGAGACTTGGTAACCGACTTAACAACCTTACCGTCTTTGATGGCATCGAAGCGGTAGGTCGTGGATTCGCCACCCCAGTCACCTACATATTTGGTATATAGTCCTATGATCTCATCAGGTTTCATGTGATATATAAGGATAGCCTTGAGAGCGGTCAGCATGAACCTAAGAGGCAGCTTGTTCTGACCGAATCTTGCCACATAATTCATTGCTTCCTTAAGTTCCATGGATTTCTTACGACTCATGTGTTCCTTAGTTTCAAGTACATCGCCGACATAATCATCCACCAGGAGCGGACCGTGAACCATGGCTTTGTAGGGTGAGTCGCAAGGGAAGTATTCCTTAACCGGTTCGTCGTTCTTATACATTTTTACTGAGTCTGCATTGGTAAAAATCCAGGTATTTTCTCTGTTGCAGGCCGGGTGCTCGCCAATGTCCATGTTGGAGGATATGCTAAGAACGGGAATGTTGTCCTGCTGGCTTTGATATACGCCTGCTGCAAGCTTGGGATTCCTGAACATGTCAAGTACTCCGTGATAGCATATACGGTCGCCGCTTCCGAAGTCCTTATGGGTGTTGTAATCAGCCATACACCAGGCGAAACTTCCGCAGATATTCTTTTCACCTGCTATGGCATTAAGAACATTGGCGTGTCGTATTGCATGCTCCACTCTGTGGTCCTCACAGTCAAAGGCTTTAGTTGGATACATATGGCCGTTGTATTCCGTAACAAGATATGGATGTGACACATCAGAGCTTACCTTCTTCTTTGGCAGGCATCCCGGAGTATGTCCATTATGAGAGAAATCGTTGTAGGTATATACATCTTCCTGAAAGATACCTTTCTTGTAGGTTCTGACTCCGCCTGTGGGTCTTGTTGGATCCATGGCATGCGCCATGGCATTGGTCTTTGCATAGAATTCTTCATCATCTGCAGATTCGTTAATTCTTACACCCCATATAATTATGGAAGGATGATTCCTGTAGTTACAAACCATATCCTTCACATTGGTTATAGCCTGTTCCTTCCAGTCTTCATCACCGATATGCTGCCAGCCGGGTATCTCTGTAAAAACGAGTAGTCCCAGTCTGTCGCAGGCATTTATGAAGTAATGAGACTGAGGATAATGTGAGGTTCTGACTGCATTAACGCCAAGTTCATATTTTAGAATGGAAGCATCCATATCCTGCATGGACTTCGGCATTGCATATCCAACGTAAGGGTAGCATTGGTGTCTGTTAAGACCACGAATGAGATATTTGCTGCCATTAAGATAGAAGCCGTCCTTCTTGAATTCTGCCTGTCTGAAGCCGAAGTATACTACTTTACTATCCAGTACCTCATCGCCGTCAAACAGCGTGGTTGTTATTTCGTAGAGATTAGGTTCCTCCGGCGACCAGAGATTAACATTTTCTATAGAAGTGATAAGTGAGGATGCTGCTGAATGTATTACCTGCTCTGTACAGGCTACTGTATTTTTCGCCTGATGAGCTTGCACCCCGCCTGCAGCGGTATTTTTATTATCTGATGAAGGATTGAGTTTGTCGCCGGCAGTCTTGCCGGTCTTGTCACTGTTTTGGGTCAGTGACGAAGCTAAAATTCCAACAAACTTTACCTCTTGTGTAATCCTAAGTTCAGGTCTGTATCCTTCTATTTCAATTTCACTTGTAAGCTTAACAGGTGAAAGAGATGCGTGGTGGAAGACATTCTTAATATAGGTAGGTTTCTTAACCTCGAGATATACATCCCTGTAGATGCCGCCATAGGTCATATAGTCGATCACAAAGCCGAAGGGAGGAGTGTTGAGCTCTTCACGGCTGTCTACCTTTAGGACAAGAAGATTATCTGCACTGTAGCTTACAAGGTCAGAGATATCAAGTGTAAATTCGGTGTAGCCACAATTGTGAGTTCCTGCGATTTTTTCGTTAATATATACTTCGCAGTAGTGTCCGACACCCTCGAATGTAAGTAGCAACCTGTGGCCTTCCCATTCCTCCTCGACATGAAGTATGCGACGATAAGCACTGACCATCTGGTATTCCTTCTCATCGAAATAATTGTACGGAAGTTCTCTGCAGGTATGCGGGATCCGGATGGGTATCATGCTGTCTGCATTGTAGCTATCCTTTATCATCGCATCGTCGAAAAATTCGCTGAATTGCCAGTCGTTATTAAGATATATTCTTTCCATTTCAGATCCTTATCCCTTCTACAAGTATGTCCACTACTTCACTCAGTGCCTCCTGATAGGTCAGTCCGTTCCTTATCAGTATGTCACGCTGGAAGAATTGTTCTATGCTTGCTTCCAGCATAAGTTTAAGAATCGGAATGTCTATCCGTCTTATCAGGCCCTCATCCATTGCCCGGTTTAATAACTCAATGGTGTTCTCCCAACCGGTCTCAAGGCGTTTCTCGACTTTAGCATATATGGACGGGTATTTGTCCTTAAGGAGATACAGCTGCCTAAAATCGATGTCCCTGTAGCCCTCAGGCATCACGCTAAGAATCTGGCGTATCTTCTCAATGAGAGGGAGAGAATCATCCTCCATAATCCGCTGCTCACTGTCCTTGATAGAGTCGAAGATATAATCAACCATTTGCAGGAAAAGCGCTCCTTTATCAGTAAATACCGTGTATATGGTTTTCTTGCTGATACTGAGTTCACGAGCGACGTCATCCATTGTGAACTTAAGCCCCTTTTTATTGAAGACCTGTATGGTTCCTCTGAGTATTGATTCCTTTAATTCGTTTGCTTCCATAATTATCGCCGTTTCTTAGTGTAAGTTTGGAAACTGAAAATGATATTTGGGTTTCCTTGCTTCGATAATAACACGTAGATACTCCCTGCACAAGAAACCAGAATGACGAAAATAGTTTCCGAAATTTGTGAAAATTTCACAAAAGGGATGCCCGATGCATGATATAATTAGGCTACATAAGGAGGAGTATTCTATGAATGAAGACATGATGAAGAAATTGGATGAGCAGATAAAGTGGAGTAAGATTATTGCCGGTATCATGGGAGGTATTCTTCTTGTGGTATGTATTTCGGCAATAATCATTATTCCGCCTGCTGTTAAGACACTGAATGACGCCAAGGCTGTGATGATAAGCGCCAATGAGACTCTCGAGAGTGCAAACAATGCATTGGATGATATCGATAAAATGGCCACGTCAATCATTGATACAAGCGACAGTCTGAAGGAATTCATCACCGAAAACGGTGAGGCAATGACCGGTGCGGTTCAGAGTATAGAAGATATAGACTTCGAGGGTTTGAATAAGGCTATTCAGGATCTTCAGGATGCGGTTGGTCCTTTCGCTAAGACCATGAGAATGTTCAAGTAATAAATAATAGTTAACTGCGTAACCTATATTGAAATAAGACAGAATACCAAATACAATGACCTCAAATGACAACATTTTGTACGGAGGAGAAAAAAGATGATATCAAAATATGTATTTGGAGATCCAATTGATACCGAAGCGGTTGTTGCTGATATTGAGCCTGAAGCCGGCAGACCTAAGTTCGGTAGTATTGATTCAACGGACGGATTCAGATTCACATATACTATGGGCGAAGATGACATAGTATACGGACTTGGTGAGAATGTCAGAGGAATCAATAAACGCGGATATGAATACGTAAGCTATTGCTCGGATGAGCCACACCAGTATGAGGATGTGAAGAGTCTGTACGGAGCACATAATTTTATTATTGTTGAGGGAAGGGATAACTTCGGCCTCTTTATTGATTATCCGTCGAGGCTCACCTTTGATATAGGCTTCACCGATAAGGATATTCTGAACATTCATACTGACGGCTGTGACCTTGTGCTGTATATAATTTGCGGTGAGAGCAGTTATGATATTGTGAAGCAGTTTAGGAGAATGATCGGACGCAGCTATATTGCACCTAAGTTTGCGTTTGGCTTTGGTCAGAGCAGATGGGGATATAAGACTAAGGAAGATTTTCTGGAGGTAGTTAATCACCACAGAAGTGCCCATGTGCCTCTCGATATGATATACATGGATATCGACTATATGGATAACTTCAAAGACTTCACCGTAAACGGTAAGGAGTTTGAGGACTTCCCTTCATTTGTTAAGGATATGAAGGAGAACCATATTCATCTTGTTCCGATTATTGATGCGGGAGTAAAGGTTGAGAAGGGATATGAGGTATATGAAGAAGGCGTCGAAAACGGATATTTCTGCAAACGTGAGGACGGAAGTGATTTCGTAGGGACAGTATGGCCCGGTGAGACCCACTTCCCAGACTTCCTAAATCCTAAGGCAAGAGAGTGGTTCGGTGATAAATACAAGGTGTTAATTGATGCGGGAATTGACGGCTTCTGGAATGATATGAACGAGCCCGCGATTTTCCATACACCGGAGGGCCTTGACGAGATCTGTGATGTTATGCAGGAGTTTATTGATGACAGGAACAGTCACCATGTGTTCGAGATGACCCGGATGGTGACGGAGCTTGCCAATAATCCCAAGGATTATCGTAGTATGTATCACAATATTAACGGTAAGATGGTGTGTCATGACCTTGTGCACAACCTGTATGGCTACAATATGACCAGGGCTGCCGGAGAGGCGTTTGAAAGAATCTGTCCGGGTGAGCGAATCCTTATGTTCTCGCGTTCATCCTATGTAGGCATGCACAGGTATGCGGGAATCTGGACGGGTGACAACCTAAGCTTCTGGAGTCATCTGCTTATGAATCTTAAGATGCTTCCGAGCCTTAACATGGTGGGACTTATGTATACGGGTGCTGATATCGGAGGCTTTGGCTCGAATGCTTCCAGAGATCTTGTGCTTAGATGGCTTGCTCTTGGCGTTTTCACGCCACTTATGAGAAATCATTCGGCAGACGGAACCAGAAAGCAGGAATTCTTCAGATTTGAGAACGAGGAGGACTTCAGGGCTGTAATAAATGTCAGATACAGACTTCTTCCATATATATACAGTGAATATATGAAGGCTGTGCTTAATGATGATATGATGTTTAAGCCGCTTGGCTTTGTATACGGCGGTGATGAAATCGCAAAAAGGATTGAGGACCAGCTGATGGTGGGAGACGACATTATGATCGCTCCTGTCTATGAGCAGAATGCCGTGGGCAGGGTTGTGTATATTCCCGAGAACATGAAGAAGGTAGTATTTAAGGCTGACGGAACTGTTGAAATTAAGGATATTACGCAGGGCTTTAACTATGTTAAGCTTGCGCTTAATGAAGTAATGCTATTTATCAGAGAGGGTCATTGTATTCCGGTAGGAGACGCAGTGGAATGGGTTGATGATCTGGATTATTCTTCCATCAGAATGATAGGATATCCCAATGCCAGGTATGATCTTTATAATGATGACGGCATTCATAAGGATTATGATAATCCTAATAATATAGAGACGCTTGTTATGGAATAAGCGAAAACTTGATTATGAGGTGAGAACTATGATAAGTGCGTTGACAAGCGGTAGTTTCAGGAAGCATCTGACAGAGGATCTGATTCCCTTCTGGAACAAAATGACAGATATGGAGAGAGGCGGATTCTATGGGTATGCCGATGAGTGCGGTATTCCCGATAAGAACAGTCCCAAGGGCTGTATTCTTAACAGTCGTATTCTGTGGTTTTATTCCGCATCATATAATCTTCTAAAGGAGCCTGAGCTGCTTGAGAAGGCAAAGTGTGCTTTTGAGTTCCTCAAGGATTATTTCTATGATATCAGATACAGAGGTGTATTCTGGTCTGTAGAGGCTGACGGAACACCTCTTGATACAACAAAGCATACATACAATCAGTCCTTTGCGATTTATGCCTTATCAGAGTATTACAAGGCGTGCGGGGAGAAGGCGGCGCTAAGCCTTGCCTACAGTCTGTATTATGTGATCGAGGAAAAGTGCCGCGACAAGGACGGATACTTCGAGGCCTTCGATATGGAGTTTAATCCGGTGTCCAATGAGAAACTGTCGGAGAACGGTGTCATTGCGACCAGGACCATGAATACACTGCTTCATGTACTTGAGGCTTATTCGGAACTATACAGAGCAGATCATTTGGAACAGGTGAAAGACTCGCTTCTTGAGATACTGTCATTGTTTAAATGCAGAGTCTACAATGAGGAAAGAGGTATCTGCGAAGTATTCTTTGATAAGGACTACAATTCGCTGATTGATCTTGAATCCTACGGACATGACATCGAGGCATCGTGGCTCATATACAGGGCCTGTGAGGTGCTTGAGGATGAGAAAGTAACTGAGGATATGATGCCGGTAATCATGGGACTGGCTTTGAGCGCTTATAATAACGGAATCGACAGGGAAAACAATGCCATGAATGATGAGTGTGAGAAGGGTATTGTTAATGCCAAGAAGGTATGGTGGGTGCAGGCAGAGTCTGTGACAGGCTTCTATAATGCATATACGCTTGATTCGACGAAGGCAGAATATCTTACCATGTCGAATAAGGTGTGGGAGTATATCAACAATTATGTGATGGATAAGAAGACAGGTGAATGGGTTGAGGATGTGAATCCGGATAATACCATAAATAAGGGACAGGCACTTGTGCATCCCTGGAAGTGTCCTTATCATAACGGCAGAATGTGTATTGAGATGATAAGACGGCTTGAGGATCAGAATCATTAGGAAGGCAGGGTTTATGCAGGAAACAGTGAATGCGAATGCAACAGTTGAAGCAAGAGAACTTCTGAATATGCTGTCAGAGACGGCAGGTAAGGCTGTTATTACAGGTCAGCATACTCAGACAAATCCTATGGAAGAGATAGAATATATCAAATCGGTGACCGGAAGAGAACCCAAGCTTAGGGGTTTCGAACTGTTAGCCTATTCACCCAATATCAACTATGAGGATGCTGATGAAGCCTGCCTAACGGAGGTATATGAGAACAGAGGAACTGTAGAGACGGCAATAGACTGGGCCAGAAATTCGGACGGAATCGTGACACTTTCCTTCCATTGGTTCTCACCTGTTGGTGGTCGTGATAAGAGCTTCTATGCCGGGAATACCGACTTTGATGCAAAGAAGGTACTGGTTTTGGGAACACCTGAGAGAGAGGCATTTTTCCATGATATGGACGTAATAGCCGTTGAACTTAGGAAGTTCGAGAAGGAGAAAATCCCTGTTCTGTGGAGACCCTTCCATGAAGCGTATGGGGACTGGTTCTGGTGGGGAGCCAAGGGCCCTTGTGTTGCTGCCAAACTTTATAAACTTATGTATGATTATTATACTAACGAGCTTCATATCAATAATCTGATCTGGGTGTGGAATTGTCCTATAAAGGAGGCATATCCCGGAGATGACTGTGTGGATGTCGTATCGGTGGATGTATACTTGGAGCAGTATGAGAAGACTGATTATCGTTCTCAGTATGAGGAGTTAGTGGCAGGCACCTCAACGGATAAAGTGGCGGCTCTTGCAGAGGTAGGATATATGCCGGATATTGAGAGGCTTGAGGAATCACATACTCCGTGGGCATACTATATGACGTGGTCTAAGGAATTTTGTATCGGCGAGCAATATAACAGTAAGGAAAGTCTTAGGGTCATGTATGAAAGTGATTATTCGGTGACGATGTGAGGGATATTTTGAGATTTGGGGTTAATGTATGAACTGCAGTAAATATATGATAGATACAGAGGAGAATAAAGCATTCCTTAAGGAAAATGCAAGGAGGTTACTTGAATTTGGACAGAAGTTCCCATCTCCGGGAGGGTCATCCTATTATCTTGGAGATGACGGTACTCCATGGAAGGAGAGACCGCGCCAGACCTGGATTACAAGCAGAATGGCACATGTCTATTCGCTAGGCAAGATGCTTGGTTTTGAAGAAGGAGACAAGCTTGCAAGCAAGGCGATTGAAGGACTTCTTGATGAACTTAAGGATAAGGAGAATGGAGGATGGTATAGCGGTATTGCTGCGGATGGAAGTATATTGCCCGGAAAACAGTGCTATGCTCATGCCTTTGTCATTCTGGCAGCGACTTCGGGTGTGCAGGCTAAAGTGAGCAATGCTGATGTGCTCCTTAATGATGCCTTAAAGTTGTATGATGATAAATTCTGGAGAGAAGATGAAGGCCTGGCTGTAGATACATGGAATACAGAGTTTACAGTTCTTGATACCTACAGGGGGCTCAATGCCAATATGCATACTGTTGAGGCCTTCCTTGCAGTAGCAGATGTCACCGGTGATGAGAAGTACAGAGTAAGAGCGGGAAGAATAATTGACAGGGTGCTTGTGTGGGCCAAAGAGAATGACTGGCGAATCCCGGAGCACTTCACTGAGGAGTGGCAGCCCAATCTTCAATGTAATATAGATAATCCGGCTGATCCTTTCAAGCCATATGGGGCAACTCCGGGGCATGGAATAGAGTGGGCAAGACTCATTATCCAGTGGGCTTTGTCGACATATGGTGATGCTGATAATGCAGCAGCTCCATATATCGAGAGTGCTGAGGCTTTGTATAACAGAGCTGTTGATGATGCATGGAAGGTCGACGGTGCACCCGGTCTTGTGTATACCACGGACTGGAAGGGTAATCCGGTAGTTCATGACCGCATGCACTGGACATTGGCTGAAGCAATTAACACTTCTTCGGTTCTCTACAGAGTAACGTGTGATCCTAAGTATGCAGGTCAATATGCTGAGTTCATGCAGTATCTTGACGAAGTGGTACTCGATCATGAGACAGGCTCATGGTTTCATCAGCTTGATGCCGGTAATAAACTGATTGGCACGGTATGGCCTGGCAAGTCGGACATATACCATGCATTTCAGGCGATGCTAATACCCGGGGACGTTTCTTCTGCCACGGCCATAGCCCTCTGTCAAGGATATGAGATTGAACATCTCTGGAAAGAGGAATATAATTTTGTTTGTCAAAAGTGCAAAACTAGAATGCAAGATAGAAGATTAAAACTGTTATTTGTATAAAGGGATAAGCGTGAAATGATTTTAAAGCAAACATCTGCTTGTTTACGGGGAATAGCCATCATTATGGTGATGGCCTCACACTACGCGGAATGGATACTGGAAGGATCAAAATACCCCGTGGTGAGAGAAGCTCTGTGCGGAATGGGTGTTTTGGGAGTTGATATTTTTTTCTTTGTTTCCGGCTACGGTCTGCTAAAAAGTGCAGGAGAGCGAGGCGTAGGGCGAAGCTTCCTTTGGAATAGACTTAAGACCTGTTATCTGCCATATCTTATGGTGGTTGGCATTATTATGTTTCTTGAAGGTGGCTTTCGTGACTTGAAAGATTGGAAGGACTATCTTTTAGGAAGTGAGTATTGGTATATCAGTGTACAGATGGTCATGTATGCATGCTTTTTTGTCTGCTACGGATCGGAAACAGTATTACCTGAAAAATGGAAAAGGATATATAAGAAGAATAGGGAACTTCTGTTAACGGTTATGATAATCGGCTTTACATATTGGCTGTATGCTATCGGAAAGGCTGATTTTTGGATTCTGTCAAACGGTGCTTTTTTGATCGGAGTTTATTTAGCCCGATTGGAAAGCGTTACCAGCGTTACCCATAAGAAAGAAAAAGGATGGTTCAAGGGGATCATACCTTATGCATTGATTGTAAGTTTGTGTAGTTTTCTGATCAGTAGTTTTGGGTTTTACAGGACCTCATTCATGCAGTGGGAAGCAGTAAAAAGTCTGACTTTCACCATAAGTGTTGCAATGGTAAGTTTGTTGTATGAATTCAAGAGCGCTCCGTTACGCCTGTTGGGAAGATATTCTTTGTATTTCTATCTGATTCATGCTTTCATTTATCGGTTGGTTGGAAATGGATTCAAGGGCAGTTCAACCATGATTATACTACCACTTTGCCTTATCTTAACTCTGTTTGTCGGGTTTGCTGTGGGGCTTATTGTGGAATGGTTTATGAAGTGGATGGATTTAAGGATAACAGGGCTTATACTGAAAAATGACTGAGCACTTAACATGAGGAACGGGAAGGGGGAAGTGTGTGATGACAAAGCGAATCATGGAGACATTGTTGTGTCTGGTTTTTCTGATTGTTGTAGTCAGATACGGGTTGGAACAAAATAGGGTAATACAAAGAGAAAAAGAAGTGATGGTTCTACAGGGAAAAAACATAGGGGAGGATGTTTCAAACCCGGAGCAGGCAATCGAAGAAAAAACGATCTCAGAGGATAAGCCTATTAAAAAAATACAGACAATGGAAGAGGAGGACGCAACTAAAGAACCTCTGGCAGACAAGGCACAGAAAACGGAAATGAAGCCTGCTGAAGAGACAGATTTGACAGACAAAGAAGTTGATTGGACCCAAGTGAGTATTTTTGATGAACCGATTGTACTTTATGCCCAAGGCTTTGTTAACGTAAGGAAGGGACCGGATACTTCTTATGAAATATTAGGAAAACTGTCTACAAATGATCCTGTGGATGTACTGGGAGAATATAGTGAGGATAACTGGATGGCTGTTACCTATCAAGGCGAAAAGGCATTTGTGTCGGGACGTTATCTGGGAGAAGAGCAAATTGATCTGGCTGCCCTGCAGGCAGAGCAGGAAGCTGCAGCAATGGCGGCTGTTGCAAATGCGACTTCTGAAGAACCGGCTTTGCCCTATATTGCTTCCCCCGCAGGGGTTGTTTTTGTTGGGGATTCCAGATGTGTACAGATGTCAGCGGCTGTAGGTGGCGGAGGAAGTACCTGGATTTGTGAGAATAGTAAAAGATATTCCTGGTTTGAGACTAATGCTGTACCAAGACTTGATGATATTGTTGGAAAAGGAACAAAGGTCGTTATTTGTATGGGAGTAAATGATCCCGGGAATTACAAACAATATGCGGCCCTTACAAATCAAAGAGCTGCTCAGTGGGCAGCCAGAGGAGCAACGACTTATTTTGTTTCGGTTAATCCGGTATGGGAGAACCCCTACGTGACACAAGAACAGGTTGATACTTTTAATGCGAATATGCCCGGATTACTGAATGGGGTCATATGGATTGATACAGCAAGCATTATTAAACAGGGTGGATATAAACTGGTGGACGGATTACATTATGATACTAATTCCTATATCAGTATTTTTAATTTGATTTGCGGCAGCTTGTAGGAACTTGACATTAAATTGATACGTGGCCTTCAAGATCGAAGCCTACCGGATAACAGTGGAGGAGCATGATGATAATAGAACTGCTTCAGGTAAATTATGCGACATTAATTATAGTGGTTTGCTTGTTCGTTTTTATTGTAACAAATGATTATTTTGCCCGACGGATACGTACACTGTTCCTGATTTCATGTGCAATGATTGTGGGTCTGATGGTTGCAGATTCTGTTGAGTACTGGTGCGCATCTGGAAATACGTTTACCCCGCTTCGCACATTGACTTCTGCAATTGGATATTCTTTACGCCCATTTATCATTTATATGGTAATCCTCTTACTTACCAGACAAAAGTCTAAAATGGACAAATGGCTTGCTATTCCACTTGTGATTAATGCAATGATCGCATTTTCTGCATTTTTTACGGATATCGCATATTCATACACAATGGATAATCAGTTTGTGCGCGGACCGATAGGTTACTTCGCTTTTGTGACGAGCGGGTTTTATGAGATTGTTTTGTTTATTTATACCATTAACCTCTATAAAACGGCGAAAAAGTCGGAGACAGTCATAGCTGTAGTTATAATATTTATGTTGATTATGTCTTCGGTAATGGAATCTATTTTGCATATGGAGGGACTGATTAATACATCGGGAACGGTTGCGCTGACATTTTATTATTTGTATTTGAATACACAGCAGTTCAAAAGAGATCCACTAACAAATGCATTAAACCGCAGGTGCTTCTTCAGAGATGCAGAAAAGAGGATGGCCAACCTGAGTGCAGTGATATCCATAGATTTGAACGAACTAAAAAAGTGGAACGATCAATATGGGCATGCGCAAGGCGATGATGCAATCTGTTCTTTGGTTCAATGTGTGAATTCAGCCTTGCCGGAGAACTGTTTTTTATATCGTGTCGGCGGAGATGAATTTATGATTCTTTGCTTTAATCAGAAATCAAGCACAGTTGAAAAAATAAAAGACAAGATTCAGAAAAATATCTCAAAGACACCATATTCCTGTGCAATTGGTATTGCATATAATGATGGTGAGTCGGATTTCAACAAGCTTTGTTCGTGGGCGGATAAGGCTATGTATGAAGAGAAAAAACGTACCGCTTCCCGCTTCCGGGGACGTTTCTTCTGCCACGGCCAGAGCCCATTGACACGACCAGAGCCCATTGCCACGGCCAGAGCCCATTGACACGACCACAGCCCATTGCCACGGTCACAGCCCTAAATCACAGAGGTATAGGAAATGAGGATAGGGCTATGGAAATAGATTATTTAACTTCGCCGAAGTATTCTTTCTATTACACCACGCGGTGTCCCGGTAAGACGGTTAAGCTGTCTTATTGAGACGCCTTTTTTATGTATAGAAACAA
Organism: Lacrimispora saccharolytica; assembly: GCA_021531795.1. GTDB lineage: Bacteria > Bacillota > Clostridia > Lachnospirales > Lachnospiraceae > Colinaster. The sequence goes on from JADYUL010000005.1 coordinate 71,467, forward strand.
GATATTTATCTCTATCGGACAGAGTAAGCTTTTGAAAATCAGCCACTGAATTACATTCACAAGTATTAAAAATGATATCTTTGGCTACGTCATCGGGAATTCTCTTGCGGATCTGCTCAATGTCCAAGCAATGCTCTTTTGCCGGTATTGAATGTAACAGCAGAAACTGTTCTTTGCCACCAAGAATATTGTATATAAAGGAAATATCAGTAATTATGGGTCGGAAACTAATATACTCATAATAACTTGACCATGGGTATGCAACGCCCGGAGCAGTTTCGAGCCCGGCTTTCGACGGATTAAAGTGAATATATCGTAGGGCGGAAATCAGATAGCGTTCATCTTCAACCGGTTCGCTGTAATATCTTCCATCCTGAAGATATCCGGTTCGATTATATTTCATATTAAACCAAGTGGAATATGCGGTATTGAGATGTCGAAATATGCTTTCAAGGGATCCATCTTGTGAGTGTCGCAATAGAAGGTGGACATGATTCGACATGATGCAATAGGCAAAGAGCTCGAATTTGCATCTTTCCTTGTAATATATTAATAATTCCAGGTATTTTTCGTAGTCTTTTGGATCCTCAAATAATAGTTGGTTGTCGGCACCTTTCACGACGACATGATATGTGTTGGTGCTGGATTTTTTGCGAGCGTGTCTGGGCATGCTACCTCCTTGATGTTTTTAGGAAAATAATGAAAATTTTGATTATCACCAAATTGATTTATGGGTTCTGTTTGTGACGTTTTGAAATATCGTGTTAAGAAAGAGAGTGTATTATTTTTAATTGAAAAATGCGTTAATTTACTTAATAGAAAAAATAAAGTTGGATTATGATAATTAAAGGTTCAAAAGAAATAACATTGATATAGGACTATGTGATAGGAAAAAGATAGAATTATTTGCTTAGAACAAAACTTAACTTATACACACCATATTAACTAAATCGGTGGGAAAAGTAAATGGCTGATATTGAGTTTTAGTAATTTCTGTGGTAGCATTTAAGCGTTGCAAATATATGAAAGAGATTAAATTGTGCTGGCCGTGACAAAGGGCGCTGGCCGTGACGAAGGGCGCTGACAGTGACAAAGTGACACAGGCCGTGGCAGAAGAAACGTCCCCGAAGGAGAAGAGATGAAACTAGGAATCGTCGGTTTGCCGAATGTCGGCAAGAGTACATTATTCAATTCGCTTACTAAGGCAGGAGCGCTTGCGGCAAATTATCCGTTTGCGACTATAGATCCCAATGTTGGCGTAGTATCAGTTCCGGATGACAGGATCAAGAAGTTAGGAGAGCTGTATCAAACCAAGAAGGTTACACCTGCGACTATTGAGTTCGTGGATATTGCGGGCCTTGTTAAGGGCGCGAGCAAGGGTGAAGGATTAGGTAATCAGTTCCTTGCCAACATCAGAGAGGTTGATGCCATTGTTCATGTGGTCAGATGTTTTGAAGATAGTAATATTGTTCATGTTGACGGAAACATTGATCCGGCAAGAGATATTGAGACAATTAATCTTGAACTTATCTTCTCAGACCTTGAGATTCTGGAAAGAAGAATGGCAAAGACAGCCAAGCAGGCTAAGATGGATAAGGCTGTGGCCAAGGAGTATGAACTGTTAGAGGCCCTGAAGGCTCATCTTGAAGCCGGCAATATGGCTAAGACTTTTGAGGTAGCGGAGGATGAGGACCTTAGGAATTACTTTAAAGGATATAATCTTCTTACTGCCAAGCCTACCATATATGCAGCAAATGTTGCAGAGGATGACCTCCGGGATGATGGTGCATCCAATGACAATGTACGTGCGGTAAAAGAGCTTGCAACTAAGGAAGGCAGCGAGGTGTTCGTGATCTGTGCACAGATAGAACAGGAGATGGCCGAGCTTGACGATGATGAGAAGGCTATGTTCCTTGAGGATCTGGGTCTTTCGGAGTCGGGTCTTGATAAGCTTGTTAGGGCAAGCTATAAACTCCTTAATCTTATGAGTTTCCTTACAGCGGGCGAGGATGAATGCAGAGCCTGGACAATTAAGGTTGGTACCAAGGCACCACAGGCAGCCGGTAAGATTCATACCGATTTCGAGAGAGGTTTCATCAAGGCGGAGGTTGTAAATTATAAGGATCTTTTGGAACTTGGTTCCCTTGCTGCGGCAAGAGAGAAGGGCTTAGTTGGAATTGAAGGCAAGGATTATGTCGTTCAGGACGGAGATGTTATCCTCTTCAGATTCAACGTATAATCACAAAAAACCACCTAATATTTTGAATTTTGTTAAAATGTCACAAAAACTCGATGTAGATTTTGTGACATTTTATTTTGCTCAAAATGCAACACAATATCTTGTGTTATGTCATAATATCAACCACTAAATCATCCACAGAGCTTGGAAAAAACGCGGGAATTTGCGTATTCCAAGCTCTTTTATTGTTTTCGGAGGACTTGCAAAAATGCACATAAAAACCTTATAATGTGGGTAAAAGTGGTGCAAAAGGGTAAATAAGTGGTGAAAAGTGGTGGATATGTCGATAAAATTGTGGACAACTCACCACTATATGTGCGTTAAGAGATCACGAAAAATCAAGAATGTACGATGCCACAACCAAAGGTCGGTGATTCTATGTTCATGGGCGAATACAATCACACAATTGATACAAAGGGCAGATTGATAGTCCCTGCCAAGTTCCGTGAATCACTGGGCGAAGAGTTCGTGGTTACCAAGGGACTTGACGGCTGTCTGTTTGTGTATGATGAGGCAGAGTGGTCAGCCTTTGAGGAGAAATTAAAGACCCTGCCCATTACCAATAAGGATGCGAGAAATTTCGTCAGATTCTTCCTTGCAGGAGCGACAACCGTTGAGGTAGACAAGCAGGGCAGAATACTGTTACCGTCAGTACTTCGCACTTTTGCCGGATTAGACAAGGATGTAGTGCTGATAGGCGTTGCAAACAGAGTGGAAATCTGGAGCAAGGAGCGCTGGGACGGTACGGCGAACTTTGATGACATGGAAGATATTGCCGAGCATATGGCAGAGCTTGGCCTTAGCATATAAAAATGGAATTTGAACATAAATCGGTATTGCTTGATGAGACAATTGAAGGGCTTGATATTAAGCCTGACGGAATATATGTTGACGGCACCATGGGTGGCGCGGGCCACTCGTCGGTTATATTAAGTAAGCTTGGAGCAAATGGCAGGCTTGTGTGCATAGACCAGGATGAGGATGCCATAAGAACAGGAACACAGAGGATTGGCTCGGATGACAGAGTGAAGATTGTCAGAAGCAATTACTGTAATATCAGTCAGGTGCTTGAGAATCTGGGTATTAGCTCAGTGGACGGCATTCTGCTTGACCTTGGAGTTTCTTCTTATCAGTTTGATGAAGCAGAGAGAGGGTTTTCGTACAGATTCGACAGTCCGCTTGATATGAGGATGGACAGGAGACAGACTCTCACGGCCAAGGATATTGTCAATAATTATTCTGAGAAGGAGCTTTTCAGAATTATTAAGACCTATGGAGAGGAGCAGTTCGCGCAGAATATTGCCAAGCATATAGTGCTTGCAAGGCAAAAGGATGAGATAAACACTACCTTTGAACTGAACGAGATAATCAAGGCATCCATCCCTGCCAAGAAGCGCATGAACGGACATCCGTCCAAGAAAACCTATCAGGCACTTAGAATAGAGTGTAACAGAGAACTTGAGGTACTTAAGGAATCTCTGGATACGATGATGGATTTGCTTAACCCGGGCGGAAGGCTGTGTATAATAACCTTCCATTCTCTTGAAGACAGGATAGTTAAGCTTGCAATGAAGAATGCAGAGAGCCCTTGCACATGTCCGCCGGAATTCCCGGTATGTGTTTGCGGTAAGAAGAGTAAGGGGAAGGTGGTAACAAGGAAACCCATTATTCCCACGCAGGAAGAGATGCTTAACAATAGCAGATCGTCAAGCGCTAAGCTTAGAATCTTCGAAAAAATATAGAGGATGATTGGTAAATGTTATTCTGATATGATCATCAAATTGATCGGATATTGATCTTATTCTTTTATTTATCTGATATTTATCTGGTATTGATCTTTTATTTATCTGATATTGATGTGAATTTGGTTTGAATTTGGTTTGATTTTTGGTTTTGATGGAGTAGTTTTAGATGAACAGAGTTCAAGGAAGAAGAAGTTCATACGGTTATGTTGAGGGAAGTGCTGTAAGAAGAAGGGAAGAGAGAGAATTTCTTACACCTCAGGAAAGATCTTCAAGGAGACATCGCGACAAGGCAAGGTATATGAACCTGGCGTATGTCTGCTTTTTGTGCTTTGCTTTATTTGTTGCAGCATATGCTCTGTTTACTTATGTTGAAGCTCAATCAAGACTAACAATCAGCACCAAGAATGTTGCGGCTCTTGAGAGTCAGTTAAACTCACTTAAGATTTCTAATGATGAGGAGTTGAACAGAATCAATGCTTCTATTAATATGGAAGAGATAAAGAGAGTGGCAATTGAGGAACTGGGAATGACTTATGCCAAGGAAGGTCAGGTTGTTGTGATTGAGAGCGAAGGAAGCGATTACGTCCGACAGCTTAGGAGCCTGGAATAAAACTCTCAAAAGGACGTGATATGAATGGCTAAAAGAAAAGCCTCACGAAATATGACAATTAGACGAAGAATTCAAGGGAAGCTAGTGATACTGATTGTATTGGTATTACTGGCTTTTGCCGGTTTGGGATTAAAACTTCTGTTTATCAATATGACCAAGGGTGAGCAGTACAAGAAAACCGTTCTCAGTCAGCAGAGCTATGACAGTATAACCATTCCCTATAAGCGCGGCGATATCCTGGATTCCAATGGCAACAAGCTTGCCACTTCAGATAAAGTATATAATCTTATAATTGATGCGAAGCAGCTGCTGTCAAAGGAGGACTATTTGGAGCCTACAATGACGGCACTTAAAACCTGCTTCCCTGAATTTCCGGAGGGTGAGGTCAGAGCCTTCATCGCAAGCAATCCCAATTCACAATATTATGTCACACTTAAGCAGTTGGAATACGAGAGAATGGCTGCTTTTGTTGATATGCAGAACAATACTGAGGAATATCCCAATATCAAGGGTGTATGGTTTGAAGAGGAATATAGAAGAGTGTATCCCAACGGCAGTCTGGCCTGTGACGTAATCGGCTTTACAGGCAAGGACAATGTGGGAAATTATGGTCTCGAGCAGTATTACAACAGCGTGCTTAACGGCACCAACGGTCGTGAATACGGATATCTCAATGATGATGAGACTTTGGAGAGAACCACGATTCCCGCGACGGACGGATATAACATTGTATCCACCATAGACGGAAACATCCAGCAGATAGTTGAGCGATACATTAAGGACTTCAATGACGAATATACCAATGCAGCCAGGAGTGGCAACGGCGCGAGGAATGTAGGCTGTATAATCATGGACGTAAATAACGGAAACGTTCTTGCAATGGCAGGATATCCCGTGTTCGACCTGAATAATCCAAGAGATACATCTGCCCTTATCGGAAGCCCCATGGTCAATGAAAAGGGTAACATTGATTATGAAGCAGAAGTTATCAGTGCAGAAAACATTGATACACTACTAAGCGATGATGCAAAGACCTATCAGAATCTTAACTATCTGTGGAAAAACTTCTGTATTTCAGCAACCTATGAGCCCGGTTCGGTAGCTAAACCCTTCACGGTGGCGGCAGGACTTGAATCCGGCAAGATGAGCGGCAACGAATACTATACCTGTAACGGTCAGCTCCATGTCGGCGATCACGACATCAAGTGTCATAACTATAAGTCAGGTGGCGACGGTACCCTGTCAGTGCAGGAGTCTATTGAAAAATCCTGCAACGTTGCGCTGATGCTTATGGGTAAGCAGATAGGCAAGTCGACCTTCCTTGAATACCAGGAGAAGTTTAACTTCGGACTCAAGACCAATATTGACCTTTACGGTGAATCACGCACCAGCTCGCTTGTGTTCAACACTCAGAGTATGGGTGATACCGAGCTTGCGACCTCAACCTTCGGACAGGGCTATAATGTGACCATGATCCAGACGATAGCGGCCTTCGCGTCACTGATTAACGGCGGCTATTATTATGAACCCCATGTAGTGAAGCAGGTAACAGCTCCCGATGGCTCGATTGTTGAGAATATCAGTCCCCGCGTTCTTAAGCAGACTGTATCAGCGTCCACATCGGAACTCATCAGACAGTACTGCAAGGGCGTAGTAGACAATGGTACGGGTAAAACCGCCCGCCCTGCGGGATACTCAATTGGTGGTAAGACCGGAACTGCTGAGACGGTGCCTCGTGATAAAATAAACTACGTTGTATCCTTTATGGGTTTTGCTCCGGCCGATAATCCGCAGATAGCAATCTACGTTGTAGTAGACAGACCCAATGCAGTGTTCCAGGATGATGCAAAGTTCGCGACCAAAATCGTAAGAAATATCCTTACCGAAGTTCTTCCGTATATGAATATCTATATGACGGAAGAGTTGTCTGATAAGGAGAGAGAAGAACTTGACTCACTTGAGTCAACAATTACTTCTGCAAACACAGAAGAGGAAGAGAGCGAAGTGACCAACGAGGACGGACTGAAGGTTAATGAGGATGGAACGATTGACGCTCAGGGTGGAGATGTGACCTCATCAACAGAGGTTACGCCCGAAGAGATGGAATCGGATGATGTACTTACTGCTCCGCTCACCGGAACAGTACTTGATACAAGTACAGGAGAGGCTGTAAGAGAGGTGGATGTTAATGACCCGGAATAACACGCATAAGCCCTATGTGGACTATACTCTCATATACATATTGCTGTTACTCCTGGGCTTTGGTCTGATCATGGTATATTCGACCAGCTCTTACACTGCGTCGATAACACAGGCTACGGGAAATGATCCTTACTATTTCTTAAGAAAGCAGGCTAATGCCACGATAATCGGTCTGATTCTTATGGTAGTTGTAAGCTTCATACCGCACAGGGTATATACACGTTTTGCCAATCTTGCAATGTATGTGTCTATTGTGCTAATCTTCCTTATACTGACACCATTGGGATACGAGGCTAACGGTGCCAAGAGATGGATTCGTATCGGAGGTATATCTCTGCAGCCTGCGGAGGTTGCTAAGGTTGCAGTCATTCTGTATATGACTGTTACCATTGTAAAGAACAAGGATATGTTCAAGGACCTAATGTCGATTTTTAAGAAAACAATCCTGCCGATAATATCCTGTCTGCTCGTATTCCTGCTTACCAAGAATTTAAGTTCGGCGATCATCATTGCAGCAATCTGTATCATAATGTTATATGTGGTTGATAAGAATAGCAAGCGTTATATTATCGGAGCCGCAATACTGGGCTGTGTTGCCGTAGTCGCTGTCATAATAGCGTTGTCTATTCCTGACAGTCCGGATGTGGGATTCAGAATGAGTAGAATTAAGGCATGGAGAAATCCTGAAGCTTATTCGGATACAATCGGTTATCAGACGCTTCAGTCATTGTATGCCATAGGCTCGGGAGGCTTCTTCGGTAAGGGTCTGGGTCAGAGCTCACAGAAACTGGGCTTCATTCCCGAGGCACAGAATGATATGATATTCTCAATCATCTGTGAGGAGCTGGGGCTCTTCGGTGGAGTATGTGTGATCGCCATGTTTATCGTCCTGCTATACAGGATGTGGATTATTGCAAACAGCGCGCCGGATATGTACGGAATGCTGCTGGTAACAGGCGTTATGGCACATATTGCGGTTCAGGTTGTTCTGAATATCGCCGTTGTAACCAATGTTATTCCCAATACCGGTATATCACTTCCGTTTATCAGCTACGGAGGTTCTTCGGTGATGTTTTTGCTTGCCGAAATGGGAATGGTATTCGGTGTAGCCCGAAGTATTGATTTTGGTGATATCTGACAGATAATAAAAGACTAATATGAAAAAACAGAAGACCGGTAGAAGGAAGACTACCCAATCAAAGAAAGTGAATACCGGTTTGAGGAAGGCAGGTACAGCTGCAAAGAGAACGAATAATTCCGTAAAGAAAACCAGGCAAAAGCCGTCTCCAAACAATAAGAAGTCTGCAACGCTACAGTCTATCGAGAGGATGGAACGACTCAGTCAGACCATGCCGCTTGGAGGTTTGACAGGCAGACTTCCAAGTCTTGGCGGAATGCTTGATGACCCCGTAAGAAGACCGGCGGTGGGAAATATAAAGAGTTCGGCAAGGGGTAAAAACAGAAGATCCGGCTATAGAACTGATTACGGAACTGATTTCGAAAGCAGTGATAGAGAGAGCCTGTTAAGGAGACTGAAAATACTTATTATTATTGCAGCAACAGTAATAGTTACGGCAGTTATTCTTGCTGCGATAGTTAATATGTATCATGTTGATACGGTTATTATTGAGGGTAATTCACATTATTCCAATGATGAGATATACAATATGGTCATCGGTGACAGCAGACTGGCCGGTAATTCCATATATCTTTCACTGAAATATAAAAATAAGGAAATAAAGGATATTCCATTTATCGAGACGATGAATGTTAAGATTGTGGATACCAAAACAATAAGGATCACGGTATATGAGAAAGCTGTTGCGGGTTATGTTGAATACCTGGGAAGGTTTTTTTATTTCGACAAGGACGGAACCGTGATTGAGAGTACTGATACATCAAGCCAGGGAATACCCCAGATCATGGGACTCAACTTCGACCATGTGGTGCTGTATGAGAGACTGCCGGTTGAAAATGAGGAAATCTTCAAACAGATTCTTGACATGACGCAACTACTCAAAAAATATGAAATTGAGATGGACAAGCTGTATTTTGACAGCAAGTACAACATGACTCTGTATTTCGGTGATGCCCGAATCAAGATAGGAGATTTTGATCATATAGATGAAAAGATAATTAAGCTTAAGTCGATTCTGCCTGAGCTTGAGGGAAAAAAGGGCGTTCTAAGACTTGATTCCTACGACGGTAGCAGTGACCTGATAACCTTCGAGGTGGATGAGTAAATGATGACTAATTGAGTCGGTCAAAATGCAGAAAAAGATTGCTTTTTCGTAAAAAAGTCATTGAATTATAGGTAGAAAAAAGCTATGATAAAAAAGATATAAGACTAGAAGGAGGATGGTCCTTTGATTTTACTTGAGAACAATGAAGCCGATAACGGTGCAAAGATTGTTGTTGTGGGCGTAGGGGGTGCCGGTAACAACGCCGTTAATAGGATGATAGAAGAGAATATCACCGGTGTGGATTTCATCGGTGTTAATACAGATAAGCAGTGGCTTCAGAAATGTAAGGCCCCAAGACTCATTCAGATAGGTGAGAAGTTAACTAAGGGACTTGGTGCAGGTGCCAGACCCGAAATAGGTGAGAAGGCTGCTGAGGAGAGTTATGACGAACTGGCAGAGGCGCTTCAGTCATACAACATGGCATTTGTTACATGTGGTATGGGTGGTGGTACAGGAACCGGTGCTGCTCCCGTAGTTGCCAAGATTGCAAAGGATATGGGTATTTTGACCGTTGGTGTTGTAACAAAACCATTCTTATTTGAGGCTAAGACCAGAATGGAAAATGCCATTAACGGTATCGAAAGATTAAGAGAGAATGTTGATACGCTTATTGTAATTCCCAATCAGAAGATACTCGAGATTGTCGACAGAAGAACTACTATGCCTGAGGCATTTAAGAAGGCGGATGAGGTTCTTCAGCAGGCAGTACAGGGAATCACAGACCTTATTAACGTTCCTTCTATTATTAATCTTGACTTCGCAGATGTTCAGACTGTTATGCGTAATAAGGGTATTGCTCATATCGGTATCGGAACAGGTAAGGGCGACGACAAGGCTAAGGAAGCTGTTGTACAGGCAGTTGAGTCTCCGCTTCTTGAGACAACCATTAAGGGTGCTACAGACCTTATCCTTAATGTAACCGGAGATATCTCTCTGTTTGATGCTCATGATGCGGCAAGCTATATTATGGAGACAACAGGAGATCAGATTAATATCATCTTCGGTGCGAAATATGATGACTCAGAGCCTGACTTCTGTAAGATTACGGTTATTGCTACAGGAATAAATGAAGTTAAGACTCCTCTGGGAGCAAGGGTTGGAGTCAGAGCGGGCATGAATTCCGTAAGACCGGGCATGGGAGCGCAGGCAATATCAAAGCCCGTTGTGAACCCCGCTGCTACTGCTCAGCAGCCTATACAGAAGACCTTAAGCCAGATGCCTACAAGCAATCCGGCTAAGCAGCAGGCTGCCCCTGCTACACCACAGAGGAACTTCGGACAGAGACCTGTGGATATTACAAGTAAGGTAAGCTCTAAGGATCTTCAGATTCCTTCTTTCTTAAGTAAGAAGTAATGGGATTGCGTGTGATAGATCTTATACCAAAGATGTAAAAAAATATTGAATCAATCAGAATTTAAGGCGGATGCAGATGCATCCGCCTTAAGTATTATTATTAGTTTAGTCGTTAATGATATCAAGTTCATCGGGGTCAAGTCCGTCAGCAGTGATGTTCTGCATATTGACGGTCCGTCGTCTGATTCTTGCGGCTTCCGATGCCTTGATAATGTAATCCTTGATTACCTCAGAATCCTTTATGTGCTTAATCTCAATAACCTTATCGGTCGTATCACCGGTGTAGCAGGTGATGGTGCCGAGTCCGAAGACTCTCTCCATAAGGGTACGCGTAAGCTTGGCATCTGTAATCTTATACATATAGCAGTCGTTTTGCTCAAGCTTGAAGAAACCGGTATCAATGGTGAGCAAATCTTCTCCTATATGATAAATTGTAAAGGTAAAGGGGAGTCCAAAGAACACCCAGCGCTTACGAACATTATATTTCATTTCTTCACGATTCATGGTTTTCCTCCTTAATTAAAGTATATCCATCTTTTATAAATTATATACCACGTGAAAAAATAATAAAAGATTATACTATTCAAAAGGGATTTTTTATGTATAATATAAGTGTAAATCGGATATTTATCTGTTTATGTATGATTCAGTACAATTTCCAGGGTAAGATTAATATTGGTATTTGTAACAGATAACAGAGATAACAGCTAAAAGTACTCTAATTATTTGGAGTATATAATGTTTTATTTTATTTATTCAGGAAGGAAAGTATGACAAAAGAACAGTACAATACCCTTGCGGTTACGGACCTAAGAGAAATCGCTAAAACAAGAGGTATAAAGGGAACCTCTAAGATGGTCAAGGCTCAGCTTATTGATGAGATGCTTGCGCTTGACGAGAAGGAGAGCACAGCTAAGATGGAATCTGCATCCCCTCACGCTGCTACGGCACTGCCTCCTGTGTCTCCTGCACAGACTAAGGAAAATAAAGATATCAAAGATAACAAAGAAAACAAGGATAAAGAAGCAACTGATAAGAACGCGGAGAAGAGCCCTGAAGAAATCAAGGCATTGGATAGCGGCGTTACCGTAAACGGAATTCTTGAGGTTATGGGTGACGGCTTCGGATTTATCAGAGTGGATGATTATGTTCCGGGTAACAATGATATTTATGTTGCCCCGAACCTTGTCAAGAAGTATAATCTTAAGACCGGTGACATCATAGTGGGTAATACCAAGATTAAGACATCGGCAGAGAAGTTTGCTGCGCTTCTTTATATAACAACAGTAAACGATATTCCGATTGACAAGTGGTCGAGGAAGCACAACTTCGAGGACTTAACACCTATCTTCCCCAATGAGAAGATCAAACTTGAGACAAGAGGTGGTGCGGTATCCATGAGAATAATGGATATCCTCTGTCCTGTAGGTAAGGGTCAGAGAGGTATGATTGTATCACCTCCGAAGGCAGGTAAGACAACTCTTCTTAAGGAAGTAGCCAACTCTGTTAAGATAAATAATCCGGAGGTGTATCTTATCATCCTTCTTATCGATGAGAGACCTGAGGAAGTAACGGATATCAGAGAGTCTGTCATGGGTAAGAATGTGGAGATAATCGATTCCACCTTCGATGAGCTGCCCGAGCATCATAAGAGAGTATCAGAGATGGCGGTTGAGAGAGCCAAGAGACTGGTAGAGTTCGGTCAGGATGTAATGATCCTCGTTGACAGTATTACAAGACTTACACGTGCTTATAACATCACGGTTCCACCGTCCGGAAGAACTTTATCGGGTGGTCTTGATCCTGTTGCCCTTCATATGCCTAAGAAGTTCTTTGGTGCTGCAAGAAATATGCGTGAGGGCGGAAGCCTGACAATCCTTGCAACTGCACTTGTTGAAACAGGAAGCAAGATGGATGATGTAGTATACGAGGAATTCAAGGGAACAGGAAACATGGAAATGGTTCTCAGCAGGAAGCTGTCAGAGAAGAGAGTCTTCCCTGCGATTGATATCCTTAAGTCAGGTACCAGAAGAGATGATCTCTTACTTGATGAGAAGGAAACCGAGGCAATGAATACAATAAGGAAGGCCTTCAGCGGACTTAAGGCCGAGGAGGCAGCAGACAAGGTCATAGATCTTTTCTCACGTACCAGAAGCAATGAAGAATTCTGCAAGATGATGAAGACAATCACCCTGATCTGATAAGGCTTAATGAAAAACGGATGATTATTTGTCCGATGAATTAAAAAATAGGTCTTGCGTAAAAAATATTACTGTGATACAATCAAAAAGCTGTCTGTGATAAGACAGAACGGGTGAGAACAACATTACTTGATATAGAGAGGTGAAAGCATGAGAGAAGGTATCCATCCTGAGTATTATCAGGCAACAGTTACTTGCAACTGTGGTAACACATTCGTAACCGGTTCAACAAAGCCGGAGATTCACGTGGAAGTATGCAGCAAGTGCCATTCATTCTACACAGGCCAGCAGAAGACTGCCAGAGCTGATGGACGTATTGATAAGTTCAACAAGAAGTATGGCGTTACAAGTAAGTAAGAAGTACACTGTTAAGGTTGAGGTCGATACGATCTCAACCTTTTGTTGTTTATAGAAAGACCGGAGGAGAATATGGCCGGAAAGAGACGTATGTGCACATCAGGCATTGGCGGACAGGCTGTGCTTGAAGGCGTTATGATGAAGAATAAAGATCTTTATGCTGTTGCGGTAAGGAAACCCGACGGCGAGATAGAGCTTGAACAGCAGGAGTATCACAGCATTGCACACGGAGTGAAGTTCTGTAAACTCCCGTTTATCAGAGGAATCTTTAATTTTATAGATTCCATGATTCTCGGAATGAGATGCCTTGATTATTCAGCAGGCTTCTATGAGGAAGAGGACACCTCCAAGGAAAGCAGGGTGGAAAAGGAGATTAACGAGAAGAGGGAGAAGGTATTCTCCGCAATCACCGTAGCCATTTCCTTTATTATAGCCATCGCACTTTTTATGGTGCTGCCTTATTTCCTGTCAACACTGCTTGAAAAGTATGTGAGAAATGCTTCTGTTCTCGGAATTTTCGAGGGCATAATAAGACTTGCGATTTTCCTGATATATACTGTTGCGATCACGGCGATGAAGGATATTAAGCGATTGTATCAGTATCATGGTGCTGAGCACAAGTGCATTAACTGCATCGAGCACGGAATGGAGCTCAACGTACATAATGTTAAGAGGTCCAGCCGTTTCCACAGACGCTGCGGCACAAGCTTCCTTCTGTTTGTTATGGTGGTAAGTATCCTGGTATTTATGTGTATTCAGGTGGATAACAGGGCTCTTCGCGTGCTGCTTCGAATATTGCTTATTCCCGTAATAGCGGGCATTTCCTATGAGCTTATCAGGCTTGCGGGCAGAAGCGACAACATCCTTGTCCGCATTATCTCAATGCCGGGTATGGCTCTTCAGAAGCTTACCACGAAGGAGCCGGATGACGATATGATAGAGGTGGCGATTAAGTCGGTTGAGGCCGTTTTTGACTGGAGAAGCTTTCTTGATGAGAACTTTAACCAGGATACAGAAGATAAGCCTGTGGCAAAAGCGCCCGCCGAGGTTGAGATACTAAGTTAGGATTTGGCTAAACTAAGATATGAAGCTGAGTGAACTGTACGGTTTGTTTGTCGATACACTGAATAAGAGCGGTTTTGCCGAGGCAGAGAGCGACAGCAGACTGATCTTTGAATATATTGCGGGTATTGACAGGGTGAAGCTTACACTTGAAGGTGACAGGGAGCTTGAACCGGGTGTCGAAGAGAAACTTAAGGCTGCACTTGATATGCGCCTTACCCATATGCCGGTGCAGTATATAACCGGATATCAGAATTTCATGGGACTGGAGTTTATGGTATCTAAGGATGTGCTTATTCCGAGAATGGATACGGAGACTCTGGTTGAAGAGGTGCTGCGTCTGGGACTAAGCAATGTCAGGGTGCTCGACATATGCACGGGAAGCGGATGCATTCTGCTGAGTATTCTTAAATATGTCTATGGAAGCAGTGGCGTTGGAGTTGATATATCCGATGGAGCGCTCGGTGTTGCCAAAGCTAACAGCGAGGCACTTGGCATAGATGCGACCTTCATAAAGAGTGATATGTTTGAAAACATACCGAAGGATGAGCGCTTTGATATCGTTGTAAGTAATCCACCCTATATCAGGAGTGATGTTATTGGGACTCTCATGAGTGAGGTTAAGGACTATGAACCGCTGCTTGCGCTGGACGGAAGCGAGGATGGGCTTAAGTTCTACAGAATTATCGCGGATAGGGCACCTGAATATCTTAATATCGGGGGTGTGCTGTTTTTAGAGATAGGATATGACCAGGGAGCGGAGGTAAGTGCGCTTTTGTACGCTGCAGGCTTTATGGACGTAGAGGTAATAAAGGACCTGTCCGGACTTGACAGAGTGGTGTCCGGAAGAATTGGATTAATTTAGAGAGACGAGGATAGATTATGTTCGATAAGTTGGAAGATCTGCTTCATAGATTTGAGGAGATTATGAATGAGCTCAGTGAGCCCGGGGTTGCCAATGACCAGAAGAGGTTCACATCCCTTATGAAGGAGCAGTCAGACCTAACTCCTATCGTAGAGGCATATAGGGAATATAAGGCAAAGAAACAGGATGTGGCAGATTCTCTTGAACTCTTAGAGAGTGAATCTGATGAAGATATGAGAGAGATGCTTAAGGAAGAGCTTAATGATGCCAAGAAGAGGATAGAGGAACTGGAGGACAAACTAAAGATCCTTCTCCTTCCCAAGGATCCTAATGATGATAAGAATGTAATTGTGGAAATCAGAGCAGGTGCGGGCGGAGATGAGTCGGCACTCTTTGCTGCCGAGATTTACAGGATGTATATGCATTATGCCGACAGCCGTCACTGGAAGACTGAGACCATGGAAATGGAAGAGATCGGTATTGGCGGAATGAAGAGCGTGACCTTTATGATATCGGGAGCGGGAGCTTATTCCGTTATGAAGTATGAATCCGGTGTACACAGAGTACAGAGAGTACCTGAGACGGAGTCGGGTGGAAGGATTCATACCTCAACCATTACGGTAGCGGTAATGCCGGAGGCAGAAGAGGTGGATATCGAGATTAACGATAAAGATATCCGTATCGATGTATGCCGTGCATCGGGAGCAGGCGGTCAGTGTGTCAACACCACAGACTCTGCGGTAAGGCTTACACATTATCCTACGGGAATTGTTATTTATTCACAGACTGAGAAGAGCCAGCTTCAGAATAAGAACAAGGCTTTTGCCCTGCTTCGTACCAAGTTATATGACATGAAGCTTCAGGAGGCTCATGACGCTGAGGCAGACCTTAGAAGAAGTCAGGTCGGAACAGGTGACAGATCTGAGAAGATCCGTACCTACAACTTCCCTCAGGGAAGAGTGACGGACCACAGAATCAATCTTACGCTTTATAAGCTTGATAAGATTATGAACGGTGACATTCAGGAGATTATTGATGCCTGTATAGCGGCAGACCAGGCGGCTAAGCTGCTGAAGATGAATGCCTGAATTTACTTCACAGATTAATAACTTATTGATAAAATAGACAGTGTCCGGTGTATTCATTGGACGCTGTATTTTATTTATGAGGTGATATTATGCCCGCAACCTATGCGCACTACAAATTCGGAGAAGCAGTAAGGGAAAGCTTTCCTGAGGATAAGAAGACAATCAGGGACATTCTTGATAGAAATTTGGAATTATTCAGCTTTGGTCTTCACGGACCGGATATTTTCTTCTATTATCATCCGTTAATACCCAATGATGTTAAGATAATCGGTAATATGATGCATGAAGATATAGGATGGAACTTTTTTCATGAATCGGCCATTCTTATTAATGCGGAGAGTGACAGCATAAGAAGAGATAAGATGTTTGCCTACATTGCCGGCTTTATCTGCCATTTCATGCTGGATACGAAGTGTCACGGATATATTGCGGATAAGATGGAGACCTCGGGTCTCAGTCATACGGAGGTAGAGGGTCAGTTGGACAGATATCTTATGGTTAAGGATGGACTTGATCCGCTGGTACATAAGCCTACAGGTCATCTTATTCCATCGAAGGACACTGCTGATATCATAGCTACATTCTTTGGCGGAGAACCTGAGATGGAGGAGGTGCTAAACGCTATGGTATCCTTCCTAAATATGATTGTAACAGATTCGGGATTAAAGAGATTAGGCTTTGATGTTGTCATGATAGTTCTTGGCATATATAAGAAGATGAATGGAATATTCATGAGCAGGAAGCCCAACCCCAAGTGCACAGATAGTAATGAAGAACTTGAACGCAGACTTTTTGAAACTTCAGGTAAAGCCGTGGAATTAATATGTAAATATTATGTATATATTGACGATTCGGATGCAATTGCTATGGGCAGTGTAACTGATGAGATATATAATTATACCTATGGGTCGATTTACAAGGGCGACAGATAATAAGGTATAATGCATTAAAAATGCATGGATTCAGTGAGGGAGAGAGTGATGAACACTAAGATTACCAAAGAAGAACGCAACTGGATATTATATGATGTGGGTAATTCCGCATTCATAATGCTGGTTACAACAATAATTCCGATATATTTCAACTATCTTGCAGGCAATGCGGGATTATCGGATGTTGAATATCTGGCGTACTGGGGCTATGCGGCAAGCTTCGCTACACTGGTTGTGGCCATCCTTGGTCCTATCTGCGGCTCAATCGCCGATACAAAGGGCTTCAAGAAGCCAATCTTTATTATATCTCTTGCAGTCGGTGCCGGCTGCTGTATAGGAATGGGTTTTGCAAAGAGCTGGCTTGCCTTCCTAATCATATTTTTTGTTGCCAAGGTCGGATATTCGGGAAGTCTGATTTTCTATGATTCGATGCTCCCCGATATCACATGTGAAGACAAGATGGACAGGGTATCATCTCTCGGATATGCCTACGGATATATAGGAAGCTGTATTCCCTTTATTGTATGCCTGGTTATCGTGCTTGGTGCCGATAAACTTGGAATTACAATGTCAGCTGCAATGGCAATATCTTTCGCAATAACAGCTGTATGGTGGATGGCTGTTACTATTCCGCTTATTAAGGCCTATAAGCAGAAGCATTATGTTGAGAGAGAAAAAGGCGCCATTAAGAAAAGCATTATAAGAATAGGTCAGACCTTTAAGAATATCAAGAAGGAGAAGAAGGCATTCTTCTTCCTGCTTGCCTTCTTCTTCTATATCGATGGTGTATATACAATTATCGATATGGCAACAGCCTACGGTTCGGCACTTGGTCTTGACAGCACGGGCCTTCTGCTTGCACTTCTTGTAACTCAGATAGTTGCCTTCCCATGTGCCCTGATTTACGGTAGGCTTTCTAAGAAGGTAGGTGCCGAGAAGTTGATCATGGTATGTATTCTGGCTTATACAGGTATTGCACTTTTTGCGATCATTCTTCAGACACAGCTTCAGTTCTGGGTGCTTGCGGTCCTTGTTGGAATGTTCCAGGGTGGAATTCAGGCATTGTCAAGATCTTACTTTACCAAGATAATTCCCGCCAATCAGTCAGGAGAATTCTTCGGACTCTATGATATCTGCGGCAAGGGTGCAGCCTTCATGGGAACAGCACTGGTCAGTATAGTATCCCAGTTAACAGGCAGTACCAATGCAGGTGTTGGTACAATATCAATTATGTTTATCATCGGACTGATTCTGTTTGTCAGAGTAGTCAGGATGGAGAAATAACTTAAGAAAATATAAGGGTAAAAATTTATGAAAATCAGTGAACTGCTTAACGGCGTAGAAATTGAAATAATAAGGGGCGCAAAGGACAGAGAGATAACAGAGGTTGTCTATGATAACAGAAAGCTCACAGCGGACTGTCTCTTCGTGTGTATCGTTGGAGCCAACTTCGACGGCCACTCGGCAATCGGGGATGCCGTGAAGGCCGGGGCCGGAGCAGTTGTCGTAAGCAGGGAGGTTGACATACCGGAAGAATCCGACATTACGGTAATCCGTGTTGAGGACACCCGCTATGCGATGGCTTATATCGCAGCCAATTATAACGGCAATCCGGCTGATAAGCTTAAGACCATAGGTGTTACCGGAACAAAGGGTAAGACTACGGTTACATATATGATAAAGAGTATCCTCGAGCAGGCGGGTCACAAGGTAGGACTTGTCGGCACAATTGAGACTATAATAGGGGATAAGCATTATCCGTCCAAGAATACTACACCTGATTCATATCTTCTTCAAGAATACTTTAAGGAGATGGTGGAAGAAGGAATCGATACCGTGGTAATGGAGGTATCCAGCCAGGGACTCATGCTTCACAGAACCCAGGGCTTTGTCTTTGACTTTGGAATCTTCACAAACATTGAGCCGGACCACATCGGACCCAATGAGCACAAGGACTTTGAAGATTATATTCACTGTAAGAGCCTGCTGTTTAAGCAGTGTAAGATAGGAATCGTTAACGGAGATGATGAGCATGTAAGTGAGGTTACAAGAGACCATACCTGCGAGCTCTATACCTACGGAACGAAAGAAGGCAATGACTATGTTGCCACGGATATGAGACTCACAAGAGGCATCGGACATATCGGCGTTGACTTCCATGTAAAGGGAAGGACCAATATGGATGTGCAGGTATCAACTCCCGGCAGGTTCTCCGTATACAACGCCCTCACCGCGGTTGCACTCTGCGATAACTTCGGCGTCACGGAGGCAGAGGTCCGCAAGGCTCTTAAGGAGGTCAGGGTCAAGGGAAGGATAGAACTTGTGCATGTATCAGATGACTTCACTCTGATGATAGATTATGCACATAATGCAATGGCCCTGGAGAGTCTGCTCAGTACCCTTAAAGCCTACAATCCTCACAGGCTGGTATCCGTATTCGGCTGTGGAGGTAACAGAGATCGGAACAGAAGATTTGAGATGGGAGAGGTGAGCGGCAGGTTAGCCGACTTCACCATCATCACGTCAGACAACCCCAGATTCGAGGAGCCGCTTGATATCATGGCTGACATCGTAAAGGGAATTGAGAAGACTGATGGAATATACATTACGATTGCAGACCGCAAGGAGGCAATCCGATATGCGATAACCCATGGAGAACCCGGTGACATCATAGTGCTTGCCGGCAAGGGCCATGAGGATTATCAGGAGATTAAGGGAGTGAAATATCCCATGGATGAGCGCGTGCTCATAGACGAGATTCTGCGTGAAGAGAATCTAAAAAAAGATTAGTTAGACCGGAGGTCCAGGACTCATGAGATATGCCAACATAATAATCAATATATCCCATGAAGCAGTGGACAGACCGTTTACCTATATTATCCCCGAGGAACTTGAGAGTGATATCCACCCCGGAACGCGTGTCATGGTTCCATTTGGCAGGGGATCGAAGCTGAAGGCAGGCTACTGCATTGCTGTCAGCGACAAAAGCGATATTCCCGACGATAAACTTAAATCAATAGATCATGTTGTGCTTAGTCAGGATGCGGCCGCGGGCAAGCTTTTAGAGCTTGCAGCCTTCATCAAGGAGCAGTATGGCTCGACCATGATTACGGCGCTTAAACTGGTGCTCCCGGTTAAGAAGCCTGTCAAGAGCAGGAAAAGCGCCCTGACTGACTTTTCAAAAGAGGATTTAGATAATGCTAAAGCTGCATCGGACATAGTGTTGAATGCTGAGCAGGAGTCAGTCGTTAGTGATTTTACACGTGAATACGATGAGGGAATAAGAAGAACCTATCTCATTCACGGTATTACAGGAAGCGGCAAGACCGAGGTCTACATCGATATGATCCGTCATGTTGTGAGTCAGGGAAAGCAGGCGATTGTACTTATTCCTGAGATTGCGCTGACCTATCAGACAAGGCTAAGATTCATGAAATACTTTGGTGACAGGGTGAGCATCATGAATTCGACGCTTGCGCAGGGTGAACGCTATGACCACTGTATGAGGGCTAAGGAAGGACTCGTGGATGTGGTCATAGGTCCGAGGTCGGCACTGTTTACGCCCTTTGAGAATGTGGGGATAATCGTAATTGATGAGGAGCATGAGCCGACCTATAAGAGTGAGAACATGCCCAGGTATCATGCCAGGGATATTGCGATTAAGCTTGCTTCAATGCATAATGCCAGTGTGGTGCTGGGGTCAGCAACTCCAAGTGTGGATAGTTATTATCGAGCCATGCGTGGGGACTATAAGCTGTATAAGCTGAGTAACAGAGCCCTGGGAGGCAGTCTGCCAAAGTGTGAGATTGTGGACTTAAGGGAAGAGCTTAAGGCGGGCAACAGGTCGATATTCAGCAGAAGGCTGACACATCTTTTAGATGAGAAGATTAGAGGTGGTCAGCAGGCGATGCTGTTTCTAAACAGAAGGGGTTATGCAGGCTTCGTATCCTGCAGAGCCTGCGGAACAGTCATTAAATGTCCGCACTGTGATGTCAGTATGTCGGAGCACAGAGGAGCGGGCAGGATGGTGTGCCACTATTGCGGCTATGAGATTCCGATTCCGAAGAAGTGCCCCAAGTGTGAGTCGAAGCTTATCGGTTCCTTCAAGGCGGGCACCGAACAGATTGAGAATGAGATCAAGCGTATGTTTCCGAATGTCGGTGTTGTCAGGATGGATGCTGACACTACGAGCAGAAAGGGAGATTACGAGAGGATACTTAGGGAGTTTAAGTCAGGTAAGGCACAGGTGCTTATCGGTACACAGATGATAGTGAAGGGACATGATTTCCCACGCGTGACTCTGGTTGGAATAATTGCTGCCGATATATCTCTTGGAAGCAGTGATTACAGGGCAAGCGAGAGAACTTTCTCACTTATCACCCAGGCTGCGGGAAGAGCAGGTAGGGGAGACTTTCCGGGCGAGGTAGTAATTCAGACCTACCAGCCGGATAATTTCGCTATAAGGCTTGCAGCGACTCAGGATTATGAAGCCTTCTTTAATGAAGAAATCGCATACAGAGAAATCGGTTCATATCCGCCGGTCAGTGATATTCTTGCTGTTATGATAACCTCTAAGGATGCTGATGCGGGCTTCATGCTAAGCGACAGGCTGTCAAACTTCGTTAAGATTAAGAGTGATGCTACCCTTATCGGACCATCAAGGGCCGGTATAGGTAAGATAAATGATTATCACAGATTCGTGTTTTACTTAAAGCATTCCGATATGAATGCTTTGGTTAAGGCTAAGGATATAATGGAGGAATATATTGAGAAGCGTGATCTGATCGGCAAATGTCACGTCTACTTTGATTTCAATCCAATGAATCCGTTCTAAGAAGGAGAGAAAAATGGCTATTAGACAAATCAGAATTCAGGGAGACCCGGTGCTTACAAAGGTATGCAAGGAGGTAACTGAGATTACACCAAGAATTGCAGAATTGATTGAAGATATGATTGATACTATGTATGAGGCTAACGGTGTTGGACTGGCTGCACCCCAGGTCGGAATACTTAAGAGGATCGTTGTAATAGATACAACAGGTGATGACCTTCATGTAATTATTAATCCTAAGCTTGTGGAGGCCAGTGGAGAGCAGACAGGATATGAGGGCTGTCTGTCTCTGCCGGGCAAAAGCGGCATTGTGACAAGGCCAAACAGAGTGAAGATTGTATATCAGGATATCAATCTTGAGGAGCAGACACTCGAGGGAACAGAACTGCTGGCACGTGCGATTCTTCATGAGCTCGAGCATCTGGACGGTCACATGTATACTGAGAAGGTGGAAGGTGACCTGATTGATAACAATAGTCTGATTAGTGAGGAAGAGGAAGAATGAAAATAGTATTCATGGGAACTCCCGACTTTGCCGCTGAGGCTCTGCAGGCAATCGTAGACAAAGGCCATGACGTAAGACTGGTTGTCACTCAGCCTGACAAGGTTAGAGGCAGAGGAGGAATGGTAAGTGCATCTCCCGTGAAGGAATGTGCTCTTAAGAATAATATTGAAGTATTTCAGCCTGTGAAGATTAAAGACAGGGAGAATGTCGACAGGCTTAAGAGTATAGATGCGGATGTGTATGTAGTGGCAGCCTTCGGTCAGATATTAAGTGAGGAGATTCTTAATATCCCGCCTTTTGGCTGCATTAATATTCATGCGTCCCTTCTGCCTAAGTACAGAGGAGCTGCGCCTATCCAGTGGTGTATCCTAAACGGTGAGACTAAGACCGGCGTTACCATTATGCAGATGGATAAGGGTGTGGATACCGGCGACATCCTCTATACCAGGACTATGGACATAGACAGTAAGGAGACCGGTGAAGGACTCTTTGACAAGCTGTCTGCCCTGGGAGCAGAGGCAATATGTGAGGCACTGCCGCTGCTTGAGCAGGGAAAGCTTAAGGCTCTGCCACAGGATGAGAGTGAGGCTACCCATGTAGGCATGCTTAAGAAGGAGATGGGTGAGATAGACTGGACAAGGTCAGCCTGTGAGATTGAGAGACTGATCAGAGGTCTGAATTCATGGCCGAGTGCCTATACATATATTAACGGCAAGAGCCTGAAGATATGGGATTCGGATGTAATTAAGGACAATGTCGATAACTCTATGTCTGTGCAAAAAGGCACTGAGGCAGGCACGATAATTGATAAGGATAAGAAAAGCATATATGTAGCCTGCGGTGAGGATATACTTAAGATTAACAGTCTCCAGCTTGAGGGCAAGAAACGTATGGACACTGCTTCCTTCCTGCTTGGATACAATGTTGAAATAGGAGAAAAGCTTGGCAGATAAGAGTAT
The DNA here is from genome assembly GCA_021531795.1 of Lacrimispora saccharolytica. Lineage (GTDB taxonomy): Bacteria > Bacillota > Clostridia > Lachnospirales > Lachnospiraceae > Colinaster. The sequence goes on from JADYUL010000005.1 coordinate 94,659, forward strand.
AAATACCAGGGCACTGGTTGCTGACATATTAACCGAAATAGATAAGAACATGGCCAAGTCACACCTGCTCGTAAGAGAGGTACTGGATAAGTATGACTATCTTGACAGGGAGGATAAGAACTTCATTAAGAGAGTCACCGTGGGTACACTGGAGCAGAGAATCCGTATAGATTATGTGATTGAGTGCTTCTCAAATACCCCTGTGAACAAGATGAAGCCGTTCATCCGCTCCGTAATAAGAATGAGTACCTACCAGCTTCTGTTTATGGACAAGATTCCCGACAGCGCCGTTGTAAATGAGGCTGTAAAGCTTTCTGTCAAGAGAGGCTTTGGAGGATTAAGGGGGTTCGTGAACGGTCTGCTTCGCACAATTTCAAGAAGTAAGGACGGGATCGAATATCCGTCTGCTGATACAGTTAAGGGCTTGTCAATCAATTACTCATGCCCTGTGCTGATTGTGGAATCCATGATCAATGATTACGGATTTGATTTGACGAAGGAGAGTCTGCTTTCTTCCGTAAAAGAGCATGTAAACTACGCAAGAGTGGCTTCGAACATACAGGATAGTCAGTTGCGGGCACTTTTGCGGGAATGGGATGAGAACAACATCGATTATGAAGAGGATGAGGATATCCCTAGGCTTTACAGGATTGGCGGCAACAAGTTCGCTAATCTGCGAGGCTTTCGTGACGGCTTATACACCATTCAGGACAAGTCAAGCGCAATGGTCTTTAAGGATGTAATATTACCGGACAATTGTCTGGTACTGGATGTGTGCGCAGCTCCAGGAGGAAAGGCCTGTCATGCTGCCGATCTGCTTGGGGGCAGAGGCAGGGTAATTGCGAGAGATGTGTCGGAGAGTAAGGTTATGCTTATTCGTGAGAATAAGGAGAGGCTTAAACTTGATAATATTGAGCCTGAGTGCTTCGATGCCTGCGAAATGGATCCTTCAATGGAGGCAGCAGCGGACGTTGTTATTCTGGATGTTCCCTGTTCGGGCTTTGGAGTTATTGGAAGAAAGCCTGATATTAAATATGCAGTGAACGAAGCGGGATTGGAATCTCTTGTAGAACTTCAGAGAAGGATAATTGATAACGCTGTAAGGTATGTGAAGAAGGGCGGGCAGCTCTTATACAGTACCTGCACCATGAGGAAGGCTGAGAACGAGGATAATGTTGACTATATTCTTGGGCTTCCGGGAACGGGACTTAGACTTAAGTATTCCAAGACCATGATGCTGTCCGATAAGCAGGATGGCTTTTTTATAGCAAGGTTTGTAAGGGAAGAATGAGGAAGCGGAAGCTTCAAAGCTCATTCGGCAGGGATTAACTATGGATCTGAGGTCACTTAATAAAGAGGAATTGAATATCGTCCTTAAAGAGTGGGGACTTAAGTCATTCAGGGTAAATCAGATATATGACTGGTTTCACGTAAAGCTTATTCGTGATTACAACGAGATGACCAATGTTAGCAAGGAACTCAGGATGAGGCTAAATGAGGAGTATCCGCTCAACTGTATTAAGATTGACAGGGTTCAGGAGAGCAGGCTTGACGGTACGAGGAAGTATCTTCACAGACTGTCTGACGGTAACTACGTGGAGAGTGTGTTCATGAGGTACAGGCATGGAAACAGTGTATGTATCTCATCTCAGGTGGGCTGCAAGATGGGGTGCAGATTCTGCGCTTCGACACTGGACGGCTTTGAGAGGAACTTGACGCCTGCTGAGATGCTGGACCAGATATATTCAATCACGAGGGACACCGGAGAGAGGATAAGCAATGTGGTTGTCATGGGTACGGGTGAACCTATGGACAATTATGACAATGTGGTCAAGTTCTACAGACTGTTGACCGATGAGAACGGACTTAATATCTCGGGAAGAAACGTAACTGTATCGACCTGCGGAATAGTTCCGGGGATAATGAAACTTGCAGAAGAGAATCTGACACTAACCCTTGCTCTTTCGCTTCATGCGACAACTGATGAAAAGAGAAAAGAACTCATGCCCATAGCCAATACTTATTCAATAAGAGAACTTATGGAAGCATGTAAGACATATTTTGAGAAGACCGGCAGAAGGGTGTCGTTTGAATATGCACTGGTTGCCGGAGTTAATGACACTGCGACGGATGCTAAGGAGCTTATAGCTCTTGCAAGGGAAGCGAAGGCCCATGTAAACCTGATCCCGGTTAATCCAATTAAGGAGAGAGATTACAGGCGTGGAAGCAGGGAAGCAATTGAGGCGTTCAAAAATTCACTTGAAAAAAACAGGATAAACTGTACAATAAGAAGAGAAATGGGAACAGATATAGATGGAGCCTGCGGTCAGCTTCGCAGAAGAAAACTGGCTGAGGGCTAATTAGTGCGTGTATGATTAAAACTTTTTCCATTACCGACATAGGTAAAAAGAGAAAACTGAATCAGGATTATGTATATACCTCTGAGACACCTGTCGGTCCTCTTCCGAATCTGTTTCTTGTAGCAGACGGAATGGGAGGTCACAAGGCAGGGGACTATGCGTCAAGGTGCGCGATAGAGACTATTGTTGATTATATCGGCAGAACCGGCGATGTGGAGCCTGTGGGCATACTTGAGGCAGCTGTTGCGCGTGCTAATGAGATGGTGAGATACAAGGCATCTTCCGATGAGGCCTATAACGGAATGGGAACCACATTAGTGGCAGCAACAATAGAAGGCAACAGAATGAGAGTTGCCAATGTCGGAGACTCCAGACTCTATGTTGTGGGCAGCAGGAAGATTAATCAGATTACCAGAGACCATTCATATGTAGAAGAGATGGTCAGGATGGGTGAGATCAGACGTGATCAGGCAAGAAGCCATCCTGATAAGAATATCATAACGAGAGCAGTTGGTGCAGAGGAGAATATAGCAGTTGATTTCTTTGATGTGACATTACAGCCCGGAGACATAGTGTTAATGTGTTCCGACGGCCTCACCAATATGATAGAGGATGAAGAGATTCGTATGATTCTGCAGGGTAAGAGAGACCTTGTGGAGAAGGCAGAGAGTCTCGTAAATGCAGCTAACAATAACGGTGGTAAGGACAACATTGCTGTTGTGCTTATTGATCCTTTTGGTGAATGAGGATAGGGAATGATAAAATTAGGGATGATGATAGGAGATCGATACGAGATCCTGGATAAAATAGGAACCGGCGGTATGTCGGACGTATATAAGGCCAAAGACGACAAGCTGGGGAGACTTGTTGCCATCAAGGTGCTTAAGCAGGAATTCGCGGAGAACGCCAACTTCGTAACCAAATTTCGTACTGAGGCGCAGGCAGCGGCAGGAATGATGCACCCCAATATCGTTAACGTATATGACGTAGGCGAAGAGGGCGGCACTCACTATATTGTCATGGAGCTTGTAGAGGGTATTACCTTAAAGAAATATATCGAAAAAAAGCAGAGACTCTCTGTAAAGGAAGCGGTTAGTATTGCCATCCAGGTATCCATGGGTATTGAAGCGGCTCACAACAACCATATCATTCACAGGGATATCAAGCCTCAGAATATTATGATTAGCAAGGACGGTAAGGTTAAGGTTACCGACTTCGGTATTGCCAAGGCTGTAAGCAGTAATACCATTACCTCAAATGTTATGGGTTCGGTGCATTATACATCGCCTGAGCAGGCAAGAGGCGGATACTCTGATGAGAAGAGCGATATTTATTCTCTCGGAATCACACTCTTTGAGATGATAACCGGAAGGGTTCCCTTCAACGGAGAGACAACCGTTGCCATTGCGATTAAGCATATTCAGGAGCCGATGCCCTCTCCGAGATTATATGTTCCTGAGGTGCCAATCTCTGTTGAGCAGATAATTCTTAAGTGTACACAGAAGAGTCCCGACAGAAGATATCAGAATATGCAGGAGCTTATTGATGACCTTAAGAGATCTCTTATGACTCCCGACGAGGACTTCGTTAAGATTGCAGATATGGATGAAGAGGCTGCTACCCGTGCCATGTCTGACAGAGAACTTAAGCAGGTAACAAACAGGGTCAGGGCAAGGGACGAATATGACGAGTATACCGTAAGGGTTAATAAGCAGTCTGAAAAGAAGGCTAATCAAAGGAATACCCAGTCAAAACCCAAGGCTAAACCACAGCCTCAGACCAGAACCCCTGACAGAAGCAGTTCCAAAAAGAAGAATAACAAAAAGCAGAATAAGGACGGTTCGGATAAGGTTACAACGATTGTTGCCATTATTGCGGCGGTTCTTATCGGACTTATTATAATATTTGTTGCAGGAAGAGCCTTCGGGCTGTTCGACTTCGGCAAGAAAACCAGGGAGGAGGCAGAGGCTCTTCCCACTGTCACCGCAACAGCTCCTGTTGGTGAACTGGGAGAGAATGAACTCCTGGTGCCTGATGTAAAGGGTAAGACCTATGCGGAGGCAGTGACAACACTGAATAAAGAAGGCTTTGAGGTAACCAAGCTTGAGGTGTCAAGCGATACCGTTGATAAGGGAAATGTTGTGGACCAGCTGCCACAGGCAGGAACGGTAGCCAATAGAGGCGATACCATTGAGGTAAGCGTAAGCTCGGGTGCAAGCTCATCCAAGGTTCATGTGCCTAACCTAATTGGTCAGGATCCCATGGATGCAACTGCAATGCTGATTGAGGCAGGTCTTCAGGCAGGCAAGCTTGAGGAAACCACAAACCCCGATCCGAATCTTGAGGGCAAGATATGCTATCAGAGTTATACCGCGGATTCTGCTGTGGATGCGGGCACGGTTGTTGACTTAAAATACAGTGTCGGAGTCGGAACCGTAACCTACAGCTATGTGGGTAATGTTGAGAGCCCGGCTGTAGAAGACAGTGATTATAAGGCCGGAAGCTCGTGCACGGTTGTACTCAGTACAACTACCGGTGTTGAGCTTAAAAGGGAAACCACGACCACCTTCCCGGTGTCAATGAATATTACCGGAATCCCTGACTGTGAAACCGGTACCGTTACAATAATCTATAACGTATCCGTTCCGGGTCAGACCACCACAGGAGAGGATGGACAGATAATTGAGACTCCTGCAGAGGATGTAGAGAGAACCGTTGTAAGGACTGTTACATTTACCAAGGAATAATATGCAGGGAAAGATAATCAGAGGCATTGGCGGATTCTATTACATCAATGCCGGTAACAGTATATATGAATGTAAGGCCAAGGGAAGCTTTCGTAAGGATGGAATCAGGCCTTTAGTCGGTGATGACTGCATAATTGACATTCTTGATGAAAAGAACCGACTGGCAAATATTACATCGATTCTGCCCAGACACAGTGAAATAATAAGGCCTGCTGTAGCCAATGTTGACCAGGCGATGATAATATTTGCCATAAGCAGACCCGAACCAAACTTCAACCTTCTTGACAGATTCATCATTCAGATTAGTCAGAAAGATCTGCCCTGCATTATTGTAATTAATAAGATGGACCTTGCGGATGATGATCAGAGACGCGAAATTGAAGAAGCATATGTGGCCTGCGGATGCAGGGTAGTATTTACCAGTGTCAGCAACAGAGAGGGTGTGGAAGAGATAAGAAAGCTCATTAAGGGCAAGACCACCACTGTTGCGGGGCCCAGCGGAGTGGGTAAGTCAAGCATGATCAATCTGCTTCAGTCTGCGGTTAAGATGCAGACGGGAGTGCTCTCCGATAAGATAGACAGGGGAAAGCATACCACGAGACATTCGGAGCTGATACCTATAGATGAGGATACTTATATCTTGGATACTCCGGGCTTCAGTTCACTCAATCTGTTTGACGTAAGTACCGATACGTTAAAGGATTATTATTATGAGTTTGAGGATTATGCCGCAGAGTGCAGATTCCTTGACTGTAAGCATATCAGTGAGCCTGACTGCGGAGTGAAGAAGGCCGTAGAGAGCGGTGAGGTCAGCAGACTCAGATATGAGAATTATCTGACACTGTACCGTGAGTGTAAGGAAAAAAGAAAATACTGATTTGACAAAACAGCGCCGTTTGCATATAATGCTAATGGCGCTTTAATACTTTTACAGTGTAAAGCATAAAACAAATTCAGAGGAGGATTTTATTATGAAGAAGAAGTTATTGGCTATGCTTCTTACAGTAGCTATGGTTTCTGCACTCGTTGGTTGTGGCGCTTCAGCTGATACAACAGAGACAGAGCCTGCTGCAACAGAGGAAGCAGCAGAAGAGACAACAGAGGAAGTTGCCGAGGAGCCTGCAACAGAGGAGGCAGCTGCAGACGGACAGACATATACAATCGGTATCTGTCAGTTGGTACAGCATCCCGCACTTGACGCTGCAACACAGGGCTTCGTAGATGTTCTTACAGAGAAGCTTGGTGATGCCGTTACATTTGACAATCAGAATGCATCAGGTGAGTCAGCTAACTGTACAACAATCGTCAACGGCTTCGTATCATCGGACGTTGACATGATTCTTGCTAATGCAACAGCACCTCTTCAGGCTGCAGCATCAGCTACAAACACAATTCCCGTTCTTGGTACATCTATAACAGATTATGCAACAGCACTTCAGATTACAGACTGGACAGGAACAGTAGGCGGTAATGTATCAGGTACATCTGACCTTGCTCCCCTTGATGAGCAGGCTAAGATGCTCAATGAGATTTTCCCTGATGCCAAGACAGTAGGTCTTCTTTACTGCTCAGCTGAGGCTAACTCAGTATACCAGTGTGAGACAATCGAGGGATACCTTAAGGACTATGGCTATGAGGTTAAGTGGTACTCATTCACAGACAGTAATGATGTTACATCAGTAACACAGACAGCTGCTGATGAGTGTGATGTAATCTATATCCCTACAGATAACACAGCTGCTTCTAATACAGAGGCTATTGCTAACGTAGTTCTTCCTGCTAAGGTTCCTGTAGTTGCAGGTGAGGAAGGTATCTGCCAGGGCTGTGGAGCTGTAACTCTTTCAATCTCTTACTACGATCTTGGTTGTGCAACAGGTGAGATGGCATATAAGATTCTTACAGGTGAGGCTGACATCGCTACAATGCCTGTTGAGTTTGCTCCCAACGTAACTAAGAAGTACAACGCAGCTAACTGTGAGGCACTTGGCATAACAGTACCTTCAGATTACGAGGCAATTGCAACAGAGTAGTTCATTCTTTGGTAAAATCGCGAAAGACTGACATTTTGAAACCACCGAATTCGTTGAGATTTCGGTGGTTTTTTTGTTGTATAGTTTTTTGAAATAAAGTATAATAGGTGGCGACGATTGGAAAGAGAGGGAGAGTATGGATTTTTTAGTTGGATTACTCAATGCTATGCCCGGTGCTGTGGCCCAGGGAATAATCTGGGGGTTCATGGCAATAGGTGTATATATCACATTCAGAATACTTGATGTGGCAGATCTTACCGTAGACGGTTCCTTTACGACAGGCGGAGCAACCTGCGTAATATTAACTCTTAACGGAGTGAATATGGGTCTGGCACTTCTTATTTCGTTTATTGCGGGATTGTTGGCAGGTCTGGTTACGGGTCTGTTCCATACAAAGTTCGGTATACCTGCAATACTTGCGGGAATTCTGACACAGCTTGGTCTGTATTCCATCAATCTGCACATTATGGGTTGGGGAACCAAGAACGGAAGTGCTGCCAACCTTCAGGTAAGTGTTGACAGATATAAGCTTTTGGTAGCCGGAAGATATGTAAGAGATCTTTCACTTAACAATCCTCTTATAGTTCTTGTTATCATAATTCCCATCATTATTGCGATTCTTTACTGGTTCTTCGGAACTGAGATCGGTGCATCCTTAAGAGCAACCGGAGCCAATGACAATATGGCAAGAGCCCAGGGTATCAATACCGACGTAACCAAGGTTCTTGGTCTTATGATCAGTAATGGTATTGTCGCTTTCTCCGGAGCATTGTTTGCGCAATATCAGGGCTTCTCTGATGTCAACATGGGACGAGGTGCAATTGTAATCGGACTTGCAGCCGTTATCATTGCTGAGGTTGTATTCGGTAAGGTTTTCCGCAATTTCTCAGCTAAGCTGTTAGGCTGTGTCTTCGGAGCAGTTATATATTATATTGTTATTCAGATTGTCCTTAAGATGGGATTGTCAACAGATGACTTAAAGCTCTTATCGGCATTGGTTGTTGCTGTGTTCCTTGCACTTCCTTACTGGAAGAGTAAGTATTTCAGTAAAGTGGGCAATAAGGGGGAATAAGACATGCTAGAGATTAAGAATATATACAAAACCTTCAATCCCGGAACAGTCAATGAGAAGGCTGCACTTAAGGGCTTATCACTTACTCTTGAAGAGGGCGATTTCGTTACGGTAATCGGCGGCAACGGAGCAGGTAAGTCAACAATGCTTAATGCGATTGCAGGTGTATGGCCTCTGGATCAGGGACAGATTATTATCGACAAAACAGATGTAACCTCACTTCCGGAATATAAGAGAGCGAAGTTTATCGGAAGAGTATTCCAGGACCCAATGACGGGTACGGCAGCTACTATGCAGATTGATGAGAATCTGGCACTGGCTGCAAGAAGAGGTCAGAAGAGAGGACTTAAGACTAACTTAAGCAAGGCTGATACGGAGGAGTTCAAGTCACTACTCGCCTTCCTTGACCTGGGTCTTGAAGAGAGACTGACATCCAAGGTAGGTCTTCTGTCGGGAGGTCAGAGACAGGCACTGACACTGCTTATGGCTACCATTCAGAAGCCCAAGGTGCTTCTGCTTGACGAGCATACGGCAGCACTTGACCCTAAGACGGCCGCTACTGTACTTAAGGCAACCGAGAAGATAGTAAATAAGAATAATCTTACAACCCTCATGATCACACATAACATGAAGGATGCAATAACATATGGTAACAGACTGGTTATGATGAATGACGGAAAGATAATTCTCGATATCAGAGGCGAGGAGAAGAAGAAACTTACCGTTGAAGCTCTGCTGCATGAGTTTGAGAAGGCAAGCGGAGTTGAGTTCACATCAGATTCTGCAATTCTAGGTTAAGATTTGATTTACTCAGGCGACCGCAATATGTGGTCGCCTTTGTTCTAAGGAGGATACAGTGAATAAGTTTAGACCGATTTTTCCACAGCTTGGAGGGTTTGCTCACGGTGGAGATTACAATCCCGAGCAGTGGTTAGACAGACCGGATATTCTGAAGAAGGATATAGAGCTGATGAAGGAGGCTCACATCAATGTTGTGACTCTCGGAGTTTTCTCATGGTCTGTGTATGAGCCGAAGGAGGGTGAATATCACTTTGACTGGCTTGAGGAGATAATGAACAATCTCTATGCGAATGGAATCCATACGATCCTGGCTACGCCCAGCGGAGCCCGTCCTGCGTGGCTTGATAAGCAGTATCCGGAGTGCATGAGAGTGGATGCCTACGACCACAGAGAGCATCACGGATTGAGACATAATCACTGTATGACCTCGCCTGTATACAGGGAAAAGGTTAAGAATATCGATTCGAGACTGGCAGAGAGATTCGCCAAGCACCCGGGGCTTCTGATGTGGCATATCTCCAATGAATTTGGAGGAGAATGCTATTGTGAAAGCTGTGTGGCAAACTTCAGAAAGTATCTGGCTAAACGATATGATAATGATATTGAGAAGCTTAACCATGCCTGGTGGACTACATTCTGGAGCCACAGGTTTACAGATTTTGACCAGATAGATCCGCCATACGAAACAGGTGAGAGCTGTGTTCTTGGACTTACACTTGACTGGAAGCGGTTCACGACTCATTCAACATGTGATTTCATGAAGGCTGAGATAGAGACCTTAAGAAAATACAACCGTGATATTCCTGTCACAACCAATTTCATGGAAATATATGACGGTCTGGACTATCAGGTTCTTGCCAAGGAAGTGGATTATATCAGCTGGGATTCATATCCGCTTATGCACAATGATTATGAGTCCATAGAGGACACCTTCCTAAGAACCGCATTCTGCAATGCACAGTTCAGGTCAATGAAGAAGGACCGTCCCTTTATCCTGATGGAGAGTGCGCCGGGACTGGTGAACTGGCATGGTGTAAATAAGATGAAGCGTCCGGGCTATGGCAAGCTTATGTCTCTTCAGGCAGTTGCCTCAGGCTCCGATACAGTACAGTACTTCCAGTGGAGAAAGGGAAGAGGCTCATCAGAGCAGTTCCATGGTGCGGTTGTAGACCATATAGGCACTAATGATACCAGAATATTCAGAGAGGTTGCCGACACGGGCAGAACCCTTAAGGAAATAGCTGAGGTATGCGGAAGTGTTCAGAAGAATGAGGTTGCGGTAATCTGGGACTGGGATAACAGATGGGCAATTGATGATGCAAGAGCATTGTCTAACGACTCCAAGAAATACGAGGATACGGTAATAGGCATCTGGAAGGAACTCATGCGGATGGGTGTCGAGGCCGATGTTATATCCCAGGATATGGATTTTGATGATTATAAGGTTATTGTTGCTCCCATGATGTATCTCCTGCATGAGGGTGTAGGAGAGCGACTGGCTAAGTTTGTGAATAAGGGAGGACAGTTAGTTGCGAGCTATTTTACCGGATATGTGGATGAGAGTACTCTGGCTTATCTCGGTGGCTTCCCGGGACAGAATCTTAAGGAACTGTTTGGGGTAATCGCTGAGGAGATAGACAGTCTATATCCCACGGAGTCCAATTATATTATCAATTCCTATGGTGGCAGATATGAGGTTAAGGACTACCAGGAATATCTTCGCGTAAACGGCGCCGACGTTCTGGCAACCTACGAGGGAGATTATCTCGAGGGCAGGGCGGCGGTTACAAGGAAGGAAAACGGCAGGGGTTCGGCCTTCTATGTGGGCTGCAGACTTGATAGTAAGGATATGAGATGGATCCTTGACAAGGCACTTGCGTCAGCTGCGGTTGAACTAACACCGCTTCCTGAGGGTATCGAGCATCATGTGAGATACAGTGATGATTACAGGTATGATTTCTATCTCAATGTGACCAAGGAAGCCAAGGATGTGCCTTGCAGCCTGTGTGAGGATTTCATAGCAAGCAAGACCTTTGCGGGAAGCTTCGTGCTGCAGCCTGTGGAGTCTACGGTGGTCAAGCGAAAGTTGACTAAATAAGTATATAGGTTGTAAAATAGATTGGATGTGGTCTGGCAGTCAGACTTATGCTTAAGGAGAATTATATTGAATATTATGAGCATGACCGGCTTCGGCAGGGGTGAGGTTACGGAAGGCAGCCGTAAGGTCACTGTTGAACTTAAGTCGGTTAACCACAGATATCTTGATGTTTCAATCAAGATGCCCAAGAAACTTAATTTCTTCGATGCGACCATCAGGAATCTTCTGAAGGAGTATATTCAGAGAGGTAAGGTTGATATCTTCATTACCTATGAGGACAATTCGGAGAATAATGTAGCGGTTAAATATCATCCCGAGGTGGTGAAGGAATACCTTCAGTACCTTAATTCCATGAGCGATGAGTTCGGCCTTGACAATGATATCAGAGTATCGACGATCGCGCGCTTCCCTGAGGTCTTTACTCTTGATGATGTTGAGATTGACGAGGAAGGCATCTGGAAGATATTGGAGAAGGCAATCAGAGAGGCATGCGAAGGCTTCGTTTCTACCAGGATTAGAGAGGGCGAAAACTTAAGAGCTGACCTCATTGGTAAGCTTGATTCCATGCTTTCCGTGGTTGACTTCATATCTGAGAGAAGTCCGGCTATTATCGAGGAATACAAGGCAACCCTTATGGGCAAGATCGCAGAACTCTTAGGTGATTCCAAAGTCGATGAGAACAGAATCGCAACTGAGGTTACGATATTTGCTGACAAGGTATGCGTTGATGAGGAAATGGTAAGACTTCGCAGTCATATAGAGACCATGAAGACCACTCTCATGGAGGGCGGCGGAATAGGACGAAAGCTTGACTTCTTAGCGCAGGAGATGAACAGAGAGGCCAATACCATTCTGTCTAAGGCCAATGACCTGGAGGTATCCAATAAGGGTATCGAGCTTAAGACCGAGATTGAGAAGATCAGAGAGCAGATTCAGAATATAGAATAAATTATTGAGAGGAGCATATTATGTTACATCCATCTTATTCAGATCTTATGAAAGTAGTTAATTCGGACGTAGAGCCGGGAGAAACCAAGGTTGTTAACAGCCGTTACTCCATTGTTATGGCTACAGCCAAGAGAGCAAGACAGATTGTTAACGGAGACGAGGCACTTGTGGACGGAGATTCGGAGAAGCCCTTGTCGATTGCCATTGAAGAGCTTAATCAGGGGATGATTAAGATTATCGGAGATGAAGAAGAATAAATGAAAATATACTTTGTATCACTCGGATGCGATAAGAATACAGTTGACAGCGAGATGATGCTGGGAATGATTAATGGTGCAGGCGTTGAGATAACCATGTCTTTGGATGATGCGGACGGGGTTATTATTAATTCCTGCGCTTTTATTGCTGATGCAAAAGAAGAAAGCATTAACACTATCCTGGAGATGGCTAAGCTAAAACAGGAGGGTAGGCTTAAGAAGGTTATTGTGACCGGTTGTCTGGCTCAGAGATATAAGGATGAGATTATCAGAGAGATTCCCGAGGTCGATGCCGTTGTGGGAATCCAGTCTTTCGACAAAATCGTTGGTATATTGTTTGGTGATGATAAAGAACCTAAAGTTGTGATGGATGATCTTAATCTTGCACCGATTAGCGGTCATAAACGGCTGCTCACAACCTCCACTCATTATGCATATATGAAGATAGCTGAGGGCTGTGATAAGCATTGTACCTACTGTATCATACCAAAGCTAAGAGGCCGCTTTAGAAGTGTGCCGATGGATACACTGCTTAATGAGGCGAAGGACCTGGCTAAGAGAGGAATTAAGGAATTGATTCTGGTTGCACAGGAGACTACACTCTACGGCGTTGATATTTCGGGCAGGAAGCAGTTACCTGAGCTACTGAGAGAGCTTGCTAAGGTTGATGGAATAGAGAGAATCAGACTTCTGTATACCTATCCTGAGGAGATCAACGATGAGCTGATAGAGGTAATTAAGAGCGAGCCCAAGGTATGTCACTATATCGATATGCCTATACAGCATGCTTCGGACAGGATCCTTAAGAGGATGGGAAGAAGAACCACCAATGCTGACCTTAGAAATATCATTATGAAGCTTAGATGCGAGATTCCCGATATAGTACTCAGAACCACTCTTATCACGGGCTTTCCGGGAGAGAGACTGTCGGATTACAGAATACTTAAGGACTTCGTCCGTGATATAGGCTTTGACAGACTCGGGGTATTCACCTATTCAAGAGAAGAGGGAACACCGGCGGCAGCCATGAAGGGCCAACTGCCTGAGGCGGTTAAGAAATTTAGGCGAAACGTAATCATGAAACTGCAGCAGCGGATAGTATATGAGAAGAACGAGGCCATGGTCGGAAGAGAGCTTACGGTTTGTGTTGACGGAAAACTGGTTGAAGACGGAGTATATGTGACAAGGTCATATATGGATGCTCCTGATGTGGATGGAATAGTGTTCGTGGCAACAGACAGAGAAATGATGTGCGGTGACAGCCTAAACGTCAGAATAAGTGCTGCCGACGGCTATGATCTTGTGGCAGAAGAAGTATAGATATCTGAATGGATATTATGAGAAGGGGAAGGAACGAAAAGGAGACGAATATGAATTTACCAAACAAATTAACGATTTTTCGAATGATTCTTATCATACCCTTTGTAATAATTGAACTAACGGGCTGTCTTGGAGACTACAGCGGACTTACAGCCCTGATTATCTTTGTGGTAGCGAGCCTAACGGATCTGCTTGACGGCAAGATAGCCAGAAAATACAACCTGATAACTAACTTCGGCAAGTTCATGGATCCGCTGGCCGACAAGGTTCTCGTGGTATCTGCTATGATATGTCTGCTTGTGAACAAGCCTGAACTTCTGCCTGCATGGGCACTTATCATAATACTTGCCAGAGAATTCATAATATCGGGCTTCAGATTGGTGGCAAGTGATGCGGGAATTGTTATCGCCGCAAGCATGTGGGGCAAGGTCAAGACGGTGTCCCAGATGGTTATGGTAATAATGATGCTTATAGACATCAATTATCCTGTATACATCCTGCTTACCAAAATCGTAATGTATGTAGCAGTGATACTGACAGTTGTTTCACTTGTTGATTATATTTATAAGAACAAAGAGGTTCTGGGTGATTAATATGGTTGTTGAGCTTATTTCGGTTGGAACAGAGATACTGATGGGTAACATCATAAATACCAATGCCGCCTATCTGTCGGGACGTCTGGCAGACCAAGGCATGAGTGTATATTTTCAGGACGTGGTCGGTGACAATGAGGAGAGACTGACAGAGACGCTTTCACTTGCCCTGTCTCGCTCGGATATTGTGATATTAAGTGGTGGACTAGGCCCCACACCGGATGATCTGACCAAGGAGGTTGCAGCTAAAACTGCAGGTGTAAACCTCTATATGGATGAAGCGTGCAAAAGTGCTATCGGGGATTACTTTAATAAGATAGGAAGAACCCCAACTGACAATAACTGGAAGCAGGCGCTTATGCCGGAAGGCGGAGTGGTGCTTCCGAATCATAATGGAACGGCACCGGGGTGCATAATTAAAACAGAGGATGGAAAGCATATCATTCTTCTGCCCGGTCCTCCTGAAGAGCTTAAGCCCATGTTTGAGGAGAGCGTGGTTCCATACCTCAATGAGCTTAAGTCGGGAGTTATTTTATCAAAGACAGTCAAACTGTGCGGAATAGGTGAAAGCAGTGCTGCGCAGATGATAGCCGACCTTATTGACAATCAGAGCAATCCGACCATTGCAACCTATGCCAAGACCGGTGAGGTTCATATCAGGATATCTGCCAAGGCTGACAGCCAGTCGGAGGCTAAGAAACTGCTAAAGCCCATGGTTAAGGATGTTAAGGAACGCTTTGCTGCCAATATATATACAACCGAGGATGATGTTACACTCGAGAAGGCTGTTGTTGATCTTCTTGTTGCCAATGATCTTACTGTCGGTACGGTTGAATCCTGCACGGGAGGACTTCTGGCCGGAAGATTAATCAATGTACCCGGTGTATCAGATGTATTTAAGTCGGGTATTGTAACATATTCCAATAAATCTAAGAGAAGATTGGTCGGAGTAAAGAAGGCTACCCTTGATAAGTACGGTGCTGTCAGTGCTGAGACTGCCAAGGAAATGGCCAGAGGACTTGCTGCTCTGGGCAAGGCAGACGTAGCGGTAGCTGTAACAGGTATAGCGGGACCTGACGGCGGCACTACGGAAAAGCCGGTGGGTCTGGTATATATTGCCTGTGATGTATGTGGTAAGACCCGTGTAAGGGAATGTCACTTCACCGGGAACAGACAGAAGATTAGAGACAATTCGGTAGTTGCCGCGCTTAATCTTATGCGTGAGTGTATTCTCGAATACTTCAGCGAGAAGACTTTCGGCAAGCAACAGGATAATAAATAATAATGCAAAGATATGCACACTTGTTAAGTGTGCATATTTAATGTATATTAAAAATGCGCGGTTGAATTGCAAAAAACATTTGACAAATACGAACAGATGTTTTATTCTATACTCACAACAAGAACATCTGTTCACAATCACAAGGAGACATTATGGATAGAGAAGAGAAGATTAAGGCATTGGATGCTGCCATATCTCAGATTGAGAAGCAGTATGGTAAGGGTGCCGTAATGAAGCTTGGTGATTCAAGCGCGAATATGAATGTTGAGGCTATCCCCACAGGTTCTTTGAGCCTGGATCTGGCACTTGGGATCGGTGGTATTCCCAAGGGAAGAATTGTTGAGATATACGGACCTGAATCATCAGGTAAGACAACCGTAACACTTCATATGATAGCTGAGGTTCAGAAGAGAGGCGGTATTGCAGGCTTCATTGATGCAGAGCATGCTTTGGACCCGGCATATGCCAAGAATATCGGTGTAGATATTGATAACCTGTATATATCACAGCCGGACTGTGGAGAGCAGGCTCTGGAGATTACCGAGACCATGGTAAGATCCGGTGCTATAGATATAGTTGTAGTAGACTCTGTTGCGGCTCTTGTTCCCAAGCAGGAGATAGACGGAGACATGGGAGATGCGGTAATGGGAGCTCAGGCCAGACTTATGAGTCAGGCCATGAGGAAGCTTACAGCTGTTATCAGCAAGACCAATTGTACCGTAATCTTTATCAACCAGCTTAGAGAGAAGCTTGGCGTCATGTTTGGTAATCCTGAGACTACAACAGGTGGTAGGGCACTTAAGTTTTATTCATCTGTAAGACTTGATGTCAGAAGGACTGAAGCAATTAAGCAGGGCGGTGAGGTTATAGGAAACCGCACCAAGGTGAAGATAGTTAAGAATAAGGTAGCACCTCCGTTTAAGGAGGCTGAATTCGATATAATGTTTGGTAAGGGTATATCCAAGACCGGAGACATTCTTGATCTTGCAGCCGATAATGGAATAATAGTCAAGAGTGGTGCCTGGTATGCATACGAAGGAAACAAGATCGGACAGGGAAGAGAGAATACCAAGCAGTATCTTATTGAGAATCCTGAGATTTGCAATGAAATTGAGCAGAAGGTAAGAGATCTGTTTTCGATTTCGGAGAGTACAGAAGAATAATTCATTACTCGTCACAGAATAAATACAGGGAGCCGTCCGAAGTGATTCGGACGGCTCTTCCGGTTTACAGGTGAAGAATAATTGGGACTACAGACAGATGTATATTAATGAAATAAAGGAACTGCCGAATAAAAGAAGACAGGTTATATTTGATGATGAGAGTCGTCTTACCTTGTATGCAGGTGAAATTAGGAAATATGGTATGAAGACAGGGGAGGAAGTGCCCGAGGATGTGATGGACGAAATCATTAAGGAGGTACTTCCAAAGCGTGCTAAGCTTAGATGTCTTAACCTTCTTAAGAGCAGACCATATACTGAACAAAGGTTAAGGGAGAAGCTTAATGAGGGTGGATATCCGTCGAAAATAATAGATGATACCATTGAATACCTCAGGGGACTTAAACTTATCAATGATATTGAGTATGCAAGGAATTATTTCAGATGCAAGTCTTCGTCAAAGAGTATCAGGCAGATTATGAATGAACTTATGATTAAGGGCATAAGTAAGAGTGATATCGACATTGCTCTGTCGGAAGCAAAAGAATATGATGAACTTGCCACGGAGGATGAGGCAATAGAGAGGCTCATTGTCAAGAGACACTATGACAGACAGACAGCTGACTATGAGCAGAAACAGAAGATGAGAGCATATCTCTTTAGTAAGGGTTTCAGAATGGATGATATTTACAGGTGCACTTGACATAACATTCCTTACTGTGTAAAATATAAATGTTGTACTTTGCTAAATTAGGATTACTCTACATAATCCTATATATGTAATACAATATATTAATTAAATAAGGAGGTGCTCCTGCATGATATTAGTAATCATTGCAGTGGTGGCAACTCTTGTCGTTGCGATTCCCGTAACAATGATATGCACTAAGTCGTATGTAGCTAAGGTTGCAGAGTCGACTGTTGGAAGTGCGGAAGAACAGGCGAGGGGGATCATCGATGAAGCTCTGAAAACTGCTGAAGAGAAGAAGCGAGAGGGCTTACTTGAGATTAAGGAAGAGTCAATCAAGGCTAAGAATGACTTGGACAAGGAAATCAAGGAGAGACGTGCAGAGATTCAGCGTAATGAACGCAGAATTCAGCAGAAGGAAGAGAACATTGATCGTAAGACAGAGTCCATCGAGAGAAAAGAGGCAAATCTTGCTGCTAAGGAAGAGAGTCTGAATAAGCAGAAGGAAGAAATTGCCAAGCTCAGTGAGGAACGTGTTAAGGAACTGGAGCGAATCTCAGGTTTAACCTCCGACCAGGCAAAGGATTATCTACTTAAAATTGTTGAAGAAGAAGTAAAGCACGAGACTGCCGTTATGGTTAAGGAAATGGAGAATCGTGCTAAGGAAGAGGCTGATAAGAAGGCTAAGGAATATGTTGTTACAGCAATCCAGAGATGTGCTGCAGACCATGTGTCTGAGACAACAATTTCTGTTGTAAATCTTCCGAATGATGAAATGAAGGGTCGTATCATCGGTAGAGAGGGTAGGAACATTCGTACCATTGAGACACTTACAGGTGTTGATCTCATTATTGATGATACTCCGGAAGCTGTTGTGTTATCCGGCTTTGATCCTATCAGAAGAGAGGTTGCAAGGATTGCCCTTGAGAAACTCATAGTAGACGGACGTATTCATCCGGCTAAGATTGAGGAGATGGTTGAGAAGGCTCAGAAGGAAGTTGAGCGTATGATCAAGGAAGAGGGTGAAGCTGCACTTCTTGAGGTTGGTGTTCACGGAATTCATCCGGAGCTTGTGAAGCTTCTCGGTAAGATGAAGTTCAGAACAAGCTATGGACAGAATGCACTTAAACATTCTATAGAGGTTGCTCAGTTGTCAGGACTTCTGGCATCAGAACTTGGTTTGGATGTAAGAACTGCCAAGAGAGCCGGTCTTCTCCATGATATCGGTAAGTCCGTAGATCATGAGATGGAAGGCTCACATATCCAGCTGGGTGTTGAACTTTGTAGGAAGTATAAGGAATCAGCAGTGGTTATCAACGCTGTTGAGTCTCATCATGGTGATGTTGAACCGACATCTCTTGTTGCGTGCCTTGTTCAGGCCGCTGATGCAATCAGTGCTGCAAGACCGGGTGCCAGACGTGAGACTCTTGAGACATATACAACACGTCTTCGCCAGTTAGAAGACATTTCGAACAGTTTTAAGGGAGTAGACAGATCATTTGCCATTCAGGCCGGTAGAGAGGTTCGTGTAATGGTTGTTCCGGAGCAGATTAATGATGCCGATATGGTATTGCTCGCTCGTGATATTTCTAAGCAGATAGAAGAGCAGATGCAGTATCCGGGACAGATTAAGGTTAATGTTATTCGTGAATCACGCGTAACTGACTATGCGAAATAAGTAGACATTAAGGTCCGCCAGATAATGGCGGACCTTTTTTGTAGTATGATTTTGGTTCTTTTCACTACTTTTTAGTAATATTTCACAAAAAGTTTGTGATATTTTTGTGTTGTTTTACCAAAGAACTATGTTATGATTAGGATGTAAAGAAGAGATGGATTGAAATTAGGAGGAAAAAAGATGAAGATTACTAATTTATCAAACGTAGAAGGTTTCCTTAAGACTGTAAGTGAGTGCAAGGGTACAGTAGAATTGGTTACAAAGGAAGGAGACAGACTGAATCTTAAGTCTGAGCTTACCAAGTATGTGGCATTAACAAGCTTTTTCAAGGATTCTAAGATCCCTGAGATGGAAGTTATTCTTTCAGAGCCTGGTGATGCTGTAAAGATTATCAACTTCCTTCAGTAATACAGGTTACTGTAAATAAATAGAGAAACGGAGAATATTCTACCTTGCAATGTAGTTCAAAGTAAGGTAGAATATTTTTTGCATGAATAATTGTATACAATTATACAAGTAGGGAGATAGTTATGAAATCGTATAAGTCTATGTCACAGGAAGAATTGAGCGCTCTTTACGAGGAGCTTAAGAAAGAATATATAGATGCCAAAGGTAAGGGGCTTAATCTTAACATGGCCAGAGGCAAGCCATCCAAAGCTCAGCTTGACATGTCCATGGATATTCTTGATGCGTTGTCATCAAAGGATAATGCCATTACAGAATCCGGTATCGATTCCAGAAACTATGGAGATCTGACAGGTATACCGGAGGCCAAGCAGCTTATGGCTGATGTTATGGGAACGGATCCTCAGAATGTGATTGTATTCGGTAATGCTTCCCTTCCCATTATGTATGATACCGTTGCCAGAAGCTACTGTTTTGGCGTTAACGGCTCCACACCGTGGTGTAAGCTTGACAAGGTAAAGTGGTTGTGTCCGGTTCCGGGCTATGACAGACATTTCGCCATCACAGAACAGTTCGGCATTGAGATGATAACAATCCCGATGAACAGCGAAGGTCCTGATATGGAGCTTGTGAAGAAATATGTTGAAGAGGATGAGACAATAAAGGGTATTTGGTGTGTACCTAAGTATTCCAATCCAACAGGAATTACATTCTCAGACTCAGTGGTTCGCGCTTTTGCTGCACTAAAGCCTGCAGCAGAGGATTTCAGAATTTTTTGGGACAATGCGTATGCGGTTCACGACCTGTATGAGGATAAAAAGGATGAGCTTATCGATATCCTGTCAGAGTGTGCATTGAACGGTAATGAGGATATGGTATACGAGTTCTGCTCAACATCCAAGGTGAGCTTTGCGGGTGCGGGTATCGCTGCCATGGCTACATCCGAGAAGAATCGCAAGTGGGTGGAGAGTACCATGACCATCCAGACTATCGGATATGACAAGATGAATCAGCTCAGACACGTTCGCTACTTCAAGGATATTGATGGACTTAAGGTACATATGAAAAAGCATGCAGATATGCTTAGACCTAAGTTTGAGGCAGTACTTAAGTGCTTTGAGAGCGAGCTTGGCGGACTGGATATTGCAACCTGGACAGAGCCTAAGGGAGGATACTTCATATCCTTTGATGCGATGGAGGGCTGTGCTAAGGAAATAGTTGCAAAGTGCAAGGAGGCAGGCGTTACACTTACAGGCGCCGGCGCGACATATCCATATAAGAAGGATCCTAAGGACAGTAATATAAGAATTGCTCCCTCGTTCCCCACTCCTGAGGAAATGGAGCTTGCATCAAGAGTATTCGTACTCTGTGTTAAGCTTGTGACCGTAGAGCATTTATTACAGAATAAGTAGTTAACAATAACAATCCGACGGTTATTTGTTATGTAAATTCTCCGGAATGAAAATTTCGGAGAATTTTTTTATATTTTTTATTTACAATATCTAGTTGCCAAGTGATTGGCCGAAATACAGATGTTGTGGAAAAATGTAAAAAAGGGCTATTTTATGGGCAATTTAGGGCATTTTTGACATTTGATTTTGTGGGGGTGATTGTTTATAATAAACACTGTCACTCTGGGGGAGAGTGACGGATTGGAGCATGAAATTAATGCAGAGAGAGATTGACGCTTTTTTTGATTATTTACATAACGTCAAGAAAACATCCGGCAATACTGAAATGTCATATATGAGGGACTTAAGGAAGCTGGATGTGTACATGAGTGAGAAGGGGAAGAGTAAAGCTTCTGAAATGACAGAGGCTGACCTTAAGGAATACATTGAAGATCTTACGGGACAGGGATTTAAGCCGGCGACTATTTCAAGGAGCATAGCTTCAATAAAGGCGTGGTTCCATTTCATGTACAGAGAAGGTCTGGTGAGTAGGGACGTATCTCTTGATTTAAGAGCGCCCAAGGTGGATAAGAAGATTCCTGAAATTATGTCTCTGGAAGAGATCAACAGACTCCTTGACCAGCCGTGCGGGGATTCTGCCAAAGAAATCAGAGATAAGGCAATGCTCGAGCTCATGTATGCCACAGGCTTAAGAGTTACAGAGCTTATATCACTCAAGCTATCGGATATTAACTTAAATCTATGCTATATTGTATGTAAGGATGCACATAAGGAAAGAATGATTCCTTTTGGTAATACGGCCAGGGAAGCAGTGGAGAGATATCTCATGGAATCAAGAGATGTGTTGTTGCAGGGTAATACATCTGACAATCTCTTTGTAAACTGCACCGGCGACGAGATGAGCCGTCAGGGTTTCTGGAAGATTATCAAGTTCTATGCAGGCAAGGCCGGAATAAGTGCCGACATTACACCACATACACTGAGACATTCTTTTGCGGCACATCTGGTGGAAAACGGAGCAGACCTAAAGAGCGTTCAGGAGATGCTTGGACATTCCGATATATCCACTACACAGATGTATGCTCACTTAAACAATAATCGCCTTAGAAACGTTTATGCTAAGAGTCATCCTAGAAGATAGGGTGACTTTTTGTTTTGGGAGAATATTATGGGAAATATTGTTGATTATATAATTGAATATGGTGACAAGGGTTTCGATGAGGTGCCCTTTAATGAGGTGGATGGTCTGGTCCTTTCACAGTTCGTATATCTTAAGTGGGAGAATGTGATTCCGAAGCTGACCGACGATAAGGATGGAATCACACTTACCGATATGCAGGAAAAAATGCAGGAGGCTGAGGTTTTTTCCTACGAAGCTTATCGCGCAGATAATATGAAACTATGGAATGCCATGGTTAACAGTAAGCGTTTCGGAGAGATGAAGTGTAATTACCTAAGTGAGATGCTCGACCCTGTTTCCGAGACACAGTTTTTGGCCTTTGCGGTTTTTCCAAAGAACGCTCTGCCGGTGGTGCTGTTTCGTGGAACTGATGAAACAATCTTAGGATGGAAGGAAGACTATAACATGGCCTTCACAATGCCGGTGACGGGGCAGAGGATGGCAAAGCTGTATTTGGGACAGGTGGCTCTTAGGATAGAGGGAGACTTCTATGTGGCGGGTCATTCCAAGGGAGGCAACCTCTCTATATATGCCGGACTTTCTTCAGATAAGCAGGTTCAGGATAGGATAGCGGGCATATACAACTACGATGGACCTCATATGAGACCTGAAGTGGTAAAGGACTTTGATGAAAATGCGGTGTATGACAGACATCACAAATATATACCATATGACTCGTTTTTCGGAATTATGCTTGAGACAAAGCATCATTATACGATATGTGACAGCACTGCAAACAGAGGTGTGTTTCAGCATTATCCATATACCTGGAAGGTTGAAGGTACTCACTTCGTATATAAGAAGAAGCTGACTAAGAGGTCGCTACGTCTCAATGAGAGAGTGTCGGAAGCCTTCATGACGCTTACCAATGAACAGATTGTATTTGTATCAGACCTTCTGTTCGGAGCCTTTGCAAGAGAGGATGTTGAGACAACATCAAGTCTTCAGAGGGAATTAAAAAAGACTGCCCAAAATGCGATCCAGGAGATGGGGAGCTTAAGCGCGGAGCAGAAGAAGCAACTCTTTGAGGTTGTGAAGGAGTTTATGTGATTATTACAGGATGATTTGTTATGGAAATGAGAAATCATTGTTTATGTTTAAGATTTTTGCCTGTAATTAATATAGATATCTGCTATTAAAAAACTATAATAGGTGATATACTTATAGTGTATACATATAGTGTCTGAGGTGGGAGTTATCATGGATAAGGATAAGACACAGAGTTTTAGCATGTATGATGTCATGCTGGCATTGAATGACAGTATCTGGGATTTGTATGGGCTTAATCTGCATACAGGTGAACTGACGGTATATAAGCAGACCGGCAAGGCAAAGTCCATCTATGAAGGACTGGAACTGAATGAAGACTACGAATCAATTGCCAGCCGTTATATTGACAATAATGTCTATGAAGAAGATAGGGAAGCCATGCGCAACTTCATGAGGCTGGATAACCTGAAGAATCTTCTTCGTAGCAGTGCCAAGCTCGTGTATCATTACCGACTGTTCAGAGATGATATGATGCAGTACTTCTATCTTAAGTGTGTCAGAATCGGAAGCGCTTCTGATCCGGATATGATTGTATTTGCTTTTATTCCCGAGGCACAGGATGCCAACAGAGAGAAACTGCTTGACCTCATCGAGATAGATGATCTTACCGGAGTATTTACCAAACAGGCCTTCTATCATCATGCCAGAAGAATCCTGGAAGCGTATCCGAATGAAAAGTATTCGATAATCATGGTTGATATTGTTAACTTCAAGCAGGTAAACAGTATCTACGGTGAGAAGAAGGGCGATGAGGTTCTGAAATATATTGCGGAATATGTTAGCGATTTCATTGAAGAGGAAGGAATCAGTGGAAGATACGGTGGAGATAAATTCATAGGTATCGGCAAGCATCATCCCGATAAGGGCAAGGAATGGTTCTCATCTGTAGTAAACAATGCGGGAATCAACTGTCCCGTTCCTAATATTAAGATTAAGTGTGGTATATATGGAGATGTAGACAGGAATCTGCCGATATCTGTTATGGCCGACAGAGCCCTAATGGCAATTAAGAGTATCAAGGGTAAATATGCGGTACCGTATGCACTGTATGATGAGAAGGTAATTGAAGCCAATATAAGAGAACAGAATCTTGAGGATAGATTCAAGTCGGCTGTTAATAATAAAGAATTCAAGGTCTGGTATCAGCCTAAATGCTGTGCGGATAACGGCAAGGTGGTAGGAGCTGAGGCTTTGGTCAGATGGAAGATGGATGACGGTTCCTTCATATCTCCCGGAGAATTCATACCAATCTTTGAGAGAGACGGACTTATAGTTCAATTGGATGAGTATGTATTTAGGGAAGTATGCGAACAAATGTCAAGATGGCGAGAGTCAGGAGTCACACTTTTCCCGGTATCGGTTAATCTGTCAAGGGCAAGCCTTCATGAAGAGGGCACGGTTGAGAAGTACACGAGGATAATCGAGGAATATGATATTCCCAAGGAATATGTGCCACTTGAAATAACTGAGAGCGCTACGATATACAGTCGTGAAATTGAAGGGCTGATGAATAATCTTAAGAGAAAAGGCTTCGCGCTTCATATGGACGATTTTGGCTCAGGTGTATCTTCGCTTGCAAGTATCAATATATTACCTTTTGATGTAGTGAAGCTGGATAAAGGTTTGATAGACCTTATAGGTGACCGCTCGGGTGATGAACTTGTAAGACATACGATTGAACTGTCGCATTTCAATGAGATGACGGTTGTTGCCGAGGGCGTGGAGACAGAGAATCAGCTGGAGCTTCTTAAGAAACTTAATTGTGATACGATTCAGGGATATTTCTTCTCACCACCTGTTCCGAGCGATAAAGCTTTAGAATATGTATCGAATAACCGATAATGTATATATACAAGCCATGGAGGGCAGAATATGAGTATACGGATTAATCAGAAGACAGACTACAGTCAGTTGTTTGCTTCAGTAGGCGGTAACGGCAGCAATAACAATTCAATCAATTTTGGAGTGAATCTATCAGATTATGCCAGCATAAAGAGCGGTTCATACGGCAAACTCATGAAGGCATATTATAAGAAGGTGGACTCAAGCGATATTAAAGCAAGCGACTCCACATCTTCGAGTGCTGTAAAGGGCAGTGACAAGTATAAGGATGACGTGGTATCTGCTTATAATAAGATATCAAGCTCTGCTGAGGCACTGAGTGATTCACTGGATAAACTGGTATCCAAGGGCAGTGATTCGGTATTCACCAAGAAGAATGTTGAGAGCACAGATGAAAAAGGCAATACCGAGACTAAGTACGGATACGATGTTGAGTCGATCTACAGTGCCGTTAAGGATATGGCATCCAAGTACAACAACTTCATTGATCAGGCTAAGTCATCAACGGATGACAATATAGCACGCCAGGCTAATAACCTAGCAACCACGGTTACCCTGTCTAATTCCAAGCTTAATGCAATCGGAATTACAATAGGAGATGATGATAAACTCAGTATTGATGAAGAGAAGTTCAGGAAAGCAGATATGAGCGCAGTTAAGAACCTCTTCAACGGTAACCAGTCACTGGGCTATCAGATAGCAAGCAAGGCTTCCATGATAGGAACCAAGGCTTCAAGTGAGGCTAAGGCAGCAAGCGGATATACCGGAACAGCTTCATATGCGCAGACACCTAATGTGAACAGTATACTGAACAGTATTGTGTAGTAATAAATGCCGGACATTTTCTATTGACAATGTCCGGCATTAATTATAAAATAATCGATGGTTGCGTAAGTAATCAAAATAATATTTAGCGGAAGTGGTGGAATGGCAGACGCGCAGGCTTCAGGTGCCTGTGGTAGCAATACCGTGTGGGTTCAAGTCCCATCTTCCGCAGTAGACCATGATAATCCGAACCCGGTTCCAATCGGGGACGGATTCGGATTTTTAGTATATCTATGCTAAGGCAAAAGCGGCGGTATCATAACGATACCGCCGCTTTTGTCATACGCTTTTATGTTGTTCTGCTTCCTTTGCCCTCTGTGCTTTCCATTCTTCAAATTCTTTCTGCCCCTCTGGGCTGGCAAAGAATTTCTGAATTTCGGGAAGCAAGCACCGGGCAAGGGCATTTATCTCATGCTGTGGGATTTTGTCCGGGTGCTTTTCTGCCATAGTTCGCCTTTCTTTATTCAGTTGTCAAGGTACAATGCCGCTATGCTGCGGCGTGAAAATCTGCTTATACAATCACCTTTCCTTTGCGTGTCGCTGCTGCCGTTTCAATTCCGCCAGTACCTCCGGCGGGATACGGTCAACAAATTTTTGAATGTTCTTCAGTTCGCTTTCCAGCTTCGCCCGTTCCATGCGGTCTTTCATTTTGCCGCTTTCACTGGCTTTGGCTCTGGCTTCCAACTGTTCATTTTCTGCCAAAAGGTCGTTTATCGTGACCTTGTATTTTTTGAGCTGCCCGGAGAAATTCTCCATCTGGGGAAACCACTTTTTCAGCATGGCGAGGGCTTCCTCTTTCTTCTTCCCTGCATTGAACGGGGTAATGCCGTCCAGCGTGGCTTCAATAGTTCTTGACTGTTTGGAGAGGTTGACCGCCTGCTTGAACAGCCGGATGGGGATGTGCTTTCTGCCTGTCTTGCTGGCACTTTCCCCACGCTCCAAGTCGGGATATTTCTCCACCATATAGGCGTGAAAATCGTCCTGCCACTTTGTGAGGTTGGCTCTGTTCCCAATAATCTCCTTTGCACACAGGCGGTTGTCCTCTGTCAAAGGGACAAAGACCAAATGCAGATGGGGTGTTTTTTCATCCATGTGTACCACCGCCGACACGATATTTTCTTTGCCTACCCGGTTAATGAGGAAGTCAGCCGCCCACTGGAAAAACGCCTGTATCTCCTTTGGGGGCTTGCCCTTGAAAAACTCCGGACTGGCGGTAATCAGCGTATCCACAAACCGGGTACTGTCCTTACGGGTACGGCAGCCTGCCTGTTCAATATGGTTTTGAATGAAATGGTAGTATCTGCCCTCTGGCTTGACAATGTGGAAATTGTACTTACTCCGGCTTGTGTCAATGTCTGGATTGCTGGCATACTGTTCCTTTTGTCTTTCGTGATGGGCTTCCAACGGTCTTGCCGGGTTGCCCTTGTGCTTTTCAAATCGCAAAATTGCGTGTTGTGCCATAAACTCCTTTCCTCGTTCCTTTCCCTTCCGTTCCGGGGTTTTCCACAGGGAAAATCCCGCTGAAAATAGCTCTGATAGGATTGGAATGGAATCGATATAAATAAATTATTTTAATCTCTGTATTTCTATATACTGTCCGATTTCGGTACTCCAAGAGGGCTGATTTTCGTACTCGTCAAGTACAGTTTTCAGCCCTCCGGCGTACCAAAACGGAAATTCAAAAAGTCAGGAATTGGAACTGCCCTCATAGGATTTTGGGTAAATGCGGTTGGGTTTTCCACAGCCCTGTTTCTTGATGTCGATCAACTCTGCATACTGTAGTTCCCGCAGGGTGTTGACTGCCTTTTGCCGCCCACAGTGAAGCAGACCCACTACTTCACAGATGGGGTAGTACAGGTAAATCCGCCCGTACTCGTCAGCCCATCCATTTTTGCGGGATAGGTCTGCCCGGCGCATGATAAAGGCATACAGCAGCTTTGCTTCATTGGACAGCGGCTGATAGGTTGGTGCTTCAAACAGGAAATTGGGTAGCTGGGTGAAGCTCTGTGCCCGTTCCTGTTGGTAGTGATAGATAAACTTTGTCATAGTGCTTTATGGACAATTAGAAGCCCTGTTTTGAGGATTAGCGATAAAGAATACCACCTGCCCCGGTTTGGTGTTCAGAAAGCCCCATAAATACAGGCTTTTTTCGCCCCTAATTGTCCACGCTCGCCCTCCTTTTCCGTTCACTTTCTGCTTTCTGCCGCCTGTGAACGCTGGCGGCACAATCCGGGCAGTATTTCGCCCGGTTAGAGCCGGGAACAAAAGCTCTCCGGCAGACAATACACCGTTTTGTGTCCTTATCCCGGAAAATCTCTGCTTCCAGCGTCCGATCCAGCGGCAGGACAGCCCAGCGGAAATGCTTGCAGCAGACCGAGAAAGAAATTGTCTGCGGACAGATACAGGTATCGCCATCATCCAGCACAATGCAGTTGCCGCTGTCATAGTTGCAACATTCCCGGCGGATTAAGGCGTTTGCCCGTTTCCGCTGTGCTGGGGTCATGCGGTGCAGAGAGCCGTCCGGCTTGCGCTCCAACGGCGGCAGCTTTTTGAGATTGTTTTCCATGTGTGTCCTCCGCTTTGTCTGATTGCCGCTCTCCCCGAAAAGGTTTCCTGCCCCATTTCTGCGGCGTGTGTTCTCCGTTGGTACGCAAATGCGATACTTCGCCGAGAGAAATATTCCTTTTCGGACGGTCATTCTGTTTTCAAGGTGCAGCTCATCGATGAACTACCCTAAGTCTACACGAAAAAAAAGCAATCCTCGGAATTTTGCGAGAATTGCATTTCTATGAAGTTTACACTTTGAAAATTGCATTTTTGCAATTTGGTGTATAATAGAATTATACGGAGGAGGTGCGTACTATGGCTTTACCCGGAACACCCGGACAGAGAATTTCTGACTTATGCAACGGAAACAAAATCAAACAAAAAGAACTTGCAGAGAAAATTGGCGTTTCCGCTTCCCAGTTGAGCCGCATTGTCAGCGGCGAAACAAAGACAGTCAGCAGCGATATTCTCATCGGTGTGGCAAAGGAATTTAAGGTGTCCACCGACTATATACTGGGGCTATCCAATATCAGCGTCCGCAAAAGCTATGATATATCCGAACTGGGCTTGTCCGAGGGAGCAGTCAAAGGACTTGTGACGGGTACTGTAGATGTACAAATCCTAAATCGCTTGCTGGAACACAGGAATTTCCCCAAACTGATAGATTTGATACGGATTTATTTTCAGGACACAGCGGCAAAGGGCATTATGGCACGAAACCAGCTTATCGAAATGGTAACAGCTTCCCTGTCTGATCTGATGAAAGAATACCCGGAACACCGGGCAGAAGCAAGACAGGACTTGCAGTTCTTGAACGCACAGAAAATGGGTGACCATGAAGCAGAGATTGAAAAAATCAAGAATGTGTTCCTTACCATCCTGCGGGACATTAAGAAAGAGATGGACAGCGGCGAACAACCGGGAGAAACCATTACCGCTGCCATGTTCCAAACTATGCAGGAAGCCATGAAAAACCACCAGCAGGAGCCGCTTTCTATGGATGATGTGACCGCTATGATCGTCGGACAGGTTGGGCAGCTTCTTCCGATGGACGAGGAAACCAGCGACCAATTCCAGCAGTTGGCGAAGAAAATGATTGAACTGGCAGGCAAGGAAACAAAGATAGATGGAGGAAATCATGATGTTACGACCAAAAGAAGTAGTATGTAAATGGGTAGATGCTTTTAACGACCACGATGTTGAGGCAATCGTGAGTCTGTACCATGATAACGCAACCAATCATCAGGTAACAAATGAACCGGTGATTGGGATAGAGGCAATCAGAGAAATGTTCACAACAGAATTTGCCACAGCTGATATGACAGCCATTGTAGAAAATATATTTGAAGATGGGCAGTGGGCAATTTTAGAATGGAGAGACCCATTAGGATTAAGAGGCTGCGGATTTTTCCATGTTGTGAACGGGAAAATTTTATTTCAAAGAGGTTACTGGGATAAACTATCCTTTTTGAAACAACATAATTTGCCTATTGAATAAATCATTGACATTCTCTATCAAATTTGCTATCCTCTTAGAGGATTATAAACGGAGAGGAGGCTTACGTGTGTTAATTTTTGTACGCTAATAAACAACAAAAAGTCGGTTTTTCATTCCATGTGATGGGCTTTTTTGTCGTGCGTACAGAGAAACACGTAGGTCAATCCTTTATGACAATGATTGTCATAGAGTATTTCTTGTCGTGCCTTTTGTTATGCAGGTATATGCCCATAGTGGAGCATATACCTGCTTTTTGTTGCACAGGAAAGAGTATGTGACAAAAACAGGAGGTATTGATATGACAACAGAAACTAAATTTTGGAAAAAGAAGTATTTTACTATGCTGGCAGGACAAAGCATTTCCCTCATAACAAGCGGGATTTTGCAAATGTCCATTATATTCTATCTCACAGCAAAAACAAATTCCGCTATGGTCTTATCCATTGCAACCTTGATGGGCTTTCTTCCTCAAGCTGTGATTGGCCCCTTTGCAGGGACTTTTGTGGATCGCCATAGCCGCAAAGGAGTGATGATTGGAGCAGACCTTATGATTGCCGCAACAGGAGGATTTCTGGCAGTCGTTTCGATATTTATGGAACTGCCCATATGGCTCATTATGCTGGTCTTATTTGTCAGAAGTATCGGCAACGCTTTTCATTCTCCTGCGTCCAGCGCAGTTACACCGCTTATGGTTCCTCAAGACCAGCTAACAAAGTGTGCCGGTTATAATCAGACCATGCAGGCCGCCGTGTCCCTGATCAGCCCAGCCGCTGCCGCTTTCTTATATAGTGTCTGGTCATTAAGCACGATTATTCTATTGGATATTATCGGCGCAGTTCTGGCTTGCAGCGTTGTTGCGGTTCTGTCGATTCCAAATCCGCCAATATGCACAGGCGAAAGCCAAAACAGCTTTTTCCGGGATATGAAGGAGGGATATTTTGAGTTAAAGAAAAACAAGGGTTTGTTCGCATTACTTTGGATTGGAACGGCATATATGTTTTTCTTTATGCCTATCAGTGCATTGTACCCTTTGATGAGCATGGGATACTTTCGTGGAACACCTACCCATGCGTCCATAGCAGAAATTGCCTTTGCAGGCGGTATGCTTGCAGGGGGAATTTTGCTCAGCGTTTGGGGTGGATTCAAGAACCGGATTTTTTCAATCGGTCTATCGGTTCTTGTGATGGGGGTAAGCATTGCGATTTCCGGGTTGCTGCCCACCAATGCGTTTTTTATATTTGTAATTTGTTGTACAGTCATGGGGTTAACCTCTCCATTTTACGGAGTACAAAACGCCTTGTTTCAAGAGCAGCTTCCACCAGAATATCTGGGACGGGTTTTCTCATTGCTCGGAAGCGTGATGTCCTTTGCCATGCCGCTGGGTTTGCTGTGTTCCGGTATTTTTGCAGAACGAATTGGTGTGGAAAAATGGTTTTTACTTTGTGGAATAGGGATTATTGCGGTTGCCGTTTTGGTTTTCGTATTGCCAGTTTTACGAAATGTTGATTGTCAATCTCAAAACAGTTTTGCTTGTAAAAGCGGCGATTGAGAATAAAACGCATTTATTAAAGTGATGGGAAATTGCAAAGCCAGCCGATCCAGTCAACGGTCAAGATGAACGGCGCATAAATGCGCCGCCGTTGACAGTTTCGCCCACCTTTGCTGATAGGCAATCAAGGCGGGAAAGCCCTTAAAATGGCTTCCCGCCCATTTCAATTTTGAGAGAAAAACCCGCCCGCTTTTTCGTGAGTGTGTCCACAAGTTCGGGACATTTTGTTTCGAAGTCCAACGTGGGAAGAGGGACGAGGGCTTTCATATACGCCCTGTCTGCTGACGAAACCAGCCCTGTGCTTGTGTCTCCGCACCACGCAATCACAGACCTGTTTTCCCGCTGCTTCAAATGTGTTTGCCTACCCGGCGGCAACTGCATTTTCACAGCAACGCCGACAGAGCGTATAACACACTACACTTTGCAAGCAAAGTCGTGTGCCAAAGGGATACCCTTTGGAAACCCTGTTTTGTGGTCATGTGTACTCATATTCCCCGCAAAACGCAAAATAAGCGGTTTCAGTCTGCTGTAACATCACAGTCAGATTGACCGCTTATTTTCTTTCTGCTGCCCCTGTTTTCTCTGTTCTCTATACGAATAATTTTCATAATTGTTATGCTTGATACGGGTTGAAAACCAAACGCATAAATGTTATAATAAGCACAGAGAAAACAGGGAGGTCGCTGCTATGAAAGAATTGGGAGAACGCCTGCGGATATTGCGGGAGAGCGTGAAGCTGTCACAGGTAAAGATGGCGGATTTGCTGGGAGTAAAACAGTCCAGCATTAACCGCTATGAACAGGGACAATCTGCTCCGTCTTTGGAAACGCTTGTGAAGTATGCAGATTATTTTGATGTGTCTATGGATTACCTGTTTGCCCGGACGGATAAGCCCCAAGGCAAGCTGTACGAATACCGCCCTAAGATTGCAACGGGCAGTGAGGAAATGCGGCAGTTTATTGAAATGTGTTTTGACCCGCAATCGCCAATGAGTGAGAAGTTAAAGCAGACGCTTCTTCAAATGATGGAGGTGGACAAATGAAAGGTGTGATCTATGCCCGCTATTCTTCCGATAATCAACGAGAAGAAAGTATTGAGGGGCAGTTGCGAGAATGTAAGGATTATGCAGAACGAAACGGTATCACGATTTTAGGAACTTACATTGATCGGGCATTATCAGCCAAAACGGACAACCGACCTGAATTTCAGAAGATGATTAAAGACAGCGCAAAGGGCTTGTTTGATGTTGTCCTTGTGTGGAAGTTAGACCGCTTTGCACGAAACCGTTATGATAGCGCACGCTACAAAAATCTCTTGAAAAAGAACGGTGTGAAAGTCATTTCCGCAAGGGAAAATATCTCCGAGGGCAGCGAGGGAATTATTCTGGAAGCTATGCTGGAGGGCTATGCAGAATACTACTCTGCGGAACTTTCTGAAAAGGTTATTCGAGGTCTGACTGACAATGCGCTGAAATGTAAATACAATGGCGGTACTGTCCCGATGGGATATTACATTGACGAACAGCAGTATTATCAAATCGACCCCAAGACCGCCCCGGTGGTACTGGAAATGTTTACAAAGTACAGCGAGGGTGCGACCATGCAGGAACTTGTCAATCTGTTAAACAGCCGGGGTATGCGTTCCATTCGTGGCGGGAAAATCACATTGAATATTATGAACCACCTGCTAAAGAACCGCCGTTACATGGGAGAATACAGCTATCGTGATGTGGTCAAGGAGGACGGTATTCCGGCGATTGTCCCGAAAGAGTTGTTTGAACGGGTGCAGGAACGGCTGGCGAAAAACAAAAAGGCTCCTGCCCGTCACAAAGCCGAGGATGATTACCTTTTGACAACGAAGCTGTACTGTGGGAAATGCGGCTCCTTTATGGTGGGAGAAAGCGGCACAAGCCATACGATGAAAGTACACCGTTATTATCGCTGTGTGAATACTAAGAAAAAGAAGCTCTGTGACAAGAAAGCAGTCAAGAAAGACTGGATTGAAGATTTGGTTGTCAATTATACCATGAAAGCAATTATGAATGATGAAGTCATGGAACGGCTGATTGATACGCTGATGGAGTTGCAGAAGAAAGAAAGCACCGACCTGCCCCTTTTGAAAAAGCAGCTTGCAGAAACGGAAAAAGGTATTAACAATATGCTCAATGCCATTCAAGCAGGGATTTTTACTCCATCCACCAAGCAAAGACTGGACGAGTTGGAAGAAACCAAGAGCCAGCTTGAAATCAGCATTTTGCAGGAAGAAATGCACAAGCCCTTGCTTACAAGAGAGCAGATAGCATTTTTCATTTACCGTTTCCGCAAGTTTGATGTGACAAAGCGGGAACAGCGGCAAAGGCTGATCGACAGCTTTGTAAATGCGGTGTATCTTTATGAGGACAAGATAATCCTTACTTTCAACTATAAGGATGGTTCCAAGACTATCACTCTGGCAGATGTTGAGGGTTCGGATTTATCCTCATTCGGTGCACTGTTCTATAAAGAAATGGCCCAGACATTGTCTGGGTCATTTCTTTATAGAGCCGTACAGACGAGTCCCTTGAAGCCCGTGGCTTCAAGGTCTCGCCTGCCGGCTCGGTCGGCTCGCAAGAAGCCACCCATACCCCCCGGTCTAGAAATAACCAAATACAAATTTAATGTATTAGAGTTGGTTATTATGCTGTGTAAGCTTCACATGAAAAGTAATCCGTAGTACATATGTAAAATAAAAATAAGATTGCAACATGACATGTTAGAAGCATTAAGTCGACTTCTAAAAAGTTAAAGAGAGTTAAGAGTCAAATAATACAATTTCTTGTTCGCACATTAATAATAGTAGGATAGCCTCAGGGCAGAAAGGACCGAGAATATGGACATAAAAGTTTTTGTAAACTATCCCACAGTTGTTGACAGAGCGAAGGAGTTTTGCCGTGTCGACTTTGGAGATGGGGACATATTCGAAATGAAGATAGACGACGGGTACGCGCTCGCCACGGCTGGCGCCAGGTTGGACTGGGCGCTTGAAAACGGGGTGGCAGAGTACATGGCCAACCAGAGAATGAAAGAGCTGCCCAAGGACGGGACTCCGTACATGGAGAGGTACTGGAAGGCGTTCGACGAGCTCCAATACGAGGAGGTACTCGCGAAGATTAAGGAGATGATTCGCGCCGGAGAAAAGGAACTGCTCGCTCAGATTGCGATGACGGGCGGTTACTACGAAATACTTCACGACCTGCCGATTGTTGCTGAGAACATGAGAAAGAGCGCAGGTTTTGAGCTGGCGTACTAGCCGAAAGGAGGGGCAGCGTGAACAAGACGGTGGTGATAGCCAGGAACCCGAGGGCGCGTTTTGACTACTTCGTGGACGGAACAGTCCAGGCGGGCATTTGTCTTACCGGAAGCGAGGTAAAGGGGCTCAGGTCCGGAGGGTGCTCAATAAAGGGGGCCTTTGTTCGAATAGAGGACGGGGAAGCGTTTGTGTACGGGCTCACGATACCGTTCCAGGATGACCCCGCGAGGGCAAGGAAGCTGCTGCTCCACAAAAGGGAGATACTCGAGCTCTCGTCGCACTCAAAGGAGAAGGTGGAGCGCTTCATGCGCAACGTGTCCGTGGTGGAAACCGCTGGCGCGCCCGAAAATCTCAGGGTGGAAGAAATTGGAGGCAGGTACTCCGTAGAGTTTGACGAGGCGAGCGTGAGGTTGACATCTGAGCCTGCAAAAGCAGCAGACTTTGCCGATTTTGACGATTTCGACTAATATAACAGGCGCGCGACTTTTCTTTCGCACATACAGAATAGAAAGAGAGCCCCAGGGCAGAAAGGACCGAGAATATGGACATAAAAGTTTTTGTAAACTATCCCACAGTTGTTGACAGAGCGAAGGGTTTTTGCCGTGTCGACTTTGGAGACGGAGACATATTCGAAATGGAGATAGGCGACGGGTACGCGCTCGCCACGGCTGGCGCCAGACTGGACTGGGCGATTGAAAACGGGGTGGCAGAGTACATGGCCAACCAGAGAATGAAAGAGCTGCCCAAGGACGGAACTCCGTACATGGAGAGATACTGGAAGGCGTTCGACGAGCTCCAATACGAGGAGGTGCTCGCGAAGATTAAGGAGATGATTCGCGCAGGAGAGAAGGAACTGCTCGCCCAGATTGCGATGACGTGCGGTTACTACGAAATACTTCACGACCTGCCGATTGTCGCTGAGAACATGAGAAAGAGCGCAGGGTTCGAGCTGGCGTACTAGCCGAAAGGAGGGGCAGCGTGAACAAGACGGTGGTGATAGCCAGGAACCCGAGGGCGCGTTTCGACTACTTCGTGGACGGAACAGTCCAGGCGGGCATTTGTTTGACCGGAAGCGAGGTAAATAAAAATGAGTAAAGCAAAAATTGGATTTCAAACATTGGTTAATGTAATCGGAGTGCGATTTTTTAAAGAGCACGAAAATAGCGCAGTCTTTTCTTATGGAGAAGAAGACAAAGGCTTGTTTTGCTTTTTAGGAATAAGTTTGCATCCAAGTAATAAATTAAACGGATTATCGGCATCAATGGATGATTGGGATATATATGCCTCTTGTTATGTGACAGACACGCAAGTAATTATGGATAAATGTAGATTGCCGTAATCTGCGCCCGCGCCAATGCCGTGGGTGGTTAAGATGGAAAGTGTCAGACGTGACACAACAATTGTAACGGAGGCAAATACCCATCATGGCAAAAAGAA
This sequence comes from Lacrimispora saccharolytica, assembly GCA_021531795.1. Lineage (GTDB taxonomy): Bacteria > Bacillota > Clostridia > Lachnospirales > Lachnospiraceae > Colinaster. The sequence goes on from JADYUL010000005.1 coordinate 130,726, forward strand.
TAAATATAATGGCTGCATGGAAGGAATTTAATCCATTGGCAGAAAAATCAATGAAGGATGATTTTAGTCCAACACCATCTCCGTTTTGCAGTAAAATAATTGCTTATTTGAATAACGGAGAATTAAAACTCGCATCATCCGCAAGTGCTATGGATGTCTTTTCCGGTGAAAGAATAAATCAAACTAACTGTATATTAACGGATGGCGAATATTCTTGGTCTAATTCATTAAGTTATTACGTTCAAAAGTATAATTTACAAATACCCAAAGAATTAGAATATAAAATTATAAATAGCTAAAAACCTCCCACTTCTATAAGTGGCGGAATATCTCATTATAAAAAAAGAGATGATTGGGATTTGTGTTTGTAAGAAAGGAGAAACAAATGGTATATATTGATATTGTTCAAGATGGACTATTAATAACCCTTAATTGCCATAAAGGCAGTGAGAAGGGTGAATTTTTTCAACTTGTAATTGATGCAAACACAAAAAAGGTGTTAAAAAAGCCTTCTGAACCAGATATTGACGCTTCAACTGCCTATTCCCATATTTATTCAATGGTAAGCACGGTCAAGTCTTTTTTTTGGTGTAAATTTAATTTACCTTTAGGATTTTATTTATTAAGCGGCTAGTAACCGCTGTTGTTC
>JADYUL010000006.1 GCA_021531795.1 Lacrimispora saccharolytica
ATAGCCGAATGAGTAGAAGATTTTATAAGAAAATACGGCAATGGGACAATAAGCCACCGCCGTATTTGTCTACAGTCTGAGAGTACCGGAGTATCCGGTACTCTTTTATCATTATAGTTTAAGAATCGTATCAAATTTAAATGAATAGATCAGTTTCTCGCTGACAGGCATATTGTTTATCCTTTGCAGGCTTTCTTCATAATAATCAAGCTGGGTATGATATCTCGATATCAGATCCTCCGGCTGCGCAACATTATCTGTCTTATAATCCAACAGAACGATTTTCCCATCTTCTATAAAGAATAAGTCGATTATTCCCTGGATAAGCACATTCTCATTATCGGGAAAGCTGTCATTTAATCGTTTTGCAGCTATTCCGAGTACAAAGGGCTGTTCTCTGTATAAGTTATTATTATATGCTGCACGCCTGATCCTTTTGCCGATATCGCTGTTTATAAACCTTATAATCTTACTCTTATCTACAAGAGAATACTCCTTATCACTAAGCTTTCCCTCAAAGATTCTTTGACTCATTTGGTCATCGAGCCACCTAATATCAACATCATCACAATCATCCGTTATCTTACGATAGTCTATCAACTCCATTATCCTGTGATATGCGCTTCCAACCTCAGCTCCCTTACCGTTTTCGAACTGAGGAATCATTCTACCGGTCTGCATATCCTCTCTTTCTACTTCCGGCAGATGCATAGCTGCCATTTTTAATTCCGATACAGATGTCTTGGTAACCAGTCCTTCAAGTTCACTGTGAGCATATTCATGTCTGATATTATTGATAATATTCTTTTCTCTTACTGGAGAGTTCACAAGCAGCTTTAGTTCCCTCTCTGTATCCTCGAGTCTGAGAATATCATTCACTTCCTCTCCCATGATATTAATAAGCTTAACTTTCTTAAGTTCTATGCTGCCATTCCAGTCATCCTCAAGTCTGCATGACAGCAGAATATCCATGAATGAATTATAACCCTTCTTGCGGGCGAAGCTTATCGGACCTGCAGACTTAGAATTCACAATTTTTTCTTCGCCTGACACCGCTGTCATAATAAGTTTTTCTTTAGCTCTTGTCATAGCGACATAAAGAAGTCTGATCTCTTCAGATACAGTATCAATATTCAGTCTTCCGGCAATGAATTTCTTCCTGAAATCTTCATATCTGGCACGTGTATCACAATTAATATAATTCATCCCGAGTCCATATCGGTTATGGAATATCACCTCAGCCTTTGAATCTGTCATATTGAAATTGTGTGCAAGGTTACCGAGAATACAAACCGGGAATTCCAGACCCTTGCTTCCATGCATGGTCATTATCCTGACTACGTCCGCATTTTCGTCAAGTGTTACCACTTCGCCCTCATCCGTCTTATATTTTCTTATCTTCTCGATCATACGAATGAAATTGAACAGTCCTCTGAAACCGTCCTCCTCAAAGCCTGCCGCCTTTCCCAGCAATGCTCTGATATTTGCGCATCTCTGTTCCCCCATAGGGAGTGCCCCCATATAATTCATATAATCGCTGTCATAGATTATTTCCCTGATCAGCTCGTGAACCGGAGTGTATACGGATTTGTGGCAATACTCCTTCAACTTTAGAAGAAAATGCTCACTTTTCTCCTTTACCCTGATCAGTTCTTCCTTCTTTAGACCAGTATGGTCAACCAGGAGTGCATCCATATCGCATGTTATAAGTTGCGTCATGGCGCTATATAGCGAGGAACTGAAGCATCCCCTTAGAATCGCAATATCCTCATCACTCATATCTCCAAACAGAGAAGTCAGACTTCCAAACATAGCAATATCATCATTAGGGTTATTTATTACCCTGAGATAATTGATAATAGTTGTTATCTCTTTGGTATCGAAATATCCCGTTTTAGATGTTATAAAGCTGGGGATTCCCTGCTTGTCCAGTATGGTCTTCAGGGTAGAGTTAAGTGAACTATTCCGTAGCAACACAACAATATCCCTATATCTTATGCTTCTTTCAGCCTTCTTATCGCTCTCATACACCCTGTGGCTTCCCATTAATTCGTTGATCGTGGATGCAATCAGCATGCATTCCGCTTCAGCTTTATCAATACCTTCTGCTTCGCAATCTTCAACAGTAAGATATCTGAATTCTGTTTTATTATTAACCCCATTCTCGGGATAGTAATCTGCACCAAAATTTAGTCTTTGAGCCTCATCATACGTTACGTTACCGAATTGCTCATCCATTACCCGCTCAAATACGGCATTAACGCTGTCAATAACCTCCATTCTGCTTCTATAGTTGGTGGATAGGTCTATTCTTCGTCTCTTGGCAGTAGCCTCTATGGAATACTCATTATACTTTTCCATGAAAAGCTCGGGATTGGCATTTCTGAACCTGTATATGCTCTGTTTGATATCTCCAACCATGAAGCGGTCAAATCTAAGCTCCTCTTCACCCGATATGGCTCCGATAAGTGCTTCCTGAATATAATTGGAATCCTGATACTCATCTATCATTATTTCCTTATATACCGCTCTGTATTCCTTGGCAATTGAACTGGGAATATACCTGTTGCCCTCCTTATTTAGCAGAATCTGCAGTGCCAGATGCTCCATATCCGAGAAGGTAATAAGCCCACGTCTGCGTTTTTCCTCATTGAGTTTGTCAACGAAGCGCTCTGTTATTGAGATGAGACAATTAACACATCTGTTATTTATTTCATAATGTTCAATCGTCTTCTCTATGTCAAAGTCAATCTCTGCCGAAATTTCATTTATCAGTTTCTTATACGAATCACGGATCTGCTTAAGTTTTTCAACATTTTCCTTATCGTCTGACTTTGTACTCGAAGCTCTTGAAAAACTCAGTTCACGAAGAACATTGATCTTATCCTCTATAGCAGATGCCGATAGGCACTTCTCCATAGATTCTATATCCTTAGCTATGGCATTGGCATATCCGATTATTCCACAGTCTATAGCATACATCTCTCCCCGGCGCGCCAGGTCAAGTGCTATGTCCAGCATACCCAGGCACTCGTCGACTGCCTCTATATACATGGGATCGTTCACAAACTCCTCCCTTGAAGCAACCGAATAGTCCTTGCGTCTATCCTCAAGATAGTCCATAACAAAAGGGGCATTCTCGGCGTTTTCATACAGACTGAAAATAACCGATTTAAGCAAATCAAGGTTAGCCTTACCGGAAAAGCGTCTGATCGTCTCATCCAGATATTCAATATCCCGATTGTTTAGCACCTCTTCTATTGTTTTGTCAAGCACATCTTCCTTTATCAATACGATCTCGCTCTCGAGTGCAGGTCTGAATCCCGGCTCCAGACCAATCTCAGCAAAATTGTTCTTAAGTATGCTAAGCGCAAAACTGTCTATAGTGGATATCTGTGCATTATATATTAATAGCGACTGTTTTTTAAGATGTTCATTGCCCGGTTGTTTTATTATCTCTTCCCTAATCGCATTCGCAATCCTGTCCTTCATCTCTCCTGCAGCAGCAATGGTGAAGGTTAGAACCAAAATCTCATCAATGTTTACCGGATTATCTGTATCCATTATCCGACTGAGAATCCGGTGTACAAGTACTGTTGTTTTACCGGAGCCGGCTGCTGCAGACACTAAGAGATTGGCATCTCTTGATTCAATTACATATGTTTGTTTTTTGCTGAACTCAGGCATCCGCTCACTCCCCCTTCTCTGAATCGGTAAAACCTTTGGATTCTCCTGCCTTTTCAGACATTTCTTCCCTGATCAGGTGCAGAATCTCTTCATCCGGTTTGCTCTTTACCTCTTCCTTAACGTATCCGGGAATATTGCTGTCAAACCCGCATATCCCCTTATAATCACAGTATGTGCAGGAATCCTGGCAATTCGAGGACGAGGTGTATACCTTTATAGGATTAATATCAATTCGTCCTTTAATAATATCATCCGTTATTGACAATATCTTCTCTTCTGCATAAGAACAGAGCAGCTCCAGGTCACTCCTGTCAATCACCTGTGAACTCGAATAGAAGCCTCCGTCCTTTTTACGCTTCACTCTGATCACATCCGAGTCGGCATTCTCACTCGTATCAAGCCCCCGTAAGACAGTATCATCCGAATTGATCAGTCCTCTTCCCCTAAGTTCTCTTAATACCTGTCTCTCTATCTCTTCATTACTTGTCCTGGAATCGGCCGAAACAACAGGGTCAGCCATATGATAATACAGCATCGCTGCAGGTATGGCATTTATACCGGGATTACCTTCCGCAACACTCTTTACTGCCTCCGATAGATAAACAACCAGCTGTAGCTGTGTGCCCTTGTAGAAATTCATAAGTGAGAAATCCCTGTTTCCCGACTTATAATCTACTACCTTTATAAGTATTCCGTCCTCCGTCCCGGCAGTATCCACTCTGTCTATTCTTCCTGTAAGGTTAACCTCAACACCGTTATTTGATTCGGCATCAATATCATGTAAACTTAAAGTACGATTAAATTTATACTCATATTTTGCCGGTTCGAAAGTGCTCTCCCTAAGCTGCTTGCTAAGCGTCATTACCGTCCTCAGCATAATTTCCTGCATCTGCTTCGTAATATATCGGTTGGTGCTGTTCTCAAAAAGCATGGCATCTACATACTGTGTCGCCTGCGTCTCTATTGCAATTGCTATAAGCTCCCTGGCACATTCCTCATCAAAGTTTCTCCAGTTGAGCCCCCTCTCTTTGAGAAGCTTAATAAATATTTCAAGAATACCATGATATATCGAGCCCATATCACTTGTCTTCAGACCATATTCCTCCTTACTCTGAAGCTTAAGCATGTATTTAAGATAATACGAATAGGCGCACTTGGCATAGGTCTCAATCCTGCTTACAGAGGTATATATCTTTGCTCCGTTTAACAGCATGGCTATTCTTTTGTCAAGCTGTTTGGCCGTATATTTTGAGCAAGCCCTTTCAACAAGCCTTTCTGCATAATTCTTATCATCAACAAGCATTGAAGCAAGCTCTGCAAGAAGATTCTTTTCCTCCTCAGAAAGGCATTTATCAGCTCCCTTCCTTGCAAGCATTCTAAGCTTTGTTTGAGCTTCCCTCTTTGAGCAGATTTTTTTTTCATATCCGTAGACCTTCTCAGAGGCAGGAATTGAATTAAGAATTCTTCCTATCTCCCCTATCACATACGAAGGGCGCATAGCCTTAGTATCATTATCCATTGATGAATAGGAAATATATATCTCATCACAGGGTTTTGTAAGATTAGAATACAGATAGAATCTTCCGATATACATCTGTTCTCTGGGTGACGGCGCCAATTCCCTGTCACTGCCTGTCAGGAACTCTCTGTCGGTATCAGAAATAATGCCTCCGGAACCTCCCGACTTCGGTACCCAGCCGTCATTCATACCGATAAAGAACAGTATCTTTACCTGATTAAGTCTTGTTCTCTCCATATCACCAACAATCACTCTGTCGACAGTACCGGGGATTATACCTACTTCAAGCTCACCAAAGCCGGAGTCAAGAATTCTGTAATACTCTTCAAGTGTAATAATTTCATCTCCGATCAGATTCCTTATCTGTTCAAAAATAGCAACTGTTTTTTCATATATCTGTGAGTATTCCTTTTCTCTCTCATAATCTCCTGCAGCATTGAAGCTGCTTGCCATCTCCGCCAGCTTCTCTTCTGCATGATTACGCTCAAGATACCTGCTAAGAATCGAAGTTATCTCGCTTGCGCTTCTCTCCCTGTTTCCGGTAAGGCCTCCCTCAATCAGATCAAGGTTTGCACTAAGCAGGCGATTACGAAGGTCATTAACATACTCCAAGGCTTTTATTCCCTCATCAGGTTCCATCTCCCTAATAGCTCTTGTCTTCTTAGAAAAGGTCTTATTATATGAATAATAGCCCCTGATACCACACTGATATATATAATCATCGAATATATTGCCCTCTTCCCCATTCAGGGGCGAAAAACCGCATTTAATATACTGCAATACAGACTCGTAGGTGAAGTCTCTGATATACATATTCAGCGTAGCTTTAATGAATTCCACGAAGGGATTCATAACAATTTCTTTGGTTTTATCTATATATACCGGAATATCATATTCTTTAAACGTTTCCTTAATATCATTCTCGTATTCGGCAAGATTACCCGTTATTACCGCAATATCTCTGTATGCATACCTTTTAGTTAAATTACGTATGTTATGCGCCAGAAGTTTAACTTCCGCTGCGGGAAATGCGCACCTATCCACATATACATGGTTTACCTCTCCCGGGTATACCTTTGCTTTATCAACAAACAGATTTGCGGCAATTGCCCCAAGCTCCGGTGCAAAATTAAATCTATACTGTTCTTTTAACTCCGTTATACCTTCTATTTCAACATCATTCTCATCGCAGAGTCTGATAAGTCTCATCAGGGTTGTCCTTGTCAGCATAAACCTGTCGGTATTATCCTTGACTTTCTCAGTCAAATTGGCATCTTCCAGACAGAGGGTGATAACGATCGTTTCGCAACACTTTAACAGCGCAAGTATAACCTTGTTCTGAATTGGAGTAAATCCGGTAAACCCATCAAATATAACCACCGAATCCGACATAAGTTCTGACTTGTATATCTCTCCCGCAAGTACATCCATAAGTCCCTCGGTAGTAATGTATTTACCGTCTATATATTCAAGAAAGCGACTGTAAATTACACCCAGATCATTAAGCTTACGTGCAAGAGTCTTCCTGTTTGAAGCGGATGCATAGTTTGCCAATTCTGCGACATTTTCCACATCGACACCGTATTGCATAAACTCCGAAACAGCAGACTTTATCTCATGAATAAATCCGGGCTTATTAAGTTTGCCTGCCAGATAAGGGATATCCTGTTCAACAGCCTTGGCACAGGTTCTTAATATGAGATTCTTACCCGTATCATCCATAACGGGTATTCTTCCACCGCCAGTCTCTCCGAATATTCTGTAGGCAAGTCTCTGGAAGCTTAACACCTCAATATTCATAATGCCCTTTCCGGGGGACATATTAACAAGATCGGCCTGTGTCTGCATTGTGAACTGGTCCGGGACAATAATAAACACCCTTGTATTGAGATTATCCCCGGCGATGCGTATCGCCTGTTCAAATACGTATTTACTTTTTCCCGATCCACTCGGGCCCGTAACAAATCTAAGTGCCATTATCTTCTCCTTAAATTAAATAATAGGAGTTATTAAACTCCTATTATTTCTTTGCCCTATATTCAGGATCTGCAGGATATCCGCCTTTAAGCTTCTGCATAGCGCGCTGCAGAGCGTCCTTACTATCCTTCCAGTCAGCATCCCTATTCTGATAATCAAACTTCTCTATCAGCCATGATACATCTCCATACAATTTGGCTAGCTGTTCTTTCATAAGGGGAATGAAGGCATTCGCAAACTCCTGTTGTTTATTCTCCGGAATACATCGACCTGCATAGTCAAGAAGGTCGCTGAAATGCGGCAGGCAAAAACACTTGCTATTCCTTACTCTCTCCGCAAACTCCAAATCCTTATCATACATCTCAAAGAAGGTCCTTAAGTATCTGTCATAGTGAGCACTGAATTCGTCGCATATATAGCAGCTCCTGCTACGCTTATTCACCCATTCCGTGATGGAATTTGTCTTAGCAGACTCTTCTCTGCCCTTCTTACTTATAATCGCCTTAAAGCCATTAGGTGTTGTCTTATACGCATTAAAGCTTTTATTTGCTTCTTCTATGGTATGCTGAAGATATGTCTTCATAATCCAGGCATTACCAAGCGTATTGCCATATTGAAACATCTTCCGATAATGGTCACGGCAGAAGCCCGCCTTATCGGTAGCATCCCTTACATCACTCTCCATATATGTAGAGCCGGAACCCAGAACAAAATCCATCATATCCTGCTCAATTTTTCTCTCTATATAGCAAAAGGGACATTCGTCCCCTGCATTTACCGCATCATTAATCGGTATATTATATAATTTTTCCTTCATCAGTTTCTCTTATTCCTAACCTCTTCTCCAAGCTCCTTGTGCATACGAACCTTATTGGCATACATCATATCGTCTGCATCCTTGAACAGTCTGTCATAGATATCCACATCGCCCTTATGGAACTTCTTTGTTGCATATCCTACAGCTGTTGATATCTTATACTGACTGTTAAGATTATAGGTATCAATATTATGTTTCAGTTTTTCAACCAGGTTGAGTGCCATATCGGCATGACCGACAACGATGGCTGCAAATTCATCTCCGCCAAGTCTGTATATGGAACCATATCTTTCAAAGGTCTTCTTAAGGCACTGACTCAGGCCCATAAGCAGCTGATCTCCGGCTTTATGTCCAAATTTATCATTGGTAACCTTAAGGAAATTAAGGTCGAACATATATAGGATTACAGTCTTTCCGTCAGCAGCAGTATTATTCTCGAGATTATCGAAGAAGCCCTCAAAGCTTGCCCTGTTCTCAAGACCCGTAAGTGAATCGGCAAAAGCCATAGTCTTGTATGTAAATACATCATTCTCATCTTCCATAACCACCATGAGTCTGCGTCCTATGGTAGCCAGCATGAACGAGGCATTTATTGTAAGCCCAAATCCCATAATCGCAAGGAGATAAGTCTCAGATAGCGAATCATGCTTAAGCATAAATCCGATACCGACAAACAGAAAAAGAACAATAAGTCCTGTAGTAATAATCCTGCAATCCAGATCCCTTCTGAAATTGCTCATTGCAAAAAGGAATACCAGAACAACAACAACAGTTGTATACGCCTTGGTCATCCAAAGTGTATCCATCGGATCTGCAAAGCCGACAAAGAACAAGATCACATTGAAGATTGGAATAAGCCAGCCAAAGGTCTTGAACCACTCGAGGCTCTTCTTACCGGAAGGCAGTACCCTCTCCATGAATCCGCAGAATGCTATCGGTATAATAGACATAAAGGTATATCTCATCAATGCACAGGCTTCACTTGCATTGGTAACAAACTGCGGCAGATCCGACGCAAAGAACATCCAACATGCAACAGCCAGGCAGAACAATGCAAAATAGCCCATATTACGGATATCACCCTTCGAAGAACTAGCCTTAAGATATATCCACATCGCAGAAGCAATGAGGAATAGTGTCATAAGAATAAGTATAAGAACAAGCTCTAACAGATTGCTGGTAAGAACATATCTTGTAAGAGCGATTTCTGTTCCGTACATCGGAGCCATATAATTGACTTCCATGGAATAGTACGGCGTATACTCTATCATTATATCTTCGCCGGCCATAGTTGCATTCAACGGAACCATCATACGGATATTACCGACCAGCTTGCCATTGTCAAGCTGCTTGTTGACACCGAACTCACCGATGATCTCATCATTATGATATACTCTGGTCTTACCAAAGTAAGTATTTATCATAAGAAATGTATCATGAGCAACATTACCGGGAACCGTGTCATAGAAATAATACGAGATACCCTTAGAAGCCTTAAAAGAATAAGGAGAGCTTACCTCACCCTGGCCCTTTGTTCTCATGGAACCGTGAAGTATAACACTGCCATCAGTCTGAAGCTTAATCTTTTCACTTGATGAGAAATTAAAGGCATAAACTGCGAGAACAAGCATCAGAACCAAGAGTACCTTGCTCAGTACTCTTGAAGTATATTTCAATTCCTCTCTGTTCTTGAAATCAACCTTTGCCATGCTTTCCTCACTTAACATACCAAAGACATATGCTCACAAAATCGCCTCGCTTTTTTGTGGTACTTTGGTACTACTAAATTATAGCACATATTTTTCCATATACAACAAAATTTTACCATATTTTTGCTTATAATGGCACTGTTTTTTGTATATTATGTACCAATTATATGCGTCCAATCTTAAATCATTCTTCAATCAGCATGCTTTCGAACACCATAACCGTTCTGGGTGGTATCGAAATAACATTACCGCTCACCTCAACCATGTCCATAACTACACTGTCCACGCGATTGGTATCTATCATTACATACCATTTACAGCCTTCAGGCGGAGCCGGAAGAGTAACTGTCTGATGCTCCCAGTATGCATTGATTCCCATATATACAAGTTCATCCTTGCCGTTCTTATGAACTCCGGCATACATTACTCCGATATAATGGTGGTGTCCGTGGAAGTTGGCCCAAAAAGGTGTCAGACCATGCTGACTCATGCAGGGATAGCCTACCGAACACCTCTCCGTATCAACCCTGATTACCCTGTGTCTCTTGCGATACCAGATAAGATACTGCACAAAGGTAAAGAGATCATGATTCTTCTCAAGCAGACTCCAGTCAAGCCAGGATATCTTGTTATCCTGACAATAACCATTGTTATTGCCAAACTGGGTATTGCCGAATTCATCTCCGGCCAGGAACATTGGGATTCCCCTGCTCATCATAAGAACCGTAAATGCATTCTTAATCATTCGATGTCTCAGGTTATTGACCTCAACATCATCAGTCTCGCCCTCATAACCACAGTTCCAGCTGTGATTATCATTGGCTCCGTCAGTATTATTCCAGCCGTTAGCCTCATTGTGTTTATAATTATAAGTATACAGATCATGAAGTGTGAAGCCGTCATGACAGGTAATAAAGTTAACGGAAGCCAGGTGGCCTCTGGTCTCCGGATTATAAATATCAGGCGAACCTATGATCCTGTTGGCAGCAGCCTGTTCCATATTGTCATCGCCCTTAAGGAAGGCTCTGATATCATCCCTGTATCTGCCGTTCCACTCAACCCATCTGTTCCATGACGGGAAGCTTCCTACCTGATACATGCCGCCGGCGTCCCAGGCCTCAGCGATAAGCTTAACATTGCCAAGGATAGGGTCAAACGCAAGGGATTCCAGAAGCGGAGGCTGATTCATCGGTGAACCGTCCTCATTACGACCGAGGATCGAAGCCAGATCAAATCTGAAGCCGTCAATTCTGTATGCAATAACCCAGTGTCTGAGGCAGTCAATGATCATCTGTCTGACAATCGGGTTATTACAGTTAAGTGTATTGCCACAGCCGGAGAAATTATAATAATATCCGTCCGGTGTAAGCATATAATAAATATTGTTATCTATTCCCTTGAACGAGAAAACAGGACCATGCTCATTACCCTCAGCAGTATGATTGAATACGACATCAAGATATACCTCAATACCGTTCTCATTGAGCAGTTTCACCAGTCTCTTAAGCTCATTACCCTCCTTATTGTATTCAGGTTTTGAACAGTATGCTGTATTGGGTGAGAAAAAGTTAACGGTATTGTATCCCCAGTAATCAATAAGATCATGTCCCTCATATACCCTGTGGTCATGCATCTCATCAAACTCAAAGATGGGCATCAGTTCAATCGCCGTAACACCCAGTTCCTTAAGATACGGCACCTTCTGCCTGATAGCATCAAAAGTTCCCGGAAAATCCACGCCCGAGCTTTCATCCATCGTGAAGCCCCTCACGTGCATCTCATAAATGATCAAATCCTCCATGGGCGTCAATGGCTGTCTGTTATTGCCCCAGTCGAAGTCATCCTTAACTACTCTGGCCCTGTAGCCCTTGTATTCCTTCTCCTCCACGCCCCACTTGCTTAAGCCCGCCACAGCCTTGGCATACGGATCAAGAAGAATATTATTTTTATCAAAGAGCAGTCCCTTCGACGGATCATTGGGCCCGTCCATTCTGTATGCATACTCAAGTTCATCGATCGTAAGCCCGAATACTATCATTGAATAACAGTTTCCTATCTTGTAATTATCCGGGAACGGTAAAACCGCGAATGGCTCACTTGCTTTCCTTCTAAAGAGTAGAAGTTCGCAGCTCGTGGCCTGATGGCTGTGGATTGTAAAATTAATTCCCCCGGGAATAACGGTTGCACCGTTCATCTCATACATTCCCGGTCTTACATCATATCCTGCGATATTGTCCATGGGGATCAGGTTAATCTCCTGAGACCTGGTGGAAGTCTTTTCGGTGTATTTTGTATCTTTATCCACACTGACAGCTGTGTCAGTACTCATTATATCCTTAGTACTCTTGCCAAACATCCCTGTTATCCTCTCTCGTCGGCAACCATTTCAAGCGCCTTCTCGATCACCTTATCCATATCATAATATTTGTACTGACCGAGCCTTCCGCCGAACAGAACATTTTCCTCCCCGGCAGCCATCTCCTCGTATTTCCTATACAGTTCATTATTTCTTTCATTATTTACGGGGTAATAAGGCTCATCCCCACTCTTCCATTCAACCGGGTATTCTTTGCTGACAACCGTGTCAGGCTGTGTTCCAAACTCGAAATGCTTATGTTCTATAATTCTTGTATAAGGAATCTCCCTCTCTGTGTAATTAACAACTGCATTACCCTGGTAGTTGTCTACTTCCTCCATAAGTTCATGCTCAAACTTAACGGTTCTGTACTCCAGTTCTCCGAGGCAGAAATCGAAGTATTCATCAATCATTCCCGTATACAGAATCTTGCCAAATTCGTCTCTGTCGCTCTTAGCCTCGTTCTCTGCCATGAACTCTTTATAGGTCTTACCAAGTATGACAGGCGTGTCACCAATCATTTTCTTAACAATTTCAGTGTATCCTCCTATTGGAATACCCTGGAATCTGTCGTTAAAGTAATTATTGTCATAGGTAAACCTAAGCGGCAGTCTCTTAATAATAAATGACGGAAGTTCTCTGCAGTCTCTTCCCCACTGCTTCTCGGTATATCCCTTCACCAGCTTCTCATATACGTCTCTTCCGGCTAGGGAAAGTGCCTGTTCCTCCAGATTCTTAGGCTCCGTAATATTCAGGTCCTTAATCTGACCCTCAATTATATCCTTAGCCTCCTTAGGCGTCCTGATATTCCACATCTTCGAGAAGGTATTCATGTTAAACGGAAGATTGTACAGTTCGTCCTTATATACAGCCATCGGGCTGTTGATGAAATTATTAAACTCCGCAAATTGGTTAATGTAGTCCCAGATAGCCTTGTTACCGGTATGGAAGATGTGTGCTCCATACCAGTGAACGTTGATATCTGCCCACTTCTTTGTATAGATATTACCCGCTATATGGTCTCTCTTATCAATTATGAGACAGTTTTTTCCATCCTTGGTCATCTCATGTGCAAACACTGCTCCGAAGAGTCCTGCACCGACAATCAGATAATCGTACTTCACAATACTTACCTCACTTCTTCTTATCCATAAATTGTGGTGTAATGGCATTCAGCCTGTTGGCTACCTTATAATAATCCTGTACCTGGCTCGCATGAACCGTTCTGCTGCGTATATCTTTGTGAGCCTTGGCAAATCTCTGCTCCATGGCAGCCTTGTTTCTGGCTTCTATCGCCTGAATCTGAGTACTGCAGGACATAACCTCACTAATCTTTTTCTTGATCACCTCAATCTCGTCCTTATACTCCTCCTTCTGTGCTTCAAGGTTCTCCTTAATATTGTCATACATGGCCTGAAAGCCTTCATCTAATTTATTGATCCTGTCAATAAGTACAGCCTTATCATCCATATTGGCATCAATATCCTCGAAGGCAGCTCCATCCTCTATCATTACACTCTGCGACAGGCTTAAGTCCTCTATCTCCTTAAGCAAGGCAAGCTTCTTATCAAGGCTTTCATCAAGTATTTTAAGATATCTTCCTAACATCCATACCTCCTAAGATTTCATTAACACTGATCGGTGTTACTTAGCGTCGTTATCAGAATATACATAAACAAACGCCTTCATTATTATAACATAAAATCAGCCTGCGATTATTAATCGCAGGCCAATATACCAACTTTATTTATACAACGCCTCTGACCTTATTCGCCTTCATAACCTGAATCCAGGTGTCTCTCATGGAACGAAGATGTGTCAGCACCTCTTCCATGATTTCCTTATCCTTTTTGACATTGGCCTCATACAGGCGCTTCAGAAGATATACATAGATTCTGTCGAAATCCTCAGCTACCGGATACTTCCTGTCCAGAGTATTTCTAAATTCCTCTATTATTCTTTGAACCCTTATTATATTGTTATGAGCCTTCTGGATGTCGTTCTGCTCCATGCCCATTACAGCAATATTAGCAAACTTTATTGCTCCATCGTATAGCATGAGGGTCAATTCTGCAGGGCTTGCTGTTAATATCTTGCTGTTATTATACTGTGCATATCCATTAGGTAGTGCCATTAATGTTACCTCCAAGATTATTTAGAATATCATTACATACCGAAGAGACCGGAAATAGCACTCTGTTTGCTGTTAATGCCACTCATAGCCTTCTCCATGGCTGTAAACTTACTGTAATAATAGTCTTCCCACTTATTTACCTTGGTCTCCTGCTCAGAGATCTTGGTAGTATATTCATCATACTGCTTCTTAAGATAAATATCATTATATACCGTAAAGGCCGAAGAGTAGTCCTTAACTCTTCCCATAAGCTCATCCATCTTGGCATACAGGTTCTTGGCAAGACTCGAGAAGAACTCAGCTACCTGATCAGCGTCAGTCGCAATAGCCTTGCGAAGCTTATCCTCATTGGTAGATGTCAGATCATCATCCTCATCACCGTCAATATGATAAGCACCTCTCTCATTGTCCTTAGCTAAAGAATAACTTGCGGTATTTATTCCAAAATCACTTAAGAACATTGTGCTTCCGTCAGACATTGTAACTCCTGCAAGAAGTGTCTGCTTCATTCCGGAGATCACATCATTAAGTGAAGAATCACGTCTAAGCAGAGAGTCCTTGATCTTGGTCTCCCATTCCTTAACCTCATCCTCACTCATCTCTTCCTTCTGCTCATCAGTAAGCATATGATACTTTCTTGCCGAATCAGCATTGTAGAGCTTATCCATCTCATTAATCAGTTCGTTATATTCCTTAAAGAGATTCTTAACCATGTCATAGATACCCTCGGTATCCTGAGAGGTTGTAAGAGATATCTCCTCATCCGTCATATTGTTAATTGTGATTGTAAGACCGTTAATATCGAATGTATTGCTGTCTGAGGTAAACTTCTCACCATTAAGCTCTATCTCAGCACTCCGACCTTTAATTCTCGAACCGGCATTGCTTCCGTCAGAATTTAGAAGACCAAGCTTACTGAAAAGCGCAATGCTTTTTGCATCACTTCCGTAGCTGAAATCGTTCTCGGCACCGTTGCTCTTGGCTGCAACGAAGAATCTCTGGTTCTTTTCATCGAAGTTAACGGTCGCACCATTCTTGTTGAGTGTAGATGTAAGCTGACCGATTGTCATATCATCTGTTATTTCAACACTCTTGCCGTTAAATCGAATATTGTCCGCACTTATTCCAAGCTTACTGAGCTTAGTAGATGCTGTATATGAAGCCTTAACCTTCTTTCCTGTAGAATTGCCGCCTGCATCAACCTCGTCTGCTTTAAGCTCAACACCCGTATGGTATCCCGACTTAGCCATAGATTCAATCTTAAGTGTCTGAACACAGTCCGGTGCCGAATTGCTCGAAATAACACTTACGGCACTTGAGCTTGACTTGGTAGTCTTCTTGGTGTAGTCAGTCTTAAATCTGGCATTACTGAGGCTCTTGCTGTAGAACTTGTATATCTTGCTGTTCAAGCTCTTCCATGCATCCTGCTTCCACTCCAGTTTCTTCTGCTCGCCCTTATATGTATTTAACTTCTCCTTCTTGGCCGATACCAGTGCCTCTACAATAGCTTCGGTATCGAGATTGGAATTCATTCCCGATATTCTTACACCTGATGACATATTATCCTCCTTACGACATCCCTGTCCCCGCAAAAACGCTTGCGACTAACTCTTTGAATCCTTTCAATTACATATGTTATCTCTTCTCATCAACCAAGATACCTGCCATCTCCCATACTCTTTCAATCATATCCAGAGTCTTCTCGGGCGGAAGCTCTTTAATGGTCTTCTTGGTTGTCTTATCCACAATCTTAATTGTGACTCTGTTGGTACCCTCATGGATACCAAATACTGCCTCTGTGTTAGGCATGCTCTTATTGAGATTATCGACAGCCTTCTTAAGTGTCTCTCTGTCCGGCTCCTTCTGGTTCTCTCCTCTTGCATCTGTGTTGCCTTCACTGGTTCTGGCAACAGCCAATGTAGTATCATCTATCACAGGAACCTGACTATTCTGCGCGTCAAGCTCGCTAAGCTTCACTTCCCTGTTCTCTGTAGGAACAGCCTTCACAGTTGACTGTACTGCTGTCATTGTTCCAACCGGTTCTATTGCCATGGTCATTACCTCCTTGTATTAATCACCATCTAAGTTAAAAAGGATAGTAGACAAACTCTACTATCCTTTATATCGGCTAAATAATCAGATTATTAATAGCAACGAAAACAAAATTCATAAATTCTTATATTTTTTCTTACTTCTTAAACAGATCTGCAAGACCGATAAGATTGTTGGAGCTCATAGCCTCCTCATTCTCCTTCTGAATCTGGAGATATACCTCTTTGCGGTATACGGGCACCTCCTTGGGTGCTGTGATACCAAGTTTAACCTGGTCGCCCTTGATCTCAAGAACTGTAACCTCGATATTATTATTAATAACGAGGGCTTCATTTTTCTTACGTGATAATGCTAACATTCTTTAGTCCTCCTTATTAATTATGTCATAAATCGGGAATCTGACTTCATACTTGTCAGGATCCACGATGAGCTGTATTGCCTTTCTCTCATCAGCATTGATGATGAAAGGTGCCTGAAGATTGACACTCATCTTCTTAACATCCTGAGGAACCGTAAGGGTAACCAGAACCAGAATAGAATCCGGATTGAGTTCACCGATAGGCTTAAGCATCTCATCCTCTACTGTGGGATTGTAATCCGGGCATACTGCAAGAGGATCCATAACGGGCATTGCAAAATTAGGCTCCTGCATAGACTGCATCCATCTAATCGGGTTCTCGCTGTCCTTCTCCGCATCATGGATTATCGCAAAATCCGTAAGTTCCGGAAATCCGACAATACCACCCTGGAAGTGGATGATCTTTGATTCTTCAATATCGATTTCCCCAAATACTCTTGTAGTTATCTTCATACTGCCTCCTTTAGCTTATATATAATTCATCAGTGAAGTCTGAAGTACCTTGCTTGTGCTCATAAGAGCTGCGTCATATGTAAGCATAGCACTTTTTAACTGAATTGCCACCTCTGAAATATCAACATTCTCATTCTCGCTCTCCAGAGTCTCGAAATTGGTCTTCTGGCTCATTAGTCT
Organism: Lacrimispora saccharolytica; assembly: GCA_021531795.1. GTDB lineage: Bacteria > Bacillota > Clostridia > Lachnospirales > Lachnospiraceae > Colinaster. The sequence goes on from JADYUL010000006.1 coordinate 17,243, forward strand.
GTTCTCAACAAGGGCAAGCTTGCTGCCACGTGTTCCGCAGTCTGTTGTTGCGGTATTGGCTTTGTTCAGATGATTCTGCATCCTTGTGATGCCCTGTTTAAACATATTCACTCTTTTTTCTTCAAGATAGGTCAGAGCCTTATTGGCTGCATCTATCTGAGACTGAAGAATATTGTAATTACCGGTATAGTCCACACTCGTGGTATCAAGAGCCTTCTGTGCCTCGGTTAACCTGTCAATGGTATCCTGCATGGCAATCGTCTCGTTAAGAACGTTGATCAGATCCTCTGTATCTCTTCCTATTGCATGTGTGAACACTTCATCAGCCGTTGTATTAACTCTTACGGTCTGGCTCGTACCCACATCGTATTCTATCGCCTGCTTCTCCTTGATGCCCTCAAGATATGAGCTGTTATATATTATAGACTCGTCCTCAGTTGTTGCAGGGTCGTCCTTAGACTTATCGATACATGCGAAGTAATGCTCAGGTCTGAGATCTCCCTTATCCCAGGTAGACTTCTCATATGTGATCCTAAGCTCCGCTTCGTTAATAGTCGGAGTTGTAATATCGTCATTAAGTGCTGCAAGCTTATTATATACACTGTCCGATATGAGAAGTTCTCCCGTCTCGGGGATGAGAACCATATATTCCTTGCCCGCTTCATTAGCATCGCTAATAACCTGATAAGGACTCGGTACCGAATCTCTTGACATGTTTACAGGTTCAAGTTTCTTATCATATTTTTCAGAAACCTTATCAGCGGTAGAAGCTTTATTATATAGCGCTACAGTAACCTTACTATTCTCCAGATTATCATATGCAAGCCTTATTCTCTTGATAGAGCTTTCAGCTATATCCTGCTCTTTAATATCGGAATTATTATTAGTCTGCGTGGTTGCTGTGTTCGTTGCATGATCATACGTACCCGTATTGTACGTTCCGGTACTGTAATTCGACGAATTAAGTTCGTTCAGGAAACCCGAATTAACATATGTTACATCATCAATGTCCGCCACCGTCAATTGCTCGGTTATCTGCATCAGTCTGGTCTCGGATAAATCATACATAAGAGTAGACTCTGTTCTGTATCCTGTAAACAGGCTTCTGCCGGCATAATCGGCATTACCTGTAGAATACACCTCATCCTTATAGGCTGAAAGTGCATCCAGGATACTCTTCCTGTCCTGATCTGTCAGTTTCTCAGATACTCCCTTACTAACGCTTTCTATCATATCTGTAAGCACATCTGCGGTTGTGCCGAGAGCATCCTCGGTAAGCTCAAGCCAACTGTTGGCATCCGGAATATTCTTGGAATAATATTGTGTAACCTGACTTACGTTAGTACGCAGTCTCAGGGCTCTTATTGCCACAACCGGATCCTCAGACGGTCTGTTGATCTTCTTCTCAGTAGCCATCTGAGTGTTGAGCTTATCCTGAAGGGTCTTATTTAAGTTAATATTATTTACCGAATTGTTCTGTATTATTTTATTCGTTACTCTCATCGGACTACTCCTTGGGCCATGCCATATTCACATCCATGTGACTATTTTCATCCCTGACAGTATATTTATCGGCAGATTATACTCCTGTCTGAAGTATCAGTCTGTCATAAACTTCCGTAAGTGTCTGTATCATCTTGGAAGCCATGGTATATGCATTCTGGTATTTCAGCAGATTCACTGCCTCATCATCCGTATCAACACCCGAAATCGATATTCTCTGCTGATCAATCGACTTGCCGATGTTGGTGTAATTATTGTAAAAAGTGCTCGCGTTTTTACCGTTTAGGGCCACGTCAGAAAGGACACAGGTTAAGAATTCCTGAGTAGCCGCTCCTCTATAGTTTGCGATCCTTTTATCGCCCACCATATTAATCAGCCTGTCAACAATTCCATAGGCATCGCTACCCTCAGCCTTGTCAGACTTGGTTGCAAGCATTGTTGCGTCATTATGAAGCGCAGTCAATATATTGAAGTTCTTGGCAGTCAGGTTATGGTAGCTGTCATCATCATTCTTAATTACAACAGATACCCTGTTGCCGTCCTTATCCTTATACGCCTTATCAAATTCCTGCTGTGTTACATCAGAAGCATGATCAGCTGTAAAGAGAATGGTTCCGCCCTCTCCGTCCGAGGTGTAGCCCTCAAGAAGGATATTATTGAAGGCATTGGCAAAGATTCTGCACCACTCATTTAGCTGCTGCTGGTAGTAGGGAACACCCTGATAGCTTATAGCCCTGCCTACCTCAGCCTCTCTTCCTAAGAAGTTGGAAGGCACGACCGCTTCACTTCTGTCGGTATCTATTGTGAAATAATAAGTACACTCGCCTGTGGCAGCATCATAATCGTATCTCCAGTCGTCATAATAGTATTCTTTATTACCCAGAGTAATCTTGCCGCCCGTATCGGAGAGAGTACACTTATCCAAATCCTTGGCATATTCCTTATTTACAGATACAGCTATGATCTGCTTATTTCCCACAGCCTTATCCACAGTCTTAATGGTACCCTTGAAGTTCTCGGCATTGTTACCGTCTCTCATCTCTATGAGTCCCTGAAGTTCTCCGCCGAGTCTGGCATTGTAGAGCGAGAATTCATCTCCCAGCGCACCCGTGTTGGTATTGGTTACCCAGTATACATTGTACAGACCGTCTATATCGGACTGATTAATCTTCTCATCCGACTGCTTGGCAACGCAGGCCAGAGTATTGTATTCATTGGTATCGACCAAGAGCTGACCGCCCGCAATACGTACAATATATCCGCTGGCTCCGGTCTCTCTGTCAGGATCGTTGCTGTCGGTTATCTTATATTCCTTAACATCTACGTCAACTATCGCAGACAGCTGGTCCACAAGAAGGGTTCTCTTATCCCTAAGTTCATTGGCCTTAGAGCCGGAAAGCTCGATGACGTTGATCTGCTTGTTGAGAGTCGCTATCTGATTGGAAAGGGAATTGATCTCATCAATCTTAAGCTTGATCTCTGAGTTAACATCCTTCTGCACCTGTTCAAGGCTTGAAGCCATGGAATTGAAATATTCGCACAGGTTGCCTGCAAACCCGATAAACTGTGACTTGGTTGACACATTGGCGGGATTCTTCTTAACCTCAGCCATGGTATCCATCATCTTGTTGAATATTGTCGTGAAGCCCTCAAGCGTAGAATCATCCTTAAAGTAATCCTCTATCTGCTTCATGTAGTAGTTCTTCATATCATATTCGCCGGCCTTGGTATTGTTGTTCCAATACTTGCTGTCGTAGAAATCATCATGAATTCTCTCAATTGCCAAGGTATCAACACCGGCACCGACACAGCCGTAGGTTGTGAATACTCTGAGTGCCTCGGATGCTCCGGACTTAACCTCCTGACGGCTATAGCCCTCTGTCTCAGCATTCGATATGTTATTTGCCGTGGTATTCAGTCCCGCATTACTGTTCAGCAGTCCTGTATACGCTGTATTTAATCCAAAAAACTGTGAAGGCATATCGTTATCCTCCCATGCTTAACTTTTAATATGAAAAATCACGAGCCGAGTGTATTGAGAATATGTTCAAGCATCTCATCAACTACATTAATGTATCTGCTGGATGCATTATATGCATTCTGGAACTTGACCATGAATGTCAGTTCCTCATCCTGAGATACTCCGATTATCTGCTCTCTTGCATTGGATGCGGCAGTTACTGTTGCCGCCTGGCTGTCAAGAAGAGAATTGTATACAAGGCCCGAGTTGGCTACCTGGCTTACAAGATCGCCATAATAATCCACGAAGGAGCTCTGCTTCTTAACATTGGGATTAAGAGTGTTGTTCTCAGCCTCGAAGGCTCTCTTAATCTTATTCATTGTCTCATAATCCACAGAACCGTCGGCCAGGACAAAGCCAAGCTTGGTAGGCTCTCTTAGCAGGTCTGCATTTATCTGGATATTGGTCGTCGTATACAGCGACTCCTGAACATATCCGTTTACAGTCTTACTGTTGGGATTATAGGTACCTGTCTGTTCCTTGTTAACAACTACATTGCCGAATTCATCAAGCGAATAGGCCTCACTTGCAATCTTCTGAAAGACCTGGATCGGTACATACTGACCAAGGTTATCATCGAATGTCATAAGATAATGCGTGGACTTATTCTCAGCAGACATCGCCGCTTCTCTGATTATGTCATTAATCGTTGTTGTAATACCATGTACCAGCTGGTCGAACTCAGCCATTACATTCATACATACGGACTGTGATATGTCATATTCATATCTTCCGTCATCAATAAGATCCGTATAATCAGCCTTGTGGTCTCCTCTTGCAAGCATCCTTGACTTGAGTGAACCAATATCTGTATTAAGATCTGAGGAAATCACCCTGTTAAGATTGAATACCGCTGCCTTGTTGGCTTCCTCTGCCGAATATATCTTGTTGCCTGCATTATCGAGGGTAAATCTTGCATTTTTCTCCCAGAACGGAGTATAGAAGCCGGTTGAGGGATCTTCATATAAGCCAATAGAATATGCTATCTCGCCTCGAACCAGGTCCTCTCCTTCGAGCTGCACCCATACCGTACAGTCCACATCCTCATTGTAGGTAATGTTACCGTACTTGGACAGCTCATCTAAGAGGTCATTCCTCTTATCTCTGAGGTCGTTGGCCTTTTCGACCGATACACCCTCTGCACCGACATTGGTTATCTCTATATTTCTGATCTCATCATTTAGTGATTTGATCTCCTTAGCTATGTTATTGATTCTGTATACATCGCTCTTGATGCTCTCATTAAGACTAAGCTGGTATTCGGTGAGACCCTCGTATACCGACTGTGCTCTCGAGATAAACTCCTGACAGCGCTCAACGAATAAGCCCTGGGTTACTGCACTTGAAGGATCCTTAGAAAGCTCCTGTACAGAAGTCCAGAGATCGCCGATAGACTCCTGGAAGGATTCGCCGTTAAGCTCATCCAGGAGATTCTCAATCTCACTTATGGCATCCGAAGAAACGTTATAGAAGGCCTCGCGACCCGCTTCCCTTCTATAGGTCGTATCTAAGAATACATCTCTTACCTGTCTTGTCTTGGAATATACGACACCGAGACCAAGCTGCTGATTGGCTACAGACTTATAATCCGTCTTGATGGTATTATAGGTAGCCGTGCTTGTCAGGACCTGCTGACGCACGTATCCCGAGGTGTCGACATTGGAAATATTATGTGCTGTTGTATTAAGCGAATTCTGGCTCGTCTGAAGGCCGGATACTCCGATATAAAGGCTTCCCATCAGTGGCATAGCATAACCCTCCTGATCACTTATTGCTTCGCATCAAAGCCGCCCTTCATATTACCCATATATGCACCTGAATTCAGGGCATTTCTTGAATAGTTGGCAGTCTCAGGGGCTGCTTTATATGCCTGCAGCACATTCATATCGAACTGAACCATCTCAAGCGAGCTCTCGATAAGCTCCTTGTTCTGTTCATTGGTCCTCTTCATCTGACCAATCGTATCCGATAATTTGTCGTAAATTGCTGCCAGTCTGTTCTGTTCTGCCGGCCTGCTTCTAAGAACATCGATCAGGTCGGTTAGCTTAAGGGTCTTAACATCCTTGCCAAGAACATTAGCTATGTCTTTCATGCCCTCTTCTCTCTTCTTATCAAGGGCATTCACCTTGTTCACGATCTCCTGCTCATCCTCCGTGATTCGCGACAGAGCCTCAAGGTCACCGCTTATAAGTACCGGTGTCTTACTCATGGACAGCTTTAGCAGGTCTTCATATAATGAATCCTCCTGCTCAAGTATGCTTATTAAATCTTCCATCAAGCTAGCCACCGATCATATCCTCCGTAAGCAAATCGTCTACCGCACAACACTAATTCCTCTTGACGCGAGATTTCCCGCGTCAATTAAGAATCAGTATGCAGCATACTTCTGGTAAAGTCTCTCTGCAAGAGTGGTATTGTCCATCTCGTAGGTTCCATCCTCGATACGGCTCTTAACAGAGTCAACCAAATCCTGACGAATATCAGGGGAGTTCTTTACCGCCTGCTTAGCTACCTGGATATCCTTACCCATGCTGGAGATCTGGAGCTGGTCACGGAATTTACCCTTACCGGTCTCCTTCACGCTCTTACCGGTAGCAGGCTTATTATAAAGCTGCTGTACCTGTACATATGAATCAATACGCATATTTACACCTCCCTGTGTATGCAGATTTACACAATCTACATAAGGATAATCTTGGTTTCATTATCTTTATCGGAGAATTAGGTTAAGACTTTAGCACTTTTACCAAATTATCTTCTTAATAAATACATAAAGCACTGTGATTACGAGTCCCAGGCAGAACAGCATCAGTCCAAAGGACATGCTTCGGGTTATGATGAAGCTGCTCTCCTTGAAGGTGTCGTGTTCAACCGCATATTCGTGGACATAGTTGCGCTCAGGCAGCTGTGGCAGCTTAAACAGTGCTCTTACCTTGCTTAAGAGTCTGACAGAACGTGAAACCAGACTTCCCGCGTAGTAGGTAAAGATATTACCCTCCTTAAGCTCGCCCCTGACCGGACTGTCCTTGTAAACAGTCAAGCGAAGAGCAACAACTATCCAGTCGGTGAAGCTGTCAAAGACTCTTGAGATAACGCCGAATACGAAGGGCAGAGCCTGAAGCAGTACCGGTCTGTATATGAGATTCTCAAGGTCAAGCCAGGCCGGCCATCTGTTGACATATTCCCACTCCCCGTCCGTCTTCTTCATAAGAAGTAGCCTGACGACTATGAGGTAGAGTGCGATTCCTATAAGTATCGAGATGGCGCCGCCACGCAGGTTGGCCCATGAGAAGTAATTAACAGGTTCCATGCTCTCCGTGCGAAGGAAGGAATCTGAGATATCAGCAAGAGCATCCATGGTGTACTTGCTTGCCATACCAAAAAGTGGAAGCACAAGTGCACTGACAAGTAAGCAGACTGCCGTCACGGGGTTCATATATTTCTTCTTATTATCATATTCCTCCTGGAGCTTCGCATCCCTGTTGCGTTCAACGAAGATGCAGATATAGAGCTTGGTCATGTATGCTACCGTAAAACCGCCGCTTACTAAGAATATCCATTCAACCAGAGCCATCTGAGTGCCGCTTACAATTCCTGACACCAGCCCCTCAGCCAAAAGATGTCGGTATTCAACAATGCTTTCATGAATGAGAGTCTTGCTGATATAGCCGTCCCACAGCGGGATTCCGCCGATTCCGAGGGCTCCCATCAGGAAGATTAAGTTAAGCATTTTCTTATGCCTGCCAAAGCCCCTCACCTTATTAAGGTCAAGGGAGTGCACATTCATAAATACAACACCCGCAGCACAGAACAATACAAGCTTGATCAGAGAGTGATTGACCATATGAAGCAGACTTCCGTGAAGCGCAATGCTGTTCTCATCACCCAGAAGTCCTGCCATTCCGATACCTGTTAAGATAAAGCCAATCTGGGATACCGATGAGCAGGCAAGAGTTCTTTTAAGATCAATACTGAAGAGAGCAAGAACGGCGCCAAGCAGCATGGTACATACACCGATTGTAAGAATAAAGAGCCCCCAGTCTGTATCACCCATAAAGATATAACAGGTGAGGATAAGCACACCAAATACGCCGGCTTTGGTAAGTATTCCCGAAAGCAGTGCGGATGCGGGTGCCGGTGCAACCGGATGGGCCTTAGGCAGCCAGATATGAAGCGGGAAGGCACCCGCCTTGGCAGCGAAGCCCACAAACAGGCAGACAGCTGCTGCCCAGAGCCTGGTCTCAGTCTCGGGATAGCCAATCTCTCTAAGCAGTCCCGCCTGTGCAGACAGTCCGATAAGTTCATCAAAGTTAAGTGTTCCGGTGAGGTCATATAGTAAGAAAATACCCATGAGCATCACAAGACCGCCGATAATGGCAACACCAAGATAGGTTGCGGCAGCACGAAGGCTCTCGGGTTTTTCATCCTGTGCCACCCATACGAAGCTTGCAAGCGACATAATCTCAAAGAAGATAAAAGTAGTGTAGAAGTCAGCTGAGAGGAACACACCCACAGTCGCAAAATAGGTAAGAATCAGGAAGAAATAATACCTTCCCTTCCTCTGATAATGCTTCATATATTCGAGTGAAAACAGTGTCGATACTGTCCACATGAAGGTGGCAATAAGCACATACATAAGCCTGAAGCCGTCAAGCTTAAAACTAAGCCCCATTCCGCATATATCACTAATATTCATACCAAAAGAAAAATCGTTCATCCTTTTCTCCTTAATTGCTACATTCCGGCAACATTCATGATCATCTTCATGAGCGGCTCACAGTGGAGGCCAAGCACCACCATCATCACAACAAAGATATAAAGCGGAAGCATCATCTTCCAGTTCGGATCAGTGATCCCTTCATTGACCGAATCATCAAAGCCTTCATTTGGCCAAAATGCTCTGACAGTGATACTCATCATATATATTGCTGTGAGCAGCGCAGATACCAGCAGACAGCCAATGCCGACAAGAGCAGGTATGCTTCCGTTATCAATCGCTGCTGAAGCAAGATTCCATTTGCTTACAAAGCCCGCCATTCCGGGCACTCCCATGAGCGCAAGTCCCGATATCGTAAAGATCACGAAGGTCTTGGGCATATGCCTGCCCAGTCCGTCCAGCTCATATACATATTCCCTCTCCGTCTGATGCATAACCGCACCGGCGCAGAAGAAGGAGCAGATCTTCATTATCGCATGCATTATAAGGTGGCTTACGGCTGCTACAAGTCCAAGAGGCGACATCATGGTCGCGCCAAACAAAATATATGAAAGATTACTTATTGTGGAATAAGCCAGTCTTCTCTTGAAATGTGTCTCCTTAACAGCTCTGGAGCAACCGTATACTATGGTAAAGCTTACAATTGCCATAACAGTGTACTGAGCCCAGGTTCCCTTAAGGAAGTCCGCACCGAAGCAGTAATAGGTAAGTCTAATTATTGCAAAGGCACCCGACTTAACCACCGCTACGGCATGAAGCAGAGCAGTAACCGGAGTCGGCGCAACACCGGCATCCGGAAGCCATGAATTGAAGGGGCAGACCGCTGCCTTAACACCGAAGCCCATAAAGGCAAGTACATAGATAAGCAGCAATACATTGGTCTTATCTCCCACCAGAGTCATATCCAGTACCCCTCCTAAGGTAAACTCAGGATTAGCGCCGTAGATAATGACGAATATCATTCCGATAAAGGCAAATGCCGCGCCTCCCAGGGAATAATACATATATTTTCGACCGGCAAGCACCGCCTTCCTCGTCAGAGTATGCATGACAAGCGGTACCGTGATAATGGTCAGTAATTCATAGAAGAAATACATGGTAAGAATGTTATCTGCAAAGGCAATACCCAGAGTAACACCATAGGTCATGGTATAGAACATGAAGAATACCGTCTCATGCTCCTCCTTGGTCATGTATTCAAATGCATAAAGAGTCGCCAAGGGCCAGAGAACGGATACAAGTCCCGCAAATATCATACCCAGTCCGTCGGCGCAGAAAGTGATGTTAAGACCTCCCGCAAAGTGAACGACTGTGTGAGGACTATGGTCTGTTCCCAGGATCATAAGCCATACAAACAATGAATTAAGAATGACCATGGTCTCAATATAGAGCTCCATAAGTGAGCGCTTCTTCCATTTGATGACAGGAATCAGGGCTCCCGCTATGAAGGGTAACAATATACATACAAGTATCATCCCGATCCCTCCTAAATTACATCAAGAAGTGAATAAACTATCTGCTCAATGAGTCCGGTAAGCGTCCTCGGGAAGAGTCCCATAAGCACCGAACACAGAGTCAAGGCAACAATCGGTATAAGCATGAGAGACTTAGGCTCACACTTAGGCTCGGTCACATAGTCATCTCCCGGGAAGAAGCCAATGAAGGTTAACTCCAGAAGATATCCCGCAGTTAGCAGCGCCGATATCAGCAATATTACCGGGCCAAGCACACTAAATATCTTAATGTCGCTGTCAAGGGCTCCTATACAGAGATACCACTTACTGATGAAGCCTCCCGTGGGCGGAATTCCTATTAGTCCAAGCGAAAGCAGGGTATAACATATCATGGTTACGGGCATACGTCTGCCCACCCCGCGCATCTCACTTACCCTTGTCACACCAAGGTTATGAATGATGGCACCGGCAACAAGGAAGAGTCCTGCCTTAATAAGTGCGTGACCGATTACGTGAAGCAAGGCTCCCTCCATTGCAATAGGGTTAAGCACAGACAGTCCAAACAGGATATAAGACACCTGGCTTACAGTCGAATATGCAAGACGTTTCTTGAGCACCGGTTCCCTGTAGGCCAGCATCGAGCCCATGAACACTGTGAGAAGCGAAAGTATCATCCATACCTTTGAAACCACACTTCCCGAAAGCAGGCTCGCATCAAACACATAGAAAAGACTTCTTAATATACCAAGCACTCCTGCCTTAACTATTACAGCCGACAGAACTGCTGAAGCCGGAGCAGGTGCCACCGGATGGGCTGTAGGAAGCCACGAATGCATGGGCCACATACCGGCCTTAACGCCAAATCCTACAATAAGCATGAAGGCTGCTGCCAGAAGCACTCCGGAATTGGCATCAAATACAGCCTCACTTAGTGTTCCGCCCGCTGTAAAAGTCAGGCTCTCCGCATATTTATTCAGAATGTAGATCCCAAACAAAGCCGAATATGCTCCAAAGAGAGAAAAGAAGAGGTATTTGAGCGCAGCCATTATGCTCTCTTTCGTTCTCTCATGAATAACAAGCGGCATTGACATCAGTGTCAGCAGCTCGAAACACATATAAAAGGTGATCATATTACCCGCAAAGCAAAGCAGTATTTCAACAGTCATTGAAAGCACATAGAAAATGCCGTAGCTTACAATATGCTTCTCCCCCTTCATATATTCCATCTGGAACATGCCCGAGAGCAGGAAGATCACAAGGGTTAGCGTAGCAAAGATTAACCCCAGACTGTCTATATGAAAATACAATGGAAAATTGCTAAAAACTGACATATCCTCTAAATGTCCTTCCTTAACCAAACATAATAAGTCCCTGCTTTATAAGCTCAACAATACCGTCTGACATGCATCCCAAAACAAGGTTTACCGCTATGAAGAATACCAGCACCACGCAGTAGGGCCAGATCGTACGGGCCTTGATGGCCTGATACGGACTGTCAGGTGCCGGAGTATAGATTCTGATAACCGTCTTCATGAAATAAATGGCATTCAGAATGGTACTTATTCCAAGAACTATAAGCACCGGAAGCATCTTGCTGCCCGAAAGACTTACAGCGGATTCCGCAAAGAGAAGCTTGCTGATAAAGCCTGCAAAGAGAGGCACGCCGACCATTGACAGCGAACCTACCGTGAAGGCCACACCCGCAAACTTATGTCTGTAGCCTGAGCCTGTCATATAAATAAACTGTCTGTTGCATCCTGACACATCGGTCAGTCCTATCGCAGATACAAAGAGCAGTGACTTGGTGGCTGCATGACAGAGAATATGGAAGATGGCTGCAATCATACCGAACTGCGTTCCCATACCGATTCCCATATAGATATAACCAATCTGTGCAACCGAAGAATAAGCTATCATTCTTCTGACATCATTCTCCCTGATGGCATTGACAGAGCCGAATATCATACCGGCTAGTCCGAATACAAACAGAATGTCAATAATATCACTGTTATTGAAGATGTTGAAGCCGACCACTCTGTAGATGATCTTGATAAGCAAGAATATATATCCCTTGGATACGAGTGAACTCAGTATTGCAGCAGAGCTCACCGTGGAATAGCCATAGGCATCGGGAAGCCATGCATGAAACGGAAAGAGCGCACTCTTAATCGCAAGACCTACGCAGATAAGTGTTATGCTGACTAACAGTGCGACAGGGTAGGTTCCGTCAATAACAAGACCGGCAATGGCAGTCTTCATATTGCTCATAAGCAGATGTCCCGTAATATCATACAGGATACAGATACCCATAAGCAGCATACCGGAACCGATAAGGCTCATGATCATATATCTGACTGCTGCCTCAATGGTACGTCCGATCCCTCTAATCATAATAAGACCACAGGCTGCTATAGTATTAATCTCAACAAATACATAGGCTGTGAAGATATCGTTAGTGTATATCAGAGCAAGCAGTGAGCTTAAGAGCAGATCCACCAGTACATAATAGAGATTGTGCTGTCTTGACTCCACCTCTTCACTAAGCTTGTGATGTCCTCCAAGCATACTTAAGATCATGATTACGGCAAAAAAGGTAGCCATTCCGGCCTCCAGTACGCCAAAACGAAGTTCATTGCCCCAGGGTGCCGGGAAACGTCCCATGACATAGACGACACTTTCTCCAAGGCTTGATACATACTTCAGAGTCGCTGCACTCAGTACAAGAACCGTTATCATAAGCACCGTATTCAGTCGGCGGGCACTTTTGCCGGAAAGACCTGATGATACTATTCCTGCAAACAGGCACAACAATATGGAGATTGCCGGGAAATTCCATACAATACTCATACACCCTTCTCCTTCTTAATAAGCATGGATATCTCGTCAAGGTCTAACGAGTGGTACCTCTTGTAGAGTCGGACGGTAAGCGACAGCATGAGGGCCGTTACCGATACGCTGACTACGATACCCGTCAACACCAGACCGCTGGGGATGGGGTTTATGTATCTCTCCACCTCCTGAATGCCGTCTGTAACTATGGGAGCGACACGGCCCTTGATGTAGCCCATGTCTGCCAGGAACAGATAGGTTCCCGAATCCATGATGTTGAAGCCGATTATCTTTTTAAGAAGATTCTTCTGCAAAAGCAGGTTGGCAAAGCCGATTACGAAGAGCACCATCGCAACCGCCTGAACATAATTCGCCGCAAGATTTGCACCCATTCTACAGTCCTCCTCTTCTGAATAATGCATAAAAAGCATACATAGTGCAGGCAACCTCAATACCGACCACTATGTTGATGGGCAGTATAATGCCTCCGCTTATAAGCTCACCCACCTTACCCAGAGGTATGTGGTTGGCTATGTGATTGGCTCCCGTAATATAGAAATACGAGCCGATAAGTCCGTACATACACAGCGCCGATATCTTGGCTATCTTGTATATAGTCTCGTTAAAGAAGCGCTGGGTATTCTTAAAGCCGAAGGCGTTCACGTAGATGATCATCCCCGCACCAAGTACGGCTCCTCCCGAGAAGCCGCCTCCGGGCGACAGATGTCCGTTGAACAGAATATATATCGCAAATATAAAGATAACAGGACAGAGGAAGGATGCCATGGTCTTTAGAATCGGGTCGCTCTTAGGCTCGAAGCGCCTGTCATCCCTGCCATCCATCTTCTCCAGTATCTTCTCATCCAGCATGAGCATCAGCATAACACAGCAGGTCGCTATGAACAGCACGTTGGTCTCGCCAAAGGTATCAAAGGCCCTGTAGGTCAGGATCATACCGCTGACAATATTGACGGCACCCGTCTCCTGCACGCCGTTCTCGATATATCTTCTTGCAACCTCATTGGAGGTAGCATTGTCTGCGTCGCCAATCTTTGGAAGGTAGCTTACCGCATAGATCAGGCTTACGAGCAGGAATACTGTAAAAATCGCGGCAACTAACCTGTATATCTTATTAAAGACAATGATCGCCCTGTTGTTGGAATCATAGGCTTTCTCCACGGCATGCTTATGCTCCGCTTCACGTCTCTCTTCCTCTTCTTTGGTCTCGACCGCCTCTGTCTGCGGCTTCATCTCGACCGTATCAATATAGGCATCCTTGCTTCCGGACAGCCATCTGAAGAATCTGAAGGCGCCTGTCTGTCTGTATTCTTCATCAGTTTTTCTTCTACTCATAATTTACTCCAGTGTCTCAGACTTGTGATTCTCCATATTGTCAGCATGCTTATCGGAATCCTCAAGCGAAATAGCCCTAATCTTCTTAAGCGTAATGAAGAAAAGTACGGATGTAATTCCGGCTCCGACTGCTGCCTCGGTTATGGCAAGGTCGGGTGATTCAAGGATAACCCAGACTATACTCATTACAAGGCTGAATGACATATAGATTAACATTGCGTTAAACAGATTCTTAGTAAAGCTTACCGCAACGGAACATACTATTAAGAATACAAGAAGCATTATCGTAAGTACTAACATCTTATTCTCCCACTAATATATATACTCAGTTCTCGCGCTTTGCCCCGTTCTGCTTCATCTCATCCTCTAAGAGTGAGATGTCCTCGTAGGTGGTCGCCTTGCTGTCTAAGTCAGCGTAGGTAGTTATCTCGAGGTTCGCAAGCAGGTGTGAGGATACAGGCGAGGCCATCCAGAAGAACAGAATAACCAGCGCCATCTTGAGTGTCGTGAAGGTGAATCCCTCCATTATCATGAGGCCTATCATGCATGAGCTGATACCTAAGGTATCGCCGAGTGCTGCCGAGTGCAGACGGTTCAGTGCGCAGTTTAGGCGGAAAATGCCGAATACTTCTATTGCAAATACGACCATTCCGATAAGAAGGAATGCACTTCCAAGTACAAATCTAAACATCTCCATGCTTTTCTTCCTCCTCTATCATTCGTTCGGCGAAAACTCCCAGATATACCTTGGTGATTACTACCACGGCAAGGAAGCTTATGCAGGCATAGATTAAACAGATGTCCATGAGGTAACCCTCCTTAAGAAGCAGGGCAAGGATGGATATCATGACCATTACAACAGTACCCATCATATTGACTGCGATTACCCTGTCTGCAACTCTGGGACCCATAATGGCCCTTATCAGGCAGGCAAAAAGAATTATTGCCAAGAATATAAGCACACCTATGAAGGTGTATAGCTTGCAGGTCTCAACAAGTGTCAGACTTTCCTGTACTAACATTCCATACCTCCTTTGGTGATATCATCAGAAGCAATTGCCTCGATGGCCTTAAGCTGTCTTACAAAGACCGAGTCCTCTATTCCTTCGGCAAGGCTCTTATCCAGACAGTGAACGGTGAATCTGTCACCGTCTATATTTGCCGTAATGGTACCCGGTGTTATGGTTATACTATTGGCAAGCACCACCTGGGCTGCGTTTGTTCTAAGTCCCGGGTCAAAGGTGATAACCGCAGGCTCAATCTCATATCTTGCGCTTAAGATGAACTTAATTACAGTGCAGTTAGCCTTTATTATTTCGATAATAAGGATGGCTATGTATTTGACGATTAGACCCATGAACAAAAGAGTCCTTCCGAGTCCAAGTGCCTTGGTCTGTGGGTGGTAATTTAAGAATTTACGCAGAAACAGATCCATAAGAAGTGATACTGCTGCGCCGATTATGGCTATCTGCCAGGTCAGATTCGAATTGAAGATTATCCAGATTACCCAAAAGATTATAAACATTTTAAAGTTTCTTCCTATTACTTATGGTTTTTATATTTTTGACTAACACATTATACTCTATAATCGGCAATTTGCAATAGGTGGAAATTCAACAAAAAACCGGGCGCAAAACCCGGTTTTCGTTAATAATTCTATAATTTATGTGATTAATCCTCTATACCCGGGCGCTAATCTGCCCAATTGCATACATGGCATCAGGCAAGGTCGCCCGAGCCCGTCTGATACTTTCTGGTATCACCCAGACTTTTATAATACTTCTCCTTATTCTCATACATACGTCTGTCGGCTTCCTTAGCCATGGCTTTGATGCTTCGATCCTCCATCTCGGATACTGCAACATAGCCAATTGAGATTGAGAGACTCTTAAGGTTATCACCATGCCATGCAGCCACTTCCCTATTAAAGTCTTCAATGACATTCTTTAGCTCAAGCCTGGTTGCAAAGATAATACCTGCGAACTCATCTCCGCCTACCCTGTATATCCTGCCGTAGCTTAATAAGCATCTCTTCATACAGTCAGCGGCACCGATTAACAGCTCATCGCCCACAGCATGTCCCATGGTATCATTGACCTTCTTAAGTCCGTTGACATCCATTGACAGGTATACCAGATTGTCCTCCGTAATCGTATAGCCATAGGTTCTTGTATGATCCTCATAGGCTCTGCGGTTGAAGAGTCCCGTAAGTCCGTCAGTGTGTGATTTGATTATGAGCTGCTCTTCCTTCTGCTTATCCTTATCAATATCTCTTGTAACGAAGAGTACCTTCTTCGGTACACCTTCATCGTCAGCCTCAATGGTAATAAAGGATGCACGACACCAGCCAAACTGATTGCCATGGAATTCCTCTGTGATAATCTTCTTGCCTACCATTCGCTCGGCCAGGGTGTTAAGATCCGTGAACTCAAGCACGGCATCCAGATATTCGGGATATACCGTTTCCGAGATTATTCTCCTCATCATCTCATCAGCGCCATCGGTTTTATTAACAACCTCTCTTACCTTCTCCGATGCAGAATATTCCTTAACAGTATTTTCCTCAAGGTCAATCAGGTGCATAGAATAATAGACCTCTGACATGGATACCAGAATGGAGAACTGGTCGTTCTTCTCTTTGGTAGTACGGGCAATTTTGCCCACCATGACATAGATAACTATTGATGCAAGAGACAGATATATCAGCATCATTAGCATATATACAAAGAAGTTGCCCAAATCCTTCTGTGTAGAATAAGAGATGAGCACAATATAGTCGCTCCACTGCTTATATCTGTAGAAGTGCTTATATCCGTTCCTGTTATTCGAGGTGCCCTTACTCTCAAGCATGGAAGAATCAGCTATCTCTATTCCAAGGCTCCTCATGTTCTTGCCTATATAATTTTTGTTAGTGGCTCCGCCAATATCTCCGGTAATCTTGTCAGCTACGAATATCTCAATTCCTTCATAGGCAGGCATCGCCGAAATAACGGTCGACAGCTCGTTCCTCTTCAGCTCCTCAAGCAGTCTCTTGGGCTCAATTCCTATCTGAACCATGTAATTGTGAGTACTGTTCCAGGTAATGGCATACATCATGTTCCTGCCCTCCGCGGTATTGGGAGTGACATCCTGGCACATGGTCATATTCCTGTTGGTAAGCATCGGCATGAAGTATGATATCTGTTCACCGTCTCCAAAGCTGACTCCGTAGTAATCGGGAAGCGTTCCTCCGATGATTACGCCCTCCTCATCAAACAGATGAATCTCATCAATGCCCATCTTGCCCGCAATGATTAATAGCTCCAGCAGATCGTCCTTAAGCTCAGGCTTCTGGTCCAGAATATAGGCTACAGACTGAGCCTTGACTATATACTCCTCCTTAAGCGAGCTTACAAGCCTCTTCTCCTCCTGATAATTCCTATCCAGCCTGCTGACCACCTGATTCAGCACGACATCCAGAGTATTGTTGGCATTCTTATTATTAAGGGATACAAGAATTGAAATATTAAATCCGATTGCAAGCACAAGAACAAGGGCAATTGTAGCAATTACCCTCTTGTTGTTTATGGACCCTGCTGCCTTCATGCCTGAGTACGTCTTCTTAACATCCTCAACCTTCTTCGGACTCTCCGTATTGGCTGTATTGTCCCTTTTTATTCTGTTTGGCTTCTTTATATTGAACAAATTCACTACTAAGCAATTCCCCACTCAGTCCGGTGCTGCAGCCTCGCATCCACGGCTGCTGCCACACTTCCTCAGCTGCCGGCAACACTTCCTCAGCTACAGCCGCACGCGCTTTTAACGCCTTTATGCCCGGCGCTTTGGCGCTTTTATCTAGTACTTTATGACTATTATATAACAAAATTGGTACGTTTGGTATTATTATTTGCCTATTGCAATGCTTCGCAAGGACTAAGCCTTCTTACTAAGCATTTCCTTCCATACTGCAGGCTTAAAGAGAATCAGAAGCGGGAAGAGCTCCAGTCTGCCGGCAAGCATGTCAAACATAAGCACATGTTTCTGGAAATCACGGAAGCCCGAGAAGTTCTTAGTCGGTCCCACAAGCTCAAGTCCCGGACCGATATTATTAATGGTCGCGGCAACAGCCGTGAAATTCGTAACCATGTCCTTACCCTCAAGCGAGATAAGGAAAATCGAGGTCGAGAATACCACCATAAAGGTAATGAAGTATACATTAATGGAGCGGATGACCTCATGCTCTACAGGCTTGCCGTCAATGCTTATCTTCCTGATACTCTTGGGATGAATATAGGAATTAAGCTCCTTGGCTATAGTCTTGAAGAGCACCACGAATCTCGACACCTTAATACCGCCGCCCGTACTTCCCGCGCAGGCTCCGATAAACATTAGGAGCACCAGAATGGTCTTCGAGGTCTCAGGCCACATATCAAAGTCAGTGGTCGAGAAGCCCGTGGTCGTAATAATCGACGCCACCTGGAAGAAGGCATGCGTCAGACTCTCTCCCACACTCTTGAAGATGTCCAGTATCTGTATAAAAATCACTCCGACTGAGACAACGATAATAAGCAGATAATAACGCACCTCCTCTAAGGCAAGTGCCTTCTTCACATGACCGAAGAGAAGCAGATAATATAGATTAAAGTTAACGCCGAAGAGCACCATGAAAATGGTAACCACCCACTGAAGATAGAGTGAATAGCTCATCAGGCTGTCATTTCTGATTCCGAAGCCACCTGTACCCGCCGTACCGAAGGCTGTCGTCACTGCGTCAAAGACCGGCATATCGCCAACAATAAGCAGTATCATCTCAAGGACAGTCAGTCCGAAATATATCTCATACAATATTCTTGCTGTATGTCTTACCTTGGGCACCAGCTTGCCTACAGAGGGTCCCGGACTCTCCGCGCGCATAAGATTGATGTTGGAGCCTCCGCTAAGCGGAATAATGGCAAGCAGGAACACGAGCACGCCCATGCCTCCTATCCAGTGCGTAAAGCTTCTCCAGAAGAGCATACATCTGTCCAGACTCTCAATATCATTAAGAATACTGGCTCCCGTTGTCGTAAAACCCGATATTGTCTCAAAGAGCGCATCCGTAAACGAAGGGATCTGTCTGCTTATTACAAAGGGCAGACAGCCAAAGACAGAGAGCACTATCCAGCTGAGTGCCGTAATAACACAGCCCTCCTTAAGGTAGAATACATTACTTTCCGGCCTCCTTCTTGTCATAAGCAAGCCCAGAATAATACATACTGCGGCTACCAGCAGGAAGATGAGGCCGCTGTTCTCCCCGTAAAATGCCCCAACTATGGCAGGCAGAAGTAGGAGAATGCCTTCTATTGCAAGGACATGTCCAAGCAGGAATCTAATCGCAGAACTGTTCATAACTCTCCTAACTCAGGATGTCCCTGATATCCTTTAAGCCGGTGTGTGTGGTAACAATTGTGACTGTATCGCCCACGCGGATGCAGTCGTTTCCGCTTGGGATAATAATCTTGCCGTTGCGGTTAATAAAGGCAATCAGCAGATTCTTCTTAAGCGACAGGTTGGCCAGACACACATCTGTAACCGACGACTCCTCACGGATACGGAACTCAATAGCTTCCGCCTTGGAATCAAAGATGTGATACAGAGTCTCGATGTCGCTTCCCCTCGACGCGCGCTTCGCACGAACATAGGCAACTATCGCCTCAGAGGTAATATATCTTGGATAAATCACGCTTCCAAGATCGAGATCATTAAGCACCGTCTTGAAGGTCATTCGATTAATCTTGGTAATAACCTTGGCCTTGGATACCTTGCGCGCATACAACGTCAGCATCACGTTCTCCTCATCAATTCCGGTGAGCGGCACAAAGGACTCCGCAGTTTCGATACCCTCTTCCTTCAGAAGCTCCTCGTCGGTTCCGTCGCCGTTAATAATTATAGCCTTGGGCAGGAGGATACTCAGTTCCTCGCACTTTTGCCGGTTGCTCTCAATAATCTTAACCTCGATTCCCATGTTCATCAGAAGCTTGGCCAGATAGTAGGTCGACTTGCCGCCGCCGATTATCATGGTGTTGCCTACCTGGTTGGTCTTGAAGCCGATGTCCTCAAGGAACTGCTTGGCGACCTTTCGCGAGGCCGCGAAGGATATGATGTCACCTCTCTGTATGGTATAATCGCCCGCCGGGATTGTAACGTCACCGTCGCGCTCTACTGCACATATCAGGATATTGGGGGCTATTTTGCGGCCGAGATGTGCAATCGTCATGCCGTCGATGGTGTTGCCCTCCGGAACCTTAATCTTGATGAGCTCTGCCTGACCATGGGCGAAGGAATTAACCTCAAGGGCAGTCGGCAGATAAAGGATTCTGGCTGTCTCCTTAGCCGCCTCAAGCTCGGGGTTGATGATCATGGCAAGACCAAGCTTATCCCTGAGGTAACTGACCTCCTTGCTGTAATCCGGAGTCCTTACCCTTGCGATTGCGCTGCAGTCACCCACCTGCTTGGCAACCGTACAGCAGAGCAGATTGAGCTCGTCGGAATCCGTTACTGAGATTATGAGATCAGCATCCTCAATCCCCGCTTCCATCTGGACACTGTAGCTGGCACCGTTGCCCACGATCCCCATGATGTCATAGAGGTTGGTGAGATTCTGAATCTTCTCTGAATTCTTATCAATTATGGTAATGTAATGACCTTCCTTGCTCAGCTGCTCCACAAGCGCTCTTCCGACCTTGCCGCAGCCAACGATAATAATATTCAGGCCATCCTTATCATTGTTATGTCTAAACATGTCTGTCTCCATTAATTCGTATTCCAACTTATAGAATATCATTATTATTGGCAAAAAGGAACCGACCTCACAAAGAGATCGGATGAAAACTTGGGTTTCCGATGTATTTTGTTTGTTTTTCCTGCTTGCGCGGGAGTAGACTTCGAGGGGATGTAGGTATATTCGCTGGAAATTAAGTGAGATACATCGAGATCGCTATGAATTGCCGAATTCCGATGTATTTTGTTTGTTTTTCCTGCTTGCGCGGGAGTAGACTTCGAGGGAATGTGAGTATATTCGCGGGAAATTAAGTGAGTTACATCGGGATGGCTATCAATTGATGAATTCCGATGTATTTTGTTTTGGCGATTTTAGGCGATACATCGGAAATAGCCTATACTAACCCATCCCGATGTATTTTATAGATAGATTTGGACCTCCGTACATCGGGATGGGCATCTGAATCTTAATCCCGATGTATCGCCTACCGAAACTAGTGCAATAATACATCGGAAAGGCCCCTAAATTGGGCATTTCCGATGTATACTCCAAAAACCATATATTCCGGATACATCGGGATGCAACAAGAATATCAGATTCCGATGTATCCAAAAAAAGAATACATCGGAACTCCACAAAATTAAGCAATCCCGATGTATCCATCCCTCGAAATCTATCAATTTAAGCAACCCGCGTTGCCACATAATCCCATCCGAAGCGAATCTCCGCGCAAATCATAGTGAGATACATCGGAACTCCACAAGAATAGGCAATCTCGATGTATCCAAAAAAGAATACAACCTATAAGAAAAATATAAAAAGGTCTTGTCATTGCAAAACACTCGTGTTATTATCTAGAAACTTGCCTTAAACGCTAAGCTTACAAGAAACATCTATCTTTTCAAGGCAACACAGACTCCATAGCCGCTATAAACGAAATAAGGACGGAGGAAATAATATGATTAAGAATAATAATTATGAGTTGAAATTATATATGAAGCGACTGCTTATCATAGCAGTTCCGATAATGCTAAGCAATCTGATTGGACAGCTACAGATGCTCATAGACAGAGTATTCTTAGGCCACGCCAACAATTTGTATATGAGTGCGCTCAGCAATTGTACTACGCCTATGTGGACTACCATGTCCTTCTGCTTCTCCATAGTGGTTGGAGCATCAATACTTATCAGTCAGAGTGTGGGCGCAGGCAACAAAGATAATATAGAAGAGTATGCCGGTGCTATGATTAAATATAACAACATAATTCCGGTTATTCTGTTCTTCTTCTGGCTCTTCTTTTCAGAGCCGGTATTTAAGATTATGGGAGTATCGGATAATTTGATGAAATACTGCCTTGAGTATTCAGTGTATTATGCACCGGTATTCCTGCTGACAGGACTTGGAGGTTCATTAAACGTAATCCTTCAGACCTCTAATTACACCAAACCACTGGTATACTATGGAGTGATCAGAGCGGGACTCAATATAGTACTTGATTACATATTAATATTTGGTAGATGGGGATTTCCGGCTCTTGGAATCAAGGGCGCGGCAATAGGAACAACAATAGCGGAATATATTGGATGTATTTTCATAAGTATTGTATTCTTCGTAAGCAAGAAACTGCCTACAAGACCCGGCATTAAGGCTGTGGTTGCATCCAAATTCTCAACATATTTCAATTCGGCTAAGCTTGGAGTCAACACGGCACTTGAGGATTTCGCATGGAACCTGGGTAACCTCTTTATGATAAGAATCCTCAATACTATTAGTGATATGGCAGCCGGAATCTATTCAATAATCTTCAGTGTGGAGGTTCTTGCAGTTGTAATCGTGGGCGCCATCGGTAACGGCACCATGACACTGACATCAGAAGCGACAGGCAAGAAGGACCTGCGTCAGTTTAAGGGTGTATGTATCTGTGCCTACGCCTTCAGCGCGGCGGTAGCAGTGCTTATGGTTATTTTGGGAATCGCCATACCCGAACAGATCCTTAGTCTGTTCACTACCGATCAGGGAATAATAGCAAGCAGTGCGATTTACCTGCTGTTGATAGGTATCAATCTGTTTGCCAAGTCGGCCAACATCATAGTCGGCAACGGAATCAGAGGAAGCGGAGACACCGGTTGGATGCTATATACCCAGATGTTTGGAACCGTAAGCATTATTGCGATTGCGGCCTTCTTCGTTTATGTATGCAAGCTTGGTATCACAGGTATTTTCCTTGCGGTAATAGTGGATGAAGCAGTCAGAAGCATCATCAACCTGATCCATTATCTTAAGATCTGCCGCACACTTGAAGCATAAAACAGGATATTATCAAATGCTACTATTCGTTGGTTGTATCACGGTACTTGTTGGTAAGCAGCAGAGGCATACAGATTAATCTTTTTGCCCATTTTTTAGCTGTGCTTTCGGCGTTTGTATAAGACATGTACCAAGCTATCCGCTTCGAATTGGCTATTTTATTTCTCGCATTTCTGGCAAGGATTGTCCTTGCCTCCGTTATGCGATCCGCTACAGAATAATCATGTGCAAGTTTTATCTGGCTGTCATAGTCATAAGAAATAAATTCTTCCCTGTGAGAACTAATGAAGTTCTCAAGTTCTGCAAAGTCTTCTTCCTCCATCATGTTGGGGTGAAGACAGATTGTATCAATTCCCTTTATCCTGTCATAGCCAGCCAGTCTGCAGGGTATATGAAGAATCCCCTCTCTTACATAAGGAAAAGCAGTAAGTGCATCAGTAACTGCATTAAACCCAAGTTCTTTTAGTGCTCTTAATGTATTGAGATCAAATGTATGTCCAGGTGCCATGAAAAGTACGGGATTAAGTCCGTGGTTAACAAGAATATCCCTGCCCCTCTTCAGTTTGTCCAATTGTACGTCATATTCAAGCCCTGCAAACTCCGAGAAAGAATTAATATGAAGTAATCCCGACGAATCAGTCTCATATATATGAGTGGTTCCGTGCTGCGCTATTGTATAACCTTCAGCCTCGAGTTCACGCATATCTGCAAAAAATTTAGCGGTGAGATCGGCTTCATTATTGCCGTCTAAGCCATCTGCCGGACAAACCATATTTAGATTCTCATCACGACAATCAGGAACTACACCAAGAATCGGCTTAATATCGTATTTTTGAACGATACCATGTGCTCTTGCCCACTTGTCCTGATCCATATATGGAGTTATATCATCAAATCTAAGAAGTATTTTCATATCAATATAATTTACAATTCAACAATTCAGGGCGTCGTCCATGATATGGACCAATGCCTTAAAAACGCGGGCCTTTAAGCCTTTCGCTACCTCAAAGTCATAGTAGGACTTGGTATATCCGCCAAAGGACTCCTTAAATTCCGTAATGTTTATCACATCTTCGCCCCTTCCGGCGCCGCCCCAGTCATACTTTTTAAGCCCCAGGTCTCTGAAAAACAGCATTTCCTTATAATGTAGATATCTGTTAGCCATTCCGATTATATTCCTGGTATTACCTTCTTCATCATTCTCAAGCCTGTACAGAGAAGCCGAATGTAGAAGTCTGGCTCTATTATCATCATATATATGCGTGTGATAAATAGCCTTCTGTCCGTTCACAAGGCCGATTCCGATACAGAGAGCACCAACATCTCTCAAATCAGTAAGATCCCGTCTGACACTGTCTCTGTCATCCCACACCGTATCCTTGCTCTCCCAGAAGGTCTTAAAGAAATCGAGAAATTCATCTATGATATCATCTGTTATTTCTTCATTCTTAATTATCCTGATCTCTACTGCTTCTCTCTCCGCTCTGTTAACCTTATATTTACAGCTCTTTGAGAATCCGGATTTGATCTCATCATCTGTACCTGTAATATCATTAACAAGCGTTATGAATTCCGTAGCACCCTTTACCTCGAATTCCGCCTCATGGTAAGTAATTATTCCTGACTTACTGACAGGCTCTGTTGCAAACCATACAACAGGAAAATTAATCGTGTGTCTTATTCTGTCTATTACCTTCATTTTTTCTCCCAAAGTCATACATCAAATCATGATTTAATGCATAATCCATCTCGTATCAAGTTCTTGTTTGGGGTATCCTCAACAAATTATTTCGAAAAAGCCATGCGATAGTTCTCTCCAACAGACCTAAACCTAATCAACAGCTCCTACAATAATCCCTCCGCCAAGCACTTCATCGCCGTCATAGAGTACCGCACTCTGTCCCGGAGTAATGGCGCGCTGAGGTTCATCAAATGTTATCAGTGCACTTTTATCATTCCTAAATTCCACACTGCAGGGCTGCTCCCTGTGTCTATACCGAATCTTTGCGGCACAACTCAATATCTTGTGCTCACTTATATATTTTAACAGTACATCTTCACCCGCAATCAGATGAATATCCCTGACTAATACCTTCTTCTTATATAAGTCCTCATCAGAGCCGAGTACAACAGTATTGGTAGCAGGATCCAGAGACTGTACATAGAGCCGGCTCTCTGCAGGCACTCCCAGGCCGCGTCTCTGACCTATGGTATAATGTATGACACCCTTATTATCGGCTATATAATTACCACTGTTATCTATAAACACACCGGGCTTTGCTTTCTCACCTGTGTATCGCTCTATCATCCCCGCATAATCACCGTCCGGAACAAAGCAAATATCCTGACTGTCATGCTTCCTTGCATTGATAAAATCATGATTTAACGCTATCTCTCTAACCTCATTTTTACTGAGCTCCCCTAATGGAAAGCGCACATGTGACAATTGCTCCTGTGTCAGATTGTATAATACATAGCTCTGGTCTTTGGTTGAGTCAAGAGCCTTATACAAATGATATTTTCCGGCCGATTCTTTTATTCGTGCATAATGTCCGGTTGCAATCATATCATAGCCAAGGATGCGAGCTTTGCTTAGCAGCCTGTCGAACTTTAGATAACGGTTGCAATTTATACATGGATTAGGCGTCTCACCTCTAAGATAGCTTTTAACGAACGGATCCATAACGCATTCTCTGAAGGAATCTTTGAAGTTCAGAACATGATACTTCATTCCAAGCTTAAATGCTACACTTCTGGCATCTTCAACATCACTAAGTGCGCAGCAGGTTTTACCGTAGGTGGCAGTGTCATAATCTCCATCATACAATTTCATGGTGCATCCGGCACATTCATACCCCGCACTTTTACAAAGATATGCAGTTACACTGGAGTCCACGCCTCCACTCATGGCGATCAATACTTTACTCATGCGATAATAGTACACGATTTGGGGCAATATTGCCACCATCAATAACTATAATGTATAATAAAGTTATGTTTGGAAAATGTGTATCGGATGGAATAGCCATCGGCAGAATAACTATATATAATAGGCGAATATCACCGGACCAGGGTTCGCGCAAGATTGTTCCCAAGAAGGAAATTGCCAGGTTTAATGAAGCTCGCAAGGAAGCCAGGGGACTGCTCGAAGACAACATCAGTATCGAGCTTGCCGACAACCATGCTACCAATGCAGAGATCTTAGAGTCCCACCTGACCATTATTGATGACCCTGAGTACATCAATGCCATTAAGAATCTGATTAGAAAGGGTGGCATCAGCGCCGAACAGGCCATTGAGAACATTCGTGACAGTCTCAATGCGAAATTCCGCGCTCTTGATGACCCATATATGCAGGCGCGTGCCGAGGATATTCAGGATGTAAGCAACCGTATCATTCGGATTCTGGTGGGTAAGAACCGCAATGTTCCGAAGCTTGGTTCTGCTACCATTCTGCTTGCTGACGACTTATCGCCCAGCGAGACCATGCAGCTTGACAAGAATAAGGTTGTGGCCTTCGTAACCAGACGTGGCTCCAAGCTCTCCCATACGGCAATACTTTCAAGAACTATGGGAATTCCTGCCATTGTCGGCGTTGATTTTCCAAGCGACTGCGATGGCAAAATCGCGATAGTTGACGCATACAAAGGCGAAGTGATCATTTCTCCATCCGACTCTGTACTTAACTCCTAT
Organism: Lacrimispora saccharolytica; assembly: GCA_021531795.1. Lineage (GTDB taxonomy): Bacteria > Bacillota > Clostridia > Lachnospirales > Lachnospiraceae > Colinaster. The sequence goes on from JADYUL010000006.1 coordinate 43,859, forward strand.
ATGGAGGAACTGGAGAAGGACAGACGCAGAATTGATGAGCTTAAAGCTCTCGTGGACCAGCCTCCGATCACAGCTGACGGAAAATATATAAATTTGTGGGCCAATGTCGGCAATATATACGACGTTAACAAGGCCATCGAGAACGGAGCTGAAGGAATAGGTCTTTTCAGATCTGAATTCATATATATTAACAGCGATGATTTCCCTTCTGAAGAGAAACAATATCAGATATATTGCAGTGCCATCAGACTGCTTGAAGGCAAACCTCTTACAATAAGAACCATAGACTTAGGCGGCGACAAGCAGGTTCCCTATATGAATATGCCTCATGAGGATAATCCTGCCATGGGAAACCGTGCAGTTCGTTACTGTCTGGGACATAAGGATGTATTCAAAACAGAAATACGAGCAATCCTACGGGCTGCTGCTCTCGGAAACGTCAGGGTTCTGCTTCCAATGATTATTTCTCCCGAAGAGATTTGGCAGATTAAGGAGATATTCCATGAGGTTCACGAGGAACTCGTTGCAGAAGGAATACCATGCGGATATGTGCCAATCGGTGCTATGATTGAGACTCCGGCAGCTGCCATTATTTCAGATATCATCGCCAATGAAGTGGACTTCCTCTCTATTGGAACGAACGATCTTACGCAGTATACACTCGCAGTCGACAGACAGAACACTGACCTTGAATTCATCTGCGACTATCATCACAATGCAATTCTTAGGTTACTTAAAACAGTAATAATCAATGCACATGACCGCGGCAAACGTGTCTGTGTATGCGGTGAGATTGCGAGAGATACAAGTTTTACCGAAACTCTACTTAGAATGGGTGTTGACGAATTATCCGTATCGCCCAACCAGTTATTAAAAGTTAAGCAGGCAATAAGAAATGCCAGGGTTAGTCACTAACCCCGGCATTTTTATTAATGTATTTACATTTATTAGTTAATTCGTCATTTAATTATTGCCGAAATTCTACGCATATAGTTTATTTTACCGTTTCCAGCCACTGTCCGGTGATTGCCTCGAGACTGCAGATAGTCTGAAGCTTAGCCGCCTCACGACCAAGACTGTTGCGAATATCTTCATCTGACAGCAGCTCATCGATAACACTCGCCATTTTATCTATATCTCCAACCGGAACCAGTCTTCCGTTCACTCCATCAGTAATAAGACTTGCGGGTCCTCCGCCACTGCAGTCTGTTGCCACAACGGGAAGACCCAGCGCCATTGCTTCCATAAGTGAATTGGGCATACCCTCACCAAGAGATGATAATACATAAACACTTGCATCCTTAATTGCATCCGCAACATTCGACCTGTCTCCTGGAAGAAATACTCTCGATTTTACATCCGGATAAGTCTTCTCCAGTTCATCAATATGTTCTTCCAAAGTCTTTCTGTAGGGACCTTCTCCATATATTGTAAGCTTATAATCAGGATATTTGTCCGCAATCCTCATAAAGGCTGATATAAGGTCTTCAAAACGTTTGAAATCAACCAGTCTGCCTGTAGAAACCACCATCTTCTTCCTGATTCCCTTATATGGTTCCACACAGAAGGAATCAGAAATCGGATTAAATATCACTCGACATTTTTCCTCAGACTCACCTTCAAAGAAGCTTTTTTGATCCTCTGTCTGGCATACAATTCTATATGAATGCTTTAATACAGACAGAAGTTTACGCCTTGCCTTGGGTTGGCCATAGGCTTCGTATGGATCATACCTGACACAGGAAACAACGGGGATGTGGGCCTCCGGCCTTGATGAGTCCCGTTCTCGTATCATCCTTGATGCCTTGATTGCTCTGACTGCACCGGGGATCATGAATGCAATTATTCGATCAGGCTGCTCCTTCTTAAAGACATCAATAAGTGCCAATTGCCTGCCGTATCTGGGTATCCTGTAGAGAAAGCGCCTTAAGGCTGTGAGTCCACCTGCAGGTCCCTCTGCCATGTATTCGGACAGGATGATCCGCCTCAGGGAATCGGGACAATTGTATTCTCTCTCATCCCTCGTATCGGTGAGGATTACAACCTCCATATCCGGTTCCAGCCTGAACCTGTCGGCAAGAGCTAAGAGCACTCGCTCCGCTCCACCCTTATTCAATGAATAGATATAAAATAGACACTTCAAATTCTGCCTCCGGAAGTTATGATTAATTTCGATATATCCATTCTACCAACTCCTTGATGATTTTACTACCAAATAGCAGTTTAAAGTTGGAAAGATCACTCACCGATATATCGATCCTCTTTAGCCTTGCAGGCCTCAAGAGCCTTGTCTATGGAATTTCTGAAATTACTTAAATCCGGCTGGATATTTTCCGGACATACCAACTGCCCCAATTCCCTGGCTAATTTGTAATTTGTGTTAACATTACATGCGTCATTTATTCTCAGTGACATAGGCAGGTGCAAATGAGCGAGCAATAACTGGAGGACCGAGTACGGACTGCTGCCATGCTTGCCCTTGTACAGATACAGAAGCGCCCGCTTCTCCTTTATACCAATTTCCTTAATAAGCAGGTGGAATGCCTCCTCCACCTTCCAGTCACTGTCCGTAGGCTTCACATCCATCTGTACCGGATAGACAAGTGAAATATATTCGGGAATGGGGTCAATCTTGAGTACCCTGAACCATTCCAGACTCTGGAAAAATGACGGGGAACTGACTCCCCTCTCCCAGTTAAAGATTGTCTTCTTGGCAACACCCAGCTGATTGGCCATGTATTCACGTGATTTGCCCGCGGCAATCCTTGCCTCGTAATGAATTCTGGAAAACTCCTTCATTCTCTCTTCCTGACTCTTATTCGAGGTATCCACGGAAACCGGAATGTACTTTTTCATATCCGGTTTGACTTTTGAATCTGATCTTATGTCATTTTTCTGATTATCGGTCATGTCATTTGAATTGTTTTTTAGCATAGTTCTCTTCATACTGTCCCCTTACTTGTAGTGAAAAAAGTGCAATAATTTACCTCTTTTTTATTTTTTTACAGCTATTCATGTATCTTGAAAGCTATTTGTGGTAGTATTATGCTCTTTATACAGGTAAATATCAACATATATTTAATTAAAAAAGCATTAATTATGCTTAATTTTCAGGGGTAAGTATATGAAAGGAGAAGCATTTACGGTAATTGGTTTTTTGCAGACAGGGAGTCTGAGCAATTCGGTATTCCTGAACAACAAAACCTATATGTTTGAATTCAAAATCAGGCATCCGGCTCTGATAAAGAGGTTCATGCCGATGGCTATGTCTGACAGGCTACTGGACATATGCGAGAATCGTGGGGGACAATTCTCGACAATCAAAAGTCAGTGTCGGGTCTCATGTATCAGAGAGGATCGTGACATCCGCATGCTCATCTATCTGTATCCGCGCTCAAGGATGTAAGAATAGTAGTCTCCGATTGAGGATGCAGGAATAGTAGTCTGCGCTCGAGGATGCAGGATAAGAAAAAGGGCATCATCCATTGGATGATGCCCTTTTTCTATACTTTATACGTATTACAGATTTGCACCATGGTCAATTACGATTACCTGACCGGTTATCGCTGAAGCCTCATCACTTGCAAGGAAGAGAATTGTGTTGGCAATCTCATCCGGCTTGCATACCGGTAAGGTGAGGTCAGCATGCTTTGCCATAGCCCCCATCATGTTGGGGTCGAGATTAGCCGGATTCATGGAAGAAGTCATAGGAGTAACTACGCTTCCGGGGCATAATGCATTGCATCTTACCTTATCAACTGCACAACGCATCGCAATGTTCTTAGTCATTCCGATAACTGCTGCCTTACTTGCAACATAAGCTACTCCGCCACCGCCTGTATAGCCCGCTACGCTTGCTACATTCACGATGGAGCCTGCCTTAGCTTCAATCATAACCTTAGCAGCCTCTCTTGCCATGTATAGAGTACCCTTTGCATTGATATCAATAAGACTGTCAATAGTCTCATCAGTAACCTTCTCTATTGGTTCAAGTCCGCTATCAACAACGCCTGCATTATTTACAAGAATATCAAGCTTGCCAAAGGTCTCAACTGCCTTGTTTACAGCCTCGGCACACTGTTCCTTCTTGGAAATATCACAGGGAACAACAAGTACCTCGCCGCCTTCTGCCTTAATCTTCTCAGCAACTGCCTCAAGCTGAGCAACACGTCTTGCAGAAATCACGACCTTAGCGCCCTCTTTTGCAAAGAGGAGTGCAGTACATTCACCGATACCCGAATTACCACCTGTAATCATAGCCACTTTCCCATCAAGTCTACCCATATAAATACCTCCTGTCTGTAATTTTTTGACTAATTAAATTGTACACATTTTTCACCCGGCAAACAATAATTTATCTGAATATTTCTGTAAAATTTCGATAAAAAAATACATCGTAACGCTTCATAATAAAGCAGTTACGATGTAATATCTTCCGGATTCTCATTATCTTGTGATGTAATTTCCGATTCTTCTTTACTAAGTTTTTCAATCGCCGTATTATCGAAGGCCACTCCGTGAAGCTTAACCAGTATGGGATGTTTGGCTATCCAGGGAAGTACATGCTCCCTATATAATGCCTTGCTTTCGACAAAGCGGCGGAACTTTTTTGAGCCCAGACTAAGAAATATGAAGCCCAGTGCCAGAAAAGGAACCTGAGGTATTATTGGCAGTGCCAGTCCGATCGTACCCAGCACAAGAAAGATTGCAGCAAGAATAAGATAAATAATTCGCATAGTTCACCTTGTATGATCCGCACAAATCCAACCCCCGGATAGGCCTTACTACCATCTCCAAACATTTCCTTTACATATCAATCCGGGTAACCTTCCAATACCGTCATTTTAAACAGCATTCTACGAATCATCACCGGATTATTATACTCCAATTCAGATAAACATGCGGTAAAGACTTCTTAATATTTTCTGAATTATTATTATCTGAATGATACGGTTATCTCAGTACCCTTACCAATATCGCTGTCCAGGCTAATCTTCGCTTCATGAAGATCCAATATATGCTTCACGATTGCCAGGCCAAGACCCGTACCACCTGTAGCCCTGGAGCGCCCCTTATCTACCCTATAGAAGCGTTCAAATATCCTCTCCTGGTCCTCTTTGGGGATGCCAATACCATCGTCCCTGACAGACAATACCTTCTTATTATCCTTGAATCCGACATACACCCACACATGCCCGCCGTCGTTGTTGTACCTGACTGCATTGGTGATCAGATTTTCAGCAACTTCCCGAAGCATATCCTTATTGCCTATCACACACATCTCCTCAAACCCATAGGCAACCTTTATGTTTCTCTTTTCCGCGGGCACTTTCATATCATTCACAACGCCCTTCACAATTGAAGAGAGCTCCACCTCTTCCATGCTGATTTGGTTTCTTCCGCCGGAATCAAGGGCCGACAACTGAATCGTGTCATTGATAAGGGTCAGCAGTCTGTCCGAATTATTGATGATTTCCCCGGCAAATTTGTCACACTGCTCCTCAGTACACATGTGGTTCTTAATCAGCTCCGCATAGCCATGTATCGCAGTCAGAGGCGTTTTTAATTCATGAGAAACATTCGCTGTAAAGTCCTGTCGCATCTTCGCACCCGCAAGAATGTCCGCGTGCTGCTTGCGAAGAGCATTGGCAAAGGGCACAAGCTCGCGATAGGGCGGTGTCAGACTGTTGTCCTCTATGTGCTGTGCCATCACCTCAATCGGCCGCACCAGCTGACGGGTAAGAATATGTGACACAAGCAGGCTCAGCAGCATGATCAGTATCTCCACCACAATGATAAACGGCATTGCGGATAAAAGCACGAAAACTGCATTTTTCGCATTTGTAGAGATGCGCAGCACCGAGCCGTTCTCAAGCAATATCGCATAGTAGAAGGTACTCATATCTAAAGTCTCGGAACGCCTGGTAATTGTAGCGCTTCCCTTTGCCTTGGCTTCGATGAACTCGGGTCTGTCAGCGTGGTTCTTCATATTTTCGGCATTGATGTCATTATCATATAAGACCTTTCCGTCAGACGCTATCCAGGTTATTCTAAGCTCCTGCTTCATATCGCTTAAGTCTAAGTCATTAAGCTGCCTTGAAGTATCGTCGAAAAAGCCTGTGGCTTCAAGTATTTCGGCATGCACCTTAAGGTCTACCCTCACCCGATTCACAAACACTCCATAGCAAACGGAAACGATGCTGACCAAAGTGAGCAGCATCGTAAGTATTGAAATTATGAACAAATGCGAATTAATCTTTTTCTTCATACAGGAATTCTCTTTTATTCAATCACATATCCGACATTGCGGACTGTTCTGATTCTTGTGCCATAATCACCTATCTTCTGACGCAGTGTCTTGATGTGCATATCAAGTGTTCTTGATTCTCCTATGTAATCAGTTCCCCAGACATGCTCCATAATCTTATCTCTCTCAAGTACGATATTCTTATTTTCAAGCAGGTATTTCAGAAGCTCATATTCCTTATAGGTCAGTACCACCTGAGCGCCATCAATGGTCAGTTCTCGCTTTTTTTCATCAAGAAGCAGACCGTCAAGCTCTAAGGTGTCTATCTCCGCAGGAGTAGAGCGGCGAAGCAGAGCCTTGACGCGGCTGATAAGCTCCATGACCGAGAATGGCTTCTTAAGATAGTCATCGGCACCACCATCCAGACCCTTAATAAGGTCAAGCTCCGTGGTCTTGGCAGTAACCATAATTACCGGAATCCGCTTGGTCGTCGCATTGTTGCGAAGCTTGTAGAGGATGTCATTGCCGCTTATATCCGGCAGCATGATATCGAGGATGATAAGGTCAGGTATCACCTCCGACACCTTCTTAAAGAAATCTCCTCCGCAGGAGAAGCCAAGGGCCTGATGACCTGAGTTCTTCATCGCATATTCTTCTATTTCTCTGATGCTCTCATCATCTTCAACAATATATATCAGTGCCATATTGTCCCTTTCATTCATTATCGATATAAGTCTGTATTATTATCTTGCCATTTCCGGATTTATTCACAGCTTCGTGGTAGCGTCGAACACCTTTAGCCCTTTTTCTCAGGGAGCGCAAACCTTGATTCATATATGCTCAGGCTTTGCTTGAAGCTACTGTCATTTCTTTCAACCGTATCCATGTAGGCATGCGTATTGTACTCATCATCATGAATCTCAAGAATTGCAAGTGCTATGTTAGCGCAGTGGTCTGCCACACGGTCAAGCACTGTCAGGATATCCTCAAGGCTGAGTCCCAGCTCGATTGTACACTTGCCCTTCCTAAGCCTCTTCACGTGGCGACGCTTAATCTCCTTAGTCAGCCTGTTAACCACAAGTTCAAGCGGCACAACCTCACCTGCAGCATCCTGATTGCCACTCACAAACACATTTACAGTGGTGTCAATAATCTCCTTCACAGCTGAAGATATTACACCTATCTCATTAGTGGCAGCCTTCGAGAATGCCATTCCCTCGTCGTGAATGAGCTTCGCGCGCTCCGCAATACCGATGGAATGGTCGCTGATCCGCTCGAAATCACTGATTGAATGCAGCAAAATCGAGAGCGACTGACTGTCTTCACGGCTTAAGTCTCTGCTTGAGAGCTTCACAAGATAAGAATCTATCACATCCTCGTACTCATCAACTCTCTGCTCATATTCTACCACCTTTTGGGCCTTCTCTACATCATAAGTTTCCAAAAGCTCAAGGGATAGTCTCAATCCGCTCTGAACCTCTTTTGCCATCTTATAAGTAGCATTTTTGCAGATTTCCATTGCAAAAGCGGGTGAATCAAGGAATCGCTCATCTAACAGTACGACAGGTTCTGTGTCAGTGTTTGTACTTTTTCCCACAGGATCGGGGATTGTAAGGGTCGCGAGGTTGACAAGCTTGTCAGAAAACGGGAAGAGCACCATTGCCGCAGTAATGTTAAAGAGCGAATGGATCACTGCAATTCCGACTACTCCTGCCTGTTCATTCATAATCGGGAAATGAAGAAAGGCGTTCAATGTATAAAAGATTATCATGAACATCGTAGTTCCGATCACATTGAAGTATAGATGTATCATTGATGCGCGGCGTGCGTTGCGGTTAGCTCCGATAGAAGAGATGATGGAGGTTATACAGGTACCTATATTCTGACCCATGATGATTGGAATTGCTGCAGAATAGGGCACTGCACCCGACAGACAGAGAGCCTGAAGGATACCAACCGAGGCCGAAGAGCTTTGAATCACGGCAGTCAGTACAGCACCGGCCAGCATTCCTATTAAAGGATTCGAGAATGCCACAAAGAGATGCCTGAAGGTCTCATTGTCGGCTAAGGGGGCAACCGCATCGCTCATGGTTTCCATTCCGAACATGAGGATGGCAAAGCCTACCAGAATCTCACCAATGTCATGCTTCTTCTCGTTGTCATTATTTGACAGGATTAAGATGATTCCGATGCCCGCAAGCAGAGGCGAAAAGGATGATGGCTTAAGAAGCTTGAGCAAAATTGTGCTTCCCTCAATTCCTGTAAGGGACAACAGCCAGGAGGTTATGGTTGTGCCTATGTTGGCACCCATAATGACACCGACTGCCTGACTAAGCTTCATGATACCGGAATTTACGAAGCCGACTACCATGACTGTCGTTGCCGAAGAGCTCTGAATCACTGCAGTGACTGCTGCACCAAGCAGAAGTCCGTAGATCTTCTTAGAGGTCAGACGCTCCAAGATACGCTCCATCCTTCCACCTGCCATCTTAGACAGGCCCTTGCCCATTGCTGACATTCCGTATAAAAAGAATGCCAATCCACCAATCATTGTAAAAAGCGAGAAGATATCCATTTTATGCTCCAATCCGTTAATTAAGGGCCTTTGTAATAACCGATTGTCAAGCAAAAATAACCACATATTATCTGATCGGCACTATGTTCTTTTATGACAATCAATGTAACAATTCCCTAAATTCCGTCTAATCTAACTATAGGATATCTTAGAAAAGTAAAGTCCAGAATTGAGATATGTAAAATCTAAGTAAAATACATCGGAATCCGCAAAGTGGATACCGATGTATATCTTTATTTGCACGGGGTCATAGAGAGGATTTTTCACCCCGCAAAATATTACTTAATTAATCAGCTTTTTCCTCAACCCTTGAAATAGAAGGTTACCCAGTTAGCAATATTAACTGCGTGGTCGCCGATTCGCTCAAAGTACTTTGATACCAGGATCAAGTCGATGGCATCATCGCTGTCATTGGGATTATCTATTATCATATTGATAATATCCTGCTTCGCCTTGGTGAAGAGTTCATCCACAATATCATCATGATTCACCACCTCAGCGGCCTTCTCATGCGAACGTTCAACATAGGCTTCTATACTCTTATTAAGCATATACATAGTCTCAGCGGCCATCTTGCTTATGGTGGCAAACTTATCAAGAGTCTTGTCCTCACCCATGAAGATTACCATCTCAGATATATCCGCTGCATGGTCTCCTATTCTCTCCATGTCAGTAACAATCTTCATTGCCGCCGTTATTGTACGCAGATCCTTTGCCACCGGCTGCTGCTGTATCAGCAGGTTGAAGCACATATTCTCGATCAGCTTCTGCTGCCTGTCTATTATCTCATCCTCAGCGGTAACCTCCTTAGCAAGCACTGAATTCTTCTTGGTCAGTGCCTCCACTGCCTTGGCAATTGAGCGCTCGATCATCGTACCCATATTGATCATCTGATTGTTAAGCTCGTCCATCTGCTCATCAAATTTACTTCTCATATCAGCCAAACCTTCCCGTAATATAATCTTCTGTCCTCTTATCCTTAGGATAGGTGAACAGTTCCTTAGTCTCTCCGTATTCCACCATATCACCTACCAGGAAAAACGCGGTGTAGTCACTTACTCTGACAGCCTGCTGCATGTTATGTGTAACCACAACAACCGTATACTGTCGCTTAAGCTCCTCCATCAAATCCTCAATCTTGGTTGTCGATATTGGATCTAATGCCGATGTGGGCTCATCCATAAGTATCACCTCAGGCTTCGTCGCCAGTGCCCTGGCAATACAGATTCTCTGCTGCTGTCCGCCCGATAGTCTGAGCGCAGACTTCTTAAGATTGTCCTTAACCTCATCCCAGATAGCAGCACCCCTAAGACTTTCTTCCACTATTTCATCAAGCTTAGCCTTGTTCTTGATTCCGTGAACCCTCGGTCCGTAAGCTATGTTGTCATACACACTCATGGGAAAGGGATTGGGCTGCTGGAATACCATTCCGACGCGCTTCCTAAGCATCGTCACATCCATATTCCTGTCAAAGATATCCTCTCCGTCCAGAGTAACCTGTCCCGTAATCCTGACATTATCTATCAGATCATTCATTCTGTTAAGTGTCTTAAGAAAGGTCGATTTGCCACAGCCAGACGGCCCGATCAGTGCCGTAATTGCATTTCTGTGGATGTCCATATTGATATTCTTAAGCGCCTGCTTCTGACCATAGTACAGGTCCAGATTCTTAACCGACATCTTCACTTCGTCGGCCATATGTTTATTGTCCATTCACTTTGCCTCTCTTAAGATTAGTTTATTCGCCGTCTAAGCGCCCACTTTGTTACAAAATTAATAACAAATACCAGTACCAAAAGCACCACCGCAATTCCGAAGGCTGTATCAAAATCGCCCTCCGAGGTTGCACTCAGATAAAGCTGGATTGTCATGGTTCCTCCTGACTGGAAGATCTTCTCAAATATCTTACTAAACGCCTTAGGAAGTCCCTTTGCGGAACCGGCAGTAAATAACAACGCTGCAGATTCACCGACAATTCTTCCTATCGCAAGGATAACCCCTGTGATAATACCCGGCATTGCTGACGGAATAAGAATTGTTCTTATCATATGCCACTTGCCACTGCCCAGTCCTACAGCACCGTTCCTGTAAGAATCCGGTACCGACTTTAGCGCCTCCTGAGTATTACGTGTGATCAGTGGAAGCACCATAAGGATCAGCGTAAGTCCACCTGTTAGCAGGCTGTAGCCAAGTCCTAAGGTGTTGCCAAAGAACATCATTCCGAACAAACCGAAAATGATTGACGGAATTCCCGAGAGTGTCTCGGTCGCATACTCGATTACCGTTACGAACACTCCCTTCTTCGCATACTCATTCAGAAAAATCGCACTCCCAATACCTATCGGAGTCGCTATTATCATCGTGATAACTATGATAAGCACCGTATTTAAGATATTACCCGCAATACCGACAGTTCCCTTAAGTACGGATGTTACACCTGTCAAAAACGAGAGACTGACGGTTGATGCACCTTTTATAAAAACAAATAATATGATCCCAAGCAGAAGAATAATTGACAGGGATGTTGAGAGTAACACCAGACCCATCAATAACTTATCTGCTATTCTTCCTTTTGTCTTAACTGTGCTACTCATTCAGTTCCCTCCTTCTTGCCTTAAGCAGGATGAAGTTTACGATCATTATAAAAATATAGAGGACCAAACCGACGGTAAACAGTACCCTGCGGTGAAGTCCCTCCGCATATCCCATCTCACTGACAATCTGCGTGGTCAGAGTTCGGACTGAGTTGAAGGGTAGGGGGATGTTGACGGCACCACCGGCCACCATATTGATAGCCATGGCTTCGCCAAGGGCTCGTCCGACTCCGAGCACCACGCCTGTCAGTAGTCCCGATTTAGCAGCCGGAACAACCACCTTCCAGATTGTCTGCATCTTGGTTGCTCCAAGCGCTAAGGACGCATATCTTAAGCTGTCATTCACAGCCTGAAGGGATGATGCCGATACACTGATTACTGTTGGTAGAATCATTATCGCAAGCACAATTACTGCCGCAAGAAGATTCGCTCCACCCGTAAACTGATGTGTCTCATTTCCTGCAAATATCGCTTTTTCAAGCCTATACATAAGAGGACTTAATACCATCATACCGATGAGTCCGTAGATTACTGACGGAATAGCCGCCAGAAGTTCAACTGCCGAAGATACCACAGAACGTGTAATTCGATCTGCTATTTCCGATAGAAAAACTGCTGTGCAAAGACCTATCGGTACACCGATAATAATCGACGCAAAAGTAGAAACAAGCGACGATAGTATTATAAAAAATATACCGTAGCTTGGTTCTTCTGCTGTTGGCCGCCATGAAGTTGTAAATAACAGCTTGCCGATACCTACCTCTCTTGCGGCCGGGATACCCTTGGCCACAAGATAGAAGGTTATCGAGGCAACCGCCAGAATCGCAATTGCTGCACAGATTGTAAATATGGTTTTTGCTGTCTGTTCTATGACTTTTCGTCTTTTCATTGCTAACTCCGGAAAACAATGCACTCAGTTGTGAGCGTTTTTACTGTGGAATGATAAGTCCTACAGACTTGATTACGTCCTTACCTGCATCAGATGAGATATAGTCAAACCAGCCCTTAACAAGGTCATTCTGAGCTGAAATCTCGCCGTTGGTAGCCATTACGAAGGGCCTTGAAAGAAGGTAATCGCCTGCGATGATGTTGGCCTCTGTAGGCTCAACCGAATCGATGGCAACAGCCTTGATTGACTCGTCAACTACATCGAGTGAAACATAACCGATGGCTCCGGGAGTTGCTGCAACCTTAGCCTTAACGCCACCTGTTGAATCAAGCTCCTGTGCGTACTTGCAGGCATCCTTAACCTCAAGAAGCTCCTCGAAGGCATCTCTTGTACCTGAACCTGACTCACGGCCGATAACTACGATAACTTCGTCATTGCCGCCAAGATCAGACCAGTTAGTAATCTCACCCTTGTAGATTGCTGCAAGCTTGTCAGCAGGAATGTCGCTAACTGAGTTAGCAGGGTCAACGATTACTGCAATACCATCGATTGCTACGACGTTCTCAACAGCGCCGCCTGCAACCTCTTCGTCCTTAAGGTGACGAGATGAGTTACCGATATCTACAGAACCGCTTGCAAGTGACTCAAGACCTGCACCTGAACCTGTATATTCAACTGTTACTGTAACTCCGGGATATGTTTCCATGAAGCTCTCGCTCATAGCTTCGCAAAGCTTCTCCATAGAGGTTGAACCTGCAAGAGATATTGTGCCTGAAAGATCAGCTGCCGGTGCCTCCTCTGTAGCTTCAGCCTCGCCAGAGGCTGTATCCTCAACTGTGTCCTCAGTTGTTTCCTCTGTTGCTTCTGTTGTTTCTGCTGTTTCTGCGCTTGCTGTCTGATCTGCTGAACCACAACCAATAAGAGCAGCTGTCATTGTAAGTGACATAAGTAATGCTAATAACTTCTTTTTCATAATTCTTCTCTCCTTATTTCAATTGGTAATTTAAACCTTGCGCTTCAGTTCAATAAGGATAATAAAGGGGGAATGTAAAGTAAGTTACCTGTGACTCGTAAATAGTATGTAAAGTTTGGGTAAGGGGGTCTGGAGTGCTTGATTTGATTGATATGGGGTGTTTTCGAGGAATTTTGATGTATTTCACTATGATTTGCGCGGAGATTCGCTTGGAGTTTGGGCTAAGTGGCATCGCGGGTTGCTTAATTTGTTTGATTTCGAGGGATGGATACATCGGGATTGCCTGATTTTGTGGAGTTTTGATGTATTTCACTATGATTTGCGCGGAGATTCGCTTGGAGTTTGGGCTAAGTGGCATCGCGGGTTGCTTAAATTGATAGATTTCGAGGGTTGGATACATCGGGATTGCTTGATTTTGTGGAGTTCCGATGTATTCTTTTGGGGGATACATCGGAATCTGATGTTCTTGGGGCATCCCGATGTATCCGGAATGTGTGGTTTCTGGAACATACATCGGAAATGCCTGATTTAGGACCTTTCCGATGTATTGTTACTCTAGTTTCAGTAGGCGATACATCGGGATTGAGATTGCTATTCCCATCCCGATGTACGGAAGTCCAAATCTTAATTAAATATACATCGGGATGGGCCAATACAGGTCATTTCCGATGTATCGCCCAAAATTGCCAAAACAAAATACATCGGAATTCAGTAATTCATAGCCATCCCGATGTATCAAAATCCAGCATACATCGGAAACCCAAGTTTTCTTCCAATCCCGATGTATTTCAATTAATTTCCCGCGATTCTACCTATCCGCCCTCGCAGCATACTCCCGCGCGAGCAAGCAAAAACAAACAAAATACATCGGAATTCAGTAATTCATAACCATCCCGATGTATCAAAATCCAGTATACATCGGAAACCCAGGTTTTCTTCCAATCCCGATGTATTTCATATTAATTTCCCGCGAACATACTTATACTCCCTCGCAGCCTACTCCCGCGCAAGCAGGCAAAAACAAACAAAATACATCGGAATTCAGTAATTCATAACCATCCCGATGTATCAAAGTCCAGCATACATCGGAAATCCAGGTTTTCTTCCAATCCCGATGTATTTTAATAATTTCCCGCGGTTCTACCTATCCACTCTCGAAAGCTACTCCCGCGCAAGTCAACCTTCATCAGGTAGATTTCAATCCACTCAGTAGTGAGCGCATGTGAGCCTTGTACTCAACCAGGCGGCGGGTCTTCTGCAGCATTTTAAGATCACGCTCACTGCCGCCGCCTCGGTTTATCACATATGGTCCCATATATACCCAGATTTCTTTAAGCTTGTGAAGTACATTTATTTCACTGTCGAATTCTACCCGATATGCTTCGCAGATATCCGACATGTAATCCATAAGCTCGCCTCCTGTAGGACACGAACCACCTTTTATTTCCCTAAATATCGCAGGATTAGCCACCATTCCCCGTCCGATCATAATTGCATTGATTTCGGTATTACTCTTTATTACTTTATTATCAACAGTACAAATATCCCCATTGTACACAACCGGATTCCTGCTATTTACAAGCGCATACTCAAATGCAGCCATATCAGGCACGCCTTTATACATCTGTCTGCCCACCCTGGGATGAACGATTAGCTCCGACAAGGAATACCTGTTATACAGATCAAGCAGTGCCGCCCATTCGCCGACATCGCTGAATCCAACCCTCGTCTTAACCGACAATCTATATGGAAATCCATCTGTTATCCTGTCCAAAAACTCCTTTAACAGCTCAAGGTCCTTAAGTGCCCCGGCGCCTCTTCCCTTGGAAACCACAGTCCCGGACGGGCACCCGAAATTCAGATTGAATTCCTCGTATCCATATTCCTCATGCAGAAGGTGGGTCAACTTAAGAAAGCCCTCCGCATCCATTGTCAGAATCTGAGGCACCAAATCGATTCCTTCATTGTGCGAAGGAGTCAGTTGAGCTCGCTCTTTTGCCGAAATAACAATCTTCTCGTAGGGACTTATAAAGGGCGCAAAATACTTGTCCGCGCCACCGAAATGACGCGCAAGCGCGTTGCGATATATGTAAGTGGTGATGCCCTCCAGGGGCGCTTGATACAGTTTCATGGCTTACAGGTCGAGCGAATCCACATCGATGTAGTATTTGCTGTAATTGCCGTCCAGGATGTAGACCGAAATTGGCCGACCTAAATACTGATTCGGGTCGAACCACACATTGCCGCTCATAAACACATGCTCCTCGCCCGTAAACGTATCCTCGTAGCGGCACTCCAGACGCCAAGGATGACGGTTGTTGACCGAATAATTCCTGTTGATTTTGCCGCCCGTCACCTCAGCAGTGATCCTTTTCCCTTCTTCGTATATGCGGGAAAAACGCTTGCCTCGGGATACAATGACTACAATCAGGATTATGGCCACAACTAAGAAAGGGACTGCTACTACACCAAAGATTATTGCAGGAAGGTATAGAAGTGTGCTTGTCCTGACATCATAGTAGTCCTCGGGATTGACCAAAACGGGGATTATTTTGCCCTCGTACATACTGCTGCTGTATTCGTTTAGCAGTTGTTCCAGGCTCTGACCCTCAACTTCATATTTAACGGCTGTCCTTCGTCTGTACTTTGAATCGGTATTACTTCGGACAGTGTCAAAACCGGTAATCTCGGCTGTTGTCTGAATGTAAGTTCTCGCGATTTTGCCGGAATGAGAAGCTAAAAGTGCTGCAACAATAATAAAAATCACTCCGATTACTCCGAAAATGAGCGCTAATACCTTCTCAATAAAATAATTGTTGGTCTTTTTCATGGCCCCTCCCTTTTTCTAGTATTCTTTTGTAACAGAACTCAAATCATACATTTCCATGAATTCATCTAAATCCTGTCCATTCCTTATCAGTATAACCTCTGTAAAATGACCGGTCTGCTTATCCTTAAATCCGGCAATCTGTTCTCCATTACAAATAGAGCACTTCAGAACTGGCCTCTCCTTTTCAGGATTATATTCAACTAAAGGTATTGATGTTTTTTTCTTTATAAATATGCCCATATATTCAGTATAAATACAGTAACATAGAATAGCAACAATACCTTTATTTTGAATACTTATATACATTCCAGCTTATTCAATGCACTATTCCTCACGAATTGGCACAGAAATCGTATTATCATCCATAATTTCAAAAATCATCTCATCCCTATTTTTCACAGGTCTACCGACAAATCTGAATCCATGTTCAAAGTAATCCATAAGCAAAATGCAAGTTGCCGAAAAATTCTCATGTTCAAAATGTTCTTCGTTATCTCGATAAGCAGATCTAGGATCCTGAAGGAATTTATAAAACAATGTTAAAGATTCTTTGTTCATCATATAATCCGGTTCAAATTCATCAACTCGATATACATCCAGCATAACCTTATAAAACTGCAAAGGGTAATGAAGCTTGTACCATGCCATTCTCCATCCGCTTAACACATACGCATATGAATGAGCCCTTGGAAATAAATACTTCACCTTTTCACATGATTCTACAAACCATGTTGGTACGCCTTGTGCTATCAGTTTTTCTCTCCATTCAGGCCATAATCTTGCTCTGTTACGGGAAACCATTCCCTTTCGTACCTCTTCCGCAAGCGCAAAAGCCTCTTTTTCCGCAATACCATGAGATATAAACATATCAAATACGTCATCTCTATTTGCAAGAACATCACTGATGCTCACACCATTTTCTTCAATAAGATTTTTAGCGTTCTCATTCCAGGTATCCGTGCCATGCATAAGAGACGATAATTTTACTAAATCATCAAAAGATTTTGGCCTTGCTATCTTCAATGCATCTAATACAAAACTATTTGAAAACTCCAGAATACCTGCACATGCTGGTAATCCGTCTCTAGGACACTCAAACATATTCATAACCCCTGTATCATCAGTGCTGATTGTCCTAGGATCAACTCCGGTAATATCGGCAAGACGCTTTATTACTTCGGGTGCATTATGTCCAAGAACATCCATTTTAATCACAAGATGATCGATTGAATGATAATCTACTCCTGACGTAATAATAGGTTCATCAATTGTACCTATATTATATACAGGTAAGACATCTGTTGAATCTATTCCTTCTGGTAAAAGGATAATCCCTCCAGGATGCTGACCTCTTCCATAAACAGTATCGGCCATAGCCTCAGCCACATCATACTTCCTTTTCTTTGCATTCCTATTATCTGACCCCTCGATTTTACGTAAAGCGCGCAAATCACCATAACTAGAAAAAGTTCCAGCTTTAATTACAGTGCCAACACCTGGTGCATCCTTATATGCCTCATGAACTTTTGACTGAACTGCTGAACTATAGTTTAAATCAATGTCAGGCTCTTTATTTCCGTTGAATCCGTAGAAAAAATAAGGACACATATTTGTCTTTACTGGATCAACTTCGTTAAAACCGCAAAGAAATGCAACAAGAGAAGTTCCTACAGTCCCTCTGCTTCCGATTTCAAAATCTTCGATTCCTAATCTATCCTTAATATCCTTAATCTGCAAAAACATATATTCTGTTCCCGTATACTTTACAGCATTTAATTCCCACTCAAGGCGCTTTTGATATTTCTCATTTTCATATAACCCCATTCTTTTCAGTGCTTTTTCACAAATATCCCTAAGTATACTATTCTGATTCTTTATACTTGGACAATACTTGACACTTGCAAAAGGATAAATCTGATCACACTTATCAGCTATACGATTACTGTTTTCGACAACAAGTTGGTAAGAAGTTTCATTATCAAATTCCAGTACCTCTGTAAATAGTTTACTCATAGAATCTGTGTCATGAAGTTTATATTGGTAGTATGTTTCATCTGATTCTATTTTTCCAGTTAATACCTCAAAAGCCAGTCTTGTAGAATCTGAGCCAAGATAAAATGGGCCTCCAACTGCTACCGGAATAATCTTATTTTCATTAGCAAGATCAAATAATAATTTTGCAAGTTTTTTGTCACATCCAGGCTGAATTTCTATATAATCTAAAATCTTTAATATGTTCTTTACATATTCCTGCTCGGATGCTTCTTCAATGCTTGCATACCCCAAGTTCTTATAGTTCAGAAGGAATCTCTGAAGAATTCCGTTTTCTCTTCCACTTCCAAGTAACAGTCCATCATGTTTATTTGCAATTTGATTCAGATTAAGACAATAGTTTTTTGTTTCAGTTTCGTAGATAAGTTCATATAAATTCTTCTTACCAATATCATTACAGACAAGAATTGAAATATATCCATAATCGTCAATATCATATCCGCTCTCATCGACTGGCATCTCTTTACCATAAACCAACTTCAAATCTGGTTTTGTATATGAAAAATAATGTGCTAATTCGCCATAGGCCCCAACAGTTTCAATATCTGTCACCGCCATTGCTTTCATGCCTTTTTCAACTACGGCTTCTATCCATTTTGACGGTGATCCTACTCCCATATTTATGCTATGACCTGTATGACAAGCTAATTCGACTCTTTCCATGTTCTTTCTCCTTATAAGAATACCTATTATACAGCCATTAAATCCGATACAATGTAGATCATTCTGAAATTCCCTTTTAACTCGTTATTCTTGCTCTTGTTGTGAAATCATCTCTACAATTTCAACAGCCAATTCCTTATCAGTCATAATAGACAATTCAGAACCAGTTTTATCGATAACTCTTATATTGGAAAAATCTTCAAATGCACTAGATTCTATTCGTTCAATGTCAGCCAACCTTATTGCCTTAATTTGGCTAAAAGAATCAAAAACCATAGCCTCAACCACATACTCCTTGCCGATAAGCCAATACAATGATGAAACGTATTTATCTTGGTATATATCTGATAAATTGTACTGATGTTGTATTTCCGACAAAGAATTATTAACTTCATTGTCATCAGACTCGCTACTAACTTTATCAGAAGCTGTATCATCCATTGATGATGATTCATTAGATGTACTTACTTCAGAAGGAACATCAATAACCGGCTCTATATTGGTTATAGAACTAATATCATCATTCTTGCTACAGCCACATAAGAAAGTAAAAGAAATCATAATAACTATCATAAAATAACGATTTGTTTTCATAATCCATCTAATAATAAATTATTCTTCTCCATTTCTTTTATTTTCAGATACTCCAGTTTTAAGGCAGCAATCGCTCTTCTTATTTCCATCATTCTTACCGGCCCCATAGAATCAATTGCATCTTCTACCTGATATCTATGTTTCTTTTCCATAACAGAGAGTAGTTCTCTGCGCTCCAGGACATCACATCCTTTTAAGGCAAGTGCAAGTGTTTCATTTCGAACCGAATTCAGAACCTCAATAATTATATGATCCTCTTCTTCTGACAATTGCCTTAAAAACTCAGTTTCAATGTAGAATTTAGCTTTCTTCTCGTTCCCTTTGTTTCTGAAGAAATCAAGCTTTGCCACAAAATCCTCACATGCTTCTTTAACTTCATCACCTTTAGGTATGCTGACATACCAGAGGTACGATAGAATTTTACCCATATGCATATGTGCATCTATCAGATAGCGGCAATTTTCCTTAACAGCAGGAACTATCCACTCCCACCCTGCTACACCATCTTCATGAGTCATATCCCACCATTCATTCGAATTCATGCCATTCATAAGATTTTCAACGTTTTGTACAAGCTCTATATCTTCTTCTGATAAAAGATTTCTGAATTCATGCAGTTTCTGGCGATTTTCTTCATCGAAAATTAGCCTCTCTCGATTAAAATGTTTTCCTCCGAGTTCTCTTCTGATATTGCAGTTTTCCGGAATAGCTGCATTAAAAAAGTCTTCTATAAAACAGGGAGTGCATCCATCCTGTACATATAAAATCCCCTGGGCATAAAGATAATAAATAAATGCATCTATTCCCTTAAAATTATTCACATAGAATCTCAGCGTCACAAAGTTTTCGATTACTTTAGGATCATTGCCGCACACCACCAATTGAACCATCCAATATAAATCATCAGCTAACACCTTGGAGTCCTTCACAAAACCCGAATGAAATTCCAATGCAAGAATCCCTTCTGTTCTTGTGATTTTAGCCAATTTAATAATGTTGTCATACGCTATCTCTATGCGATCAATATAATCTTCAATATTTACTTCTGTACTAAAAGCTTTAGCTCTGATTTCATCAAACATACAGCACCTCCATATACTTATAGGTTTATCAATTGCAGCTAATTATTATCGAAGAGCTGACCACTTGCAGTAATTTCTACAGCTGTAACACGCCTGATATTCTCTGCTTTCGTTTAACCCTTTAGCAGCACATCTTCCACTTACCATCTTGCTCGCAACCTCAACATATCCAAGTCTGTTAGGTACTCTTGAACCAAGCCATTCTACACATGTTGCACAACATCTCTCATTGTTATTAATCTGAGCCATAATAGATTCCTCCGTTTCAATATTCGTTGTTCTGATACTATATTGGGCACTCATCAAGTGTGGATTAGTCTATTGTTGTAGAATAAATACCAGATTCTCTCATAGTCTTTTCAAATTCTTCAACAAAAAATCTATTTTTAACAGAAGACATAACCTCGTTCCCCAAAACAAATTCTTTTCTATAGCACCAAAAAATACCTTTATACATAAAAAGCTCCCTACAAATATTCACGCTTTATCAATTCTTCCAATAAAAGGCTTCGGCATAACCTGTTCGGATGAAAAAAAGGATTGTTATAAATATCATTATCATTTCCATTGATCCATAACATTAAAGCGGAACAAACACCAGCACTTCTTGAAATTCCGGCTTCACAATGAACAACGATAGATTCAACAGAATCTTTCCATATATTCACAAAATCTATTATTCTTTCTGCATCTCTGCTATCCATTGATAGTGGTGACTCATCTATTACATCCTCAAATTGAAGTTTTAGTACCGCTTTTATACCTGGATTCGTTGCAAATAAAACGGGTTCTTCTCCCGGGTCTGTAATTGAAATAATCACGCATGAATAGGGCAATTCTTTGTATGATAATTTCTTTGCCTTATTTCGTGGCAAAACCTGAAAATTCATCATTCTTTCTATCGCTTATCATCTCACCAAGTCTTCGTATCGCTTCTCAGCAACTTTCAGCCTCTTCTATTTATAACTTTCCTTCAAGGGCAGCTTATAACCATACTTCCACTACCTAAAGTTTTCTTGTACCACTCCATGTAATTGATCGCATAATTATTCTCAATAAACCGGATTCATAACAAATAACAAAGAAAATAACTTAATCATCAACCATATACCTTCACATGAACAAAGACTTTTTGTTCATATCAAAAGCAGTACAACGGAATACTTATCAATATTCCAATTCAATAATTGCTGTATTATTTAATACATCCAAAGCAATCTGAGCTTTTGAAAGCTCATCTGTGACCAGTTCAAGATCCCTGGCCACACCTTCCAAATTATAATTTATATATGTGTAATCAATGATGTTAGACTGTCTACCATAATGCTCCTCAACACGCGCCTTAGGTAACTTTGAGCTCATATCAGCAAGCTTTGCCTTGCGTTTTGTGAGCTGCGGGATATAAACAAGCATCTCATCAACAGTCATATCAAATCCATCAACCATAGTAGTTGTATTAAAAATATTGATGGCGTGCTTAATCTTTCGTATTCTTCGTTCAAGATTATCTAGCTCCACCTGAACATTGCTATATTCATAGGCTGGTCTAACAGATTCAACATCCTCTCCCATAGCAGCGTTAAATTCCTTACTACGCTCTTCTCTGTTAAGAAGTGCAACATATTCATCGTTCAATTTCTTTAAGGTCTTGTTGGCCTCTGCTGATGTCATCTTCATGATAACTACCTCCTTATGTGGTTAAATTTATTCCTTTTCTTCAAAATAGCCTGGATTAGTTTACTTAAGCCCCAGGGAACTACGATACACGCAATGATTGAAGCAACAACACTTTCTGTAAGTGAAAAAGTAATAAAAAATACGATTGTTGCCTTTATGGAGGACCACCAGTCATCAGATGATGTATTTCTCATTAGATCAACTCGATTCATATTTGAAGCAACCGTCCATGCCTCCAGCGGCGACAAAATTTCCTTGCTCCAGTCCTTCATGCCATTATTGTTATCATTCAAATCTTTCATAAAACACCTCCAACAATTATTCCAGCTCTTACTGTGTTGCCTATAATATAAATACAACAACCATATGTACATTTTTTGTATGTGATATTTATGCTTATAGTTCGTTTTACATAATTCTTTACAGTATATATAATTCGTAATAGAACCTATTTTCCCTTCTTTTTACATCAAAAAAGAGGCTCAAAGTGAGCCTCCCATCTTACTGGAACTATATTAATTGACTAATTTCATCCTCTATCGTGTCGCAAAGTAGTTTAATATACTTTTTCCACACCATTTCACTGGTAAAATGAGTATATGTTGGATGGTAGGAATTCAATATTTCGTGAATCACACAATTCTGCAGGAATTTCCTCGATTCTCTTCTTCTGTAAACCACACAGAAGAATAAAATCCTTTCCCTTCTCGTCTCTCTCGTTATCCGAAGGGTATGCAACTACACGCATATCAGCTGGTTTTAATCCGGAATCATAACTTGATAAATCTTCTCCAGACATATTTTTGCGCCACCCATACTCATTTTATTAGTATGTTTCTCTGTTCACATACATATCTAAAGACTCGGCAAAAATCACATCTTCATCCAATTCATCAGGATCAATATCTTCAACAGGTTGCAAGGACTGATAATGCTCATCATAGCCTTGGTTATACTGTCCTGGAATCAAACAATATCTATTCTCAATTTTAGAAATAAATTTATTATCTTCTAGCTTGGGATCAATATAAAGAATGCATTTATTAGCCTTAATATCATATACAACACGCCCCCTTGGAAAATAATCATAATCCATATATTCATACTCTGGATAACGGGTTAATAGAGATCTCCACAAATCCCAATGTGAAGAATAATTCCTGTAATCTCCGTAAATATTTGCCTTTGATATTGGCGTATCGTTAGTAATAATATGATCTCCAATAAAGAAGAATGCTCCTACATGCTCTTCCATCTTCGCCACCTCATAATATTATCATATAATTATTTATAAACATTTTTACAAACAAAAGTCTACTGTTTTATTATTTTATATCTTTGAAATAAATAATACTTGCATTCCATGCATATTCCGCCTCAACTGAGCACGGATTCCAAAAACACCTGAACAGTCATTCCGGATATATCTGAACATAATTCCGGGCAACTGAACATCGCTTACATTATTTAGTGTTATAGTTTTTTTCGTAGTCATTAACAACTGATTGCGAAAGGAGGCAAATATGCAAGACTACAACACTATCATTGGCACTATTCAGATGCATCTGAATAAATGCCCAACCAGATCCGTAATGGATCGGTACAAAATCGGTTCAGGAACAGTAGCACTGATTATGAACCGATTTGAAGCCAGTGGACATTCATTTGATGAACTTCGAATGATGCCACCTAAGGACGTAGAAGACCTTTTCTATCCACAGACAAACCGGCAACGAAAAGATGTTCCTATGCCTGATTTTCAGGCTTATTTTGACAGGATACATTCTCCAGGCAGCAAATCAAATTTGTCTTTCTGTTGGCTTGAGTACAAGGAGCAGAATCCCAAAGGAAAACAAGCGACGCTAAATTCCTTACAATATATATAGTTCGTATTAGACTTCAAATTCCCTTCTTTTCAGCACAAAAAAGAGAGCCTAAGCTCTCTCTCGTACTAACAAAGATATTCTTTGTTGACTATATCGCCTATGCTCTTTTGTCAAATGAATAGTAATAAGGATTTGTCGCATTCCCTTGGGCATCATATGATAGCATAGTATCTATATATTCTTTGGCCTTGTTATCCATATACCGCGTGGCATTAACCCTCTTCTCTTGTAATTCTCTTTTTTTCCGTATCTGTATATTTGCTTCTCTTATTGCAGGATTCACCTTACTTACATATGTAATTCCTACTGATGGTTCAAAAATGCCAACCGGTTCAATTCTCATATTTATTTCCTCATTTCGACATTGCCTTCGTTTTTGACTGATTTTCTAGTTTTACTATGTCTGATAGTCCTGCAAGCTCCAGTTCTTCATCCGTATACCAATTTGTCAACATAACATCTTTTGTAAACTCATCAAGAATCACCTTCCTATATGCCGACAGCAACACACTTAAATCTATTTTATCTTGAAGGAAACTGCTGAGTGCCTTCATAAGCCTGCTTTTCCCTTCATATGGGCCCCTATATAGTTCGAAATCCATATAGTTATACGTAGTTTCTGCGTATATTCGCCCATCCTCATCCTGGAAATATCCCCAGACATTCATATCCGTAGTATCACCATTACGACCATCTAGATACTTTTGCATCCTTTGGGGATCTTGATTTCTTAACCATTCTGGGGTACATCCTTGCAGTATAAGAATTCCACCTTCCAATCTATCCGCTGGATATTTTTTCTCATCATATCTGATTACTGCGTCACCTTTCTTAAATGGAGTTGGAAATGCAAACCACATTCCGTCAAAAAACTGAGTACTAAGTTCAGATTCATCATCAGCTTCTCCGTAGACATTTATATTTAATATTTCCTTATCCTGATTAAAATATGCTTCTATCGTTCGCTTATCTTGTAACAGACTTCGTCTTATCACTCGAATCCCAACATACTTGTTTTTCTCTTCCTCATCACACCTATAAAACAAGTCATCAAAACAGTCATCAACAGTTTTATAAATTTCCAAGTCATTACACCACTCGTCATAACCAGCGTGATAATAACCATATGTATAGACACAACCTTCACTTTCATAATACTCTTGAACATACTTTCTCATAAGGTTAATGTATGCCTTTAGTGTTTCATGTAAGCTTTCTCGATAGCTACAATTCATTCTCTCCTTAACTTCACAGTCTGGCATATTCTCGATAATCCAGTTCCATGCAGAAATCTTTTCTTCAAGAGTATACTTTCCACTTTGGTATACAAGCCAACTAGCTTCTATTGAGTTAAACTGATAACTCAGTGACTTCAAATGTTCTTTAATATCTTCCGAGTTAATATAATTATATAAATCCATGTTTTCAATCCTCCATATGACAATTATGCGAAAGAAAGAATATCGAAATAAAGTTTGAATATTCCTTCATCAATTCCTATTTTGTAATCTTTGGGGTAATTTCTCGGAGAAATAGCTATAATTTCAGGTTCTGGCATGTGCTCCACTTTGTTCCTAATGAAATAGTCAATATGATAAGCAAACTCTGGAGCATATGCAATCTCATTGGTCATAGTCAGCCATTCTAAAATCAGCGGTTTAATTGCGTAAAGCACGTTATACACGTATTGAACCTCTCGTTCTTCCGGAATAAATCCAAGCCTTTTAATCAAAGTTTCCACTTCATCAGGAAACTCTGCAAAGTCTTCAAACAGATCTATTTCATATAGTCTTCGGGAAAGTTTCTTATATCCGCCCTTTCCCTTATAAACTAAAGTACCTAGGAGTTGCAAATTCATTGAG
The DNA here is from genome assembly GCA_021531795.1 of Lacrimispora saccharolytica. Lineage (GTDB taxonomy): Bacteria > Bacillota > Clostridia > Lachnospirales > Lachnospiraceae > Colinaster. Next base: position 69,783 of record JADYUL010000006.1, read on the forward strand.
GCGGCAAGGAGATTTACATAGTATAGTTCATGTTCAGGGCCCACATAAATACAAAAAACGATTGCCATAAGTGTACGAGTTCCCTTTGCTCCTAATATCTCCTTTATATTTTTTCTTTTTGTTACAATTTGTCCATAATGATAATCTGTTGTCACTGGTAATCCCTCATTCACACAATCTTTCAAGAAGATTTCGAATCGCGCTTCTACAACTATCAGCTTCCTCCATTATCTATAATAACAATTATTACCTGCAAAGTATCTTATCCGCCATCCCTAGTTCTACAGCTTCCTTTGCGGTAAAATATGTATCTTGTTTCCTCTCTCTTATTAGTGAAATATCTTCCAACTTAAGTTTTGTCCTTCCTATCACATAATCCTCAATCTGCTTATTTAAGTGATCCATATGCTCTCTGTCTTCAACGAGATCCTGATACTTTCCAGATCGCCAGCAGTAAATCTGATGATACATTAGCGTGGTATGTTCAGTGACAAATCGTTTATGTCCTGCCAAAAATATTTGAAAGGCTGCACTCATAGCATATCCTGTACTATATGTATGTACTGGCGTTTTCTAACACAAGATAGTGTCAATCAACATCCACATTGCATATACATTCCCACCAAAAGAATTTATGTACAATTTGATTGGTTCTCTCTTATAGTTCTTCTCATGATTCTCCTTGTTGTCATCTACATGATTAATTGTATTAATTGCAAAAACAATATCCGCACAAGTTCTTGTTTCAATATCACCATAAATCATATACATCCTAGAATCTTCATCAGATAGAACCGCTGTCTTTCCCTCTTTATTAGAATCATCCGAAAATCCATTGCTATCATGTTCTCGATACATCTTATCACCCCTCTCATAACTATCGTAAAGCAGACCACTTTGAATAATTGCTACAGCAATATGTTGCCTGTCTAGAATAATGTTCTGAGAGATCATGTGAGGCACATTGACCATGCTCCATTCGGCTCCCCACCTCAACATATCCTAGCCTGTTTGGATTTCTGAACCCTAACCAATAATTACATGTTGCACAACATCTGTTTGTGTTATTAATCTGTTCCATATAGATTCCTCACTTTCAAAGTTTGTTTATAATATAAATACCATAGGTGCATGTACATTATTTTTCACATATTTTCTTTCCTTATGTTTAATTCGAATCAAATCAGCCAATAATCTTTCCTGGCACTATATATAATTCGTAATAAATCTTGGCTTCCCTTCTTTTACGCAAAAAAAAGAGATACCCAAAGGCATCTCTAATCAAGTAACCCTATTATTCTGTAATCAGTTCTTCCCATCTTGTTATGGAGTCTGGCATCACTGCTTTGTATTCTTGATAAAAATCAATCAATTCCTCTCTAGTAATACAAATAGCATTTCTTAGTTTATCAATATTCAAAACATGTGGTGCGAAAAAGAAAACAATATATCCATCCTCATCATAAGTTTTATAGTCTTCAGCATCTATTATCATAGTTCTTCCGCCCTTAACCTGAACTACAGCTCGCTCTGGATTATTTTTATCTCTTGACCGAAATTCACATTCAATCTTGATTGTAGTTGAATTATTCGCTATTGAATTTGAAAGCACATAATAGTCTTTAACAATCTGTATATATGAAATAACCAACTCCTCTAACTCAAACGGTGGCAAATTATCCAGCATATCTCCATTACCAATTTTTGAAATCTTATATTGCTTTCTTCCAGACATTTTATTAAATGCTTGCTTTGAAAAAGCTACTATCAAATCATTGTCACCTAAGTATTCTGCTACCCTTCTTCTTGAAAAAGATGCAGATATCTGTCCAGGAACTTCTAGTCCATATTTATATGCCTCAACCGGAACAACCGCACCAATGTCTAGCGACTCATCAAAATATGCCTCTGCTTTCCCCTTTGCTCTACATATCCAATGATTCCCTTCCAAATCCCTAGTCCAAAACAAGTCGTTTTCCTTCGTTTCAGCGAAACGATTTATTGCAGCATTCATTCTTTTTCCAAAAATGGTAGGTTGCTCTCTAATACCATCTTGTACCGCTTTATAGTAATCATCGAATGTGCTTATTACTTTTTCTGAATTAATATATGCACAACTCCATCCCACAACAACATACTGTTTTTCTGAGGAGAAAAGGCAAAAATCCATCAGCTTTTCTCTATCTACAGCCCCCTCTGCGCCACCCGTTTTAAGGTGAATTCGCACCACATTACACATTTCAGTCATATTATCCATTAGGTATCCCTCCAATATCGTTTTATCATTCTCTCCATATTAGCCCTGTGGTGTTAGCCTTTGAATTGGCTTTTTGTTGCATGCAATATCGCAAGATTGTGGCTATAATGGTATAACTGCGATGGCTATTGTCATTGATTATATGAGATAATTATACCATAGTAGGGTGCTTAGGTGTAGTGGAAAGTGTAGTTGAGGCGTAGACGCGGATCGTGCATGCTCTGCTATGGTACATTATATGCTGCCTTTGTAGGTACGATTGGATTAAGACCAAGGAAAATTGGCCTGAGGACTGATTGAGCGGAGGGAATTATGGATAAGAAGGAACTGATTGAGCGGAGGGAATTATGAATAAGAAGGAACTGATTGGATTTACGGAAGAGATGCTTCGAAGGGCCGGAGAGAATACGGGAGTTGCAATTAGTGGAGCTTACGGTGGGAGTAAAGGCGAATCTGACAATGATAATAAGGTACAGACTCTTCCTGAATCGACAGATGTATCAATAAATGAGGTGTGCGGTCAGAAATTGTATGAATGTGCGACGGAGTTCGTAGAGAAGCTATCTGCGTATCCTGAGATACTGGATGAATATATATATTTCCTTGAGCATGGAAACTACCTGGCCAAAGCCTGTGTCGGTCATGCAACAGTGATCGATGTTATGGTGTGGCAGATGGACCACTTTAAGTCAATGCTTGACAGGGATAGAACTGATTACAAGAAGAATCCGTATAAAATGGTACTTGAAGCCTTTCGGACTATGGCAGAGTATGCCGACCGACCGGAGACCCTGGATGCACTCATGGGCTATGAGACAGGTACGGATTATCCCGGGAAATATTGAATTCTTTTGTATTCTGAAGACATGAGACCTGCTTGCGCGGGGATAACCTTCGAGGGGATGCAAGTGTTTCCGCGGGAAATTAATAAGAATCCACCGAAACATCAAATGAATTATCCGGCAAATCTCTATAATCAATCAACCTACGCCTTCACCACCATAGACCTAATGAGTCGCAGGTATTCAATTATCTTATCATTCAGTCTGTCGGCGTCGAGGTCAGGTCTACTGAATTCCTCGGCGGAAATGCCATTGATAGTGTAGTTCACAAGATTATCAAGCTGGCTTGCGCTGATTCCGGTGTTAAGCGAGGGCATCTTAAGAGAATTAATCATGGAGGTCATAGAGGCATTGTACTTGTCAATCGGAGCATAATCACCTGCTATCCCTGCTGCTCTGTCTGCCGAAGCCTTCTTCATGAATTCATTCATATAAAGGTAGTTCCTAAGGATATTGATCTTGGCTGACTGAAGTTTCTCCTGGAACTCAAAATATCTCTCTTCATTGCCGACAGTTCTGCCGATTTCAAACAGCATATATCTCACACAGTAGTCCATGAGGAATTCATACAGACCCTGCTTGCTAACAAAATAATGGAACAGCAGACCCTTGCTGATGCCTGCTTCTGACACAATAGTATCTGTGCTGGCATGCTTGAATCCATTAACCGAGAACACATGTAGCGCGGCATTGATAATTCTATCCTGCTTCTCACTCTTTAGATCAAAAAACTTCTCATTCATACCTACATATCCCCCAACATCAACCTATTTCAGATAACATCCTTCATCGTTCGCATAACACGGAATTATACGCCCAAACAAACCTTATTATTCATATTGTCTAACATAGTCAATATATCACAGTTTTTCCCATATATTCAACCGCTACATCTAGTACAACTGACACTATATTTATGGTATTCAAATCCAAACATTTCATCATCAATAAAACAGGCCACCGGCATAACCGGTGGCCAATTAATCTATATCTTCAATATCCGGACAAAAGTGAATCCATCACTGGTATAACGCTTTCTATTTAGCTATACCATATTTTCTCTTGAAAAGCTGATTAATACTGCATCTTTTAAGTGTAGTAATTAATATGCTTTACCAGAGAACCCAAACAGTACACAAACCGTCCTTCATGAGTGCCGAACTCTCGAAAAGCAGGCTTATATCTCGAAGTTAACTCCTGTATGCTCGGCCTTCTCTTCCTGATAGTCATAATCCTTACCCGGAAGAACTGCGTTAAGAATAATACCAACAAGCGAGCCAACAGCAAGACCTGAAAGGCTGATTGTAATCTCACCGATTGTGAATGCAATCGAACCTGTATAGTTGATACCGATTGAAAGTACCAGAATCAGGGCTGCGATAATTGTATTACGACTCTTGCTAAAGTCAACACGATTCTCAACAACGTTACGTACACCGACTGCGGAAATCATACCGTAGAGGATGAGTGATACACCACCGAGAGTGGCTCCGGGCATGCAGTAGATAAGTGCTGCAAGCTTCGGGCAGAATGAGAACAGTATTGCGAATACTGCGGCAACTCTGATAACGAAGGGATCGTAAACCCTGGTCAGTGAAAGCACGCCTGTGTTCTCTCCGTATGTGGTATTGGCCGGAGCTCCGAAGAGTGAAGCAACCATTGTAGCAAGTCCATCACCAAGAAGTGTGCGGTGAAGTCCGGGATCCTTGATATAGTTGTGACCAACTGTAGAAGAGATAGCGGAAATATCACCGATATGCTCAACCATAGTAGCAAGTGCGATTGGCATAATTGTGATTGCTGCTGTGATAAGAAGTGATGTGTCAGCCTTGCCGATAAGCGAGAATACTGTCATTTCCCACTTAATAGGAAGACCAATCCATGCAGCCTCAGCAACAGGTGTGAAATCAACCTGACCTGCTATAGCAGCAACAACATATGAAACAATAACACCGAGGATGATAGGAATAATCTTAATCATTCCCTTGCCCCAGATATTACATATGATAACAACAGCAATTGCAAGAATTGCAATCCACCAGTTTGTCGCACAGTTATTGATTGCAGATGTTGAAAGGTTGAGACCTATTGCAATAATAATCGGACCTGTAACGATCGGTGGGAAGAATCTCATAATCTTGCTGGTACCAAAAGCCTTGATAAGAGCTGCAAGAATGAGATACAGAATTGCCGAGCAGGCTACACCGAAGCAGGCATAAGGAAGAAGATCCTTAGCTCCTTCGGGAGCAATTGCCCCGTATCCTGCAAGAAATGCGAATGACGAACCAAGGAAGGCCGGTACCTTTCCCTTGGCAAGGAAGTGGAATAACAATGTACCAAGACCTGCGAATAACAGTGTGGTTGATACATCAAGTCCTGTAAGCACAGGAACAAGTACTGTTGCGCCGAACATTGCGAATACGTGCTGAAGTCCCAGAATCAATAACTTGGGCACGCCAAGCTGCTTAGCATCGTAAACCGCATCGACTGTCTTTTTCTCTGAAGCCATAATCTCCTCCTCATAAAATCCAACAACAAAAACCTTCTAATTATTATATAATACTGACGTTCTACGTCAAGAATTATCTGCCATCTGAGGAGAATATTTTGTAAAAAACGCCCCGACTGACTACTATCCCCTCATTAATATAAGTCAGTTGCGTCAGTTGACTATAGTCCTCATCCATTTATTGGAGCAGACCATTTTTAATCCTATGGCAATCTTAATCACTTCCATGTAGGTTGCGATAATGATCAGGATGTGGATGCCCACTGTAGTAAATCTTGCAAATACAAAAAGAATCGGAAGCAGAATGACCCAGGTGTAGATTGAGTCAAAGGCAACCGTAATCATAACATTGCCGCCGCTTCTGAGTGTAAAATAGAAGGCGTTCGTTAGGGCCCACATAGGCATGGCTGTTGCATTGATGGTGATCATATAGGTTGCAAGAGCGCGGATCTCAGGCTCGGTATTGTAGACATTCGGGAACCATGAGGCCAGCGGAAGCATGACAAAAAGGCATACCGCCAGGCACACCAAAAATGAGAAGGCAATCAGTTTATTGTCCGTATCCTTGGCCTCCTCAAAGCGTCCGGCACCCAGCTTCTGGCCGACAATAATCGCTATTGACGAGCCCAACTGAATGTAGATGACTCCGAAAATATTGGTAATGGTTGAAGAGATATTCTGAGCCGCAACCACATCAAGTCCCCTCATAGCGTAGCATTGTGTAAGCGTCGCCATTCCATAGGACCAGAGAAACTCATTGAGCATGAGCGGCATAGACTTCCTAAGCATCTGAAGAGACAGTCCACCCGGAATGCTAAAGCCCTTATACAGCCCTCCGATACAGCGGATCTTATCAGTATTAAGATGTGCCCAGATAATGATGATGCCCGCTTCAACAATCTTGGCTGCAACTGTAGCAATTGCGGCACCCGCAACGCCCAGCTCAGGCATACCCAGGTTTCCGAAGATCAGACCGTAGTCTAAGATTACATTCATCACAACCGCGATAACGGATGCTGCCATTGGCACCCTGGTCTCTTCACATTCCCTAAGGATATTGGCATAGACCTGGCCGATCGCGAAGGGAATCATCGATATCAGCATAATATTGAGATAAGTTCTGCCATAACCAAGGGTTGCAGCCGCCTCACTTGCGGTCGCCTCTTCATTAATATAGAGACCGATCAGATTGTCGCCGAAGAAATAGAACGCCAAAATTCCAATCAGAGCCAACAGTGTACAAATGATCAGCCTGAACCTGACCGTGTACCTCTGCCCGTCCGCATCGCCCTTACCAAAGAATTGCGAACTGAAGATTCCCGCGCCGGCCACAGTTCCGAATATCGTAATATTAAACACAAAGGTGAACTGATTAGCAATCGCAACACCGCTCATCTGCATGGTTCCTATCTGCCCGACCATGATATTGTCGAGCAGACTCACAAAATTCGTCACCATATTCTGCAAAATCATTGGTATCGCAATCGCGCATACGTACAGGTAGAACTGCCTGTCCCCTATGAACTTTTTCTTTAAATTATGTAAAAATCGCATAGTACTAAATTATATTTTACTTCTTAATATAAGCAATCAATGCACTGATTGGTGCAAAAAGTACTCCCGCGAGCACCCAGACAATCCAAGTGATGCCCCACTCTCCTGTAAGGAAGCTCCAGGCAAGATAGATGGCAGTCGCTAATCCCCAGTAAACGCCACCGATACGCTCCATTCTCTGATTATTCTTCTTAGCTTCCACAGTATAATCGCCCTCTTCAAGAAGGGTTGTATATGAGCCATAGACCATAGAGCAGTTGACTATCAGGTATACTCCGACTGCAACGAGGAAAAGAAGGATTGCTACAGTCATGACAATAGTAAGCTCAGGCAGTCCAAGGCAGCCTGCAACCAAAAGCGGTACGGGACTTAAGATACACATGATCACACCAATTGCCATTGATACATTGCGCATAGGCTCATATTCTGCTTTCTTAGTTTTGACCATACCTGTGACTCCGTAAGCAGTCTCGATGGGCTCTTTTTCCAGAAAAGCAAACTTCTCGGCCTGGTAGCCCGTGGTAATGAAGATGAAAACTGCAACTGCTACAAGGAGTAGGAGCATAACAATGCCAACCGCTGCCGCCACGCCTTCAGACAATCCGATGTTCGAGCACTCAGCAAGGCCTGCAAGCACAATGAGAAGCACCGGGGAAACGATGCACATGAAAACGGCAAGTGCGATCTTCGGTGCAATAGCCTTCCTGCATTCTAAGAACGCATTGGCCTCCTCAAGGCTCACAAGTCTTCTTGCAATCGGCTCGTCAAAGCTCTTATCATAATCATAGGATACAGGCTCGCTCTGGTTGTTCTCAGTCGCGTCATACTCGTCCTTTAATAGGTAGTCAGTGCTCACTCCGAACAGCTGCGCCATCTGGATCACCCTCTGGATATCAGGCACCGACTGTGCGCTCTCCCACTTTGACACCGCCTGTCTTGACACGCCGAGCTTGTCAGCAAGCTCCTCCTGCGACCATGCATTTCTTTTTCTCTCATTAATAATTTTGTCAGCTAAAATCATATCGTTCCTTTCCGAATCCCCCTCTTTGAGATTCCTTCAATGCTGTACGTCCTCTGCTGTTTTGCAAGACTCCAATTGTTCGTGCACTTCTTTCTTCGGTGAGGAAGCATTTGTTCGTGCGCTTTTTTCTTCTGCGGAGAAGCATTTGTTAGTGCGCTTCTTTCTTCTGCGGAGAAGCATTTGCTCGTCTCTGGCGACTCAGCGAGGTTTTGTTTAACAAGGCCTATGATACGAATTTTAGCGGTTGCATTGAAGCAAGTTGACCTTGCAATTTGTCAATCAGGCGTGAAAAAACGCGGTATTTAGGGTATTGTTTAGCTTTTCTTTAATATGTCACAATTATGAACATCAACTGTCATATCGAGCAGTCGGACTATGATTTGGCGAGTATTATTCATCAAATCAATATATGTCACAGATTAGCCGAGCTATAAAAATGAATTACTTAGCTCTGTTTATCATCTCGATAACTTCTTCCTTAGGACGTGCGCCGACGCTGCCCTCTGCGATAGCTCCGTTCTTAAATACAGCAAGCATAGGAATGCTCATAACCTTATATGAGCTTGCAAGCTCAATCTCATCATCCACATTGATCTTGCCTACCTTGTAGCTTCCGTCAGATTCGTTTGCCAGTTCCTCGATTACCGGTCCCATCATTCTGCAGGGACCGCACCATGGTGCCCAAAAATCTACAAGAACCGGAACATCAGATTTAAGTACCTCAGCTTCAAAGTTATCACTTGTAAGTATTATCTCTTTCATATATATTACCTCCTTATATTACACTTTCGTTCTTCTTGTATTTTATCACATATTTGAGTAAAATAATCTTATCGGAGGTAAAACAGTCTATGAAAGCTCTTAAAAAATTATTAATTGCCGGTGCTTTTTTATCAGTAGCCGCAACATTAGCATATATATTGGTCAAATTCCTTATTTCTACCGATGATACATCAGGTTCAGACAAGGATACCAGATGCGGCGTCAGACACGAGCCCTTGGTACGAAAGTATACTAAGTTAAATATCGACAGATAAACATAAACATCGGAAGTCCCGGTCACCGGACTTCCGATGTTTATGTTTATGGCCGGATGCGTGTTAGATTTTTGATGGGTTGCTTAATTTGATAGATTTGTGGGGTTTTTGAGGGGTGATATTTTTGATGGGATTGAGAGGTAAGGGCGGTTTTTGAGGTGTTTTCGAGGGGTTTGGAAGTTAGGATACATCGGGATTGCCTATTTTTATGGAGTTTTGATGTATTTCACTATGATTTGCGCGGAGATTCGCTTCAGATGGAAGTATGTGGCAACGCGGGTTGCTTAATTTGATAGATTTCGAGGGATGGATACATCGGGATTAATTATTTTTGTGGAGTTTTGATGTATTTCACTTTGATTTGCGCGGAGATTCGCTTCAGATGGAAGTATGTGGCAACGCGGGTTGCTTAAATTGATAGATTTCGAGGGATGGATACATCGGGATTGCCTGATTTTGTGGAGTTCCGATGTATTCTTTTTTTGGATACATCGGAATCTGGTGTTTTAGTTGAATCCCGATGTATCTGGAATATATGGTTTTATGCACATACATCGGAAATGCCCGATTTAGGGCCTGTCCGATGTATTATTGCACTAGTTTCAGTAGGCGATACATCGGGATTGAGTTTTCAATGCCCATCCCGATGTACGGAGGTCCAAATCTATCTAAAATATACATCGGGATGGGCCAATATAGGCTATTTCCGATGTATCGCCAAAAATCACCAAAACAAAATACATCGGAATTCGACCATTTATGGCAATCCCGATGCATTTCAATTAATTTCCCGCGATTCTACTCGCTTTCTCTCGTAGTATACTCCCGCGCGAATCAACCTCACTTTAATACCCCGCGATTTTCCTGCCTTACCTATGGGTTGGGGCAGTTCTTCATGGCACTTAAGACCTCCTCTTTGAGGTCGCGAGCGCGCTCTTTCATTCGAGGATTTGCACCTGAAGATGAGAGTATGGTGGATATCATCTTGCTGCTCATCTCATAATGTCCCTGCTCGAAGGCAAGGGCTGCAATAAGGTAATTGACCGTGCCCTCGTCCATGCCGCACATGGGGAAGCTCTCTTTGCCAAGAGCCACTATGAAGCCCTCGTATGCGTTCTTTAGAAATTCATTCTCCAAAAGCTTGACCTGAACAACCTTGGCAGGCTCAGGCTTGGCCGCATGCTGAAGTTCCTCCTTATAGGTTCTGCACATCCAGCCTGCGCGAAGACAGGTATATGCCTTCTCACTTGCCTTGGCATTCTTGGCCACATCACAAGCAAGCGCAAGCTTATATCTGGATACCGCGTACTCATAATCATATATTCCTTCCGGCTCGTCCTGCGGGATATATCCCTGACGAAGCATCTGAAGTGTTGTCTTTCTCTGAGTCGGTGTCATAGGTGTGAAAAACCTGGTGACCGCAGAGAAGCCACAGTGCGGACATGAAACAACATCATATTTTAGCGGTTCAATATTATCGAACTTCTGGTGTAAGTCCAGGTCTACACTGGCAAGCTTAGCCTTACCGGTTCTTAATGAATGATTCTTGAATGTGCTGAAACAGCACGGGCACTCATAGGATTTCTCAAAGAGCATCTCTCTTTCAATATCCTCAGGTGTCTGAACTTTTTCCTGCGCAGCCTCGGAATCCTTAGTGTCTCCGTATAAATTGAGACCGCTTATTCCTTCAAGGCCCATACTTCCAATTCCTGCAAATAAATTGCCGTCCATCTTAAACCCCTCATTTTTTATTAATACATATCATCCTGCAACTATTTCTTTTGTTGATAAATCGTACTATACGATCATCCAACATTTCATAATTGTACGGGATACCAAATAGAAAAACAAATACACTATCCTTAGTCCTTCTTCGGTAATACGAAGGAACTCTTAAGCGATACGATTCTGTTGAATACCGGATGATTCTCTGTAGAATCCTTGTAATCCACACAGAAAAAACCATTCCTGACAAACTGGAACTTGTCAAAGCCCTTAGCATCCTTAAGGCTTGGCTCCACGATACAATCGGGCCTTACATCCAGTGAATTAGGATTCAGGTTGAGGCTTCCGTCCTCATTGTATACACCCTTCTCCTCATCTATCAGATTCTCATAGAGTCTGCACTCTACCTTGATACCCTCTGTTGCCGATACCCAGTGAATGGTGCCCTTAACCTTACGTCCGTCGGGGCTGTTGCCTCCTTTGCTCTCCGGATCGTATGTACAATGAATAGCAATAATATTACCGTTCTCATCCTTGTCGCATCCTGTGCACTTGGCAAAGTATGCATGCATCAGACGAACCTCATTTCCCGGGAACATTCTGAAATATTTCTTAACAGGCTCCTCCATGAAGTCCTCTCTCTCGATATAGAGCTCACGTGTGAACGGAACCTGACGGGTGCCGAGTTCTTCGTTCTCGAGGTTGTTTGGAACCTCAAGCATCTCCACCTGACCTTCAGGATAATTGTCTATGATAAGCTTAACCGGGTCAAGAACAGCCATTACTCTCGGCTTCTTCACCTTCAGATCTTCTCTTATGCAGTATTCAAGCATCGCATAATCAGAGCATGAATTAGCCTTGGATACTCCGCTTAATTCCACGAACATCTTTATAGACTCCGGAGTAAAGCCTCTCCTTCGAAGCGCTGCGATCGATACCAGTCTCGGGTCATCCCAGCCGTCAACTATCTTCTCCTCCACCAGTTTCTTGATGTATCTCTTACCTGTAACAACATTATTCAGATACATCTTGGCAAACTCTGTCTGCTTCGGTGCTTCGTTTGGAGAATTTTTATATCCAAGCTCAATAAGAACCCAGTCATACAGCGGTCTGTGGTCCTCAAACTCAAGTGTACAGATACTGTTGGTTATTCCCTCAACCGCATCCTCAATAGGATGTGCAAAATCGTACATGGGATAAATACACCATTTATCGCCTGTATTATGATGTGTCATATGAGCCACTCTGTAGATTACAGGATCTCTCATATTCATATTTGGAGATGACATATCAATTCTGGCTCTGAGGACCTTGGTTCCATCCTCATATTTGCCATCCCTCATCTCCTCAAAAAGTGCTAAATTCTCTTCAACACTTCTGTTTCTGCCGGGATCATCCTTACCGGGCTCTGTCAGTGTGCCGCGATATTCACGAATCTCATCCGCGCTAAGGTCCGATACATAGGCCTTTCCCTTCTTAATCAGTGCAACCGCACCTTCATACATCTTGTCGAAATAATCCGACGCGAAGAACAGCCTGTCCTCCCAGTCTGCTCCCAGCCACTTGATGTCAGCCATGATCGACTCAACGAACTCCGTCTTCTCCTTAGTCGGGTTGGTGTCATCGAATCTCATGTTGAACTTGCCGCCGTACTTCTTAGCCAGACCATAATTCAAAAGGATACTCTTGGCATGTCCTATATGCAGATATCCGTTGGGTTCGGGAGGAAATCTGGTGTGGACGGTATCGTATACCCCATCTGCCAAATCCTTCTCAATCATCTGCTCAATGAAATTCCTACTCTCTGTGCTCATATCATCAATTCCTTTTTAATTTATCATTTAGGGGGAAAACCGCCCTTACTATATCTATGAAAACAATTAATTAATCATTTAGGGGAAAATCGCCCCTTACTATATCTGTGAAAACAATTCAGGTCACTATTGCCCCACGTCATGCCACAGCGTCGTCCCTTCGACATGCGATACTCCGGCGTGACAAAAGAACCGTCCCTTAGACATGCGTACCCTAGCGTGACAAAAGAACCGTCCCTGCGGCATGCGTGCCCCGGCATGACAAAAGAACCGTCCCTGCGACATGCGTGCCCCGGCGTGACAAAAGAACCGTCCCTGCGGCATGCCACAAAAGAACCGTCCCTGCGGCATGCCTACGGCATGGGAAGTACATATTTCCTCTCGAACTCATCCCGAGGAATCGGTTTGTCGAAATAGAAGCCCTGTGCAATAAGGACCTTCATACCGCGGAGGATCTTGTACTGGGACTCAGACTCAACGCCCTCGACACAGATTGAGACGCCGATTGCACCGGCAAGCTCGGCCACCATCTTGATGAAGGACTTGGAATAATCATCCTCCTCAAGTTCGCGGATAAATGACTGGTCAACCTTGATAACATCAAGAGGAATCTCCCTGATGTGATTCAAAGAGGAATATCCTGTACCGAAGTCATCCAACGCAATCCTTACTCCGAGCGAGCGGATCTCTGTCATGATACCCTTCATTCGCTCCATATCATTGATCGCCAGACTCTCTGTTACCTCCAGGGTCAGGTTACCGGGTGTAATACCCGTCTCCCTCACCGTATCCTTCACGATCTCAACTATATTATCCTGCATGAGCTGGACCACGGAGAGATTGACGTTCACCTTGAACTCCGGGTGTCCGTTGTCATTCCATTTCTTACACTCCTCGCAGGCCTTCTTAAGTACATAATTGCCAATCGGATTGATAAGTCCCAGATATTCTGCAAGCGGGATAAAATCCGTCGGTGATATGAAGCCAAGCTCCTTGGAATCCCATCTTATCAATGCTTCCGCCCCAACACAGGGTGCCTTGGGTTTGGATATATCAATAATCGGCTGGTAGTATATAAGGAATTCATCAAAGCCCATACCAATGGCATCCCTCATATTCTTCTCCATATCCAGTCTTTTATTCGACTCACTTAAGGACTCTGAATTGTACTTGGCTACTCTATTCTTACCTGTCTTCTTAGCCGAATACATGGCAATGTCTGCCTTCTTAATGAGATCCTCAACATTATCACCCTCATCCGGGAAGGTGACCATACCCATACTCATGGTGCAATAATACTCGCCGTCTTTGAGGAACCACGGACGCACAAACACACCTTTTATGTTGTCCAGTATCTCGTTAAAGAATCGATAGCTTCTGGGCGGAACAATGATTACGAATTCATCGCCACCCATTCGGTAGCAGGTCTCCTCGATTCCCTTGATCGAATGAATCGCCGCCGATATCTCCTTTAACAGAATGTCGCCGTACTGGTGACCCAGTCCATCATTAATGTGCTTGAAATCATCCAAATCCAGATAAAGCAGAGCTCCCGTCTGCTGTCTCTTCTTAGCCTCATCAATAATTCGCGCAAGATCCCTCTCGCAGCACATACGGTTCAAAAGTCCCGTCAGATAATCCGTATAGGCCTGCTGCTCAATCCTGTTCTGGTAATTCTTCTTCTCAGTCACATCGTAGATTGCATACAACGCCACCCTGCTGCCATCCACCCAGCTTATCTGACTGTAGTGAATCTCAAACCACCGGCCGCTGTCATAATCATAATAATCCACGATATTTCGCATGTCTGCCTTCGGTTCCCAGATAATGCCATAAAGCTCTGCATCCATCTTATTATCCGGGAAAAATTCGTGCATTTGCTTATTCTTAAACAACATTTTATGTTTGGCATGATCGCATACACAAATCGCACAGCCCACATGCTCCAGTATCTCCTCAAGGGATGCAAAGGAGGTAAGCAACGAATTCTTCTGTCTCCGCTTATCAAGGACATTCTGAAGAACTCTTATTGCATCACTTAAGAACTGCAGCTCTTCTATTTTCCAGTTTCGCTCAAAACCAGTCTCGAAATATACAGCAAAGAGATCGGTTACCTGACCTATCGATATAGGCATTGCAACACAGGCCTTACATTCCATCCTGGGCCATAGCTTGCCTATATGGTCAAGTGCCACACTTCCTGCCGAAAGTATTATCGGTTTTCTACCCTCCAAGAAAGGTAGCTTAATAAGCCCCTTCGTTCTGTCAAAGGGAGCAGTCTCTCCCTGGATTGTGTAATTGGACATTACCTCCATGGAGAAATCATTCTCTTCATTTATCTTGAATATGCTTGCCTGACCAACCCCCAGATACTCTGCGGTTATCTCAAGGAAGTCATGCATGATCACTTCATAATTCTTATCACTGTCCAGATACTTAAGGATCCTGGTTAAGGTTTCAACCTGCCTTAGGCTCTCAGACATCTCATTAACGGAGAAAAGTGACTTGCGACTCTCTTCCTCGTATTGATTTAGGCTCAGTTCGGCGCCGACTCTGTACCTGCCCATCTCTCTGCAGGCATCTATAGCACAATTAAATCTATGCTCGGTAGTGAACTTACTAAGTCCTTGTACTTTTTCCGGAAGGGAAGTGTCATCCTCATCGGGGCGAAGCACACCGGCGAAGAACCACACCTCTTTACATACGCCCTGAAATTTGAGCGCAACCGCGGCAGCCTTCACATAAGGGTTCACTGTGTCCTCAACAATCTGGTCCTCGATGCTGTCTAAGGTCAGTCGCTGGAACATCTGATGGCGAAGCTCTCCCGAAACAATCTCGTCCAGTATCTCGATCTCTGTTTCATTACCTGTAAAGTCATTGATAAGCTTGCCGCAATAATCATAGCTGCAGACATAGATGCCCATGGCATCGCTCAACTTCTCAAAAAACCTCTTAACAATCGGATCATTCGTGCTTCTAAGCATACTGCTTTCCATAAACCCATGCCCCTTATCGGTTGCCATAAATAACCTAAAATATTATATCAGATTGTTTTGTATATATTCAATATCTATATACCCAATATGTAATTCAGGACTGCACCAAGGCGGACTTTTGCTTTCATGGTATATATAAAAAGCGCGAGGTACTTAATGCCCTCGCGCCTGTACGGTTTAATTCTTATTCTGTAACTTATGCTTCTATGGTTTCGTCAGACGAATCGGTCACGCTGCTCTCTATCTCTACCTGGGAAGCAGCCAGATTCCTGATTCTAAGAACCATGTTCTCAATCTCCTCAACACCTGCGCTGTTTTCCTCAGTCGCTGCGCTTACGTGCTCGATAGCACCGCAGTTACTCCTGGTGGCATCGTTGACCATCTCCATACCCTGAGTCACTCTGTTACTGCTCTCTCTTATGGCATCAACAGTCTTGTCCATCTCGTTTAGTCTCTCAGTCATGGTGATGTTGCTTGAAGTGATCTCAGCCGTCGAGTCACCAACCTCTCTGATACTCTCCATACCCGCACTTGTAAGCTCGACACTCTGGTCCATAACGCTTACAGCCTTCTCTGTATGCTCTACAGCCTCTGTTACGATGTTACCGATATCATCAACGGCGCGTTTGGTCTGCTCTGCCAGCTTCTGTATCTCGCTTGCAACAACCGCAAAGCCCTTGCCGTGCTCACCGGCTCTTGCTGCTTCAATTGATGCATTGAGAGCCAGAATATTGGTCTGGTTGGAAATACCCGTAATGACCTGTGTAATACCAAGGATCTCCTTGGACTTCTCTCCAAGCTCCCAGATGATGTCCCTGCACTCATTGGTACTTTCATTGATCTGCTGCATTCTGCTTGTAGCATCATCCATCTTGCTCTGGTTAACCTTGGTGGTTTCAGCTACCTTCACAGAAAGCCTTGCAAGCTCGCTGTTCATCTTGGCAAGCTCGATAAGCTTATTGTTAATATCCTGAGTCTTGATATTGATATCATCCATGCTTTCGGTATTCTCGCTGAAGCTCTGGAGGATATTGCCTGCCTCAAGCGCAATTGACTCATTAGCCTGCATCGAAGATTCAGTAATCACACTGAGCTCTTTTACCATATTCAGAAGCTCGTCGGAGGTCTGCTTGGACTTCTCCTGCATCAGCTTCATATCATTAAGCATGCGCTCCTGCTCCTCGGCGCCCATCAGGTTGCCAAGCATGCCCGCCGTACGCTCACAAAGCATTGTAAAAATCGCCGCAAGCGCGATTAACACAAGGGCTCTCGGAACGATTCCGAACACCACGAGCTTGTACATAACCGTGAAGTTGTCATCCACTATGGTATGAAGTGTGAAGCAAAGCAGCTGACCCACCGATACGCCGGCAACCGACAGGATAGTGGTGATGATGTTAAGCTTCTTATCAAAGTAGAGACTTGCTATCGCAATCGCGTAGATATATAGCAGGACGGCGTGGTAACTAAGTGTTGTCGTAACGACCGTAACAAAAACCACTGCACAGATTACGAGTAAATATTTAATCGCCTCGCCCTCTTTCTTAAGCACATTGACAAGCAGCGTGGGTAACCATAGGAACAAGGAACCCAGCAAAAATGCTGTCGTCATGATATTCATCTTCACCACGAATATTCCCACCACGTTAAGAATAAATACGAGTGTGAAGATAAGGAAGGTTATCCTCATAACCTTAGCTACGGCTATATTGGCCTGCTTCTCATTTTTAATTAAAACTTCGCTTCTCTCCTGCATATTTGCCCCCAATAAAACAATATAAATCAATTGTATTGTATCAATAAAGTTAGGATACAGCCGATTGGAAATAAAGTCAATAGAGAGGTTGGGCGTGGGGGTAGAAGTACATCGGGATTCTCAATTCTAGGGGCGTTTCGATGTATCTCAATTAATTTCCCGCGAAAATACATACATCTCCGCGAAACATATCCCCGCGCGAGTCAACCTCACTTTAATTTCCCGCGAATATACCTGCTTTCCCTCGCAGTCTACTCCCGCGCAAGCGGGGTTCACTATGATTTGCGCGGAGATTCGCTTCGGAGGGGATTATGTGGCAACGCGGGTTGCTTATTTTGATAGATTTCGAGGGATGGATACATCGGGATTGCCTGATTTTTTGGAGTTCCGATGTATTCTTTTTGGGGATACATCGGAATCTGATGTTCTTGGGACATCCCGATGTATCTGGAATACATGGTTTTATGCACATACATCGGAGATGCCCGATTTAGAGCCATCCCGATGTACGGAGGCCCTAGTTTCAGTAGGCGATACATCGGGATTGAGAGTTCAATGCCCATCCCGATGTACGGAGGTCCAATACCAAGTAAATAATACATCGGGATGGGCCGATATAGACTATTTCCGATGTATCTCATTTTTTCGTCATTATTTGATACATCGGGATTCTCAATTCTAGGGGCATTCCGATGTGTCACCAGTATCTATGGTAAATCCTATGAGATTGCTGTAAAATAAGATGTGCTAATAACAATAATCTCTTAAATAACACTAGGAAATACATCGCGAGGAGCTAAACAATGGTTAAACACATTATCTTATGGACACTTAAGGATGAGCTCGGTGGAAAGAGCAAGGCCGAGGTTAAGGCAGGAATCAAGAAGGGACTTGAAGGACTGAAGGGCGAGATTCCGGGAATGATTGATATCAAGGTAAACATCGAGCCGCTCGACAGCTCCAATGCCGAGGTGATGCTTGACTCAACCTTCGAAAGCGTCGAGGCGCTTAAGGGCTATTCAGTGAATCCCAAGCATGTAGCTGTGGCTGATGGCTTCGTTCGTCCTTATACAGCCAGCAGAACCTGCATGGACTACGAGGTGAAATAATATAGGATACAGAATCCGAATTGGCATACGATGCGTATTCAAACAGAGATTCGATGAAGTATTGGCACTAGGGCAATAACTCATCTTTTTCTTGGTGTCCGCCAATCAGTTAATACTAGCGTTTCTACAGAAATAAAAGTCTTCGACTAAAAGTTGAAGACTTTTTTGGTTGTGGCTCGTTTGAATAAATGAAGGCGCAAGGGAGGTGGTCAGGATCGATCGAGAAGAAAACTTAATACGGCTTATGAATCAGTACGGCAATCTGGTTTTCTCAATCTGTCTTAAGACCACCGGGGACTACTTTGCAAGTGAGGATTTGGCTCAGGAGACCTTCATCGCGGCATACAAAGCTTACGACAGCTTCGACGGCGTCAACGAGAAAGCATGGATCTGCAGAATTGCCGGCAATAAAAGCATCGACTATCTTCGAAGCGCGGAGCGAAGAAGTGTTCCGACGGCCGACGAGGAGATGCCGCCGCTCACGGATGAGCACGATCCGCAGCACCTGTATGGAGCGAAAAGCATCATGGAGGACGTGGAGAGGGAATGCATGAGACTGCCCGAAGGCTACCGTGATGTGAGTGTCAGATTCTTCGTACAGGGTCAGACAGCCAGAGAAATAGCGACGGAAACGGATTGCAACCTCAAGACCGTCCAAACCAAAATCCAGCGCGCTAAGGCGATGCTAAAAAAATCAATAGGAAGGGAGATGCTGCTTGAATGAAAATTGAATACATGTCAGATGAATATTTGATGAATATGGTTGAAGCCATTGAAGCGCACGACATGGTCAGCGCACCGCCCGACCTGCAGAGCGGGGTCTTTGCCAAGCTTGGGCTCAAAGAGGGCAGCAATAGGCAGACCGTAGACAGCTTGTCCAATAATGCTGCGACTAAGCAGACCAATATTTCGACCGTGCAGTCAGTGGGCGACCCTTCTGTAGCCCGCAGCAAACCGGAGTTTCGCATCTACTGCTTCAAGGTGATTGGCGCATCCGCGGCAGCAATCCTGATTACGCTCAGCCTTCCTGTTCTTTCACCGGAAAAAGCGCCCACCCCAACCAAGCAGGAGGTTGTAGGTTCGATGACTGTAACTGACATAAGCGGAAAGGACGGGGTTGTTGGCAATATCTTCAAAGAGCTTGCTTCCTTTAGAGGTTCTGCTGTTGAGTCAACTAATGATTCACAGGGGGAACCGAACGATGAATCAGCAAATGAATCGCCAAACGAAACCGATAATAGTCCGAAGGGCACAGACGGAATCTTTAAGAATCTTGACAGAGGCTTACTTCGCAAGCTGGGTTCTTCAAAGAACGTTGGCAACTACATTAACGATGCCGATTAGCCGGTCATATCATTAACTACACCATTCGGCGTCGAATGACAGACAACCTGATACTGAAATAAGACAATTTATTAATTTCGATTACCAAGGAGGATATTATGAAACCAAAGAAAAAGAACGGAGTACTTACTTTTTGCTGTTCCCTTATGCCGGGAGCCGCAGAGATGTATATGGGATTTATGAAAAACGGCGCAAGCATAATGGTGGTGTTTTTCTTAAGTATAATAATCCCTGCCATCATGGGTGCAAGCGACGTATTTATGTCCCTTGCCTTCCTGATCTGGTTCTACGGATTCTTCCATGCGAGGAATCTCGTGCACTGCGACGATGAGGAGTTTGCGCTTCTTACGGATCAGTATATCTGGGATGAATTCCTGGATGGAAAAAGTATCGACTTTACATCTGAAAAGAGTCGCAAGCTGTTTTCCGTTATACTGATACTATTCGGAATGGCATGCCTATGGTCGTGCGTAAGCGACATGGTCTATTCGCTTATTCCCGAGGCATGGTGGGATGCGATCTATCCGGTTGTAAGTAAAATTCCGGGCATTCTGATTTCGATTATCATTATTATTGCAGGAATTAAGCTGATTAACGGCAAGAAGGAAGTTCTTGCGATTGAGGATAAGTCGAACCAGTAGGCATTGGTCGATTTTTAATCAATTTAGTAGGGATAATATAGAAAAAAGTGCTGAATCCGCGTGATTCCATAGCTGGCATCATATTGGATTAATTATGTGTGAAACGTGCGGATTCAGAAAATGATAACGAAAAGGAAACAAATATGAATAATGAAATAGTCGAAGCGAACGTGGGCGCTGCCCCCACCTATCGCATTCACAGGGTTGGCTCCATCACCACTGGAATATCCATGGTCGTGTTCGGCATACTCTGTATAATGCAGCATTTTGTAAATGTTCTGGATTACTCAGTAATCTTAAGCCTCTGGCCTCTCATAGTGATTGGCATGGGCGTGGAGATTCTGCTGTCCAATTCATCCGGCAAACAGTTCGTGTATGACAAAGCGTCTGTGTTTTTATTATTTGTGATGTCAGGCTTCGCCATGTGCATGGCCATAGCCGAATGGAGTGTATACCACTGGGGACAATGGTAAGAAACAAAGAAACGCCGAAGACCCTCATTAACATGGGTCTTCGGCGTTTTGGTTATTTCTCTTTCTTAATACTGTAGCCGAATTTGCCGAGCTCTTTTCCTATGGCGAAGTACTTGCCATGACTGTAGACTAAGGGCTTAGCCTGCTCCAGGTGGAAGGCTCCCTTCTCATCCATATATTTGTCATCAACGTGAAGTGCCACAACCTCGGCTATGAACATATCGTGAGTACCGAGCTCTTTTACCTCAGTCACCTTACATTCAATGGCAACGGGGCTCTCGGCTATGTAGGGTGCGGCAACCTTGTCCGAAGGCACGCGGGTGAGGTTAAGTTTAGCCCACTTGTCAACATCGCGGCCGCTGGTCACGCCGGCATAGTCCGTGGCAAAGGCCAGGTCCTCAGTGGTGAGATTGATGACGAATTCGCCGGTCTCCTTGATCATGGGGTAGCTGTAACGCTCCTTGCGAACCGAAATCGACACCATGGCCGGGTCGGAACAGATTGTGCCGGTCCATGCTATAGTCAGAATATTGTCGTTGCCCTTACCGTCTGCAACACTCACCAGCACAACCGGGAGCGGGTAAAGCATGTTGCCGGGCTTAAAATCTACTTTTGCCATATTGTTCTTGTATGATAATTAGAAAGTTAATTATCACACGTTCCTTTCTTTTTTATATCGTGGTTCAATACTAATTCTTCTTCACAGGGTAATCGCTCAGGTGCTGCATCATATTCATGGCTACCTCGACGTCAATATTGCGTTCCTCAAGCTTAAGTCCGTTGACAAGCGAGACGCACACGCGGCCGATGCTCAGGTTGACATCGTCTTCATCATAATTACCCGTCTGGATGCAGACAGTGGCTATGCCCTGTGCATAGACAGTCATTTCATTAACCAGAATGCGCGCCTGGTCCTCATTCAGCTTAAAATATGACATTATCTCATATACCATCGGCTTCAGAGCATCAATGAAATCCCCGTTAATGAAGCCGATCACAGGCTTCTTAACACCCTCAAACAGATATACCATCTTATAGATATTGGGATGCTCATATGCATATCTGATCCAGCGCAGACCAAACTCCTTGAAGGCCGGCGAGTAATCGGTGCACTCACTCAGATACTCGATACTCTCTCGAAGCGCCTTCTGATAAACCGCTTCCTTGAGCTCATCCATCCCGCTAAAGTAAGTAAAGATCGGCGTCGGCGTCGTGCCCAGTCTCCTACCGACATCCCTGGCCGTTACATTGAGAATCCCCTTCTTCTCAGTCAGCTCGAAAGCCGCCTGAATCACTTCATCCCTGGTATATTTTGGTTTTGGTGGCATACCTACCTCTTTCCTTGTTCATATACATATCAGTTCGTTATACTACTGATGTTTTGTTTCATCTTATTTTATTCCAAAAATCCCGTTTTTTCAAGGTATGTTCACACAAGTAAACAACGGTGAAGCAGCAAACAACTAGAGCCTGCGGGATTCGCAATTCGCACCCTGCAGGCTCTTATATTATTCTATTATATCCCTGGCAACGAAGACACCGCTGGCTGAAGCATGAGACAGTGAATGAGTCACGCCGCTGCCGTCTCCGATCACATAGAGTCCGGGGTACTTGGACTCCAGATGCTCATTGACCTGAACCTCCATGTTGTAGAACTTAACCTCGACACCATAAAGCAGAGTGTCATCATTGGCAGTTCCGGGTGCAATCTTATCAAGGGCGTATATCATCTCGATGATACCATCCATGATTCGCTTTGGAAGCACTAAGCTAAGGTCGCCCGGCTCCGCAGCAAGGGTCGGTGTTACGAAGTTCTCTTCTATCCTCTTACGATTGCTTCGTCTTCCCCTTACGAGGTCGCCGAATCTCTGCACGATCACGCCACCTCCAAGCATATTGGAAAGCCTTGCAATGCTCTCACCATAGCCGTTACTGTCCTTGAAGGGCTCAGAGAAATGCTTGGCCACCAGAAGCGCAAAGTTCGTATTCTTTGTCTGCTTCTTCGGGTCCTCATAGCTGTGACCGTTGACCGTGACTATTCCGTTGGTATTCTCAGTAACCACACTTCCGTAAGGATTCATACAGAAGGTTCTGACGCTGTCCTCGAACTTCTCGGTGCGGTACACAATCTTGCTCTCATACAGCTCGTCAGTCAGATGCGCGAACAGCTCCGCCGGAAGTTCCACCCTGACTCCGATATCCACTCTGTTGGAATTGGTCGGAATCTCAAGTTCCTCACAGACCTGCTCCATCCACTTACTTCCGCTTCGGCCTACCGAAGCCACACACTTGTCAGCCTCATATACGCCGCTATCCGTCGTCACCCTGAAGCCACCGTCAATCACCTCCACCTTCTTAACAGGTGTCATAAAGTGGAAGTCAACCTTATCCTTCAGGTCGTTATAGAGATTCTCAAGAACCACATAATTTATATCCGTGCCCAGATGTCTCACCGAAGCATCCAGAAGTTTAAGCTTATTCTGCATGCAGACTGTCTTAATCCTCGTGTTGGTCGTCGAATACAGCTTCGTGCCCTCTCCGCCGTACTTAAGGTTAATCCCGTCCACATACTCCATCAGCTCCGTGGCCTTCTTACGACCGATATATTCATATAGAGTGCCGCCGAAATCATTGGTTATATTATATTTTCCATCGGAAAAAGCGCCCGCCCCACCGAATCCGCTCATTATAGAACAGCTGCGGCAATTGACACAGTGCTTGATCTTCTCTCCATCTATAGGGCACTTCCTGTTGGCCAGCTCATTGCCCGCCTCGAAGACTGCCACCTTCTTATCAGATTTGTGAGCAAGCTCATAGGCTGCAAAGATACCGCCGGGTCCTGCTCCGATAATTATCACATCATATCGCATATTATTCTCTCTCAATTCTCAGTCCTCGCGTTTTTTCCCCCAGAAGAATAAGGCTACCGTTCCGGGACCTGTGTGGCTGCCGATGGTGGTGCCGATCGAATTGATGAGCACGCGTCCGTTAAGGTTGGGGAAACGCTCCTCAACAAGGGCTGCCACTGCTTTGGCGTCTTCCTCGCAGGCAGAATGGGATATGAAGCACTTGCCACTATAATCCGTACCGCCCTCAGCCTGCTCAGCCATCTTGTCTACTATGGCCTGAATAACCTTCTTCTTAGTACGAATCTTGTAGCGGGGTATGAGACGGCCCTCGAAGTCCACGTTCATGAGCGGACAAATGTTAAGTACGGTACCGACCGCGCCGGCTGCCTTGGAGATACGACCGCCTCTGATAAAGAAGGTGAGGTCTGACGAGAAGAACCAGTGATTGAGATTGAGCTTATGCTCCTCAACCCAGGCGGCAAGCTCATCAATGGTCGCTCCGGAGTCACGCATTCCGGCAAGGTGATCTATCAGCAGACCATAGCCGGAAGACGCAGCAAGTGAATCTATTACATATATCTTCCTGTCGGGGTATTTGTCTTCAAGCAGGGCCTTAGCCAGGTTAGCGGAATTGAAGGTGCCTGATATGCCGGATGACAGAGTCAGGTGAAGAATATCCTTGCCCTGAGATAAGAACTGCGCAAAGTATTCCTCGTATTCATCCGCATTGATCTGCGAGGTCTTTGTCATGGCTCCGTCAGTCATCCTCTGATAGAACACGTCAAAGTCCATGCTCTGTCCCAAGTCATCCAAATACTGTACTCCGTCCATCTCGTAGTGGAAGCAGCAGTAATGCACGTCTATTTTCTCAAAATGCTCCTTGCTCAAGTCTGCAGTGGAGCAGCAGCTTATTACATAATCACTCATAGCTAAACCTTCGCAGTGAATGCGTCCTTTCTATAGAATCCATACTATGTAATTGTATCACAGATTGGGGGATTTGGGGTGAAATAAAATAGATGCCCGAATACCGTTAAGTCTACAGACTATTGATCAAAAATGTTTGGAAGGGTAATTTGAAAACGGATTCAGGCATCGCCTATACGATTGTATCAATTTATAATGTATGCTGTTTGATCTGCTTCTCAGCAAGTTCGTAATGCTCTCTGATATATTCTGAGCAACTCTGCATATCCTTGTTCACTATGCTGTCATATATTCCCTGATGTATTACCAGGAATTTTTTGACAGTCTCCTCGTCACAGCTGACGATCACATCCCTAATAAGTTCAAGGTATAGCTCAGCCACCGGTTCAACCATGATTGCAAACATGGGATTCTCTGTGGCTCTTATCAGTGTCATGTGGAATTCCCAGTCAAGACGTGCGAAATCTTCTCTTGTGGCACCATCCATCTCGAGGAGGATAGCTTCAATTCTAGCTCTTTTGCCCGCGTCAAATTCATTATCACTGATGTAGCGGCAGATTGATGCCGAAAGGGCCCTGCGGAAGCGCTGGATATCTGTACGGCTGATGGAACCGAGGGCTAACATGGCGCTCACTATCTGCTTGATGGCGGCACCTCCGTTGGCCGTAATATAGTTACCGGAGCCGTGGACGCTCTCGATAATACCCATTCCTCGAAGTATGCTTAGGGCCTCTCTGGTGGAATTGCGACCAATGCCAAGGGTTTCCGCCAGATCACGCTCTGATGGGATCTTGCTTCCGATTATTAACTTACCTTCTTTAATCAATTGGAAGATGTAGGCGATCGCCTTCTGATATTCCATCTCAGAATTAACTAACATTCTGTCTCCTCAAAAAAGGGGGGGGGATAGGAGCCAGCTAGGGGGACTGGCTCCCGCATTATAGGTTTGGTAATCAAAGTTACCGTCAGTAAGCAATTATTATCTTGCGATGCTGTATCTGTCTATGATTGAACGCAGACGCTCTGAGGTGCCGAGGCACTTCACACGGATGTCCGAACCAATCACAGACATCATGCCGAGCAGTGACGCGCCGTCTATCTGCACTCTGAATCCATCCTTGGATACAAGAACCGTGTCACCTGACTCATCGGCTCCATGAACAAACTCTGTAATAGCATCGATAGTTGGTAGATTAATCAACTTTTCCATAATTCCACTCCTCATATGTGAATCCGGAACTACCTACCTTAAACTGAATTAACCCTTGTTTGAAGTTATTCAGTAAATTGGTCGTACCAAGTGGTACTACCAATTATTATGCACAAAAAAACCTGCTTGTCAACAGGTTTTTCAGATTTTATTCATATTTTGTTAGTCTGTATGTTTAGGAGCATTATTCCTCGGGTTATTTTCACTAAGTGTGAACGACAGTGAGAAGCGCTTGCCGATTTCATTGGACTCGAAATCAAACATGATTCTGTTCTGTACTACGCTTATGTTATCCACGCCTGCATCCAGAAGTATGAGCATATATGTGGTCGCTGTGTACTTATGATATATATCTACCGCCCTTATATTCTTCCTTATGGCAATCTGCAGAAGGTCAGAAGCCTCATTAAGCTCCTCACTGTTGTAGTTCTCTTCATTCGGGACAAGTTCAACCTGAAGCACCTCAACCGAATGGTTGTAGCGCAGTCCGATGTTGCGCATATATTTGTAGAACTTATCAAAGTCGTTGATGACCTTCTTCTGTTCAGATGCATTGCTCAGTTTGTAAAGCATGTTCTCAATATCTGCAAGAACATTCTGCTGGTCAGGGTTCTCCTCAGCTATAGTTAACGTATCTGAAATCTTCAGTTTATTATCATCGACAAGCTTGAGGAACTCATCCAACAAAACGGGATCAAACTGAGTACCTCGTCCTTTTACCAGCTCTTCACGGATAATATCGGGGGAAAGAGCCTTCCTGTAGATTCTGTCGGAGCTCATGGCATCATAGGAATCGGCAATGCAGACAATTCGCGCATTGAGGGGAATATCTTCTCCTGACAGTTTGTCAGGGTAGCCCTTGCCATCATATCTTTCGTGGTGATGCTTGGCAACTTCGGAAGCACCGGGAACAGCAATCATATTCTTTAGGATGTCAGAACCCACAATTGTGTGCGATTTGATAAGATCAAACTCCATATTCGATAGGCGGGATGGCTTGTTAAGGATTGCATCCGGAACACCAATCTTGCCAATATCGTGAAGAAGCGCTTCATACCTGAGTTCAGATACCGCCTCATCATCCCAGCCCAGTGCCTCAGCAAGGCGGGTCGAGAAGTAAGCCACACGCATGGAATGACCGTTGGTATAGGTATCCTTGGCATCAAGGGTGCCGGCGAGGGTCTCAAGCATCTTCATGGATAGCATCATCTTCTCAGCCGAAGCATTGGCCTTCTCCGACGCAATCACAGCAGCCTTGGTGGCCTCACGGCGTTGCTTAAGAGTGTTAGTCAGCATACGCGCAAAGATATGGACGCTTATAAGAAGACCAAAGGCTATGGCAGCTTCCGGACCGATATCCTTATTGTAGTCAGAGTCGGCAGCCCTGGTAAGCACTGCCACAAGAAGTGCTAACATGGATGTAAACAGCGTGAATATCGACAGCATGTTCTCCTCAAACAGGATACTAACCACTATCGGAATCACGAAGCAGGCAAGGGTAACTGCGAACTGATAGTGAGATACTGCCACATCGGAGCACAACAGCACCATGAAGAGCATGAGCAGGAAACGCCTGGTCGTAGCGTCCTTCACATATCTCTCTACACAAAAGCTAAGTATGACCAAACTGAAATTAAATACGGTGGTCAACAGCAGATATCGAACGAGCTTCTCCACAATGGTGTCCGGTCCATAGCCCTGTGACCTTGTGACATAAAGCAGAGCGTTGTTGATAAGTTCGATTACGAACACAACCAATGCAATAATCAGCTGTGCCTTCACTACTACTCTTCCCCATCTCTCGTATTCAACTTCATACACATGATTATCCGTATTACCCATAAGAAGTCTCCATGTATCTAATAGAACAACAAATCTCTTTAATGAAATTCTTCGCTGTCAGAATTATAGCAAAATATGTCAGATAAATAAATAATTATCATCATTCTTTTGAATAATTGCTCGTACGACAGTAATTAGGAGTCTTTTAGGCACAATAATGCGACACAATGATAAACAAACGGCGCAGTATTTTTCAAGATAATGCTATATTATTTCATTCTCATACCGATATATTAATTGGATAATATATCGGGACTTGTATTCAAAGTCGGTATATCAATTATCCGTGAGGGGATTCAATATGGTAATATCACATAATCTTCTAGCAATGAATGCCAACAGACAACTGAATCTGATCAATAACAGGAAGAACAAGATCACCGAGAAGCTGTCATCCGGCTATAGGATCAACAGGTCGGCAGATGATGCCGCAGGTCTTGCAATCTCCGAGAAAATGAGACGGCAGATCAGGGGACTCACACAAGCGAGCCTTAACTGTCAGGATGGTGTATCATTATGTCAGGTTGCAGACGGGGCACTGGCAGAGATTCATGATATGCTGGACCGTTGCAGTGAGCTTAGCATCAAGGCGGCCAACGGAACACTAACATCCGAGGACAGAAACTATATAGGACTTGAGATCAATCAGATCAAAGAAGAAATTGATGCAATAAAGGAGAAGGTGACCTTCAACGGTATAGAGGTACTGAAGGGCAAGGAAGCTGTTGCCGATACAACAACACCGACTATCAAGGGCGGACTGCCCGCTTGGGTTACTGTTGATGGTGGCGGCTCACTTAGTTCCCAAAAGACAATGACCCAGACCATTAATATCGGAGGTACTGATTACCGCGGAAGTACGTTTGATTTCAGCGCTTTGAATACATCAAATGTATCTGAGCTGACACAGTCCAATAGCGGTTTCTATACCACCTGTTGTACCTGTTCTAATCACTACAGCTTCACATTCACTGATACTAGCAGCAATAATTTCAAGCAGAGCGGGGACCATTATATATTTGAGATCGGGATAAACGGTGTCACAACCGGAAATGATCTTGTAAGTCGAATAGAAAGTGCGGTTGGTAATAATCCGGCTGGTCATTACACACAATTGGAATTTGCCGGAGACAAACTTCACGTGTATGATAATCGTACCAGTATGGCGAGCGCATCTGTTAGCTCACCCTACGGTCAGATCGGTCCCGGAGTAGCCTACGGCAAAGAAAGTATAGCTGTAGCTCCGGATATAATCATTCAGGCCGGCTCTGAGAATGATGAGAACCAGCAGATTAAGATCAAGCTTCCCGGCATCAGCTGCAGCCTGCTAAACATAAGCGCAACATCTGTATCCAGCGAAAGCCTGGCGCGTAATGCAATAGCAGCATTCAAGAATGCCAAATCATACGTAAGTCTGGAGCGAAGCCGCATGGGTGCTTATCAGAACAGACTGGAGCATACCATCAACAATCTCAATAATGTTGTCGAGAATACAACAGCTGCGGAATCTCAGATTCGCGATACCGATATGGCTAAGTTCATGGTAGAGTATGCGCGCGACAACATCCTCCAGAATGCTGCCCAGGCGATGCTTGCGCAAGCCAACCAGAACCCTCAGGGCATTCTGTCATTATTACAATAAAGTATAATAATAACTAATGCCCCCGAATGATATGTACCCTCTTTACTGGACAAACCAGTAAGGAGGGTACATATCAATATGGGGGTATTTTCTTTCATTCAGAACCCAATCTGTCGCAATGCCTGGTTCACACAGTCTTCAAGTGATTTGATGTGCTGATGTAATTGATTCATCTCTTCCTAATAAATGTCTTATGTCAAAATCACATCACATATTCTGTCAACATCTTTGAGGCTCAAATCCGCATATAACGGAAGTGTTAATACTCTAAGAGCAATATGTTGGGCAATGGGGGTTCTCTCTGCACCTGCCGTAGGATAATTCCTATAACAATCAAAACTATTAGTTAATGGATAGAAGTATTTCCTCGCTCCAATTCCTGCTTTAGCCAATTTCTCGAATATTTCATTTCTTGTGTATTTATAACCATCAAATACAACAGGAAAATATGCGTAATTACTTTCTACATCTTCCTGAATTGCAGATAATCTTATTCCATCCACTCCTTCAAGACGGCTCCTGTATTTTTCAACAACAGTCTTTCTTTTCCTGATTTCTTCACCAAGATGTCTGAGATTACAAATACCCATGGCCGCCTGGAACTCATTCATTTTGGCATTTCCACCAACATATTCAACAGTCTCCGGTCCAATAATGCCAAAGTTCTTCATGTCATTCAAGAGCTTAACCCACGAATCATTTTTGAAGCAAACACAGCCACCTTCAATTGTATTGAATACTTTTGTCGCATGAAAAGAAAACATAGCCGCATCTCCAAAGCATGCTGTCGAAATCCCTTTATATTTCACGCCAAATGAATGTGCAGCATCGTATATCACCTTTATTCCATATTTTTTTGATAAGTAATCAATTTTCTCAACATCGCACACATTACCATATACATGTACAGGTACAATAGCTACCGTATTTGGAGTAATTAATTCCTCAATCTTATCTACATCAATTGTAAAGACATCTTCCCTTATATCACAAAAAACAGGCACCAATCCATTACGTACAATTGCATGTGTAGTCGAAGCAAATGTAAAGGGAGTCGTGATAACCTCTCCTCCCTTGGGAAGGTTTAAGGCAGCAATAGAATTCTCAAGTGCCAAATGCCCATTAGTATATAACACCACATGTTCAATGCCAAGGAATTCTTCCAATTCTTGCTGCAAAAGCTGGTGTTTATTTCCCATGTTGGTAAGCCAATGGCTATCCCATAGTTCTTTAATCTCTTCACAATACTCTTCATATGAAGGCATTGATGATCTGGTAACCAAAATATTATCGTTCATACTATTGTATTACCTTATGTGTCCTTTTCCAACTGAACAATCATTTTTATGAATTCTCATCTACATAGCATCAATTACTATTTCTCTTGTCATTCTATCGTACAAATTATATCCGTCCCATATCAAATCAAAATCCATAGTATTTCCAATCGGTACAATACGGTCAACCCCCTTGATCCCACTTTCTAACAATGGCATAAAAACATTTGAGTTACCGATATATCCTATCGTCTGGCAACGAGCATCATCACACAAATTTCTCAATTCCATAATATTGTCACAATCATATTCCATAAAAAATCCAGAATTATCCTTCAAATCCATTAGGTTTGCAGAAACATTTGGAATATTTACACGAACTATCAAATTATCTATGGTATTCTCTATCTTTACACCTTCATTCATTACAGCCAATAAATAACTACTTGTCAGTTTGTTCACTCCTTGAATTGTTCGATATTCATATTTTTTTGAAATCACTTTGTGTAATTCTGCCCAAAAAATATCTTTTGCTTTTTTCTTTTGCTCTCCCATCCATATTACCATCCTGGGACTTGTACAGGCATTCTGATCAGTCAAGTATGTGTCGTTATAAAAATCTTCCGCTATTCTATCCTTGTTCTCCAATTCTAAGTATTTATCACTATCTATCACCGCCAAAGAATATCTGTCTGCAAACGTAATTTCACTGGCTCTGGGTTTTAATGGTGACTTTCTGAGTTCTGCAATCGTTGCATCACCGCCCCATACTATTCTAATGTCCGCAATTGAAGATAGGAGATCATTTAGCTTCGAACTCCTTTCATACCTTATCAAACATACATACTGTCGCACACGTTCATGTTTATCTAAACACTTATTTATCGCTCTATTTATTAATCTCACTTGCGGAAAATCCTTGGACGGTACTCTCACAATATTGACGTTACCCATCAATAACCCTGTCACCAACGAATAGGCATAATTTACCGGAACATTTGACGGGGCTATATGAAAAGCCAACCCTTTTCCTAAATGTAGATTACTACTTTGTTTATGAAAGCGCTCCTTTAGTTTCATTAACGACGCTTTTCTAAGCCAAAATGCTAATGTCACAACATCCGCATACTGTCTTGTCTCTTTTATGCTCATTATTTCCTTAGATACTTCATTCAAGAAACTCATCACATCATCATCAAAAGGAATTCTCGATTGAATAAATGGCATTTTGTTAATTATTTCAGCACTTCCAACAAGAAATATAATATCATCTAATGCTTCCATCTCTTCAAGATTAATTAAACTTTGCTGCATATGTGTCACTGCACCCCCGGATTTCTGCATTTTCTATTCTTCCAACAACTTTAAAATATTTACCTTTCCGACCACATGCGCAATCATCTTCGCCCAAAATAATGCCTTCATCTTCTGTAAGTAATGAATGCCCCGGATAAGACTCCGGTATGGTGGATACTACCTGAATAATACCTTTCTCCCCCACTTCGCATTCCGAGAAATCAATTGGTCTTCTAGTAATTACATCAGAAAAAATACTTGCATGTAAATGACCACATTCACATTGCATATATATACATCCTGTCTGTTCAACCATGCCATAATAATCATGGATTTTTCTTATCCCACATACTTCATTTAGTTTTGAGTAAAACTCCCCCTGACTTACAGCTTCGTTTACCAATTTCTTCCAGCCGCCGCCATGAATCAATATTCCTTCTGACAAATCAAAAGTAATTCCGTCTTGTTTAAGGCGTAATAATTCTTTATAAAAGTGTTGCCATACCATAAATGTAAATCCGAATAATAGGATTTTCTGCCCGCGATATTTTTCCAAGAACTCAGAAATCTTTTCTACATTAAGTTTCATACTATCATCTAAAGCATAGATTTTGTTGCTACCAAAAATAGAGAAGCCTAAGATTCCAGCTCCCCTTGCAGAAAACATTATTCTGTTTTTAACTACAGACGGACAGTCCAAAATAATCATGGGCACTCGACTTGAACCAATAAATTCAGATACAATCTTCACCATAGTTTTTTGCTGATTTGATGAAGTATATTTATCTAAGTAGATATGTGATACTGCCTGTCCAGTCGTTCCTGAAGAGGTCATCGTTTTAACAACGTCTTCTTTGGGTACACTTCTAAGTGATAATTCTTTGAATAGTCTCACTGGCAAAAACGGAATCTGTTTGTAATCTAAAATCTCATCAGAATTATATCCAATGCTTGTTAGTATTCTTGCGTATTCCGGACAATTTTGCCTATGTAGTCTTGTCAATTCCGTCAATCGCGAGGTTAAAAGCCTATACTTTTCATTCTTTTCTAATGAATATGGCGAAATCGCCAAAATCTCTTCAAATGTCATATTAATTCATCTCATAATCGGCAAATTATATCTGCCATATCATCATAATATTTTTCAATAAAAAAGTGAGGGCCATCATATTCTACAAAGTCTATATTAGTAAAGTACCTTTTCCACTCCGATATCTCAGAAAAGGGCGTGTCTTCTTCTGAATAAAATACCGTAGTTGGAATATCAGAAATAAAAGAAACCTTATTAAAGTCATATGATGCAATCATACGGAAATCGGAAATGTATATAGGCAAATACATTCTCCAAAAAGTCCTGTTACTTATCAGCGTCTGAGGAATACCTCCAAAAGCTATCATTCTATTCTTTGTCCATTCTTCAATCTCATCATTAGAAATATCAAAGAATTCTTTCATTGTTTTTGGTGGATGTGCTGCCAAAAACAATCGTCTGGGTTTTCGAATAATATCCTCTTTTACGATTTCTTGAATTATGCTAAAAATAGACAAACTACCCATACTATATCCAAACAAATCATAGTCAATATCTGGATACTGAAGTAATGTTTTTCTTATTACATACATCAAGTCTTCCGACAACTCATCAAAACTGTTATATAACGGTTCATTAACACGCTTACCATGACCAGAATACTCTAACTTAATCAGTTGTGTTTTTTCTGATTTGCTTTTAATTGCCTTTTCAATTTGGTCAAAAAAGATAGTTGTACCGCCAGCAAACGAAAAACAGAACAATAATCTCTCTTTATTCATAATATTGGGTCAACGCACTAAACAATACTTTCCCAGATTCATTCTTTGGAATCTCATCTATCACAAACATTTTAAATGCAACAGGATTTATTCTTGTCTTCTCAGCGACATACTGCCTCACATCTGAAGCAATTTCCTCGTCAGTTAAAAAAATATACATTTGATCGTCCACACCCGCACTAACAACATCTGTAATATGGAAGTAATTCTTTATCATGCAGTCTATCTCGTCCAAATTAACTCTATTTCCATATATTTTCAAAAACCTCTTCTTGCGACCAACTATATAATAAAAACCTTCCGAGTCTACCTGCGCCATATCTCCCGTTTCTAAAACTCCTTTTCGCTCATCCCCAAGTAATAAATCATCACCCTTCTCTGCATATCCCATAGTGACATTTTTACCTTCGTAAACTAATTCTCCAACAGTATTAGGAGAAGTTATTTCTTCCCCATTCATATCAATAAGATGAAATTTCCCTCCAGGTATGGCTATACCAACAGAACCGCATTTATCAAGTGATTTCTCAGCAGGAAGATATCCCATTCTAGCTGTAGCCTCACATTGACCATACATGACAATAAACTTTTTCCCAACCAAATTAGCATACTCAGCAAATTTCTTGTGAAGTTCCGAAGTTAGTTTTCCTCCTGCCTGCGTCATATATCTGAGACTCGGTAGATTCATGCGGTAAAACCTAAGTCTATCCAGCATCTCGTAAGTATATGGAACACCACCGAAAGAAGTGGCATTATGCTCCTTAAAAAATTGCCAGAACTCCTTTTGCATAATACCCTTTTGGGTAAGTAAAATTGTTGCACCTACCATCAAATGGCTATTGATAATAGATAGGCCATACGTGTAATTCATAGGTAAAGTAGTAATGGGACGCTCCGTTGCATTCAATTCTAAATACTGCACAATAGATCTAGCATTATGTTCCACATTAGTATAGCTCTGTCGAACAAATTTCGGGCTCCCAGTAGAGCCAGAAGTGGTGAGCATCAGGCAAAGATCATCATGGAGAGGATAACTTACTGCAAAACCAGTCTTAATCAAGACATAATCATATACCATATAAGCAGGACATTCTGTATTTCCAAAAGCTGCATAATCAGCTTTTTTTTCTTCAGGCGCCCAAATATATGCTGGCTTGTACGTTTCTACAAGATTATCCAACAATTGACGATCCATATGAGCACTGAGAAGCACAGATACAATATCATTATTGGTAAACGCAGTGTAGCCTAAGACTGAGCCCAAGGTATTTTGGCACATGACAAAAACCAAACACCGTCCTCCACAAGTATCCGCAATCTGCTTTCCTATCTTATTTAATTCCTCATAAGAAACAGTGATGCCTGTTTCACAAATCAGTGCTATGTTGTCCTTGTAGTGTTCTAGATTCCAAATCATAAATTTTTTTCTTAGAATGCAATATCATATTTGGTTGCAAGAATTTCCTTACCTTTTTCAAAGGAACTGAGGTCAATAATGTCATCAGTCTCCATCATAATATCAAAAGTTTCTTCAATAGAAGAAATTAAACCCATGTGACCCACAGAATCCCACTCAGCGATTGCTTGATACTCCAAGCCCGGCTTCACGATATCTTTGTCAACTCCAAGGCCCTCAACAAATGCATTAACATACTTCTCCAAATTGCTCATACTAAATTTCCTCCAAATTTGTATTTTTATTTATCTACATAAGTCAAAACTTATGCATTTCCAACTACTCGTGATAGTGTAATTGGCAAATCATATCCATCCCACACAAACGATAAGTCAATACTATGTCCCAATGGAACAATTCGGTCAACACCTCGCACTCCATATAAATCAACAAGTTTGTGTATATCATCTTCAAGAGTTTCACCCAGAAATGTAACTGTCTGACAGTCTTTCTTCAGCAATGAAACTATACTTTCTAAATTACTAGTGGCATATTCAAAAAAATATCCACAATTTCCTTTAAAATCCATTGTGTCGTCGTACAATTGTGGAAGCTCTATCCTAACAATTGCATTATTTTGTCTAATTTCTCTTATTTCTGGATGTTTAGCTGCACAGATAGCCGTCTTTAATAACTTCTCCGAACCGCATATCTCACTTAATTTATATTTAATATTAACCTCACATGCAAGATTATCCCAAAAAATCTTTTGAGCCTTTTCAATTTGATTTCCTATCCATATTATTAACCTTGTTGAACTACAGGCATTTTGGTCTGTGTAGTATGTGTCATTGTAGAAATCCTTCGCAACAACTTTAAAATCTGATTTCAAATAGTCGTCTGCGTTTATGACTGCAAGTGAATATCGATCGGCAAATCCTAACTCAATACATCTAGGTTGAATAGAAATCTGCCGTATCATACTAATAGTGTTGTCTCCACCCCAAATCATTCTGATATCACAGATACTAGACAACCATTTTGTCACAGACTCATCATGGTCATACCTTAACACACATATATATGGCTTCAATTGTGTACATTTTTCTGTTAAGACACGTTTGATTACTTCACAAATAATATCAACCTGTCTAAAGTTCTTCCTTGATACACGCACAACAGATATATTCCCTGAAATTATTGCATAAGTCATAGATATAGCAAATTGCACTGGTATATTGGACGGTGCAATCTGAAATGCTATACCTCTACCAATTCTATGTGTCTCAGAAACATATTTTGTATATACCTTTTCAATAGCAGCCCCTCTAATCCAAAAAGCATATGCCATTATATCACCAAATTGTTTAGCTTGTTTGTCATGTAACAATTCATCCGATAATATCGCTAGAAATTCACGCACTTTATCTGAAAATATTGGCAGCACAGGTATATGTTCCATCTGCATTAGAATATCCTTACTTCCAACAAGAAATGTAACATTATCAAATTCCTGCTGCATATGTATCACTGCACCCCCTTATCTCCGCATTTTTAACCCGTCCCAATATTTTAATGTATTTGCCTTTTCTTCCGCAAGGGCAATCATCTTCTCCAAGAATAATCCCTTCATCCTCTGTCAAGATAGAATGTCCTGGATAAGATCGAGGAAGGGTGGACAATACTTGAATATATCCTTTCTCCCCATAATCGCAAGGAGAAAAATCAAAATATCTTCTAACAATAACATCCGAATATATGCTGGCATGTAAATTGCCACACTCACATTCCGCATAAATACAGCCTGTCTGCTCAGCCATTCCGTAATGATCAACATAATGACTGATTCCACATAGTTCTTTGCCTACTTTTTTAAATTCATCATTTGAAATTGCTGCACTGGTTAATTTTTTCCATCCGCCAGCTGTTAGGAGATAGCCATTCGATAAATCTATATCTATTTTTCTTTTCTTAATCTCCTGAAACAAATGCTGCCATACCATAAATGTAAATCCAAAAATTAAAAACTTTTCGCCCCCATATTGATTCGCAAACTCATACAAAATATGTTCATCCAACTGCATATCATCATCAAGGGCAAAAACCATCTTTTTAGTGGCAAAATCAAGGCCCATTACTGTTGCGCCTCTTGTTGTAAATAACTTTCTATCCTTAATAATTGCCTTCGAATCAATTACTAGCATCGGCAATCTCTTATTACCAACAAAATCTCCCAATAAACGCAACAACACCTTTTGCTGAAGCACCGCTGTTTCCTTATCCAAATATATCTTCGATTGCTTTTGCCCGCTTGTACCCGACGACATCATTGTCTTAAATATCTTGTCATCAGGAATACTTTTCATTGTTAATTCCTTAAAAACTCGTATCGGCACAAAAGGTATTCTGTCCAGAGACTTTACCATCTGTGAATCGTATCCTATTGCTTCCAAGAAACAATCATATTCTCTACACCTATGACGATGCCAGTCTGTAAGTTCTTTCATCTCTTTAAGCAAAAGAGCTTCTTTGTCTTCCTTAGCAAGGCAATATGGAGAAAGT
Organism: Lacrimispora saccharolytica; assembly: GCA_021531795.1. Lineage (GTDB taxonomy): Bacteria > Bacillota > Clostridia > Lachnospirales > Lachnospiraceae > Colinaster. Next base: position 107,674 of record JADYUL010000006.1, read on the forward strand.
CTATGAAAATCTTCTATCATCTATCCAAACCTCTTTATTCAATATTATCTTGAAAAATCATCTCATCCTTCAGAATATCACACTTTAACTTTTTACCGATGATTTCATAATATCGACTAACCGATAAGCCATCTCCCGGACGTTTGACGTCTATATCACTTTCCATTAACAAATGATCTTTATTTAAATCATGAGCAGCGACTATACTTCTACGCATCTTATTTCTTTGGCTAATCTCATTCTCCGTCAACGTACGTTCATATTTCCCCAAAGAAGATGCAACATTCCTACAACTTTTTACCAATTCCTTCATTTCTTCTGGTTCTGTCGCCATTTGATTATCCCATCCTATCATCTTATTATCTAATGTAAAATGTTTTTCAATCAACACAGCGCCAAGAGCAACAGCCGCACAAGCCACCTCATAACCCATAGTATGATCAGAATATCCAACTTCATATTCTTTAAATTTATCCTTGAGCATAACCATATTGTTTAGATTTACATCAGCAGGCGCAACCGGATACAAAGAAACACAATGTAGTATACATATGGATCTATTACCTTCTTCTTCAATCACTTTTACCGCAGCTTCAATTTCATCTATAGTTGCCATTCCTGTAGACAGGACAATGGGCACCATCTTGCGCGCCACATATCTTAGATAAGGAAGATTATTGATATCCATAGATGCAATCTTAACAAACGGAGCCCTGCATTGATCTACAAGGAAGTCCACTTCTTCTTTGGAATATGGCGTTGAAGAAAAATCTATATCAATTTTTCTGCAATAGTCTGCCAACTCCTTTAGCGATTCTGAAGATAAGGCAAAACCCTTAACTATTCTTTTGGAAATTGGATTCTGATCATAATAAGTTTTACAATACAGAGATTCCGGCGTCCATGATTGGAATTTTACTGCATCACAACCACATTCCTTAGCTGCATCTATCATCCTTTTTGCAATTTCCACCTTGCCTCTGTGACTAGAATTCAATTCAGCAACAATATATGGCTTAGCTCTATCTAAATACATAGTTTGTCACCTCTGAGGTAATACCAAATCAAGCATTACCTCCCTTTATTTCTTCCACCATCAACTACAATATTCTGTCCCGTTATAAATGACGACATATCTGAAGCCAAAAATAGAATCGTTTGCGCTACTTCTTTAGAGGATCCTGGTCGATGAAGTGGCGTTTCATTCAACACCTTAGCCCTTACATCATCCTTTCGGTTCTTCCACATGTCTGTTTCTATAAAACCTGGTGAAACACAATTAGCTCTTATTCCATATTTTCCAAGTTCCAATGACATAGTTTTGGTGGCAAAAAGAACCGACGCTTTGCTACTTCCATATGCAATGCCACCTTCTTCAGCCTCCATCCCTGCTACTGATGCAACATTTACGATACTTCCAGATTTATTCTTAATCATATAGCGTGACACAATCTGTGCCATATTTATCTGGGACAGAAAATTGACTTCCATAGCTTTTCTCATCATATCCATAGATGTCATATTAAACAAACATTCAACAGACATTCCAGCATTATTAACGAGTATATCAATCCTTTTACTTTCTTTTCCTATTTGCCGAAACGCCTCTTTCATAGCTTGTTGATCAGTGACATCAAAATATAATGGTTTTATTATTGTTGAATTGCTATTTGCTATTTCCTGAAGTTTTTTTTCAAACTCATCAGATTGTGATCTTGCACATGCCCAGATTGTAGCTCTATTATTTGCAAAGACCTCAACCGTCGCCAAGCCTATTCCCCGATTTGCTCCTGTAATTACAGCCACTTTTTGTTTTAGCATGGTCGCACTTCTCTCCCATCATTTTTTAGGTCTATATTCGTTAAATATGCATGGAATGACCATCGTCACTTCTACCTCACAAGCCAACTCACCATCAACATATCCCTTTGCATATCCCTTTCCAACGCCTCTATTGAATGATTTCACATATGCCTCAATATCTAATCGATCTCCGGGATATATTTCCCTGTGAAATTTAGCGCTCCAACTCGCACCTTCCACATCATCGTTTTCAATTCCCGGGAGTGTCGTAAAGGCTATTGTAACCATTTGACTTAAAGCCTCAGTTTGCACTGCTGCCGGCATAATCGAATGTCCAACATAATGCTTCGGAAAGAACCATTCATTATTAGTCAAGTTTTTATATCCTTTAGCATATTCTCCCGGAACACATTCTGTTACTCTGTCTATAAACAAAAACGGGTATCTATTCGGTTCATACTTCTGTAATTCATTTGCATCAAACGATAGAATTTTTTTATCATCCATTGCATATCCTTTCTTAATAAATTTTCTAATATTTTCTATATGAAAACTTTATGTTCACTATTTCCTTTGGTAATTCTTGCGGGATTTCCTACGACGGTATTTTTAGCTTCTACATCTCTGAAAACCATCGAACCCATACCAATAATTACATCGTTTCCAAGATTAACCCCCTGTTTCATTGATGAACTGATACCCAAAAAACACCTTTCTCCAACTATAGAATTGCCACCCACAGTGGCCTTCGGACAAATAACACAGTTACTCTTCACATGAGCATCATGTCCTATAATTGCTTGGTACATGACCATGCAGTTCTCATCTAAACACACTTTGGATGATACAATAGCACCCGCATTGATAATACACCCCGGAGCTATTGTTGCTGTTTCAGAAACAATAGCACTTTCATCTATCAAAGTCGTAAGTTTATATCCATTATCCACAATACGATCCGCCAATAATTTACGAGAAGATGGCTCCCCCACTGCTATGATAAATTCCATCTCTTCCTCACCTGCAACTTTTTTACATGATGAAAAACGAATTCTTTTAGTTCCATAATATTCTATCTCATCCTGAAAATCATCTATCAGGATTATTTCAGAATATTTATTATTAGTCATATTAATTCTGTATGCCAAATCATATATTTCTATAGCTGCTCCATTGGCACCATATATAAATAATTTCATAAATCATTACCTCTATGTATATTTACTTTCTAACCGGTATTCCATAAAGTACTAATTCTGGTACTGTACATCCATGATGTCGTAAATACAATTGGTAGCGTTCTTGTTCCGTTTCAAATTGAATAATATACTGTGGTAACGTTATCAAATCTTCCTGTTTATGATAGGCTGATATGGCCAATAAAGGCATATCCCTCTTAATTATATTAGATGCCCCAATTAACGCTTCCAACTCGCTCCCCTCAACATCCAATTTAATTAAAGAAACCTTGTCTTCTCCAACAATCTCGTCAATAGACGTAACATTTATCTCTGTACCTCCATTTTCCAGTATACTTGATGCAGAATCGCTACGTTCATCGAAACAAAGAGTTGTACTTTCACTCCAACAACCTGCATTTACCGGAACAATGTTTAATTCCTTTGTATTCTCAATAAGTTGTATATAATTTGCTTGGTCAGGTTCAAACACATATATCTTTTGTTGCTTTCCAAATATTCTTGAATATTGAATTGCGGTATCTCCTATATATCCCCCCCCGTCAACAAAACATCCTTGTTTTCTGTTTTCTGTGGTAAGTTCATTAAAATATATCTCATCAGTAATGATTTCTATGTCTTCTAAAACATCTCCGTCATATATTTTTATATATGCATCAAAAGTTTTTTTTGAAAATTCATCATCAAACAATTCTCTAGATTCTCTAAAATCCTCTTCATGTTTGTGTGCAAAATATTTGTCTTTCCACATACTATATACGTCATAAGTTATCCAGGCTTCAGGTATTATTTCTTCTGATAAAGCTTTCCTCAACTTAGACGGTGATGCTATTCCCCATATCAAAAAACCGTCTTTCTCCAAATACTCCAAACACTCACTCAATCTAACAACTCTGTACTCTAATTCATTATCTTTTAGAGTAATTGTATCATCTGTCGTATAATACAAGTCATCAACAACATAACCGGCTATTGTAATCCCTATTTTGCAGAAATATAAACCCACATCTCTACCCAATTCACCCGCACCATATATGTACACATTGTTTGATTTTTTCATTTTTGATATTACGCTACTATTACGATCAAAAGCATTCAGTTTCATTGTAATTTTCTTGTATGATTATTCTGAAAGCAATAATCATACACCTCCTTCCTCATTTTATTAATGTACTAAATGACAAATAATCAGAAATGGAAATATATACATATTACAAAAAATTCACTGCAACCTTAAACGCATATTTCGATTCTTTGTCACTCCATAAGTCTTATAAACTATTATATCAAACACGCTTTACGAAGTACTATTTGTATCATATACCTAGAGTTTTATCTCATCGCATTTTATCATGCCTCTTCGCATTGCAATTGCCCCAAGATTATATACTTTCTCTCCCATTCCCTTCTCAATTATTCTCAAAAGATCTGATGCATCGAACAGGTCATATCTATCCTTTATCTGAAGAACAATTACTCCTCTTTCCAGGTACGTATTTTTTATCACACATTCCTCTATGTGATTACCTTTACCATAGAACATTATTCCGCTATACGTCTTAGAATAATTCATCAGTTTACCATAACTGCCGCAATCTCCGATAATACGCTTGAAATACTTTGTTATATCCTTTCCATATATAAGGCATAATTCTGAAATCACCATGACATTCTTGTCCTGGTTAATAGAACGTATTAGTACCTCACGATTTTTCTCTATCTTGCATTGACAACTAACATAGTGAATGGAACAGCCATATGTCTGTCCGTCACCATATATTTTCTTTATACTTTCAATCTGTTCAATATCTCCAGCTATTGTTATCTCACTAATACCAGCAAGGATAAAAAGGCTCAATTGGAACTCTACGATTCGTATACCATACATCCAATCCATGGCCGTTATTCCATCAGGATAATTCAAAAAAAGCAATCCTTCCCACTTCATTTCCCAATGAGTTAGATTGCCTTCTAGCAAACTCTCTATGTCTATATCCAGAGCCACGGCTAATTTGGACAGGAGGGATATGTCAGGTGTACCATATCCATTCTCCCATCTCGACACGGCCTTATCCGTAACGCCCAATTTGTCTGCCAACTCATGCTGAGTCATATTGTAATGTTTTCTTAGAAAAGAAATTGTTTTTCCTACTTTACTTGAATTCATCTATACCATATACCCCAAAAACAATAATATAAATCATAACAATATATTTTATGTCACGAAGTAACAAAATGATCATTGCAATAATTTACAAGTAGTTCCGCTTGATACCTGCTCTCATCATTCACTTTTTCAAACCATTCATTAACCTTACCCATAGCCGAAGTCGCACATTCGATTTCGTTTTTGTCCATTCCAAACGCAACATATTCCAAACCCGAGAAATCTTCACTAATATCATAATCAGCTCTACTCTTTCCTTCTTCAGGAATTACTACAGAAATACATCCACATAACGATGCAATTAACGAATATGCAGTTTGAGTATCATACGAAATACAATATTCACACGAATTGAATATGGCAACCTTTTCTTCTTCAGTAAAATTATCTATTATAGGTCCTTCGAAATTCGTTGGTAAATCCTTTCTTCCGCGCCCCTTTCTAATAATATAGCATTTCCCATTTCGAGATCCAAAATTCGTTCTCTTATATAATTCCGTATCAAAATACGACAGATATATCCTTCTTCCTTCTGGATTGAGTTCCCAATCATTGAATATTTCTCTATAACAAATGAAAAGGTCATTTTTAGAATACTCTTCTTTGGCAAATCTATTATAATACAAAAACCATCTAACACATTTTTTACTATTCAATGGATTTCCGTACACTATCTCCGGATATACAACCACAGTATCGGCAGATACCCATGGAATACTCTTTGTTCGTATATTTTTAATCGGAATCTCTTCGTAAGATTTTGAATCCAAGTCATATGCATATCGAAAATGAGGGAATAACAATCCTAACATTCCCGCATATCGATATTTTATATATCGAATCCAGTATTTCTTTTTCTCTCTGTACTCACTATCCAAAATATAAAACATTCGTGCGTCGTATCCCAAATCCGCAAGACATTTGCATAATGTATGTAATACTATCACACCACCACTCTTCCCTTTAGGAGAAACAATAACAAACTTTTGCTTTCTCATTTATATGACCTCATTTATGAAAACAATTTCACAATCGAAATAATCAGAAAGTTGGTTACTAATTACATTTCGATAATAGAAGGGCGTAACCACAATTACATCAAACTCTTCACTCACCTTATCTATGTCTTTTAATCTATATACCGGAAACTCGTATGTATCTCCCTTATATGCTTTGTCAATTACGCAGACAATTTCCAGATTACTATCCTTAACCTCGCTAATCAATAACTGTCCAATATCGCCCAGGCCATAAAGGCATATTTTTTTCATCCCCCTCCTTTCAAACCAGGAAAAAAGATTCGCTCCCTCTTGCTTCTTTTTTAGCCACCTACACACAAAGATGAAATAATCCTTATACATGGTTGTGTTATTGTTTTTTAAAATATCATTACATAGATATCCTGTGATAATAGTACCTATCATAAATCCCACTACAATCCCCACAAAAATCATAAATCACCTCGTATTTCAAAAAGTCGTTTCTGTTAGTTAAATTCTTGATTCTTTTTCATATCTTCAATCATTTTAAAATACCTCTGTTCTAGATCCGTTCCTGGCAGCCATCCTAGCTTTTTTAGTTTATTTGTATCAAGATTCATCTTTAATATAGGCATATACCCACATTGACTGACGTCCGTCTCATCAATAAGTACTTTTATCTTTCCATTAGCACATCTTGTCGCAACCAAATGAGGCATATCATAGATTGAACAATATATCTCCTCATTTGCTGCATTATATGCCTCACCGTTCTTTCCCTTTAACAATACTGTAAATATCGCTTCTACTGCATCTTTGGTGTACAGATAATTTCTTTTTGTTTCACCTTTGGTTTTAAGAATAATATCTCTTTCTTCGATCACGCAGCGTGCAAACTCAGCGAATACCCTGCTATCTGAATATTCTACTCCGGGGCCAAAGACCTGTGTCAGCCGTACAACTTTAGATGGTACACCATATTCTTCATGATCAAATATCGAAAAAAAAATAAAAACGTTTCATATCTACTTCCATCCATCCCTAAATTTAAAACTAAACTCCGTTTAATTACTAACTTTCACTCCCTTTTCTTTTCGCATAACATATCAAAGCCTGTCGACCGACTCCGTAATGCCTCATGTATATATCATATTCAGGCACAATAGACCACAGATACATGGGTATCGTCCACATCTGAGAGCCACTTGCATATGTTGCAATTTGTGGCTTATTCCTAACAATTGTTTTCTCCGCACCCTTAAGAGCTTTCAAATCAAAACCGTTGGTCGAAACCTTTAGCAAGGACGCTTCGTTAGCAGCATTCAGGTCATCAAGCGCTATCATTTTTATCTCTTCTCCGACATCATCTGATACATGACAGCTTTCGGATTTTTCTCCTGCAAATCTGATTGTTCCCGTTTTCTCGCCAACGGCGGCATTAATAGCGTACACATCTTCTTTCTGAATTAAAGCAATTTTCTTATTCAACTCAGAGTAGTTCCTTTTATCAGGCTCAATACAGACAATACTCCTATATGTATTATTTGTCTGTCGCAAGAATGCTTCCAATGTGTCGCCAATAAATGCACCAACATCGACGAAATTGTGATTTATGGACAAATCCAATACTTCATCATCCAACAACTTATTCCTGCTGTTTCCATTTACTGAAGCCCAAAGAGCAACATCACCGGTTCTCATAACATTAAGATATGTTTCCAACGTACATCTCGACTGTTCATCCGCCAGCCTCTGATATATCTCTTCGATTATGGGCATGTTTTCTTCATATATTCGATAATCATCATCTGAAATAGAGAATATCGAACTGGATACAACTATAGTTTTTCCGAAGTATCCAATGTTTTTCAGTTGTTCTACAATCTGATCAGCAACATAGACACAAACTAATACAATATCAACATTCGACATATCGTTGACAAAATATTCCGGGCTACGGATCCCTTCGATACTCCAAAGCGAACTATTGTTGTCAACAGTGTATCTTACCGATATCCTCCCCTTTGTTTTCTCATGTATATATTTCTCTGTTTCTCGTCCGGTATTGCCTGCGCCCCAAATAACATAGGTCATAGACTTACTTTCAATTTCATTTATTATGTCATTTAGTGCTATAAGCATCTTGTTTTCCGACTTTGGTAGCAACTTTTCAGCAAGCATAATCTATAACATCCCTCATAAGTGTCAAAGAAACCACAAAGTAAGCCTCATCAATTTAGCTCAAGCTCATCCTAATTCAGGCATTCTTTTAATCCCACAGCCAGCCTGTCAATGTCTACAAACGAAATATTTCCGATATGACCTACTCTAAACACATAATCCGCCATACTTCCGCCATTAGGACATACCCATATTCCATATTGATCCTTCAATTTATCACATATTTCCTTAGCAGATTGTCCATTCGTCGGATGCAAAGCAGTCACCGCATTAGATAATGAATGACTCACATTTTCTAATGGAAGATCAACAATTTTATTTCTGAAATAATCAGCTATCTCTCCAACCCTTTTACACTCCCCAGTCATTCCACCTCTGGAGTCTACCATGTGGAGACGTTTATTTATCTGTAATAAAGTTAATACAGCCGGAGTAAATGGAGTCTGACCTCTTTCACCATTACTTAGGGCAAGCTTTAAATCCATATAGACATTACTGCAGATAATCTCATTCAGTCTGCTAATTGCTCGAGACGACATCGTAATCATTGTAATACCCGGTGCACAGGCAAAAGCCTTCTGTGAACTCGTAATCATTACATCTATTCCAAGCTCCGTCATGTCAACCCAATCTGCCATGAACGAGCTTATTGCATCAACAATAAGAAACAGACCATACCTCTTACAGTAGTCAGCAACAAGTTTCATATCGTAAAGCACGCCTGTAGAGGTTTCATGCATGTTAATAAGTAACGCAGAGAACTGGCTACCATCTTCACATTCCAACTTATCTACAGTAAGAGCTTCTCCTAGTGACAACTGAATATCTATATACGAAATATGATGGTGCTCACACAGTTCCACAAATCTCTGACCAAAGCTTCCACCATTTATTATAAGGACCCGGTCTTTTTCAGAAAGAAAATTTGTAACCGCCGCTTCCATCCCCATGCTTCCAGAACCGGTAAGGAAAGCACAACGACTATTCTCCGGTGCTCCGGAATAGTTTAACATCATTTTTTCATTATCCAGCATTATTTTGGAAAACTCCGGTGTTCTGAAATATGGAACCTGATTGCTACTGATAGACAATATTTCGTCCCATGTCATAACAGGACCGATTGTAAAATTCAGCATATTTCTGTCTCGCAAACGTCATCCTCCAATTCTTTTTCTATTCTATATATTTTGCATTTTCAGCATTATATCTTTCTACAATCTCCTCTATGGTATCATCCTTGATACTAAACACCACAGGATTAAGTTGACCTTTTCTTTTCTCTATTGGTGGTAGTTCCATATAGTTTCCATACAGAAGCTTAAGATACTTATCATATTGTTTGAAACCTTTGAATAACATACCCTCAAATTCTATATCAATATATTCTTCAAAGCATTCTGATGGCATGCCATACCTACATTTTTTCTTTGGATATGGAAACAAAAGATGACTTACCAGACTGGTAGGTTTTTTATTGCATTTATCCGCCCAATAATTTCTTATTCTGAATGCGGTATCTTTTGGAATAATCCTATACACCAAGGCATACCACATCCTTAGTATTGCACTGTCAGCATTGGTTCGTCCCATTTCGGAATACAGTATTTTTCTTATAACCACATTGTTCCAATAGTAAAGGCGTCTTAATACCTTATTATCCGGCACATTGTCATTTACAAAGATGTCTATACATACACCATTCTTGAACTTGAGATTCTCATGCCCTTTCCTAACGACTTCTGTTGCAAGCAATCTCATCTTAGCATATCCCCAGCGATACTCCTTATCCGTCCTATAATCCTGGAGAAAAAATAGCTCCGTATTCAAATCTGTTTTACAAGCTTGATAGAATCTTTCATATTCCTCTCTGGTAAACACAACATCTCCATCATCATCCCAAGGCACAAACCCTTTATGCCTTATTGCTCCCAGAAGCGTTCCACCATCCAGAGAATACTTAATCTTGTTCTTTCTGCAGATGCGATCGACCTCAACTAATAATTCAAGAATATTCAATTGAAGAAGACGATTCTGTTCGTCAGAAATCCTAATAACTTCAGCCATTTCCCACTTCCCTCTGAATTAATAATGAGTTCCTGATGCCGGCTTCAATAGAGTAACGAGCCACATACCCCAATTTCTCGATTTTCTCTGTGTCTAACACTGCATAGCTTATCGGTGTACTATTTCCATCTAATTCACAATCAAATATGCAGTCAACACCTCCAACCTCTGCTGTTACTCTTGCGAATTCAGATATTGTTACTCTCGATTTAGGGTTTGCAACATTATATGCTTCTCCATTCTTGCCACTCAAGACCGTAACCAATATTCCCAAGACGGCATCAGCAACATACGTATAGCTCCTTAACTGTAAACCAGCACTATGAAGAATAATATCTTCGCCTTTTGCCGCACATTCAAGGAATTGTGCTGTGGCTCTGTTGTCTTTATTACTGGTACATCCACCATATACATGGCTTAATCTTGCAATTATCGTGTTGCATCCATATTCTTCTCCAAATGCAGCACACATGGTTTCAGCCGCACGCTTCGATGATGGATAACACGATCTTGTTTTTCCTATATCTACATATCCGTATTCTTCCTCTTTAATAGGTTTTGAAGATGACACAACACCATATATTTCACCCGTTGATACCATTAGGAATACGCACTCTTTATTCTTCCTGGCTTTCCGGAGAAGATGATATGTTCCAAACAATGCGGGGGTCATTGTTTCTACCGGTCTTATGGCAAAAGCTTCCGGATATCCATCCCCAGCAAAGTGAAATATATAATCAAACTCTTCATCAACCTCAATTGGTTCCGTTACATCCTGAATCAGAAAGTTCAAATTATCATCTGATAAATGGGATATAAATCTCGATTCTAATCGTTCCCTACTTCTTCCAAGTGCCCACACTGATATATTATAACCCTGGTATCGGTTTAACATTAATAGTACATCAACCAAAAAACCGCCCAACAGACCTGTGGCACCCGTAATCAATATTCTCTTACCAAATAATTTCGTAGGATTATGAATACCATTAATGGTGTTTAATATGTCATTTTTATATGTAGTACTACTATTGTACATATTTCCTCATATTCTATTTCAGCCATTCATCTTTCTTAGCTGATAATAAAGCTCTAAATATCTCCAAATCCTCTGTTGTTGTAATTTTGACGTTCTTCTCAGACCCTGCACAGAAGGATACCTCTTCACCCAACTCAATCATAAGTGTGCAGCTTGCCGTAGAATTAGTTATTCCTCTTTTCGCCGCTTCGCTATGAGCCCACTTCAATTTGCCAAGCGAGAATGCTTGCGGCGTTTGAGTTCTTGCAAGTGATTCACGGGGGATTATCTTACCCGAAACACTGCTATCTTCATCTTCTCCTTTTCTAAGAAGCATAGCCTCTGCACATGGTATCACTGTAATTGCAGATCCTTTTAATCTGCAAGTCGCTATACACCCTGAAATAATCTCTTGTGATACATTGGGTCTAATAGCATCATGGACCAACACAATATCATCGTCAGAGTATTGTTTCGCGAGTTCCATTACGCCATTCCTTATCGATGCCTGACCATTTTCTCCACCCTCAACAACCAACTTGAGTTTTGTGATGTTAAACTGCTTTGCATACGCCCAAAGAACCTGCTGCCATCCATCAATACACACAACAGCAATCTCATCAATATCGGGATGCTGCTGAAAAGCCTGAAGCGTATATACAATTACCGGCCTGTCATTCACGTTGAGAAATTGTTTGGGAATATCCTGATGGGTTCTTACGCCTTTTCCTCCGGCAATTAACATTGCAATATTCATTACGTCGCCTCTCCATTTAATCTAAAAACCATAAATGTAGTCAATCTTCCCCTGTTTCTTTATATTGTCCTCGAAAGTCCTACGCAGACTGCTTGATACTGCTATAATTACCCCTTCTTTGTCTCTACCCCCAAGCTCAGATACTTCGTAAATTGGATATTTGCCTAACATGTTTTCCTTTTTGTATCCATTACTTACAAGGATTGCCTCTATATTGATACCTAATGATTCTAGGGTATTTATCATACCCTTGCCATATTCACCAGCTCCATACACATATACTGTTTTGTGATCTTTTGCAAAATCAATGAGGCGTTCCTTTCTTTGTTCACGTGAAATAAGATGATTGATTGTATATATTCCCTCATCCCATACAGTTCCGAACAATTTTCGAAGATTAGTTTGCAAATAATTATACAGCCAAACAGCAAAGGCTTCATTCATGACAGTTGAAGCTTTCATACCGTAGTCCTTAGGTGTATAAGGAATTAATCGTTCTAAAGCGTGACTAATTGTACCATCCAGAGGCATAGGCTCATCCGGAAAGTCCTCATACTTCCATTCATATGATAGTAATTTTTCAATTGTTTTAGTTTTTATCCAAAAACTTGTCGCCAATAATGGAGATACATCTTTTGATAGTTCAACGCTATAATTAAACTTATTTATTAGCATCTGGCATAACTCATAATTAGATGTCTCTCCCCATACATCTCGATACCACAGGCCACAATAGTCTCCTATTCTCTCAGGCGGCAACATTATTCCTATGTCAGGATGTTTAGAGAACAGCTCCATAACATTATATATATATCCCTTTGTGGCAATCATGTTTCCCCACAGGTTATCGATTGTATATATTCCCTCACTTGAGTAACTGTCATCTATCTGTTCAAGTTCCTTCTTGTCATGAAGAAAACAGAAATAATCATACTTTCGTATAACATCCCTCAACTCTACAAATATCGCAGAATAATCTCTTCCTCTGTTTTGCTTATGATAATAGGTTGTTCTTTTATGTGTATTGATTATTTTTGATTTTGCCAATACCTCATCTCTTGATGAAATAATGCAGACATCTATATTATCGGGGAGATTATTAATATATTCGAAATAAAACTCCAATGTAGATTCATAAAACAAATTAATAACAATTACTGACTTTTCCAGCATTTCATTTATCTTATCGTCAGCATGCCCCTCTTTAGAGAGAAAGAAAATCAATCCATCATTTATTCTGCTTTCATTAATTGACTTCATGTTATACAGTACCTATATTTTTATGTATGCAAAATACAATCCTCTATCGTCTGAGCAATAGCTACAGATACATCCTCTGAGATATTGCTAAAGTCTTTTCCCGTCTCAATCATCTTGCTGAAGGCTACAATCTCATATCGTATTCCTTCTCCATCAAGCTGGTAGAAGAACCTCTTATTATCGGCAGCATTTTCATATCTGATTTCAAAGTAGTCCATCTTCCACCAGGGGGCCGGGACATATACATATCCCTTTGTACCCGTTACCACCAGGCTTCCTTCTGATTTTGCAGCCTTGGCAACCTTAATTGATGCAACGGCATTCTCATACTCGAAATCTATTTTAGTAAAGCCATCGAATGTCTTTTCTTCATCAATATATCTGCTAACAATATGTTTACATTTATAACCTGTTCCCAATATTTGGAATACAGGCAGAAGTGCGGTTGGTCCCCATGCACACATACTATTCCATCTACCCTCGATTTCACCCTCAGAATTCGAGAGGTCTGATAAGCTCGTACATACCGCATCAACCGATACTACCTCACCTATAGCACCACTCTTCAGCAGTACAAGCAGTCTGGAATATGCTGTAGAATACGCAGGCTTAATTCCGTCCATCAACACCAGCCCTTTATTTCTTGCCAAGGCGAACAATTCCTTCACATGCTCCGCTTTGGTCGCGATAGGCGATTCACAGATTACATGCTTATCTTCAAGGAGGGCCTGTCTGATATCTTCATAATGCTTATCCGGAAGTGAGGTTACATATATGGCTTTACATTCATCCCTATTATCTGTTGTTCTTACTCCATTTACATACTCGCATTCATTGGCGAATTTCTTCCATATGCCAGATGAATCAGTAGTAGAAACAGAAATATCTGCCCCCTGTGCCCTGATATCTGAGCTGGACACTCCTTCTGTCCTTGGGAGATAAATAACCGTACAGTATTCTTTCAAATAGTCGAACTGTCCGGTCCAATCAGAACCGACAGTAAATATATCAATATCATATCTTTTTATATCATCTATCTTCTGACCGACATATTCTTCAACTATTATTTCATCTGCAATGCCAAGGGCCCTAACCGCTGCCATTCTCTCCATCAGACTCTGATGGGTATTAATCTTACCTCGTCTTCTGTCAAAGTCTTCAGAAGTAACTCCAACGATTAGATAATCTCCCAATTGCTTGGCTCTCTCCAGTAGTCGGATATGTCCATAATGAAGCAAATCAAACGTACCATAAGTTATTACTCTTGCCATACCTAAATCCCATCTATCCCCAATTTATTCATCCAGATGTTCTTTGTAGCTTCTCCTGTGTAAAGCAAAAGCACATCCAGATAGTTCTTACGTAATTCCACATCCTCAATACATATCCTGTCCGCCATTATATATCCGGGATATCGAACCATATTGAACAACATCTTGGTTGCTCTCTCATCCTCTTTCGGATAGGGCGCAGGCTTATTGACCGGAACCAGTATCAATTCATTGCAGCTGGTCCACAGTTCCTCACATCTATACTCGGTCGGCAGCTCAACCACATCATTCCATTCATCATATGGATCCTGGAAAAATATCACGTCCGGATGAAGCTTATCAAGCTCATATTCCTCATAATCTACCAATGGTAAGCCTTCAGGAAACCTGTTTCCATCATATTTCCATTCCAGAACCTCACCCCACATATTTTTATAGGCATAGGGGAGCGGCATTACATAGATATCCGCATCCTTTCCTCTCTCATCAACCACTCGATTATAGGTTTTCTCCATATACTTCCAATGCTTAACTTCACTAACCAGGAAGATAATCAGAGCTCTTTTCCCGGAATTAGGTGAAAGCCTGGGGTATGGCATACTCTTTGGCTCGTATTCAATAGCACCCAATGCGCTGTAGCCCTTAAGGTAATCCAGATGAAAGTATGGATAGGAGTGTGACGAACCGTCTCGCACCTCTACCATATAGTCTCCATAGAGCATTGTGAGGTATTTGTCGTACTCAAGTGGCATAGGAACCGTCATCCCCTCGAATGTACCATCAATATGGTCGTCAAAGTAATGCTTGGGAAAATGATATCCCTTGGCATGCTGCCACACCATCATATTGGTAAGCTCATCCGAGTCATCATCTGTGTACATCATACATATCTTCTCAAGAAGATTACCCAGTTGAAACGTCGGTGGATTGGTTCTGTCACCATACTTTATCTTGGTTCCAAGCGTGGTCTCTACGAGCCTCAGCTGATGCCTCTTCTCCTTCTCATCCAACTCATCGTACTGCGCAATTAAGCTAACCAGGAAGTCCAATGCCTCCGCCAGCTGCTCGCGTTCCTTCTCTTCTCTTGGAAGATAATCGTATGCCACTATATCAAGACCTATTGCGGCCGGACATCCATAGTAGGTATCAAGGAACTGCTCATCCGTACGATATTCCAAGGTATTGAATATACCTGTGAGCGTCGCGCCATGTCTATCCTGCATGAACACATTATGGAGGCTGAATCCCTCCGGTAATTCTTTGGGAGCAATCTCAAGAAACCTCATATAATCAGCGCGTTTCATGCCAATATCTATATCATCGTCCCATGGAATAAAGCCCTTGTGTCTCACAGCTCCAAGCAGCGTTCCCCATATTACAAAGTACCTGATGTCGTGCTTGCGGCAGATTCTGTCCACCTCTTCAAGTACCCTTATTCCGGCAGCCCATCCCCTCTTCATCATTGTTACTACGGGAAAACCGCCCCTAACTTCATCTTCGAAATATGAAATATCAAAATCCATGTCTTCACCCGGTTCAAAATCCGTACCCTACTCAAAGAAATATTCAGGCGGCACTGCGCCACACTTATCGAATATTTCCAAAAGTTCTCTTTCATGCTTTCCGTATGCCGGATATGAATGAGCATTGAGGAACTTGATTGGCGTCATATAGTTCTCGCCCATTGTAGCAACGAGTACTTCATGATACATCTTGGGACACGGTATCATCATACAATCAAATGGGAGATATACAATCTCATCAAACCATTCCTTAGGCCAACGATAGGAATCCCCTAATATTGCCCAGTTATTGATCCTTGCTAGGTACGGAGAATCTGTATCGTTGTACATCGCTGCAATTCTGTTGGCAAGCTTTGCAAGCTGAGAAGATAAGGTTCCATCAATTACCAGCTTCTCACCCGTGAATTCTTCAATCCCCTGTGCTATCTCAATAACGTCACTGTATAATATGTCATTTTTACTGTCTTTATAGGCTATTTCAAACATCTGGTCCGTTCTCTGAGACAGATATCTTACGACCTGATGAAGGTGGCGAACACACTGGATATCCAATTCCTCTGTAGGAACCTTGTCCATAACATAGATATCAATTCCTGCAGGATAGGGACATCCATGAAATCTCTCCAGGAAGTCATCATCAATTTTTGTATAATGACTATTAATTAATCTTGCAGGATAAAGACATGACTGCTCGACGTTGAACAATGTAAACATCGGATCCAAGTCTCGCTTACATGCGGCAATGAAGCTGTTGAAGTCATCTCGATACATGATGATATCCATATCGTCATCCCAGGGTATCCAGCCCTTGTGTCTGACAACTCCCAGAAGTGTTCCGTAGAATGCATAATATCTGAGGTTATATTTTCTACATAATCTGTCAACTTCTTCAAGAACTTCCATACTGGCTGCCCAGTATCTCTTCATCATCCCCTTTACTTCAAAGCCTTCTATTGTTTCCGGTTTGAAATAATCCTCATCAAATCTCATATAGTCTCTCTTTTCTTAAATCAATCAAACAAAAATTTCGGTGGTTCCTGTCCACATTCCTTATATATCTCAAAAAGTTTCTCTTCATATCTTCGGTACACCGGATAATTGTGTCCAAAGCTTCTGTTTATGGGTGTCATGTAATCCTCACCCATGGTTTTCGCAAGCACTTCTCTGTACCGCCAAGGAGCCGGGACTGACATTCCTTCAAAGGAAAGCTTCTCTCCTTCTCCAAACCATTCCATTGGAATACATTCGTTATCCCCGGTGATAGCCCAATTATGGATTCTGGCAACGTTTTCAGATTCTGTATCATTATATGTAGCAGAAATACAATTGAGGAATCTCGTCATCTGAATGGGTAATGTATCATCTCTAACAAAAGTATATCCTGTCGCTTGCTCTATTTGCGTTATTACAGAATCAATTAACCCATTGTCAGCATCTCCTTGACAGTCTCCCTGCCATCTGGGGTCAGTTCTCTGTGCCACAAACCTGGCATTTTGATGAAGCCACTTAAGTACTTCCGCTTCCTCACTGTCTGTCGGCACCTTATCAAATACATATATATCCATACCCACAGGATACGGACAATAATGATATCTGGTTAGGAAATCCTCATCCATGTTAGTGTAGTATGTGTTAATTATCCTTGGCGGATACATAGATGAAACATCAACATTAATAAAATTAAAGTATTTATCCTGATTATCAGGCATCACTTCAATCAGTCTGTCGAAATCCCAACGCATCATCGCAATATCAATATCGTCATCCCACGGAATAAAGCCCTTATGTCTCACTGCGCCAAGAAGAGTGCCGTAGTATGCATAATACCTGATATTGTTTGCCCGGCATAAATCATCGAATTGTGATAGAAGCTCTAATCCGGCCGCCCAGTAGCGCTTCATCATGGCTTTTACACTAAAGCCCTCTATTACTTCTTCCTGTAGGAAACTGTCTGATATATTCATAAAATTATTATAACCTACTTTATTATATATTTGCTATATATAGTAAGAAAACCCAGGGTTTATACCCTGGGTTCCTTTATTATGGTTGCTAGATGCAAGCCCTCTTATTCACTCTCTAGTACCTCATCGGACCCAATGAACACTATGCTTATTAGCCAAGGAGTGAAAGAACACCCTGGTTGCTCTGGTTAGCCTGAGCTAACATTGCCTGACCTGCCTGAGCAAGGATGTTGTTGTTAGAGTACTTAACCATCTCTGAAGCCATATCTGTATCACGGATTGATGACTCAGCTGATGTTGTATTCTCAACAACGTTGTCCAGGTTGTTAATTGTATGCTCTAATCTGTTCTGGATAGCACCGAGCTCAGCTCTCTGCTTATTAAGAGTCTTGATAGCTGACTTAATCTCTGAGATAGCTGTTCTAGCCTTTGCCTGTGTAGAAACAGTTGTGTTATTAATCTTAAGACCATTTGAGCTAATTGAAGCGATTGTAAGAGAGATTCTGTTAGCAGATGTTCCCTCTGCACCAACCTGAAGACCTACACTCTTAAATGTTCCGTTAAGGAGCATTCTCTCATTGAATGTAGTTGTCTGCGATACTCTGTTGATCTCCTGCTTAAGCTGAGAAACCTCAAGATTGATGTATGACAAATCTTCTGACTGGTTTGTTCCGTTAGCTGCCTTAACAGCGAGCTCGTTCATTCTCTGAAGCATATCATGTACTTCATTGAGTGCACCTTCTGCTGTCTGTACACAAGAGATACCGTCCTGAGCGTTAGCTGAAGCCTGTGTAAGACCTCTGATCTGACGTCTCATCTTCTCACTGATTGCAAGGCCTGCTGCATCATCTGCTGCACGGTTAATCTTGTAACCTGAAGATAACTTCTCTGTGCTCTTGCTCTGTGTCTTAGTTGTAAGATTGAGCATTCTGTTAGAGTTCATTGCTGTAAGATTGTGCTGTACTACCATAATATTACCTCCTTGTAATTGTCCGTGTACATCCTTGTACATCGGTGGTTAATAAATTAATATCTATAGATTCATTATAGGAACCGGGTCCTGTTCCTATAATGAATTACTATACTTTAGTTAGTTACTCTTACTGAAGAAGTGAGAGTACACCCTGATTAGCCTGATTAGCCTGAGCTAACATTGCCTGACCTGCCTGAGCAAGGATGTTGTTGTTAGAGTATCTAACCATCTCTGAAGCCATATCTGTATCACGGATTGATGACTCGGCTGATGTTGTATTCTCAACAACGTTGTCCAGGTTGTTAATTGTATGCTCTAATCTGTTCTGGATAGCACCAAGCTCAGCTCTCTGCTTATTTAGAGTCTTGATAGCGTTCTTAATCTGTGAAATAGCTGCTCTAGCACCTGCCTGTGTAGAAACAGTTGTTGGTGTAAGGCTAAGGCCTGCAACACTGATTGACTGAATGTTCATCACAATCCTGTTAGCAGATGTTCCCTCTGCACCAACCTGAAGAGCGACACTCTTGAATGATCCGTTAAGAAGCATTCTCTCGTTGAATGTTGTAGTCTCAGATACTCTGTTAATCTCCTGCTTAAGCTGAGATACCTCGAGGTTGATGTATGATAAATCCTCTGACTGGTTAGTACCGTTTGCAGCCTTAACAGCAAGCTCGTTCATTCTCTGGAGCATGTCGTGTACTTCGTTAAGTGCACCTTCTGCTGTCTGTACACAAGAGATACCGTCCTGTGCATTAGCTGAAGCCTGTGTAAGACCTCTGATCTGACGTCTCATCTTCTCACTGATTGCAAGACCTGCTGCATCATCTGCTGCTCTGTTGATCTTGTAACCTGAAGATAACTTCTCAGTTGACTTAGCCTGTGACTTAGTTGTAACACCTAACATTCTGTTAGAATTCATTGCTGTAAGATTGTGCTGTACTACCATATTAGTTCCCTCTCTTTTCTTCGCGCCTCATGCGCTGTGCTATATTAATATTTCTTAATGAGTTCCATCTCAGTGGCGATTCCCTTCGCCTTTGTAAGTATCATTTGTTCCTTACACTCTATATATCGGAGGCCGATTTGATTACTTTAGCACTTTTTTACAATTTTTTCATTTTAGTTTCCCTCAAGGATTGCATACACGTTGGCGCACTGTTTTTCTCCGGACTCATTCTCCGTGTATTCGGCAAGGTCACTAAGACCGCTACGCTCCCAGTCCTTCTCATCATATACCAGTATCTGGTGATGCTCAACAGCATCCAGGATGTTATTTATGCGTGTGCGGATGGCGGCAAGCTCGGCCTCAGTTATCCCAAAGGGTGTCAGCACAAGCTCCAGCATGTTTTTCTCCAGGCCATCCAGGCTGTGCTTGAGCCCTCTTGTGATCACGCGCATGTTCGCCGGACCAAACGACCTCTCACCGCCCACACTGTCTCCAAGCTTGCCAAACATCCGCTCGGTCGGTAGCGCCAATAGCTTAGTCATGTTGGCATCACCGGGTAGAACCACCTCGCTTGTCGTGTCATCTCCTGAACAGATCATTATATTCCCGCCACTACGGCCCGCTATTCCACTTATGTAATCAAGCACCTGTAGCTCACTAATCTTAATAAGAAAGCGCACGTCCGTCCCCTTCTCAATCGCCAGAGCATCACGTCTCTCGGGACTTAGGTCAGTCAGGACGACACCTTGTGGTATTTCGATTAACGTTGCGGTTAGCGTTTTGGACGCGTTATGAACTGTGGCAGGCAGGCAAATCGGCGCAAGCTCGTCGAGCTTAAGCAGCATCGCGAGGGCACGGTATGCGCACCGGTTGAGCTCGCGCTTGGCCGGGCGGTCGTAACGCAGGGCGTCAGGGTTCTTGATGATATGCAGGGCATGCCTGTATTCTGCCGCAAAATCGCCCATCGCAGGGAATTGGCTTCGGCGAGCCACATGGCGCTTCTCAAAGTCGGCGATGCCGATCATGGTCTCGCGGTCGAGGCGGTCCACCTCCCCCGCTGTGAAACGCGCGTAGTTCCTGAGTTTCTCCATGTCGTCATGGAGGTCAGTGGGCAGAAGCTTCCTATATTTGTCTATGATGCCGTTGTAGTCGTTGCACTCCGGCTCGACAATGCGAAATTTCCTTCCTTCTATATTAATGAAGTAAATCTCCTCGCCGTTTGCATTAAAATCCTTGGTTGCATCCTCGAGGGAGATGTGGAGGGATGAGAAGGGGTTTAGGGTGTCAGCTACTATTGGGTTTGTGTCAGACTCCGCTCCCTCGACAGAATTATTTCTTGTTGAAGGCATGGATTCAGTTGGGATTCCCACTGTAGGCGCCATAAGTTTAATCAGGTTAGCTATGAGCGGCTTCTTCAGCGCTTCCATGGGACTTAGGGTCTCGTCGCTTAAGAATTCCTCGCAGGTGTTAATGAGGTCTCTGATTGAATCCTGCTGTTCCTTAAGCTGTCCTCCACTCATGCGCAACGCCGCTGCTGTCTTCTTTAGTTTCAGTTGAATTAATTCATATCCCTTGGGTTCTGCCATAGTGCTGCCCTCTTGTTACATGTTTACTATCAACAGTTTTTATTCCTATTATCAGTTTTTCCTGTTGATATAGGTATTGGGTGTATATTTCTAGTTATATTTATGTCTAGTTCTCTTTATTTCTGTGTTATTTTATGTTTTTCTATCTTCTATCTCAAAATTTTTGTATATACACAATACTACCATATTTTTATTTGTGCTGGATACATC
The DNA here is from genome assembly GCA_021531795.1 of Lacrimispora saccharolytica. GTDB lineage: Bacteria > Bacillota > Clostridia > Lachnospirales > Lachnospiraceae > Colinaster. Next base: position 129,576 of record JADYUL010000006.1, read on the forward strand.
GGGATGCCATCTTTCCCGGGGATTCCGATGTATATAAGTTTTTGATACATCGGGATTGAGTTTTAAGATGCCTCTCCGATGTATTTTGAAACTTGTTTTTGAGGAGATACATCGGATTTGGCTGTTTCAGGGCCGTTCCGATGTATTTGACTTACTGATTTCAGGGGAGATACATCGGGATTAAGAATCCAAACCCCATCCCGATGTATGAGGTTCAAATTTCAATAACGTCCTTATAATGGTGTAAATTAAAAAAATAAAATGAGCCAAGGCTCTTACCTTTAGGTATAATAATAAGATCA
>JADYUL010000007.1 GCA_021531795.1 Lacrimispora saccharolytica
GAACAACAGCGGTTACTAGCCGCTTAATAAATAAAATCCTAAAGGTAAATTAAATTTACACCAAAAAAAAGACTTGACCTAATGTCTCTATTCATTTCGGGCGGAGGTATATTTCTAGGATACCTTCCGTGGCTTTTCGTGCTGTTCGGTCAACTTAGAACGGTTGGTGACAGCTACTGGATAGATTCCATAGGTAGGTCTGCCTGTATTCAGATTATCGAGTATCCGTTTGGAGACAATGCCACTCCGCTTGACATGGCTTGCTTTATCATATTGGTGACAGGTGTTGTTCTGGCGTTATTCAGTCTTGGTAGAATCGCTCGCGAATCAGACCTCTGGCTGGCTTTTTATGCTATGTCAATCTTGGCGCTGACAGTTATTACAGGCGTTATAGTGTCAAGACTATTCAGACCGATTTTCCTGCCAAGGTATATGATTCCGACGCTCTGGAGTTTCTGGATGGGTATATGCCTGCTAACAGGTAAGGCAGGCAAGATTCGAAAGCATATTATTGTGATATGTCTTATTTTGGGTGGTCTGTACAGCTTTTGTCACCTATTCAGTGAAGAGAACTTTAGAGGCCAGCAGGCAAGTAAGCTTATGGCGGATACTAAATTGTCTTCATATGATGATGAAGGAAAAATCTACGTCACAGACAGCAGGCATGTTTATTATGTAATTAAGACGTATTGCAGTGATAATGATACTGTCTATCTGGTGAGATCCGGAGAGAAATACGAAAGTCTAACGGAAGTAAAGGATGCTCAGTATGCCATTATTCTGAATGATGGCCCCTTGAAGGACGAAGTCGATTCCTCATGGGAACATCTGGATGATTACCACCTGGAAGTGTATGATGTAATGGCATATGAGAAGTGCAAGTAGTACTATAATAATACAAATAATCGATGACGTTCGTGAAAATGTGTACTTGTATATAACAAATTTGAAATTTAGGTGGATGCATAACGATAACATAATACAGGGCAATATAAAACTGAATAATCAAGCTATTACTATCACCCCTCGCATCTTGATACTATCCAATTCCTCAAGCGGACTATATGAATTCCGCAATGAAGTAGTAGAAGATTTGCTACGTGACCAGGAGATATACATATCTCTTCCTGACGAAGATGCATACACCAAGATTCTGGCTGACGAGGGATGCCATATATTTCATACCGGGTTCAACCGTAGAGGCATGAATCCGATAATGGATGCTATACTATTGCTTCGCTATATCAGACTTATTCGTAGAATTAGGCCACGGATGGTACTTACCTATACCATTAAGCCTAATATCTATGGCGGCATGGCATGCAGACTAACCCATACCAATTATGCCGCTAACATAACAGGTCTTGGTACGGCAATCCAGGGTGGAGGAATACTGAGTAAGGCTCTGATAAAAATGTACAGGGTCGCTCTGAACAAAGCAAAGGCAGTTTTCTACCAGAACGAATATAATATGGATTTTATGCTCGGAAGGGGAGTTGGTACTAAGAATCAATCAATACTGCTCCCAGGTTCCGGAGTCAATATAACTAAGCATAGCTACAAACCCTATTCTTCAGAGGACAAGGGAGTAAGAGTTCTTGCTGTACTAAGAATCATGAAGGATAAGGGGATTGAGGAATTCCTATATGCGGCGGACAGAATATCGGATGAGTTTGATGCGAAGTTTGTCCTTGCAGGAGGATATGAAGAAGAGACTAGACAAGAATATGAACCTCAGATTCAGAGATTAGTTGAGGCAGGTAAGCTTGAATATGTCGGATTCTGCGACAAGATAGATGAACTCTATGAGAGCTGTCATATTCTTATACATCCGTCTTATCATGAGGGCCTGTCCAATGTGTGCCTCGAGGCTGCAGCGTGCGGAAGACCGGTTGTAACCACAGATGTACCAGGATGCAGAGAAACTGTTATTCCGGGAGAGACAGGTCTGCTGTTCAAATCAAAGGATAAAATTGCCGCATATAAAGCAATGGCCGACATCCTTAGCATGACTTCGGCTGAGCGTGATACCATGGGCAGACGTGGCAGAAACTATGTTGAAGAAAACTTTAACCGTGAGACTGTTGTACGTAGGTACAGAGAAGTAGTGGAGAACATGGAATGATATCAAGAGATATTAGTAGAGTGATTATATCAGGAGCTACAAGTTCAATTGGAATTGCATTATGTGAGGAATGCGTGACAAATGGTATCGGTGTTGTAGCGATAATAAGACCTGATAGCAGCAAGCGTTCACTTCTGCCGAGCAGTAGACTTATAGAAATAGTCGAAAGCGAGCTTTCAGACTATGATAATATAGAGAGTGAAGGAATAAATGCTGATGCATTTATTCACCTTGCGTGGTGTTCTACAGATGGAGCGGCAGCACGTGATAATACCTATGCGCAGGCTGACAACATCCAGGCAACGCTTAAGGCAGTAGAACTGGCTGAACGATGCGGTTGTACAGTGTTCGTTGGCGCAGGCAGTCAGGCGGAATATGGCAGGACGAATGAAGTTCTGACAGGAGACACAGAATGTAATCCTGAGACAGCATATGGAATGACAAAGCTTTGTGCAGGGATGTTAAGCAGGCTGATGTGCAGACAGAAGGGGATTGATCACGTATGGACCAGAATTCTATCTGCATATGGTCCCAATTGCAGTAAACGGACTGTTATTAGTTATACGGTGGATACACTGCTTCGGGGTGAGAAACCTGTTCTGTCCGACGGAAGACAGGTATGGGATTTCATCTATATATCAGATGTTGCTAAGGCATTGCTTTCATGTGTACGAAGTGGTGTAAGCGATAAAACATATGTAATTGGATATGGTAAATCCAAACCCCTTAGGGAATATTTTGAGGCCGTTCGTGACATATTAAGCCCCGGTCAAGAGATGGGCTTTGGGGAGCGCCCATACAATGCAGATGCTGTCATGCACCTGGAGTGTGATATCAGTGAACTGACTGCTGATACCGGCTTCGTACCAACTGTTGGTTTTGAAGAAGGAATCAGGAGACTGGCAGATACTTATATTGTGTGATTAGTTTGCGTATATTAGTTCAATACCGGAACACGTCATATTATGTATATTACATAAATACCATTAAAATCCCCCCGAACATAACTATCAAGGAGACCATATCACGTGACGACAAAAGAGCATGAAATTCTGGTATCAATAATAATTCCCACATATAATGTGGAGAAATATGTAGGTGCTACCCTTGAATCAATCTGCAGGAACAAATTGGATGCCGTTGAAATAATTATCATCGATGATGGATCAACGGATAACACAAGACAAAACGTAGAAGAGTGCCTTGAAAGAATAAATCCTCCATATTATAAAATCATCAGACAGGAGAATAAGGGCGTTAGTGCAGCCAGAAACATCGGAATTGAAAATGCCGTGGGCAAGTATTTGATTTTCTGTGATGGCGACGATATATGCTATCCTAATTTGGTTGAGGCAATAACCCCCTTTATTTATTTAGAAAAAAAACTGATTGTATGGGGATTTGATATTACACAAGATGGTAAAAGAACTATTGGACAAGGGGAATATTGCGTTGAAATCATACCGGAAAAAGAGGTATTTAAGGATTTTTTAATGGGAAAATACCGGATTCGCTTGGGCTCTTTCGCGATTAAAAAGTCACTTTTAGATGAGAATAACATTCGATTTACCGAAGGATGTCCATTGGCTGAAGATGTAGAGTTTATCTTTAAATGCCTTTCCAAGGCGGGCGATACAATTGCTGTAAACCAAACTTTATTCACATATGCGAAAAGAGGTGGCTCGGCAATGTATACCTATTCCATTGAGCGATTGGAAGTGCCAAGAGTCATAAAAAGAATAGGTGATTATGTTGCAGATAATACAGAGTTGATGGCAGATGACGAGGTAAGTGACTATCTTAGAAATGGCTTTCTGATTCAACATGCCATATTTGCTTTCGATGCATGCATTGGGTACTTGACTAACAAAGAGCGAAGGAGAGAATTCTTGCGAACATATCACGACAAGTATGCTGATATTGAAGAAGAAATAAGGCGGGCGTGCAAAGAAATGAAAATGAAACCCACTGCTGTAAGTGGCAAAAAGGTAAAATTGTTTTGTATGAGCCGCAGTCTATTTGTGAAGGTATTTGCCCTTAGAATGATGATTTCAAAATGAGGATGAACAAGACAACTTAGCTAAGGAATATAATGAAATGAAAGATGCAACCTATGAAATGAGTGGAGGAAGTTGTTCTGAACTAAAGAGATTGAAATTGTTTTCGGTCTCGATGTGTTTACTGTGCTCTGCAATATGGATACTATGCCTCAAGAATTCAATTGCAAATAAGAAAATATATCTATTCTGCGTGATATTGGCGTTAGTCAGTTCTTTTTTTGACCGTCATATATCGAATTATTTCAAGAAAACTTTCGGGGGTGAAGAAAAATCAAGGCTTCTAGTAATTCCAGCCATTTTGTTGTCTACTATGGTTACTGTGGCAAACTGGAATTTATATAGAGGTTTGGACGAAAGCGTTAATGCTTTTTATTTTGTGACAGTGCTGATAAGTGGGATATACATTTTTTATAGAGCAATATTGGGTCTGTATGCTTTATATGTAAATACAGTTTTCAATCTACCACTGTACACCAAGCGACAGATGATGTCAGTATTTGGATTTGTATTTTGCTTCTGCTTTGCAATTGATATTATATTCTTATTCCTAGTAGCCAATCCGGGAATAGTGACGAATGACAGTCTGGCTCAAATAAATAACATTCTTACCGGAGAATACAGTAATCATCATCCGGTATTCAATACTATGGTGATAAAACTATTCATTGATATTGCATTTATGCTGGGAATGAATATCAATGTCGGGATTCTGTTTTTCTGCATATTTCAAAGCTTATTTATGTCCTTAATATACGCATATTGTGTTGAGACTATGTGTGAAATGAGAATGAACAAGGCTGTTCTGACTGTAGTGACAATATTCTATGCACTTGTTCCATATAATTTCGTATACAGTGTTACCTTAACTAAGGATACAATGTTTGCCGGATTCGCATTGATTCTGGTGATTTCGTTATTCAGAATAAGAGAGCGGTTGGGCGGAAAGATTATTTCGATGATTCTGTTATTTGTGTCATCGGTTGGATTCATACTGTTTAGAACAAATGGGTACTATGCGTATATTGTATTACTAGTTATATTATTATTGGTCAAGTTTAATAGGAAAAAGGAAACGGTATGCATTGCATTATCTGCATTTGCTATTGCTGTTATCCTCAGAGGACCTGTGTTGGACTCGCTCAATGTAGTTCAACCTGACACTGCGGAGTCATTATCAATCCCACTTCAGCAGATTGGAAGATATGTAAAAGATGGTGGAACGCTATCTGACAGTGAGAGAGCATACTTTAATACAATAATGGATGTTGATAGAATACCTGATGAATATGAGGATTGGATATCGGATCCAATGAAAAATCTGGTGAGAGATGCAGGCGGTAATTCTGTGATCGAAGCAGATAAGGCAAAGTTCATTAAGACATGGCTATCCCTTGGATTGAAATCACCGGTTCTATATATGGATGCTTGGGTAGACATGACCCGAGCGTACTATAATTCATCGTATAGCAATGGGTCGATTTATTATGTCGGTGTGATTGAGAATGATTTGGGAATAGGTACAAATGTCAAAAGTGAAGCGTTGAAGAATGTGATTGTAAAATGTGATAGTATTATGCAGGGAAAAGCAATTACAGGAATGGGATTGTGCTTGTGGATACTTGTTATTTTAATAAGCTTCAGTCTGATGAATCATGATTATGGCTTCATAGAAAATGCAGTTTTTGTTGCGATTGTATTTACTCTGCTTATAGCAACTCCCGTAGGGAATTCATTTAGATATGAATATCCAATTTTTGTTGGATTGCCATTTGTTATAGCTGAGACAGAGCACTTGAGAAAAATTATGAGAGAAGAATAAAGTATATGCTGTATCGCTTCTGAGTATATACTCAGGATTTCGGTGATGAGTAGTAGCTCCTATTATCTCAATAGACTGCTATAATTATTCCACTTGGAGAAAGACTGGATATGAATTGTGACGAAAGCAGGAATTCTAATATTGAACTATATAGAATCATTGTGATGATATTAATTGTCGCACATCATTATGTAGTTCACTCGGGTATCGTAACGAATATTGGAAATGAACTTGGGAGTGCCAAATCAATCATTCTATTGATTTTAGGGTGTTGGGGTAAAACCGGAATAAATTGTTTTGTTCTCATATCCGGTTACTACTTGTGTAATAAAGGGATTACGTTAAGAAAATGGCTAAAACTGTATTTTGAGGTATTCTTTTATTATGTAGTTATTTATTTTTCTTTTGTAATATCAGGCTATGAAGTATTTTCATGGAAAGAGTGCATTAATTCAATATTGCCGATATGGGATTTGTCAACAGGATTTATTTCATGTTATTTGGTGTTCTTTTTTTTCATACCATTTGTCAATATGTTAATTAATAACATGGTTGAGAAACAACATTTATTACTAATAGTGCTTTGTCTTGGAATGTACTCAATATGGGGTTCAATACCGTATGTGGATGTTTCACTAAATTACGTTTCGTGGTTTGCGGTTATTTATGTTATTGGAGCATATATTAGGTTGTATCCTAAAGAACTGTATAGAAAGCATTCGCTATGGTGCATACTGACAATAGGTTCAATAATTGTATCAGGTTTAGTAATTGTTGTGCTTAGTAAAATAGGAATTAATGGCACATTTTTTTTGGCAGATTCAAATAAAGCATTGGCTGTGATTGTTGCAGTTTGTTCATTTATTTGGGTTGTTAACCTACCGGTAAGATATAACAAGTTAATAAATATAATAGGAGGTTCGACCTTCGGAGTATTAATTATACACACAAGTTGTAACGCGATGCTTAAGTGGCTATGGATAGATGTTTTAAAAACCCCTCAAATGTATGAAACGCCTTTTTACTTCGTTCATATGACATTGTCTGTAATAGGAATTTTTGTTATATGCTGTGTAATTGATATAATTAGGAAGCAAATTATTGGTTTATTTTGGAAGAATAAAAGTATAATCAAATAAAATGAAAAAAGGTTACTACATATATGTCGAGAACTGCGGTTCTTCTGGCGTGATGAACAAAATAAAGATGCAGATGGATACCTTTTCAAGGCATCTGGATATACATTCAATTCAGATACCTAATAAAAAGAGTTCCCTATTTAGAAAAGTACACAATATGCTTCCGTGGGCATCCTTTGAGAGAGAGTATGGAAGAGTATTGAAACAGATGGATAATCCGGACTTTGTGTACATTAGAAGGACATATATTGATAGGGATTATATTGCGTTTCTAAGAGAGATTCATGCGCGTTGGAGTACTTGTAAAATCATAGTTGAGCAGCCGGTGTATCCCTATGACAAGGATATGCTTCGTAGCCCATATACGGCAATACAATACATTAAGGAACTGTTGTATCGCAGACACTATAAGGATGACGTTGATAGATTTGTCACATACTCGGATGATGATGAAATCCTGGGCGTTAAAACAATTCGAACAATGAATGGTGTTAATGTTTCGGAAATGAGAATGGTTCACAACGACCAAGAGTATGACCCGAAGGGAATCAATCTAATAACAGTTGCAACTCTTGTTGCTCATCATGGATACGAACGAGTTATTGAAGGATTATATCAGTATTATCACAACGGCGGAGAACGAAATATCGTATTCCATATAGTGGGCGATGGACCTGAGAAAAAACGCTATGCTGACATGGTTAAGAAGTATAATCTTGAAGCACATGTTGTGTTCTATGGGGCAAAATATGGTGAAGAACTGGATAAAATATATGACATTGCAGATGCAGGACTGGCTGCATTTGGCTCATATAAGGAAGGTGTAGATAAGTTGTGCACAATAAAGGTAAGGGAATACTTTGCCAAAGGTCTGCCGGTTGTGCTTGGGTGTGAAGATAATCTTTTCTTAGGCGAAGCTAAACAATATGGGCTTATTCTTCCTAACGACAGCTCTGCAATTGATATTTCAAAGGTTCTTAGTTTTTTGGACAGTATATATACAGACAAACCTCGTATTGAAGTGAATAATGAGATTGTGGAACTGGCAAGAAGGACAGTAGATAATGAGGTGACTCTAAGACCTGTTATAGAGTATATAAATTCAAAGGTGACAAATATATGATTGGATTTATTATTGAATTCCTAAAAGGACAGACTGTGGGACAATTGAGAAGGCGTGGAGCAATTATTGGAGAGAATGTTCATCTTATGTCGAGTTCTATTGATAAGTATACAGCTTTTCTGATAGAAATCGGAAATAATGTTACTATTACTAATGCTATAGTATTGGCACATGATGCATCGACTAAGCCATTTATCGGATATACTAAGATTCAGAAGACCACAATTGGGAATAATGTATTTATTGGCATGGGAGCCATAGTTCAGGCGGGGAGTCACATTGGAAATAATGTCATAGTAGGAGCCGGTGCCAACGTTAATGGTATAATTCCTGATAATAGTGTGGTACTCGGTAATCCGGCCAAGATTGTGTGCAGTATAGACGAATATGTTAATAAGAATAAAGAACGTATGGAGAAATCACTGGTGGTTGAAAAAATGTGTTCTGATATGAAAAAAAAAGAGTTGATTAATCTTAGAGAAAAACTTGGAGACTCGTTAGGATATGAAGTGTAATATGCGCTGAATGCTGTGCATAATCTGTAGTATTTTAGTATTCATGCTTTTAATAATCTCATTCTAGGAGGATGTCGGGATGGAAGTATCGATAATCACTGTGTGTTACAATAGTGAAAAAACTATTGAAAGAACAATCAGAAGTGTTCTGAATCAAACATTTCAAGATTATGAATATATTATTGTTGATGGAGCATCTACTGACAAAACCTTGGATATAATAAAAAGATATGAACCTGAGTTTGAAGGAAAGATGAGATGGATATCTGAACAAGATAATGGTATCTATTATGCCATGAACAAGGGCATTGGAATGGCAAAGGGAAAGTTGATCGGAATGATTAACAGCGATGATTACTATGAAATTAATGCTTTAGCAGATATGGTCGAAGCACAAGGAACAGAAGACTATCAGATTCTGTATGGATTTACTCGTTGTATCAGAGATGGAGAAGAAGTGTCAATTTCAATATCCTCCCACAGGAACTTGCGAGAACAAATGATATCACATCCGTCATCATTTGTTACGAAGAAACTTTATGACGATTTAGGAATGTATGATACGCGGTATTATAGTGCCTCAGACTATGATTTTATGCTACGGATGTATGAGGATGGTAGAATAACATTTCGTCCGGTATACAAATTGATAGCAAATTTCTCACTAGGCGGGATGTGTGCTTCCTCGAAAGCATATTTGGAACTGTTGGATGTGAGATTTAGACATGGTATTATCTCTGAAAAGGAGTATCGTACATTGTTATTCAAAGATAGAGTTTATAAATTATTACATGGTAATAGATGATGAAAAGTGAAGTTGGAGTAAAGGGAATAATAAAGACATACATATTTACACTCATGTTTTTTTTGATGTGGAGTTGTCTGACCATATCATATAAAAATGTACTTTTATGTGTATTTACGATACTGATAGCAGTATTATTGCTTGGCGCACTGGTTTGGAATAATAAAAGAATTGTTTGTTTAATGCCATTTTGGATGGAGATCAATATTGTGATATCCGCTATAGTTACCAAAGGATCATTATTGAAAGTTTTCAAATCCTCTGCATCGCCTAAGAGAGTCTTATTAACAATACTTGGATATTCTGTAGAAAGAAGTAATCTTGTATTGTTGATAATTGCCATGACATGGATGATGACTTATGTTTTTCTTCTAATATATGGGAAGGAATATGGCAAATACAGAGGATCCATTGCTAAACTGAAGAAATTGATTAAGAACAATTGGGAACTAATTGTATTAGTAATTATTGTAATAATTTTGAGTTATGACCCTAATTGGTATCAATTCAAATGGGACGGATATCTTTATTATCTTTCAATCTATGATAATAGTCTTACTCAGATGAGTGAATTGGGGCTGTATGGTCATCTGTCTTTGGGATTTTCAACTATTGTGATGCTATTAATATACTGCTTGGGTGATGCGGGAATCGCGTTACAAATGGGTAATATTTTCGTTCTAATTATTGGAACAGTATATTTCTATAGGATAGTAAAGCATGTTTTCAATAATAAAACAAGATTATTCTATTTTTTGGCAACAACTGTATTTGCTTTTTCTCCGTATATGGTAGGAATGGTTAATTACTATAGTCTTGATTACTATATGTTATGCCTATTTCCTGTATTTGTATACTATACCATAACTTCAAACTATTATATTGCCACAATCGCTTCTTTTTTCTTTTGTTTCACAAAGGAACCGGCAGTTATTATTATGGCAGGCTACTGCATTGGTATGGCAATATTAGATTTGTATAATAAGCGAAATGTTTTTACAGAGTGGAAATACTATTTGCTTGCTTTGCCATTATTATGTTGGATTGGTTTGCTGATTATGCTAGGGCCATGGGTAGGAGGTAATCATTCGGTTGGAATTAATATAGATTACATAGTTGATAAACTGAAGGTAATGTATGTATTAAATTTCCATTGGTTGTTCCTGCTGTTAGTTGTATTTGGTACTCTATTTATCGTATCGTTAAGAAAGCAACGGATAGATACTGGTATTTATATTATATTACCAATTATCACGGGACAACTCTTTTTCACTGTATTTAGTTGCTTTTTTATTACTGTTAATCATCCGCGATATAATGATGTTACAGCATTCTCATTGGTATTCCTGTTTGTGTTTGTAATGTCATATTTGGGTGAAAGGATAACAACTGTTTGCATGTCTTGTATGTCTATACTATTGCTAATATCGTCCTTTTATACACTTGATCCTATTACTAGGGCAGTATTTCCCAACATTCATTGCGGAAGTACTACCATGATATCAACAAGTGATAATGTGGGAGATGCTACAATATATAACAAACAGATGCTTTGGCAGGAAAAAGGAATTAGTGAAGCGATTGGAGATGCTATAGATTCAGATAGTATTATTGTTATTCCGCTTTTGAAGAATACAACTAATGCATGTGATGGAATGTCTTATTTTATTTCTATGACTAGTGATATTCAGACTGATATCGATTTTTGGGATTCAAGTCGTGAACTTCGTTTGCCTGTATCTACAAAGAAATCTGTTGGTTTTGAAAAACTAATTATCGCAAAGGATTACGATCTGAGCAAAGAATATAAGACTCATAAAGTAAGTATAATATATTCTGAACATGAAGCAGATGAAGGGATTGAAGCGGTTCTTTCACAAATTGAAGTTGAAAATACTGTTTCCTACGAATATAGAGGATGGAAGATAAATCGAGTTACAGGAATGGTTAAATAAAGATTGTTCTCATTAAACAATAATTTTTGATAAATATAAGAAAATAGACGACTACTCCCCAATAGTGTATAATTTATTGGGGAGTTTTTAAAAGAATATGAATAAGAAAAATAAATTTATCCAGACATATGTATTACTGATTCTTGAGATAATCTGCATAATTATCTCATATTATTTTGCTCATAGACTGAGATACAAGGGTGGACAGAGATATTATGAGGTTGATCTAATTGTTTGTTTATCATTGGTTGTATTTGCTCTTGTATTAAGTCTCGTTTTGGATTGGAATAAATTTATCTATAAGAGGGGATATATAGATGAGTTTCTTGCAATATGCAAATACGAAATCTGTATGTCAGTTGCTCTCGCATTTATAGTGTTTGTTTTACGACTGGAAGATTTTTCCAGATTGGTATTTGGTACATATGCTGTACTAAATATGATACTGACATATAGTGTCCATATTATATATAAGAAATGGCTGTGGGATGTCTATAGGAAGAGTGTTGGCTCGGATAAAATTGTTGTCATTACCCGTAGCAGGTATGTGAAGGACATTGTTGCAGGCGTTCATGAAGAGGGCGAGTGGAGCTCGCAAATAATAGGACTAATCCTTGTGGATGACACTGAGGCTGATACTCTTGAAGGAATTCCGGTTGTGGGTAACAAAGATAATATTGAATCGATCCTGAGTCAGCTTACGATGGATATAGCTTTCCTCTACGTTCCGGGTATGGAAGAAGATGAGAAGAATAGGATTATAGATATTATCGAGACCATGGGTGTGACCTGCTACTATGGACTTGGTCATAAGATGCAGGTACAGAATGTCGGAATCTATGCAGGATACACAGTTGTGGCATATGAGCAGAGATATATAGACTACAAGAGACAGGTGATTAAGAGACTGTTCGACATTCTTGGTGCAATTGTTGGACTGATAATAACCGGTGTTTTATTCCCTTTTATTGCATTGGCAATCAAGATTGATTCACCGGGGCCTGTTATTTTCTCTCAGACCAGGATAGGTCGAAATGGTAGACGTTTCAACATGTATAAGTTCCGTTCTATGTATATAGATGCAGAGGAGCGTAAGAAGGAGCTTATGGCTCAGAACGAAGTAAGCGGACTCATGTTCAAGATGGAGGATGATCCGAGAATTACTAAGGTTGGTAAATTCATAAGAAAGACCAGTATCGATGAATTGCCACAGTTTGTAAACGTTCTTCTGGGAGACATGAGTCTTATTGGAACCAGACCACCGACAGTGGATGAATTCGAGCAGTACAGCCCGCATTACAGGAGAAGGCTTAGCATTACTCCGGGACTTACAGGTCTATGGCAGGTGAGCGGAAGAAGTGATATCACCGACTTCGATGAAGTAGTTAATCTTGATTTGGAGTATATAGATAATTGGAGTCTTACATTGGATTTTAAGATTCTGGTCAAAACATTTGGTGTAGTACTGAGAGGCTCCGGTTCGAAATAAGCTTATGAAGAAGATTATTCATTTAATTCCTACTTTGGAAGGTGGCGGAGCCGAGACAATGATTAAAGACTATGCTGCGCTAACTGACAGGAACACGTGTGAAATAATAGTTGTTGTATGGTCCGGGAAGAAAAAATCATATGTCGAGAATGAAATACTGGCAACAAAGTGTAAGGTAATCTTTCTTCAAGAGTTGAGGTACGGAGAAAAGAGTAACCTAAGCATCTTGGAACGCGTATATAGAAAAATTGGAAGGTATATTGATTTCAGGCATATAGTTAATAGTGAAAAACCTGATGTTATTCATATGCATCTTCGTATAGGAATATATCCAATTATAATTCCATATAAAAAACTAGGAATTAAATATTTCTATACTGTTCATAATGTTCTTGACCGATATTTCACCAAGAAGATAGGGCTAAATTCGAAATATTTGGACTACAGGGTGGCCAAATATCTATCCGGAAAGGATAGAATATCATTTATTGCTTTACACGAAGGATTAAATGAAGAGATACGTTCATATTTCAATACCGATGCAGTTTATACGGTGAATAATGGTATTCGTATGGAACGTTTTGTGCCGGAACTGTACAATCGAAATGAGATAAGGGGGGCTTTGGGGATCAGACCACAGGACTATCTGGTGGGAAATGTTGGAAGCTTTAGTGAGCAGAAGAATCACGGTATGATTCTTGATGTATTCTGTGATGTAATTAAGAGACGCCCTGATTCAAAACTTCTTCTTGTTGGTAGAGGCGTAGAAAGACCTAAAATAGAGGCAAGAATTAAAAAACTGAACATAGAAGATAAGGTGATAATCCTTGAGAATAGGGATGATGTACCGGCTCTTATGAGTGCGATGGATGTGTTCTTATTCCCATCAAAATGGGAGGGCTTTGGTAATGTCCTTATTGAGGCTCAGTGTATGGGATTAAGGTGCATAATATCGGACAGAGTGCCCGAGGCTGTTAGATTAACTAATCTTGTGGTTGTTAGGTCATTAGAGGACAGTCCCTCAGAATGGGCAGAAACATTGCTTGATAATACTATACTTGGTTCACCTATTGGTAAACTGGAAGATTATGATATGAGAAAGAGTGTTGATAAACTGATCGAACTCTATGAGATGTGAATAAGATAATAATATGTCAAGAGATTTACTGAAGAAACTATCTGCCATTCTGGACAGAGGACAGAAAATTAGAATACTTGGATTGATGGTACTGATTCTTATTGGTGGATTACTGGAGACAGCCAGTGCTTCCCTAATCCTTCCGTTGGTTAGTGCTATTCTTGATGAAGAAAAGTTTGCAGAAAACAGGTATGTGATGCAGATTAGAGAGCTGCTTGGGATTGAAAGTATACGTACCTTCACCTTGTGTATGCTTACGTTTATTATTGCTAACTATATATTTAAGGCAGTATTTCTGATTCTACAGACATATTTGCTTGCCAGATTTGCCAATAAGAACAGGGCAAGATGTACCACTAATTTGTTATGGCAGTTCCTGCACAGACCGTATGAATATTATCTGTATGCAGAGACCAGTGATATTATCCGAACAATTTATGGAGATATGGATAATATATTCAACCTTCTGCTTCAGTGTATGAATTTTGCATCAGAGCTTGTGGTATCGTTGTGCCTTGGAGTGTTCCTATTGATTACAGACTGGAAGATGTGTCTGCTTATGGTACTTCTTCTTGGAGTGCTTACATTAATAAATGTGAAGGTTATTAAGAAACACCTGAACATAGCAGGTGAGGGTTCGAGAATAACCCAGGCAGGTATGTATAAGTGGATACTTCAGGGAGCCTCCGGAATAAAGGATGTGAAGGTACTTAGGAAGGAATATTACTTCACTGACAGGTATTCTGACAGCGCAGAAGGTTATGCTGATAATCAGATTAAATACAATGTTCTTACCAATCTTCCGAGACTGCTTATTGAAGCAGTAGCAATTCTTGGAATACTCATATATGTTATGATCAGTATGCTTATGGGGGTAAATATTGCATCACTTATGACAACAATTGCAGCCTTTGCAGTAGCGGCAATGAGGTTACTTCCCAGTGTCAACAGACTGAATACATATATTGCCAATATTGCATACTTTGAGCCGGCATTGGACTTTATATATGAGAATGTGAACACCAAGGGTCTCAGTGAGGAGAATGTCCTAATAACCCATAATCCTACAGAGGAATATGTACCGGCACTCTCATTCAAGGATAAAATAGAACTTAATGATATCACCTTCGCATATCCCAATACAGATAAGAATATCTTCACTCATGCAGATATGACCGTACCAATTGGTGCATCTGTAGGAGTGGTTGGTGCTTCCGGAGCAGGTAAGAGTACAATTGTTGATATTATGCTGGGTCTCCTTGAGGTTAAGTCCGGCGAGATTCTGTGTGACGGAATTGATGCAATTGAGCATTATCCTGAGTGGTTGTCTCATATAGGTTATATTCCACAGACCATCTATATGCTTGATGATAGTATCAGACGTAATATTGCCTTTGGTGTGGATGATAATGATATAGATGATGACAGAGTATGGGCGGTTCTTAAGGAAGCACAGATGATGGACTTTGTTAAGGATTTGCCTGATGGACTGGATGCCCAGATAGGAGAGAGGGGAGTCAGAATATCCGGCGGTCAGAGACAGAGGCTTGGTATTGCCAGAGCTCTGTACCATAATCCTCAGATTCTCATCTTTGATGAGGCAACCTCTGCGCTTGATAATGACACAGAGACAGCCATTATGGATGCCATAGACAGTTTGCATGGTCAGAAGACTATGGTTATTATTGCTCACAGATTAAGAACCATTGAGAATTGTGACATCATATATGAAGTAAAGGATGAGAAGATAAACAGAACAAGATGAAGAAACTGACTGATAAGATAAGGAACAATTCCATATGTGATAACCTGTTATGGATCATTCCTATGCTGTTTTACATCTTCTTCTGGTTATTTGATGGTGTGGTTTGGTGTGCCGATACCAACAGTTATGTAGAACTTAATCCAAGCAGAGAGCCGCTTTATCCGATTTTCCTAAGTTTGTTCAGAGGAATCTTTGGTGCCGAGATGACTATTTGGAATGGTCAGTATCTATATCTGTTTGTGGCAGTAGGTGTTCAGAGCATATTGGCAGCGGTCACAACCTCAATCATGGCGCTTTTCCTTAAGAAGGAATATAAGCTAGATATACTGTGTTCATATGCTGTTATGGCATTGCCACTGATGACATCCCTGTTATGCAGATTCGCTGCTAACAGGGCTTCTATGTATACGAACAGTATTATGACGGAGAGCCTGGCGATAAGCTTATATCTGCTGTTCTTCAGGTTCCTGATTGACTATGTCATTCATCATAGTCACAAGGCTATGTGGGCATGCATTTTGTTGTCGTTTATTGGAATTAGTGTAAGAAAGCAGATGCTTGTATGCCTGGCATTGATAATAATTGGTATCATCTATGTGAGCATCAGGGCAAAGTCAGGACTTCTGAAGGGTCTGATTAATGTTGTATTGCTGTCTGTGCTTGTGATAGCTTGTGTCAAAGCGCTTGATCTTGGGTATAACAAGATCGTCAGGGACAAGTGGATGACTCATACTGAGGATAACAGATTCATAACAACGATGGCTATATACACGGCAGACAGAGAATATGTTGAGTATATAGAGCCAAGGCTTAAAGAACTGTTTCTTCAGATATATGATATCTGCGATGAGAATGGATGGCTGATGAATGCTGAGCCGACAGGTATATATAACAGGTCTGAGCATTTCTCCAATAATTACGACCATATTCAGCTTGATACCATGCAGCAGATCCTGCTTAGTGTTAAGGATACCGGAGAGTACAATTTCCTGGGCGAAGGTGAAGTGATGGATTTAATTAGGGAATCCTTCAATGCAAGTCTTCTTCCTCACGAGGTGGGACGACTCATTAGGGTATTTGCAATTAATTTTATCACCGGTATGGTTACAACGGTTTCTCAGAATAGGCCAATATTCTACTGGTACACCCTAGTGGCATTTGCGGCGTATATAGGTCTGCTTGTAAGGAATATTATTAAAGAACGTAGCGTATCATCTGCTTCAATAATGGGAATATGTGTACTTCTTGGAATAATTGGCAATGTGTCACTGGTATCCGCTGTAATATTCTGTCAGACAAGATATACAATATACAATATGGCATTGTTCTATATGGCTATGATAGTGATGCTGGCTGATATAAGGAAATACGGAAATGAGAAATTGGTAACGATATCAAGAGATTAGTCGCTATAACTGTACTGAGAGGCAAAATAGATGCAATTTACATCATTATCTTTTTTGATTTTTTTATTAATTATATATGTAGTTTACAATCTTGTGCCAAACCAATTCCGATACATAATACTCGCTATCGGCAGCACTGTGTTCTACTTCATTGGCTGCGGTAAATTACTTCTATTACTCTTTTCTATTGCACTAATAACATATATTGCAGGCAGACAATATACTAAGAAGTATACACCGCATATTTCAGTTACTTTACTGGTACTGATTCTGGCGGTATTCAAGTATTCAGGCTTTCTTTATGATACAATCATGTCAATTATGCAATTCTTTGGTGGAGTACCAAGCGAGAGGATGATATCACTTGCTTTACCATTGGGAATATCATTCTATACCTTTGAAGCGATATCGTATATCATTGACTGTAGGAATGGCAAGATTGTTGCGGAACGCAATTTTTTATATGTGTATACATACCTTGCCATGTTTCCGACAGTTGTGTCCGGTCCTATTGAGCGTGCGGGCAACATCATTCCTCAGCTTAAGCATCCCAAGTCGGTAGATCTTAACCGATTTATGAATGCGGTTATGCTAATCATGTGGGGATTTGCTCTTAAGCTACTGTTGGCAGACAGATTGGCTATATTTGTGGATAATGTCTATAGCAACCCGGGGAATTATGCCGGAACAATAGTATTTTTTGCAACAATTTTCTATAGTTTTGAAATCTACGCCGATTTTGCCGGATATACCGCAATAGCAATTGGTGCGGGCTTGATGTTGGGGATTGACCTCAGTCCCAACTTCGATACCCCGTATTTGTCTTCGAACATCAGCGAATTTTGGCGCCGCTGGCACATCTCACTGTCATCTTGGCTTAGAGACTATCTGTATATTCCGCTTGGTGGTAACAGGAGAGGTGAGGCGCGCAAACTCCTTAATCTCGTAATTGTATTTACAATAAGTGGATTATGGCATGGCGCTGCATGGACATTTGTGTTATGGGGACTTCTGCATGGACTTTATCAGGTGGTATCCAACGTGGCAAAAGTGCCCTTGACTAAGGTAAAACAATTTTTTGTGGTAAATGGGTATTCTTCCTTTTATCATGTGCTTCAAGTAATTATAACCTTCCTCATGGTTAACTTTGCGTGGATCTTCTTTAGAGCAGATACATTTTCAAACGCAACCGATATAATAAAGGGCACTTTATCGGTTACACCCTGGGTTTTCTTAGATGGTTCCTTCCTTAATGTTGGATTATCCAGACCTGATATGACGCTAATGCTTATTATGCTTGCTATACTGGTGATGACTGATATCTTGAACAGGCGCGGAATATATATTAGGAAGAGCATAATTTGTCAGCCGTTGATTGTTAGGTGGGCAATCATGATATCTGTGATTATTATTATTGCAACCTGCGGTATTTGGGGACCGGGATATAGCGCAGGAAACTTTATCTATTCGGGATTCTAAGGGAGAGATATGAACAGAAAACTGATTATTACGATAAAAGTGATACTGTTTACCGTTATTCTGGGTATGGCTTTGTTAACAGTAGCCAAGATTGTTGAGAATAAATCCGGATATGAGAAGAATTCACAGTTCTTTACTGAGGCTAATCGGAATCATTTGGATATGCTTTTCTTTGGAACCTCACATGTAATTAATGGAATCAATCCGGTACAGTTATACCAGGAGACCGGCTTTACTTCTTATAACCTCGGAGGATTTGGAAGTCCTATAATCTCAACTTATTGGCAGATAATGATGGCTCTGGAAGAGTGTCAGCCGAAATTGGTTGTTGTTGACTCATATATGCTCGAGAATGATGTCAGGTATCAGGATGATGAGGAGGCCAATGCTGACTTTGATATGCAGCATCTGGCTATGGACGCATACCCATTGTCATTTACTAAGATAAAAGCATGTCGGGATTTGTTTGAGAGCAAAGATGTTCAGAGACAATTCCTCTTTAACTACATAACATATCATGACAGGTGGAAGGAACTTAATTCGAACGACTGGCAAAGGATTATGGGCAAGTCTCCGGTGAATAAACTGATGGGAGCGGATATTTTATACTCACTTCACGCCGATCCGTATACATATATGCCTAATCCTGAATATGACAGGTTGCCGGATGAGACTATTGGAACAGAATATCTCAAGAAAATAATAACAGACTGTCATGCGAAGGGTGTTGGAGTATTGGTTGTTACGCTTCCCTTCAACGCACAGGAAGCTGATCAAAGAGCAAATGGAACTGCAGCAGAGATTTGTGCCGAATACGGTGTTCCCTATCTTAATATGCTTGCAATACCGGATTTTATGGATGTCAATATTGACTTAAGTGATTCGGGACATCTTAATATTATTGGGATGCATAAGGTGACATCATATCTGGGCCAGTGGCTTATTGATACTACCATTGCGGAACAGATAGGAATGACGGACCATCGTAATGATCCTGAATATGATAATTGGAATCAAGCTGTTGCGGATTATGAGAACCAGGTTCAGAGCATGTCTATTCGCCAGAAAGACCTTTATTCTCAGCTTATGATGCTGTCGCTTACGGATAAAGATTTTATAATAAAGATTAATGGGGCTAGTGAAGTTTTTTCTGACAGAATAATGGTTCAGTTGATAAAGAATTTGTGGCCTGAGTGTAGTATAGATATATCGGTTGCACAAAATATACCATATTTTCTCATAAAAAGTGGGGATATTATGGATGATTATGTGGGTCTTGGCGATACCAGGCAGTGGGATACAACGATGGGCAGTATAGTGTATACACCTATAGCTGATATATACCAGACCTTGTATGTCAATGGAGATGAAGAAAACAATGTAATTTATGATGATGAGCACGCCTATGCCGACATTCAGATTCTTTTTCTTGGTCTGGAGAATGGTTCAGACTTTGAGTCTCACCAGTACTATACCTGCGACCATTTCGAGTATGGGTATAGTGAATAGATGTTGTAAGTGTTGTTATTCTTTGATAGAATAGGCGAGTGGATTTTCAAAAAGGAGACAAGAAATGAACAAAGTATTTAGCGTTGTCAAGTTTACATATTTTTATGTTGCGAGTTTGTTCCTGTTTTCAACAGTAGCATTTGCATATATTGACCCTTCAGCTGTAACTTATGTGATTCAGGCAGTGGCAGGGGCAGTAATTGCCATTGGTGCACTGATTACAGTGTTCAGACATAAGATCATTGCTTTTTTTAAGAAGGGTAATAAAGATGAAGCGAAGAAAGAGATTCATGTGATAGAAGATGAACCTCAGGATAGTAATAAATAGTAAGCTTTTAGCCGAACCACAGGTTCGGCTTTAATGCTATTTAAGGAAACGGAGATATATATGCTTGCTGCTATTGGTGAGTTTTTTGCTCTTCTTATGAAGGGCTGTTATAGTATTATCCCCAATTATGGATGGGCTATTATTTTGTTTACTTTGTTAAGTAAGATAATTCAGATTCCAATATCGGTAATGGTTCAGTACAATTCTATAAAGATGGTTAAGATGTATCCTGCCATGAACCATATTAGGTCTACATACTTTGGCAACAGTGATATGATTCAGGAGGAGAATTATAAACTATACAAGAAAGAGAAATACCATCCAATGCTCGACTTGGTGCCGGTTGTAATTCAATTGGTTATTCTCATGGGAGTAGTGGAAGGACTTAAGGCTTTTGAAATAAGCGACACCATATTTGTGGGTATTGATCTTGGTCAGGTGCCGATATACGCAGGTGGAATCACGATTCTGATTCCAATATTGGCTGCATTGTCGGCTTTGTTTATGTGTTACATTCAGAATCATGTTAATGTTCTTCAGTCGGAGCAGAATAGGATTAATCAGTACGGTACTCTCACAATATCAGTGGGATTGTCACTGTATCTGGGCTTCTTTGTAAGAGGTGGAGTGGGTTTATATTGGATAGCAGGCAATATTCTATCGGTTGTTCAACTGTTTGTTCTTAATGCTTGCATCAATCCAAAGAAATATATAGATTATGAAGCCCTTGAGAAGAGTAAGGAGGAACTTGATAAAGTGATTAGTCGCCAGTCAGCGACAAAGAGTAAGATGAATAAAGCTGAGAAAACCAGAGAGGCTCAGGATTATAGGCGCTTCTTTAAGTATGGAACCAAACAGATTGTCTTCTATTCTGAAAAGAATGGTTTCTATAAATACTATAAGGATGTGATTGAGTATATACTAAGGAAGACAGATATTACCATCCACTATATTACAAGTGATATAAAAGACGAAGTGTTCGCACTAAGTTCGGATAACTTCAGAACTTACTTTATTACCGAGAATAAGCTTATTGTTCTCATGATGAAGCTTGATACGGATATTATGGTAATGACAATGCCGGATCTTCAGAAGTATCAGATTAAGAGATCGCTTGTTAGGGATGATATTGAATATATTTACATGGATCATGGCATAAACAGTCTCAATCTTGTACTAAGAAAGCATGCCATAGACCATTTTGATACCATCTTTACGGCAAATGATAATGTATACAATGAGATAAAAACCCAGGAGAAAGCATACAATCTTAAGCCCAAGACATTGGTTAAGTATGGCTATTGCTTAATTGATAATATGATTAAATCATACGAGGAGCAGGGCACGGAGAAGCATGACAAGCCGGTAGTGCTGATAGCTCCTTCGTGGCAGCAGGATAATATCCTGGATATCTGTATAGAACCATTGCTTGATTCACTGCTTACAGGCTCATACAAGGTTATTCTGAGACCTCATCCACAGTATATCAGGCATTGTAATGATAGGTTGAAACAGATAGAGGAGAAGTACGGAGAGAATGGTGATTTTATTCTTCAAATGGACTTTTCATCTAATGCAACTGTTTTTAATGCGGATGTACTTATTACGGATTGGTCGGGAATAGCTTATGAATACTCTTTTGTAACACTTAAGCCAACATTATTTATTGATACTCCAATGAAGATTATGAATCCGGATTATCAGGAGATAGATGTTGTTCCGTTTGATATTGAGATTAGAAACAAGATAGGTATTTCTATAAGTGTTAATAACGTTAATCAGGCATCTGAAACAGTTGATAAGCTCCTTAGCGATAATAGTTTCAGTAAAGGCAGCATGTTGGACATAAGAAACAAATATTTGTATAATGTCGGCACGAGCGCAGAGGTTGGCGCAAAATATATAATTAACAGATTGATAGAATATTCCAAGAGGTAGAAATATGCAGGCAATAATTCTTGCTGCCGGTATGGGTAAGAGATTACAGGAATTAACTAAGAATAATACCAAATGTATGGTAAAGGTCAATGGGGAGACCCTGGCTGAAAGACTCCTTAGAATGCTTGATAGAAAGAACCTGTCAAGAATTGTAATTGTTGTAGGCTATGAAGGTGCGAAGTTAATAGACTACATTGCAACAATTGGAATAAACACTCCGATAGAATATATAGATAACCCCATCTATGACAAGACAAATAATATCTATTCTTTAGCATTAGCGAAGGATTATCTTGTGTCAGAAGATACACTTCTGTTTGAATCTGACTTAATATTTGAAGAGAGCTGTATTGACGCACTCCTGGAAGATCCGAGAGAAACACTTGCGCTTGTGGATAAATACAAGAGTTGGATGGATGGAACCTGCATGGTTTTGGATGAAGATGATTGTATTGTGGATTTTGTGCCAGGAAAGTATTTAGACTATAGTCTAAGGGATACATACTACAAGACTGTCAATATATATAAGTTTAGTAAGCATTTCTCAAAGAATACGTATGTACCCTTTCTTGAAGCATACAAAAAGGCTATGGGTGTCAATGAATACTATGAGTCTGTAATTAAACTTATTGCTATGCTTGATACTAAGGAAATCAGAGCTAAGAGATTAAACGGACAGATATGGTATGAGATAGATGATGTTCAGGACTTAGATATAGCTGAGAGCTTGTTTCCAACTGATGATTCAAACAGGTATGACCTTATAATGAAGCGTTACGGAGGCTTCTGGAGATATCCGGCATTACTTGATTTTTGCTATCTGGTTAACCCTTATTACCCTAGCGAGCAGATGAAAAACGAGATGAAGGCAAGTTTTGATACTCTGCTAACAGAGTACCCGTCAGGAATGGGAGTAAACAGTCTGCTCGCATCAAGAAACTTCGGAGTTCGACAGGAACATATAGTTGTTGGAAATGGTGCAGCTGAATTAATTAAAGGACTTATGGAAGCCAAGGACTGGGGAGTACTTGGTTTGGTTAGACCTACATTCGAAGAGTATCCGCATAGGTACACAGATGACAAATGTATTGAGTTTATATCGGGAAACAGAGATTATTCTTACACTGCGGATGATATAATAAATCATTATCATGACAAGAACATCAATACCTTCCTGCTAATCAACCCGGACAATCCTTCGGGAAACTATATAAACAGAGCCGGACTGGATAAACTTATTAGTTGGGCAAAGACCAAAGACATAAATTTGATTATTGATGAAAGCTTTGTTGATTTTGCAGATGAGGATAATGCGAGTCTTATTTGTGAAGAGGTTATCACATCATATGAAAAGTTGTATGTGATGAAAAGCATATCAAAATCATATGGAGTGCCCGGAATCAGACTCGGAATATTAGTATCGGGTGATGCTGATATGATATCTTTACTCAAGAAAGATGTTGCAAT
Source organism: Lacrimispora saccharolytica (assembly GCA_021531795.1). Taxonomy (GTDB): domain Bacteria; phylum Bacillota; class Clostridia; order Lachnospirales; family Lachnospiraceae; genus Colinaster. The sequence continues at coordinate 24,061 of JADYUL010000007.1, forward strand.
TTGGAATATCAATTCTTTTGGTGAGTTCTTCATGCAGATATACGAGAAGTATGAAAAAGTATATAAAGCTTCACTAATCGAGATAAGGGGTGCAAGAGAAAGGTTATTCAATAATCTGAGCAAGGTTGAGTACCTCAGGCCGATTCCTTCTCAGGCAAATTATATTATGTGTGAGGTAATATCAGGTTGTGCCAGGGATATATGTGAGAAAGCACTTAAGAAGAATATCCTCATAAAGGACTTGTCAAGTAAGATGAATGGAGAACAATACATTAGAATTGCGGTAAGGAATGATGAGGATAATAAAGAGTTAATTAACACATTGACGCAAATTAGACGATATTTCCCCAATAGTGTATAATCTATTGGGGAGATTTTTATATGAACACATTAAATAAGAAGAATAACTACATTCAGAATTATATGCTTATGGGAGCGCAGGATATATAATATGGCATTGTTCTATATGGTCATGGTGGTGATGATGTCTGATGGGAGGCAAAGTGAGAAATGAGCATTAAGCGAGCGCTGGTTGTAGCTATTGTAATCACATTATTGGTTTTGAATATAATAGAGTGGCATGGTAAGGGAATGAAAGCATATTGTAAAGCATTCCTATCATGTGTACCAGTAAATCTTTTGTTTGTGATTACGTGTATATTGTACTTTCCATCTTCAATTGTAATAACCAACAAAGATGAATTTAATATAGGCTTTGGAACTATTTTACCAATAGTTATTATAGCATCTATTCTTGTATTTCTTGTTTTAGGACTTGCAGGGAATGCAGTTTACAATTGTACGATAGTTTACAGACTGTACGTTGGATTTCTATGGGGAGTAGGTGTTTGTTTCTACATACAGGGTAATTTTTTGAATAAGAATTTGCCCCAGTTGGATGGTCAGATAATTGATTGGTCAGTGTACTCATCACACGCAATTTTTGAAATAATTGTTTGGGCGATTGCTATTGTTGGTGCAGTTATTCTGAGTATCAAGAAGAATGACATTGCAAAGAAATTATTCACTCGGGTATCATTAGCTTTTGTTGCCATGCAGATGGTATCACTTGTTGTATTGGTTGTTAATTCGGGTGATACTGTTCATAACAATGTTGCTCTGAGCAAAGAAGATGAGTTTACTCTTGGCTCAAATGGTAATATTGTTGTTTTTGTGTTAGATTCTCTGAGCCCTGGGGAGTTTTCTGAAGCACTTGAAATAGAGGATGATTTGCTTTGGGCAGGTGAAGATTTTACATTATATGATAATGCTGTGTCAGGTGGAGCATATACACTCATAGGTATGCCGACTTTACTTACAGGAATGGAGTATGATCCAACATATATTGCTCATAGTGCTTGGTTAGGTGAAGCGTGGAACGATACCACTATATACGATGACCTTAATTATTCGGGTTACGATGTGCGAATATACACAGATGGGAGATATCTTACAAATGTATCAGGTGATGATATTTCCAATGTTGTAGAGATAAACGGAAAAGATTATCATATTGTGGAAATCGAAGGTTTTATTCAGAAACTGTATCAATTATCAGGGTATTATTCTCTTCCCACAATCGTTAAGCCATATATGCGTTTTTATACTGATGAAATTACAGGTCTTATTGAATCAGATTTATCCGGGATCCATATAGAAGATTTGACTGCTGAAGAAGTTGAAGAGGACGTATATATACTTAACGATGATGTGTTTCATAAAGAACTGGATAATAATGGACTTGTTATTAAATACGATAAAGCATATAGGTTATATCATTTGATGGGACCGCATGCTCCATACACTCTAAGTCTAGAAGGATATACATCAGATAATGGAGAGACTGATGAGATAACACAGACGATAGGTTCATTAAGGATTGTTGAACAGTATATACAGAAAATGAAAGAATTAGGAGTGTACGAGAATTCAACTATTATCATTACTGCGGACCATGGCAGAGCTTCTGAAGGATATCAACAGAATCATTGTGTTGCAATAAAAGAGGCTGGACAATCACACATTTATGCAGTAGATAGCAGACCAATACATGTGAAGAATGTAATTTCTTATATAATGCATGTCGCATCAGACAATGGAGATTTGTATGGCCCGTCAATTGAAGATATTTATGAAAGTGGAGATATAAAGAGGCTTCATACGAGTGTAGTAATTGAAAATGGACAAGAAAAGGGCATTGATAGGTTTGTTATTCCGGAGGATGCTTCTGATTCAGATAGAATTGAACCACTTAATTCCAATGAAATAAACAAATTCGATTGCAAACTTGGAGAAGAGATTGAATTTGTTCAAGATAATCAGGACAATAAAGGCATATGTAATAATATTTACTATGATGTTGTTGACGATGCTGCGTACCTATCAGGAGAGGTATTTTTGAATCCAACAATTACTGACTATAATAGTGATTCTGTGACATTAAATATATCGATATCTGATATACTAAACGATGCTCAAAATTTTAAGATATATGCTTCGGGATACAGGATAGCGAATATATCATTAAGTTCTAATGATGTTGGCAAGGCATTGTCAATTGAGATTCCGGAAAAATGTATTGAAAAAGGGGATGTACATCTTAGGCTTGTATTTAAAAATGCTGTTACCCCTAGACAGATTGGAATTCTTGATGATGATAGGATTATGTCAATAGCAATTAATAGAATGTGGTTCGAATGAATAAAGAAATATGTTTATTAGGTTTTATGGATAAAGATAAGCGGAAAAAGCTTGGATATTATCTGTTCTTCGCAGGTATTATGCTTGAGCTGCTTGTGATGGTGACTGATAATGCAGCGTATTACACTATTCCGTATAGGGGCAGAATATTACAAGTTGCTTTTTTGTTATTTTTCTGTAAGATTCTCCTGTCAGAATATAGAATATACGAATGGTTGGTTATTATTGGGCTGGGCTTTCTTGGTACAATATCATATCTGGCATGTGATGATAAATATGTAATAAGGTTAGTTGTATTACTAATAGCAGGAAAAGGAATACAGCTAAGAAAAATAATAATCTGTATATGTTTAGTTACATTGGCCAGTACCGTTATTATTGCTTTTTTTTCTTTTTTCAGCATTTCAGGTCCACTTGTAGATATACGGAATTACGGACGCGGAGGAGTGGAAACCAGATATTCATTTGGTTTTAACCATGCGAATAATATCCACAGTATTTTATGGTATTTGCTGGTCTTAATGCTTTTGATAAAAAAGAATGTAAATGGCATTGTAGGAGGTATTTTGCTTACACTAGCTAATATTGGGCTGTGTTGTTTGACATTATCTAGAACCGGATTATTAATAACAGAAATGCTTATTATTGGTTCGGTTTGGTTATACTATTATCCATTTAAGAAGATAAATATACTATTGTATATAATTTCCGATGCATTCTATTTTGGATGCATTGGACTTACAATTCACTCGGCAAAGAATTCAATTAATGTAAGTAGAATAGAGGCTTTCTTTGATAAATTATTGACGGGTAGACTTCAGATGGTATCTGAAAATGCAGGAATTGCGAAGTGGCAACTCTTGCCCGGAGTTCAGGTACTGGAGCACTTGGATAATGGAATAGCAAAGATTTTTTGCACATATGGTATTATTATCGGAGCGGTATTTAGTGTATGGATTATATATTTAGGATATGTGTCATATAGACGAGATGCACATATCTTTGGGGTAGTGTTATTGACATCTATGTGTGAACTGTTTATGGAGTCAACATTTGTAATATCAGAATCTCTTCTGTGTAATACATTTGTGATTCTTGCTTTGGTTATGATGTCCACTGATATGAGTACAATTGGAGGAAAAGAAAATGGGATACAGGAACCTGGTATTTCCTGAAGGAAGTACATTCTTAGTTACAGGTGGAGCGGGATTTATCGGTAGTAATCTGTGCGAAGCTATACTGGATATGGGATATAATGTAAGGTGTCTGGATGATCTGTCTACGGGACGCAAAGAGAACGTGGATATGCTTTTGGACAGACCGGGATATACCTTTATTAAGGGTGATATTAAGGATCTTGATACATGCATGAAGGCATGTGAAGGCGTGGATTATGTGCTTAATCAGGCGGCCTGGGGCTCTGTTCCAAGAAGTATAGAGATGCCTCTGTTCTACTGTCAGAACAACATCATGGGTACACTTAATATGATGGAAGCAGCCAGACAGAATAGTGTTAAGAAGTTCGTATATGCTTCCAGCTCATCTGTATATGGTGATCACCCTGTTCTGCCCAAGGTGGAAGGACAGGAGGGCAATCTGTTAAGCCCTTATGCATTAACCAAGAGATGTGACGAGGAATATGGTAAGCTGTATAAGAAATTATACAATCTGGATACCTATGGAATGAGATATTTCAATGTATTCGGTCGTCGTCAGGATCCCAATGGAGCATATGCAGCAGTAATTCCCAAGTTTATTAAGCTGTTGCTTGATGGAGAGACCTGTACGATTAATGGTGACGGTAAGCAGTCAAGAGACTTCACATATATTGATAATGTTATTGAGGCTAATCTAAAGGCTTGTCTGGCTCCGTCAGAGGCAGCAGGTGAGGCATATAATATAGCATACGGTGGAAGAGAATACCTGATAGACATATATTATGATCTGTGCAAGGCTCTTGGAGTAGACAGAGAACCGGTATTTGGACCGGACAGAGCAGGTGATATCAAGCATTCCAATGCTGATATCAGCAAGGCTAAGGAGAAGCTTGGCTATGACCCTGAATATGACTTTGCCAAGGGTATTGCACTTGCGATAGACTGGTATAAGACAAATCTGTAATTGATATTATATAGTTATCTTACAAGGCTAAAGATGACATGGAGATAGTGATATGTTCAATTCAAATAATAATGTATTTGAACCATTTGAGAAAAAGGTATATCTTAGCAGCCCGACTCCTCATATAGAAGGTATGGACTACATTAGAGAGGCATATGATACTAATTGGCTGTCAACGGTTGGAGCTAACATTGATGCCATAGAAGAGGATATTGCATCAAAGGTTGGTTGTAAGTATGCAGTTGGACTTGCATCCGGAACTGCTGCACTTCACATGTGTGCCAGGCTTGCAGGAATTAAACCCGGGGATAAGATATTCAGCAGTGATATGACGTTCGATGCTACGGTTAATCCTATGGTATATGAGGGGGCTGATCCTGTATTCATCGACACGGAATATGATACCTGGTGTATGGATCCGGTTGCTCTTGAAGAAGCGTTCAGACTCTATCCTGAAGTTAAAGTGGTTGTGTGTGCCAACTTATACGGAACACCGGCTAAACTTGATGAGATTAGGGATATCTGTAGCAGGCATGGTGCTGCTCTGATAGAGGATGCTGCGGAGAGCCTGGGGGCAACCTATAAGGGAAGACAGACGGGAACCTTCGGAGACTATAATGCCATATCTTTCAACGGTAATAAGATTATTACCGGTTCTGCGGGAGGAATGTTCTTAACAGACAGCATTGATGATGCCAATAAGGTCAGGAAGTGGTCCACACAGTCAAGAGAGAATGCACCATGGTATCAACATGAGGAACTGGGTTATAATTACAGGATAAGTAATATAATTGCAGGCTTCATAAGGGGACAGATACCTTATCTTGATGAGCATATAGCAGCTAAAAAAACTATATATATGAGGTACAAGGAAGCCTTTGCAGACCTTCCGGTTACAATGAATCCTTATGATGAGGTTAATTCTGAGCCGAATTTCTGGTTGAGTTGTATAATGGTTAATGAGGACGCCATGTGCAGACAGGTTAGAAGTGAGAGAGACGCACTTTTCACAGCGGAGCCTGGTAAGAGCTGTCCTACAGAGATTCTTAATGCTATCGGAAGCATTAACGCAGAGGGTCGTCCGATATGGAAGCCCATGCATATGCAACCCATATATAGGAATTGTGGCTTTGTTACCAGAGAGGGTAATGGCAGGGCTACGACCAATGCATATATTAACGGTGGTCAGGTAGGAAAGGATGGAAGACCGCTTGACGTCGGTATGGATATCTTCGACAGAGGATTGTGTCTGCCGAGTGATAATAAGATGACGGAGAGTCAGCAGGATAGGATAATTCAGGTGGTAAGAGCCTGCTTTGAGTAAGATTATGTCTAAGATTAGGACTTTTATAGAGAATCCACAATATTTCATAACATCACCGGCTGCTAAGGGATGGCTTAATTGGGTGCCCGATAGCCTGTATCTTAAAGTGTTATACAGGGTTATAATGGGGCGAAAGCTAAACCTTAAGAATCCTAAGGAATACAATGAGAAACTGCAGTGGTTAAAGCTTAATGACAGAAAGCCCGAGTACTCCACTATGGTGGACAAATATGAGGTCAGAGGATATATCGAGGACCTATTGGGAGATAAGTACCTGATACCCTGTCTTGGAATATATGATAGTGTTGATGACATTGATATTGATGCATTGCCTAATAGGTTTGTATTAAAGTGCACTCATGATTCAGGCAGTGTGGAGATATGTAAGGATAAGAGTAGCTTCGATATTGAAGGTGCCAGACACAGGCTTTCCCAGGCGATGAAGCGCAATTATTATGCAACCTATAGGGAGTGGCCATATAAATATGTTAAGCCACGAATCATCGCAGAGGGATGTCTTGAGGGTGATGGGGGTGACCTTAAGGATTATAAGGTTATGTGCTTCAATGGTGAGGCTAAGATAGTTGAGGTACATGAGAATAGATTTGTGGAAGGCAAGGTTCATACACAGACCTTCTATGATAAGGAGTGGAATATTGTGCCATTAACACAGGTTGAGACAGTTACTGTTGATAGACCCGGTGAACGGCCAAGACAGTTAGATGAGATAATAAGGCTGTCTGAGCTGATAGCCAAAGATATGTATCATGCGCGTATTGATTGGTATATTGAGGGAGATAAGATATATTTTGGGGAAATAACATTCTTCGATGGATCGGGTTTTGAGTCATTCTCGACTCCTGAAATGGAAAGGATGCTTGGAGATATGATTAAACTCCCTGAAAAATGGAAAGAGTAGTGATAAGATGAGTGCAGCTATTGAAATATTTGAGAAGAACGAATCCGGTGTCAGATCCTACTGCAGGAAGTTTCCTAAGGAGTTTACGCATGCAAGGAATGCGATACTTACGGATACCGACGGTAATGAATATATAGATTTTTTTGCAGGAGCCGGAGCCATTAATTATGGTCATAATAATCCCTATATTAAGGGTGCCATTGTTGATTACCTGTCTGAGGATCATATTATTCATGCACTTGATATGTATACTGAGGCTAAGGAACATTTTTTAAGTACCTTGTCGGATATGATTCTAAAGCCAAGAGGGCTTGAGTATAAGGTGATGTGTTGTGGCTCAACCGGAACCAATGCTGTGGAGGCAGCAATAAAGCTTGCTAGAAAAGTCAAAGGAAGGACCAATGTCTTTGCTTTTACAGGGGCCTTCCATGGAATGACCTTAGGCTCTCTTGCAATGACCGGTGACAGATTCTCCAGAAATGGAGGTGGGGTGCCGCTTGGCAATGTAACCTTTGTCCCATATTATGATTACTTCGACGAACCCCAAACCTCACTGGATTATCTTGAGAAGATATTGTCAGACGACCACTCCGGAATAGATAAGCCGGCAGCTATAATTACAGAGACTGTCCAGGCTGAGGGCGGAATAAATGTTGCTCCTACAGAATGGCTACAGAGACTGAGAAGTATATGTACTGCCAATGATATACTGCTAATCGTTGATGATATTCAGGTTGGTGTAGGAAGAACCGGAAGCTTCTTCTCATTCGAGAGAGCCGGTATAGTACCGGATATGGTGGTTCTTAGCAAATCTATCAGCGGTTTTGGGCTTCCGATGTCAATCTTGATAATGAAAGCTGAATATGACTGCTTTAGTCCTGCAGAGCATAACGGAACCTTCAGGGGCAATCAGTTGGCTTTTGTTGGATCTAGGGCGGGTATGGAATACTATATTGAGAACAATCTGGATGGTGTTGTTCATGGCAAATCAGATATCATCAAGAAATTCCTGGAGAGTGAGATTCTTCCAATCGACTCAAGGCTTATGGTTAGAGGAATTGGGATGATATGGGGAATTGATTTCAGTAGAATTGATCCTTCAATGGCGCTTCGAGCTTCTCACGCCTGCTTTGACAGGGGCCTGGTAATAGAGCTTGCGGGAAGAGAGGATTGCGTGCTCAAGATATTACCTCCCCTTACAATAGAAGAGGAGAAGCTTATGGAAGGATTATCTGTTATTAAGACGGTAGTATGTGAACTGCTGAATGAGAAATAGACAAGTTGCATGCAGAAACGGAGTATGATCTATTCAAAGTATATAAAGAGATTGTTAGATATCCTTATCTCACTAACATTTATTGTCCTGTTTTCCTGGCTATATTTGATTCTTGTAATACTTGTTAGAATCAAGCTTGGTAGTCCTGTACTGTTCTGTCAGGAGAGACCGGGATATAATGAGAAGATATTTAAACTCTATAAATTCAGAACCATGACTGATAAGAGAGATGAGAAGGGGAATCTTCTTCCTGACAGTGAGAGGTTAACAAAGTTTGGCAGTATGCTTAGAAGTACAAGCCTGGATGAATTGCCTGAGATGTTCAATATCCTGAAAGGTGATATGAGTCTGATAGGTCCAAGGCCGCTGCTTGTGGAATATCTGCCCTACTATACAGAGGAAGAGAGACTGAGACATAGCGTTAGGCCGGGACTTACGGGCTTAGCCCAGGTAAGCGGGAGGAATTATCTTGCATGGGACAAAAGACTGGCTAGGGATGTTGAATATGTGAATCATATATCGTTTATCATGGATGTAAGGATTATAATAAAGACGATAATGGTTGTATTTAAGAAGGAAGACGTTTCTGTAGATACTAATGTGGTTGAGGGATATCTTTGGGATGAAAGACAGAAGAGAGCAGAATGATTATTATAATTTGATCACACCATGCTATGTTATTCATAATGATATATTGCAGGATGGAATAGACTTACTTAAGACATCGCTTGATAAATATTGGAACAATTATATTGTAGGATATTCCTTCAAGACCAATTCTCTGCCGTATGTGATAGGCGTTATGAGGAATGCCGGGTTCCATGCGGAAGTAGTATCTGAGGATGAATACCTACTGGCCTGTAAGTATGGGTTTAGAAATATAATATATAACGGACCGGTTAAGGGCAGAGAAACCTTCCGAGATGCCATCCTTAGCGGACAGATCGTCAACATTGACTCTAAGAGAGAGGTTGAATGGCTCAAGGAGATAGATAGAGATAATATTTCTGTTGGTATCAGAGTGAACTTTGATATTGAAGCACTTTGCCCGGGAGAGACCTCGGCAGGAGATGAAGGAAGCAGATTCGGATTCTCTGTTGAATCGGGAGAGCTTGCCTGCGTAATTGATGAGCTTGTGAGTAATGGGATCAATGTTATCGGCCTGCATCTGCACGTCGGAACGAAGAATCGTAGCGTGAAGGTGTATAGGGAACTTGCAAGAGCAGCCTGTAGACTCAAGAGAGACTATAAGCTTAATCTCCGATATATTGATGTTGGTGGTGGATACTTCGGCGGTATGGAGAACAAGCCTAAGTTTCCTGATTATGTCCAAGCCATCGCTGAAGAACTGCATAAGGAATTTACACCTGACGGCCTGACACTTATCATGGAACCCGGAACATCGCTTATTACGCCACCCGTAGAATATATTACCACTGTAGTTGACACTAAGAGGACCTATGCGAACAATCTGGTGACGGTCGATGGCAGCCGTATTGATGTTGACCCACTACATAAGAAGACATCGTATTTCAGCAGTATTGAATATAATGAACCGACTGATAACAGGGAGATACTGGATAAGCAGGTGATCTGCGGCTTCACCTGTATGGAAGATGACAGATTGTTCACGGTTAATAATGAAGCAGAGCTTAGGCTGGGAGACAGGATTAGGCTTAGCAAGGTCGGAGGCTATACCATGTGTCTGACACCGCTGTTCATCAGATATTTTCCTGCTGTCTATTTAGAGCAAAACAGCGGGTATTCAGTAATAAGAGAAGCCTGGGGTGTAGAGGAATATAGCAGAAAGTGTACATCCTATGAAGGAGAGATTGATTGAATATACTGATTTTAAGTGCGGGCACCAGAGATAAGGTGGTGCAGTATTTCAATAAGGAACTTAATGGTGAGGGTAAGGTTATTGCAACTGACTGCAGTAACCTTGCCCCTGCTGTCTATGAGGCAGATGAATTCAGATTAGTGACAAGGATTAATGCGCCGGGATATATAGACAGAGTGCTTAATATATGTAAGAAGGATGATATCAAGGCCGTATTCAGCCTGATCGATCCCGAGCTTTCCATGATAGCTGAGAGGGAGCAGGATTTCAGAGATATTGGTGTTACTCCGGTAATCTCGCCATATGATCTGGTGGAAACCTGTTTTAATAAGGTGAAAATGGCTAAGATGTTTGCAGAATATGGCTTAAAGACCGGCAAGGTATATACCTCCATTGATAATTTTAAGAGTGCTGTTGAGGCTGGTGAGATATCGTATCCCATATTTGTTAAGCCCATTTGCGGAAGTGCCAGTCTGCATATTAATATGGTCTCCTCTGACGAAGAACTCAAGGGGCTTTTCGCTATGTATGATGATCTTATGATTCAGGAATATATGAGGGGACAGGAATACGGTGCTGATGTATATGTGGACATGATAAGTGGCAAGTGTACCGCGATTTTCCTAAAGAAGAAGATTAAGATGAGGGCCGGAGAGACTGATAAGTCGGTGTCGGTTAAGGATGAAGCGCTGTTTGAGGTTATTGCAGAATTTGTGGAGAAGGCCGGCTTCAGAGGAATGATTGATATCGACCTCTTTGATATTGATGGGGAGTGGTATTTCTCTGAGGTAAATCCTAGATTTGGCGGAGGATATCCTCATGCCTATGAGTGTGGCGTGAATATGCCAAGGAGCTTGATCAATAATCTGAAAGGACATACCAATCCGATTACAATTGGGGAATATGAGGAAGGAATCGTGATGATGAAGTATAATGAAGTCATGATTCGTGATATGAGAGATGAGGAGCTGATACCCTAGATGTCAAAAGTATTATTGATTATTCCTGCATATAATGAAGAGGAATCGCTTTGGAGTCTGATTGAAGAGATAAAGACAGTATGTCCTTATGTGGATTACCTGGTGGTGAATGACTGCTCATCGGATGATACGGACCGCCTTTTGTCTGAATTGGGGGCAAACTATATTACACTTCCCTGCAATATGGGAATAGGCGGAGCGGTTCAGTCAGGATATAGGTATGCTGCGCAGAACGAATATGACATTGCCATCCAGATAGATGGAGATGGTCAGCATGATGTACGCTTCGTAAAGGATATGGTTAAACTTATAGAAGATAAGCAGGCTGATGTGGTAATCGGAAGTAGGTTCATAGATAAAGAGGGATTCCAGTCGTCTCAGGCAAGGAGAATCGGTATCAGAATCTTAAGTATGCTTATTCGTCTCATGTGTGGAGCAAAGGTTAAGGATGTGACATCGGGCTTCAGAGCGGTGAACAGACGATTTATTGAACTATTTGCAGAGAATTATCCGGATGACTATCCGGAGCCTGAGGTAATAGTTACAGCTAAGCTCTATGGCGCCGTGATTAAGGAATTACCGGTGGTCATGAGGGAGAGAACTACAGGCAAGAGCTCGATCAATCTCAAGCGTTCAATTTATTATATGATTAAGGTAAGCCTTGCGATAATCATATGCAGGATCAGCTTAGGCTTCAGAAGGTAGGTGCTTACTATGATGACAGATAAGCTTAGAATATTGTTGATAATTGCAGTTCTATGTTACTTCGGAGTAATCCTTAAGCTTCTGAAGGACAAGGCATTGTCACTTAAGTATACACTTCTGTGGCTATTCAGCGGAGTTGTGTTGGGATTAATGGTCTTATTCCCAGGCGCCCTTGCTTATATTATCCATAGGTTTGGAATATATAGTGAGATGAACGGTCTTATCTTCCTATGTATCGGTTTTCTCATAATTATCTGTATTGCACTGACTTCGATAGTAACAAGACAGAATAAGAAGATTCGTGTACTGATTCAGGAGGTTGCAATAATGGAGAAGAGGCTTAGGGAAGTGGAGAATGAGAAGGAATAATATATAGAATGCTGTCTTTTTCAATATATTCACTAATTATATACGGAATTCTAGGCGCAATAATATATCATTATATCCCACAGAAGTATCGTGGGATATTTTTGTCTGTGTTCAGTATTTTGGTATGTACAGTATGGATGAGAGGCGCAGTTACATGTCTGATATTTGCTATATCTGTTGGAATTGCATGTTTGAAATTGATGGATAGATGCATTAATCCAGATAGGCGGAAATGGATACTTGGCGTGGGCATATCAATATTAATTTTTAATTTGCTGTGCCATAAATTGCTCTATTCGTATTTTGTAGGAAATAAAACATATGAAGGAAACAGTTTCGTGACATTTGTTATGCCACTGGGGCTGTCTTATTATTCATTCAAGATAATATCGTACCTAATTGACAGATATATCGGGAAGATTACCAATGCAACATTTTGGGAATTTGTCTCTTATGTCAGTCTCTTTACACAGATTGCAAGTGGTCCAATTTCCAGATATGAGGAAGTTGATGTTAACTCTTCAATAGATGTTGAGCCGAAGTTAGTGTATGAAGCAGTATACAGATTAACTAAGGGATTGTTCTATAAACTGGTTATTGCAGACCGATTGTCCACATATACCATAACAGTAATGAATGATTATAATTCTTATTCCTCAATGGCACTGTGGATGGCAATGCTGTTGTTCTCAATAGAATTATATGCTGACTTTGCCGGCTACTCGGAAATAGCAATTGGATTATGCTGTCTGTTTGGATTTAATGTGAAGGAGAATTTTAGAAATCCGTATTTTTCTTCATCATTTAGGGAATTCTGGAACAGATGGCATATATCATTGTCGACATGGCTCAGGGACTATGTATATATACCATTAGGCGGTAACAGAAGAGGAGAACTAAGAAAGGCAGCGAATGTACTTATTGTTTTTTTAGTCAGCGGAATCTGGCATGGGAATAACTTATGTTATATTCTATGGGGATTATGGCATGGAATACTTAACATATTATCTCCAAAGGAAATAAAGAGAAAATGTAATATTTACTTAGGCAGAATATTTACATTTCTGCTTGTATCATTGGGATGGCTCTGCTTTAGATTGGAGTCGGTAGCGGATATATGCAGCTATCTTGATGGAATGATTAACAGATGGTCTTTGTCACTTGGAGATATTGTATCAAGCATTATGCCCTTCTCGGGGGATATGTCCTGTGTAGCCATAGTGCTTACAATTGGGTTATTCATAGTATTAACTGCTATTTTGGAATGGAATGAGTACAGAGGACATAAGGTTAATAAGAATCTTAGAGTGGGATTCTATACATTTTCTGTGATACTGTTTGGCGCTATGGGAGCAAACGGATTTATTTATGCCAATTATTAAGTGATATATGAAGAATAAACGAATAATTTCTGTTTTAGTTATTATACTTTTAATGGTTTCGTTGCTTATTATTAAAGCGGAGTATGCATCCCTTATTTATCGTGATTCGACATATGGTATGCCCGCGCTTGTTGCTAAGGGTGGCATTGAGAATCTGTATTTGGGATCGTCCATGTTCAGACAGGGACTTGATATAGAGTCTATAGAGAATCATCAGGGTGACAGTTATATTCTTGCTTATAACGGGAACCAACCCATATCCGAGTTGATAGAACTTGAATACCTTATTAGCAATAATGTTAAGATTAAGAATCTTTACGTAGATATGTACGCGTATTCTATGACTGCTGTGCCTGATATTAGTGATGACAAATTGTTCCTTGAAACGGATATTTCAACGAAGTACCGGCTTTGGCAATCTATCGAGGATAAATCCCTTCGGAAGCTTTGGTCTGTTTGTGTGTCTGCAAACAATGATATGATTCTGACGGCCCCTATTGTAAATCCTATACTAAATAGTCAGTTTAGAAGTGGTGGCGCTCTTACAGTCACCGGAGGTCTGGATGGTGATGCATGTGGCAAGCTTGTACCACCGGTGGATACAGATATTATTAACGAAGAGCAGAAGAAGGCTGTTGGTGATATTGTGACTCTGTGTAAGGAAAATGATATAGAGGTAGTATTTATTGAAACACCCAAGTCTCAGGTAGTCATGAGAGATTTGAATTACAGGAGTATTATGGAGTCATACAGGGAATTGTTGGATGACCATGGAGTACAGTATATTTCTTCAGAGGATTATAAGTTTGATTATGATAATTCCTACAATTTCATAGATGCCATTCATCTGTCATATCAGGGAAGAGTTAATTTCAGCGAGAATCTGCTAATATGTGACAAGTTGGCACAATGATGATAGACTTATATTGATTAGTTTGTATGAGGAATGTATTAGGGTATGAAGATACTTCTTGTTAACAAATTCTTATATCCAAACGGTGGCTCCGAGACCTATATCTTCGAACTTGGTAAGGAATTGGTTCGTCAGGGTCATGAGGTCCAGTATTTTGGTATGGAGCATGAGGGAAGGGTGGTTGGCAATAATGCCGAGAGCTACACCTCCAATATGGACTTCCATACCGGTAAGCTAGATAAGCTGCTCTACCCATTTAAGATAATATACAGCGTTGAAGCCAGACAAAAGATAAGAGCTGTTCTTGATGATTTCTCGCCGGATGTTGTACACCTTAATAATATCAACTTCCAGTTAACACCAAGTATCATCTATGAGATAAGAGCCTGGGAGAAGCATAATCATAGGGTTAGGATAGTGTTCACGGCGCATGACCATCAGTGGATATGCCCTAATCATCTTATGTATATACCATCAACAGGTGAAAGCTGTGACAGATGCCAATACGGTCGATTCATAGAGTGCACAAAGCATTGCTGTATTCACGGTTCAAGAGTAAAGAGTCTGATAGGTTCAATTGAGGGATATCTGTATAAATGGCTTAAAACATATAAAATGGTTGATGTGGTGATATGTCCAAGTGAATATTTGTATAAAAGATTTGCTACAAATCCAATCTATAGTAACAAACTTATTATGCTTCATAATTTCTGCATGACAGTAAATCCGGAAAGACTTAGTTGTGAAATACCGGACAGGTATGTATTATATGTTGGAAGATATAATCATGAAAAAGGTATTAAATCACTGATCTATGCAGCAAAAGAACTGCCGGAAATAGATTTTGTATGTGCGGGAAGTGGAGAATACGATGCTGAAATAAGATCTATACATAATATTACGAATCTTGGCTTTGTTTCATCCGGTGAGGTCAGAACCCTTTTGGAAGGAGCCTTGTTTACAGTATATCCTTCCATTTGTAATGAAAACTGCCCACTTGGTGTAATGGAATCTCAGATGTATGGAACTCCTGTAGTTGGGTCAAATATTGGTGGTATTCCTGAACTTATTGGAAGCGGAGATGGAGCTACCGGTGAATTATTTATGCCCGGAGATACTGAAGAATTTGTCAGTATAATACATAAGTTATGGGATGATGGAGAGACTCTGAAACAATACACAGATAAATGTCGTACGGTCAAGTGGTATTCTGTGTCAGAGTATGTAGAGAAACTCATGGATGTGTATCGTGGCTAATGGAAGACATTCTATGGAAATAAATGTATATGAAAATAGTTATAATACGTACGCATCCTTCAATTATTGATATAAATTCATACAACGTTCAGGAAATTGGTCTTGCAAGGGCATATGTTAGCCTTGGACATACAGCTGATATTGTAATGTATGGCGGATGGACAAAAACCCGTAAGGAAAAAGTTGAAGATGGAATAAACATAATCTTTATGAGGTCAATTGGTATACTAAAAAACGGTATTTTCCCCGGAATTAAGAGACTTGCGACTAAGTATGACCTTATCCAGACGCATGAATATGATCAGATTACATCTTGGCTTCTGTATACTGACAGAAAGCTAAAGAGTAAGGTCATTCTATATCATGGTCCCTATTATTC
Organism: Lacrimispora saccharolytica; assembly: GCA_021531795.1. Taxonomy (GTDB): domain Bacteria; phylum Bacillota; class Clostridia; order Lachnospirales; family Lachnospiraceae; genus Colinaster. The sequence continues at coordinate 40,226 of JADYUL010000007.1, forward strand.
TTCGTTTAATAAGGGATATAATCTTAGGTGCAAGATTGCTGATAAGATTATGCTTAAGATTAGGAATAATCCTTATGTCAGGTGCTATACTAAGAGTGAGGCTGCCAAGGAATTTCTTGAATCCAAGGGTTATGTCAATGTTACAGCAGTCGGTGTAGGACTTGATACTTCCATTTGGGAAAGAGATAAAGATATTGAGATACACAGTACATCGAAAGGACAGGTCGGTCATCTGTTCACATATACTTATGTGGGCAAGATAGAACCCAGACGCAATAGCCTGTTCCTAATGAAACTCATGGACAGACTATTGTCTGCCCATAATGATATTAGATGTATGGTGGTGGGAGATGGAGACAGTGACTATCTGAACCAATGTATGAGCGTAGTTCGTAAGCATATTGATTCGGGAAGACTTATATACAGAAATAAGGTTAATCAGACAGAGATTGCCTCCGTTTATGAGGAATCCGACTGTATGCTGTTTCCAAGCATCTATGAGATTTTTGGAATGGTGCTTATGGAAGCTATGTACTTCACTGTTCCTGTTATTACCAGCGATAATGGGGGAGCTGATATGTTATATAGGAATGGCGAGAATGGATTAGTGATAGACAGTAACAGAAATGGCGGATTCAAGCTTGAGGAATGGATGGATGCTGCGGAGCGAATCTATTCAGATTCTAATCTTAGGGATTCAATCCGCATGAAGCTATCATATGATAGATATAAGCTTGGATGGGAAGTAGTTGCTAAGGGGATTATTGGTGTATGACGTTAGTAAGAATGATACTGGATTATACTCTGCCGCTTATATGCATTATGAGTGTTGGAGTAATAGCTGCATATCTTTTCAAGAAGCCTATAAACAGGGCACTGCCGGCAGGAATACTGGGCAGTGTCCTTATTGTGTATGTATTAGGATTCATTGACCTCAGGGTGGGGCTGTGGTGCATAGGATTGGGAGTACTTGTATTGGTCGCAATGTTTGTGCGTAGAATACTAAGTCATAAAATAGATGCTAAAGAAATATCTGTATGGCTCAAGTCAAATATTGTCGGTGAATACCTGATTGCTTTCCTAATGCTATATACATTCTTTTTTGTATTAAACTACAATAAACTGTTCTATAAATGGGATGACTATTCTCACTGGGGAATGATGGCCAAGGAATGCTTTAGGATAAACAGGTATTACTTTCTACCTGATTCTATGCTTAGTGTTCATCCTGAATATCCACCCTTCACCACCTTGTGCGGATATATATGGTGCAAGCTTTGCGGATACTATAAGGAACAGCATCTGTATAATGCCAGACTTGTAATAATAAGTGTATGTATGCTTTCATCGCTTAGTGTACTCTTTGAGAAGAAGGAAAAGGTTCGAATAGGTGAGAGAAGATTCGACAGGAACTCTATTGTCAGAATTTCATTTGCTGTTCTCATGACAATATCTTTAGCCCTTTTGCCATCTCTTTATGATGCTGCAATCTTCAGAACCTTATATCCGGAAGGCGTGATGATTGCTTTGACGGTATACATTATTATCCTACTTCTTGATATGGACAGGAAGGGGGAACAGGATAAGCTATCTATAGCAATTGCTGCAATGGCACTGACATTAACCAAGCAGATAGCTGTTTACCCGTTTGCCATGTGCATACTGATTTATCTGCTCATATCCCTGTTCACACATAGGAAACAAGGAGAAACATTAGAAGGACTTGCTGTTTTTCTTCCTGCAATTCTAGGTCACCTATTGTGGAAGTTTGTTAGCGGAATATATGTTACCGGAGGACAGTTTGCATCATCAAGATTTGCTCCCGAGTTAATCCAAGAATACCTGACGGGGGGAGCGCCGGAATATAAATACAATGCAACGATACTGTTTCTTAAGAAATTGGTGACAGTTAATCTGATAAACAGTTATCTTCCGCTGGCATTTATCGGGTTATTTATGCTTATGATTGCAGCAACCATAGGTTTGTATATGGGATATAACAGGTACTTCCCTGAGGCAGGGATTACGTTGGGGATTGCTCTTGGTATGCTTGGCTATATACCGGTTATGATTATTCTATATATGTTCGGCTTCAGCGTGGAGGAAACCAGCAATATTGTCTGCTTCGAGAGGTATATGAATACTGTATGCGGAGTCGCGACGATTGTATTGCTGCTTATCACAATCAGGGTATGCTTTGAGGACAGAAGAAGATATATTGCGGCAATTATTGTTGCGATTTTACCCATAATCATGTGCCCGGTTGGACGGCTTAAGATTGAGTTTACGCCGGGATATTTCGCAGAGAATGATGAGGAAGTGTTCTATAAGGACTTTGATATAATAAAAGATAATACACCGGACAATTCAAGCATATATATTGTGAATAACGGCAATGAATCGGTTAATAATATGTTCACGTATTATCTTACACCGAGGACTATCTCTCATGAATATATTAATCCCGATAAGTACAGTGTGGATGAGGTAGTAGATTATATAAAATATTATGACTATGTGTTCATAGTGAATGCGTATGAAGCCTTTGCTGAAAAATATGATACAATATTTGTCGGTGGCAATGAGAAATTGAACAATCAGCAATTGTATAAGGTGATTACTGACGGAGATGATGTCAGATTTGAGAGAGTAAATTAAATGTGCGGAATAGCAGGTCTTGTTAGTAATAAAGTGAATAGCAGAACCGTCGTTCGTCATATGTGTAAGAAGATGATACACAGGGGACCGGATGGAGAGGATTTGTTCTTTGATGAGAATACAGGGCTAACACTGGGTCACAGAAGGCTTTCCATTGTGGATCTGTCGGATACAGGTACACAACCTATGATATCTCACAACGGAAGATATGTGATCGTATACAATGGTGAGATATATAATTCCGATGTGCTTAGAGAAGAACTGGTGTCAGCCGGACTGGTTACTTCATTTAGAGGAACTTCGGATACTGAGGTATTGCTTGAATGTATTGTTGCATATGGAATGCGAAACGCTCTGATTAAGTGTAAGGGAATGTTCGCCATAGCGCTGTTTGACAGGGAGAACAGAACCTTATCCCTTGCCAGAGACAGGGTGGGTGAGAAGCCGCTTTATTACGGACATATTAATGGAGACCTCATCTTTGCTTCAGAGCTTAATGCCATTAAGGAATATCCGGGCTGCAAGCTTAAGATCAGTAAGGAAGCGGTAGATGAATACCTCAGATACAGCTTCGTTCCAACGCCACTGTCTATCTATGAGGGAATCTATAAGCTCAACCCCGGTGTTATCAGAACCTTCACATATCCGTATAATGAGTATACGGATGAGGTATACTATGATCTTAAGGATGAATATATCAGGGGACAGAATAACCTCTTTAAGGGCAGCTACGAGGAGGCTGTAGATGAACTTGACAGAGTACTGAAGGCAGCAGTTAAGAGTGAACTTATGTCTGATGTTCCACTTGGCGCTTTTCTTTCAGGCGGAATAGACAGTGCGACTATAGTTTCCCTCATGCAGTCAATATCAGATACTCCTGTTAAAACCTTTACCATTGGTTTTGAAGAGAAAGCGTATGATGAATCCGAATATGCTGCTGATATTGCAGGGCATTTGGGCACAGATCACACGAGTCTGGTCATCAATGAGAGGAAGCTTGAGAATGTGATCCCACTTCTTCCAAGCATATATTCGGAACCGTTTGCGGATTCATCAGAGATACCAACCTATCTTGTAAGTAAGCTTGCAAGGAGTAAGGTCACGGTATCCTTAAGCGGAGATGCCGGAGATGAACTCTTCGCGGGATATAATACATATTGGAAGGTGGCTAATCTGTACAGACAGATTAAACCGGTGCCAAAGATATTTAAGAAGACAGTAGGAAGACTTGGAGCAAACAGTAAGGATAATACTCTGTACAGAATGGCTCATTGCCTGCTTGCAGAGGATATTGCCAATCTCCATGAGGCTGTGTGTTATGATATGACTTATCTTGCGCCAAAGCATGATAGGGAGGATATGCTACTGACATCATCACACACGCCGGAGGATGAGATGATGCTTAGAGATATGCTTAGGTATCATCCGGATGATATTCTGGTTAAGGTGGACAGAGCAGGAATGGCAGTTTCGCTTGAAAACAGAGTGCCTATGCTTGATAAGGATGTGTTATCTTTCTCATTCTCTCTTCCGCTTGAATATAAACTTATGACAGAAGGCGATAAGATAATATCTAAGAGAATCCTTAAAGATGTATTATACAGATATGTCCCTAAGGAGATGATGGAGAGACCAAAGAAGGGCTTTTCGGTACCACTTGAGAGGTGGTTATCTACAGGAGAGATTCACAAGTGGGCATGGGATATTCTGACAGGCAGCAGACTGGTTCGTGACGGTATTCTTGACAGGAGCTATGTGGATGCCATAATACATTCCTTTGAGGCAAAGAGGGTAAATAAGACGCTGCTTTGGAATTTAATAGTGCTGGAGCAGTGGTATAGAGCGAATTAAGACGGAGTATTCCTTGTGAATAAGAAGATTACAATAAGCAATGTAATAAAATATATAATTTGTGCAATTGCAGCTATACTGATATTGTCAGTATGGCCGCTTAAGCTGATTACAAGATCATACAGCTCTGTAAGTAATGTTAGTGATGTTGTGGCGTCGGGAGAATGTAACGAGGAAACCAATGTAGCTCAGCTTATTATTTCTGATGGGGACAGAATAGAATCTGTGGATGTTTATGTCCTAAGTGATATATCTGATACAGATGTAAAGTTTGTGTTATACGATGCCAATCTCGAATCAATATATTCAAGAGTAGTTGAAGTGTCAGACTTTGAGGCACCGGGATATCTCCATGTGCCCATGAATCTCAGGGTGGACAGGGGCATGGCATATGTTTATTCACTGTATTCCGAGGAAGGAACGGTGGTGCTTGGACTTGAGGATCATATGAGGACCTCTAACTCGTCCTCACTTGCCATGACCTACGGAGGTGTGGAGGATGCTGAGCATAATGTCATATCTTTGATTAATTATGATATATACTTCACCTGGTGGCAGATAGTTCTTATTGATGTGCTTATTGCAGGCATTGCTCTGTTATTAATAATTGTAACCAAGAGACTGATCGGAACCAGATTCGCTGATAAGGAATACAAGATTCAGACTGTTCTCAGGTGGGTATTTAATCCGATCATTGTGATAATATCTGTTCTTCTCTTGTGGCAGATATTCCCACGTATGATATACAGTGATAAGGTGATAAATGTCATCTTCTGGTCTGTCGGTGTGCTAATGGCCTCCGGGTTGGCATTGTATATGCTGAATTACAGGCGGAGTGACGATGAACCTATAGAGATAATAGTGTATATTAGGGAACACCCGCAGCAATGCCTTACAGTAATAGCAATTGCGAATGTACTGTGGTACTGCTTCGAGTATATGAATGGTCTGTATGATATTCATCATGCATATGCAGCCAGACGTGTGCTCATATGGTTTGGGATTATGCTGATCACAACCTTTGATAAGAAGGAAGTGATTAATATTTTTAACCTGATATGGGCTCCGGTTGGCGCAGTTATATCTTACCTGGTATATAAGCCTTGGATTGGTACAGGGGAAACGGAGCTCACATATAAGCTTACAGCTGTTGTAATCTTTATAGGTGGATTTGTTCTCATCAATGTGTTCAATACTGTTTTAAGAATTATTAAAGATAAATTTGCAGTGATGACAAAACCTCTTATTAACGTGGCTTATTGTTGTGCGACAATACTGTTCTTCGCTGCAATATGTATACTGGCCAACACGAGGTGGGAGCCTATATACATGACAGTGCTTGTGGCACTTCTGCTACTAAGACTCAGTGTATGGAAGGATGGAGTTTATTGGCTTAATATCCTGTGCAACGGTATCATCCTAAACTTCATCTACATGATGGTATTCTCTCTTCTCCACAGACCATACTATGGATATATATATCACAGGTATAATATGTGTTATCTTACCGTTACAATGACGGCGACACATCTGACACTGTGCCTGGCAGCAATAACATATAAACTGGTGGTTTGCTCTATTAAGACTAAGGATGTTAGGAAACTCCTGCCATGGATGGCTCTGTATGGAATCATAGCCGATTACCAGATTATGACCATGTCAAGGACGGGATATATATCGGTGATTGCGATGACCATCGTGATTCTCATAGTGGTGGCAGCAGGTCATACACATAAGGGTGAACGGATATATGGGACATGCAAGAAAACAGTGCTGATGATTGTGTCAGTTCTCGCGCTTTTTCCAGTTACCTTTACCTTCACAAGAATCATTCCTCCACTTGTGGACGACCCTGTGATATATGAGTATGAGCCGTGCATGGTTACTATATATAAGGGGGCGCCCGCGGACCAGGAATACTATATGGACCTGCCAAGGTTTAAGGATGTATTCTTAAGCAAGGTGTTCGGTATCGGTGACGCGTCAGCGATGATTGATGATATTATTATTCCGGATGATGAGATTGGATATATAGAGAATTATATGCTTTTGGCATCGGCATCAGATGCGGATATGGGTGATATAGAGGCTCTGGAGGAGTCAAGGGAGATGTCAAACGGAAGGTTTGACATATTTAGGAGTTATCTGGAACAGTCTAACCTCTGGGGACATGATGAGATGGGGGCTATACTTAAGGATGGTTCGGTTGCAACCCATGCTCATAATATCTATATTCAGGCAATATATGACCATGGATGGGTATTTGGTGTGTACTTTATTCTCTTTTTGGCGTATACTTGGGGATTAGGGGTATATGTTGCATATAGAGATAAGGATTGTAGCCTGCTTCTCATACCCACTCTTGTGACCGGGTTCATGGTAGCAGGTCTGGTGGAATGGATATTCCATCCATGCAATCCTTATGCTATGTCAATCTTAATGATAATACCTGCTCTTATACTGCATAGAACAGAGAAACTTAATGAAGAAAATTGTTAATTATAAGCTCTTCTACAGAAGAGCATGCTTAATTATATATGATATCGCCAGTGTGCTTATTGCAAGCTTTCTTGCCATAGCCATGAGGTATGAATTCAATCTGAATGATATCCCCGGATATTTCCTGGATACGATCATCAGATTTCTGCCGTTTAATCTGGTGATTACGATCATAATATTCTATCTGTTTAAGCTCTATAACAGCCTGTGGGCCTTCGCCGGAGAGAATGAGCTTCAGAATATTATAGTGGCGTCCATGATATCTACGGCTGTAAACGGCGTAGGTCTTTTCATAGTGCGCGTAGAAGAAAGACCGGTTCCTAACAGCTACTACTTCATGTATGGATTTATTCTGATCACTATGGTATTTGTGAGCAGGTTCTCCTATAGGTTTATCAGGAGTAGGAAGCATAAGCACCAGAACCGGAACAATGCCATCAATGTTATGATAATCGGTGCAGGAGATGCCGGTAATTCCATTATCAAGGAGATTGCGACCAGTAATTTCTCTACTATGAATGTGGCCTGCATAATAGATGATGATAAGCTTAAATGGGGAAGCTATATTCAGGGCGTCAAGGTTGAAGGCGGCAGAGATAAGATAATAGAATGTGTAGACAGTCACAATATTGATGAGATATTCGTGGCAATTCCGTCTGCATCAAGACAGACTGTTAAGGAGATCCTTGATATATGTAAGGAGACTGAGTGTAAGCTTAGGTCTCTGCCCGGAATATACCAGCTTGTGAATGGCGAGGTAAGTGTATCCAAGCTAAGGGATGTAGAGGTTGAAGACCTGCTTGGCAGGGATCCGATACAGGTCGATATTGATTCAATATTAGGTTATGTGCAAAATAAAGTTGTACTGGTAACCGGTGGTGGCGGTTCTATTGGTAGTGAGCTCTGCAGGCAGATAGCGGGACATAGGCCAAAGCAGTTAATCATAGTGGATATATATGAGAACAGTGCCTATGAGATACAGCAGGAACTTCTACACAGATATCCTAAGCTTGATCTGGTGGTACTGATTGCGTCTGTCAGGAACACTAACAGGATGAATAATATTTTCGAGACCTACAGACCAAACATTGTATACCATGCTGCAGCACATAAACACGTGCCTCTCATGGAGACCAGTCCGAATGAAGCAATCAAGAATAATGTATTCGGTACCTGGAAGACTGCACAGGCAGCAGCCTACTACGGTGTTAAGAAGTTCGTAATGATCAGTACGGATAAGGCTGTTAATCCTACGAATATCATGGGAGCCAGCAAGAGAATCTGTGAGATGATAATTCAGACCTTCAACAGGCACTATGATACGGAATTCGTAGCGGTAAGGTTTGGTAATGTATTGGGTAGTAACGGTTCGGTAATACCGCTCTTTAAGAAGCAGATAGAGCAGGGAGGACCGGTAACGGTTACACATCCTGATATAATAAGATATTTTATGACAATACCGGAGGCGGTATCTCTGGTGCTTCAGGCAGGAGCCTACGCCAAGGGCGGTGAGATATTCGTCCTTGATATGGGTGAGCCTGTGAAGATATTGGATCTTGCGAAGAATCTTATCAGACTGTCGGGTTATAAGGTTGATGAGGACATAAAGATTGAGTTCACAGGTCTTCGTCCCGGTGAGAAGCTGTATGAGGAACTCTTAATGGATGAGGAAGGGCTTCAGGATACGGCCAATAGGATGATACATATAGGTAAGCCTATTGAGATAGATGAGATGAAGTTCTTTGCTCAGCTTAAGGTACTTAAGGAAGAGAGCAAGAATGAATGTGCCGATGTCAGGGAGCTAATCCATGAGATAGTACCGACGTATAGGATACCGGAATAAGAAGGAAAACAGTATGAGCTTGTATGAGAAGATTGTAAGTGGTGAAGAAAAAATTGCTTTAGTGGGACTTGGATACGTGGGTATGCCCATAGCCGTAGCTTTTGCTAAGAAGGTTAAGGTTATCGGTTATGACCTTAATTCAGAGAAGATAAGATTGTATAAAGATGGAATCGATCCGACCAATGAAGTGGGCAATGAGGTGATAAAGAATACCAAGGTCGAGTTTACTTCAGACGAAAGCAGGTTGAGAGAAGCGAAATTCCATATTGTTGCAGTGCCGACTCCTGTTAACTCCGACCATACACCTGACCTGTCTCCTGTTGAGGGGGCAAGCAGAATCTTAGGAAGAAATCTGACTAAGGGCTCAATAGTGGTATTCGAGTCAACTGTATATCCTGGTGTTACAGAGGATGTATGTGTACCTATCCTCGAAGCAGAGTCGGGACTAAAGTGTGGAGTGGACTTTAAGATCGGTTATTCACCTGAGAGAATAAATCCCGGTGATAAGGTTCACAGACTTGAGACGATAACTAAAATTGTGTCAGGTATGGATGCTGAGACATTGGATGAGGTAGCACATGTATATGAACTTGTCGTTGAAGCAGGTGTTCACAGAGCTGAGTCCATCAAGGTGGCGGAGGCAGCTAAGGTAATTGAAAATTCCCAGAGGGATATCAATATTGCCTTCATGAATGAATTATCCATTATCTTTGACAAGATGGGAATTGATACATTAGAGGTACTGAAGGCAGCGGGAACCAAGTGGAATTTCTTAAACTTCCGCCCGGGACTGGTGGGAGGCCACTGTATTGGAGTAGACCCGTATTATCTGACTTATAAGGCCGAGCAGCTGGGATATCACAGTCAGATCATTCTCTCAGGCAGAAGAATAAATGATGATATGGGTAAGTATGTGGCTGAATCTGTGGTAAAGAAGCTAATATCTGCGGACCTTCCTGTTAAGGGAGCTAAGGTGGCAATACTGGGCTTCACCTTCAAGGAGAACTGTCCTGATACCAGGAATACCAAGGTAATAGATATATATAATGAACTTGGAGAATATGGTATAGTCCCTATTGTCGTAGATGATACAGCAGATGCAAGTGAAGCTAAGAGACTGTATGGGATAGAATTCAAAACCATGGCAGATGTTAAGGATATGGATGCCGTAATTCTTGCTGTGGCACATGACAATCTTAAGGGAATCAGCAAGGATACAATGGATTCATTATATAATCCAAATAATAAGTCAAGGATACTTGCGGATATCAAGGGAATACTAAACAAATCAGAATATACCGATACAGATTACATATATTGGAGATTGTAAGATTAATAATATATTAATAAAGACATTTACAATTATTCCTAATATGGGTATATCCTTGTCAGTAGTTAACAGAGGAGGATATTGTTATGAAAAAATCTAATTCGGGGGAGATAATAGTAAGAATTCTATGCTTTGCACTCGGTGTACTGCTTACAGTAAGTGCGGTATTAATTAGAGACAGATTCTTCACAGGTGCTAAGAACAGTGTGGAGTCTGAGGTGACGGATACGGAGGTAACTGAAGAAAAACAGGAAGAGGTTAAGAAGGTGGAAGCCGTAATCAGTCCCATAGCACTCATTGATGATGAGAATACTATCGGAGACAGTCATGTGGAGGTGGCTGAGCTTGAGAAGTATGAAGAGGAGGTTACTCAGAAGCTTGCAGAGCTTAAGGATCAGCCTGTGCTAACGGAAAATGATGATGTAAGTAATTCAGATATTTTAGCAAGTAATATGAACGGAAAGAAGTCAAAGCTTAACTGGAAACCATACTATACAGCATATAGTAAGGATAACAAGGTATCTCTGGAAGAGAGACAGGCGAGCCGTTCATCATATGAAGAGACTCTCGCTGTCAATGCCTTCGACAAGAAGGTAATCGAAGAAAGTAAGATTAACTTTAACGGTGTCAAGATCACCATTATGGGTGACAGCCTGACAGCTGCGAGCAATATGACAGATGAGGATGCTGCAAAATATAACTATCCTAAGATATTGTCTGACATCCTGGGATGTGAAGTGGTTAATATGGGAATAGGCGGTTCTACTGTCAGTAGCTGCGCCAATAATGATCCTATGATTAAGAGATGGCAGAGTATACCGGAGGATAGTGATATTGTTATTATTTTCGGCGGAACCAATGACTGTCTGTTCGAGAACAAGTGGCAGTATGGCAACTTAGAATATGATCTTAGGATGAATGAGAATACCTTCTGTGGAGATCTGGATTCTATGTGTTCAGGTATGAAATGGAAGTTCCATGATAATATTGCTGACAGATATGTCAGAATGATATATATCAATCCGCCCTCAACCATTCTTAATGATGGAGTTGTTGCAGTGGATCCGGGCAATATGGTACCACAGTCAGAATTTGCCAAGGCTATTAATGAGATAGCTCCCAATTATGGATTTGATGTAATAGACTTCTATAATACCAATATTCTGAATTCCCATGATTATGATATAAATAGGGAGTTCATGCCGGATGGTGTTCATGGCAACGTTGCGGGATATCAGATTATGGCGGAGCATATAGCCAGTGAAATAATACAGATGATTGAACAGGATTAAGATATGCTATTCAATTCCTATGAATTCGTATTAATATTCCTACCACTGTGTGTGGTAGGATATTATGCTATTATTAACAGGTATAAGAATAATAAGCAGGGGTTAGTATTACTCCTGCTTTTTAGCCTTGTATACATAGGATACACCAACATACTGTATTTACTGATACTTATCCCCAATATGGCGATATGTTATTGGATATGCAGATATATGAACAATGGCAGGATGTCACAGGTTAAGCGAAAGGGCCTGCTAATATCAGGGATTGTAATAGAGGTATTAGTTCTTAGTATTTTTAAGTATTATGATTTCTTTATAGGCAGTATTAATTCGAGATTCAGTCTCGATATGCCCACTGTTAATCTTATTCTTCCCTTGGGTATATCCTTCTACACATTCCAGCAGATAGCATATATGGTGGATTGCTATAGAGATAACAATATATGCCATACACCATTGGAGTATGCATTGTTCGTGACATACTTTCCGCAATTTATTCAGGGACCTATTGTTCTTCAGAGTGAATTCATACCACAGATAAGAAGGACTGAGCTGATAAAGCCTGATTATGAGATGATATCTAAAGGATTATATCGATTTACCCTGGGACTGGGTAAGAAGGTATTGCTTGCCGATACTCTGGGACTCATTGTTGATAGCGGATATGTCAATATGGACGATGTCAATGCTGTGACAGCTGTTGTAATTATTGTTGCATATACACTTCAGATATACTTTGATTTCAGTGGATATTCAGATATGGCTATAGGTGTGAGTCAGATGCTTGGAATCACATTACCTGAGAACTTCAATTCACCGTATAGAGCAACCTCAATAGACGAATTCTGGGACAGGTGGCATATGACGCTTACCAGATTCTTAACAAGGTATGTATACATTCCTCTTGGCGGCAGCAGGAAAGGACATATCAGAACCTATGTGAATATACTTATAGTGTTCCTAATAAGCGGTCTGTGGCATGGAGCAGAATGGAGCTTTGTTATCTGGGGACTGATGCATGGACTTGCCATGTTGTTTAAAAGATTCATGAAGGAACATGGTATTAGTATCAATAAACTACTTGGAAGCATCACAACCTTCATCTTCGTTAATATAGCCTGGGTGTTCTTCAGGGCAGTAGATACATCAGAAGCCATAACGCTGATAAAAAAGTTATCTGCAGGTGGATGGACAGGAATAAGCCCTGATATTTATGAATCATTTAGTAAGGTTGTGGAGGTATCTGTTATTCAGAGGTTAAGCATCGCACTTGGTATGGAGACATATGAAGGAGCGTTCGCAATCATTGCAATAGTAATTATTATGCTGATAGCGCTTATTCCAAGAAAGAATACAAAGAGTTTGTCTGAGGTGATGATACCCAATAATAAACATATGCTTATTACGGCTATACTTTTTGTATGGTGTATATGCAGCTTCAGTGGAGTAACTAATTATATATATTGGAATTTCTGATGGAACAGGATTATAAGAAGTGGTTACGTAGGACAATAGTAGGAATACTCGGAATAATGATATTCGTGGTACTCCTTCAGATAATTGTTGATCCGTATTTCCATTATCATAAACCAATAACTAAATACAGACTTAATGATGAGAGATATATTAATGACGGTATATCCAGGCACTTCGACTATGATGCTATCATTATCGGTAATTCTCTGTGTCAGAACTTCAGCACCTCTCAGTACGATGAACTGTTTGGAACTAGTAGTGTCAAGCTTCCGTATTCCGGTGCAGGATATAAAGAGATCTGGGAATCGCTGGGAAGAGCACTGGAATATAATGACGGAGTCAAGGAAGTACTGGTATGTATGGACTTGCAGGATCTTGACAGAGAAGCCGATTGGGAGAGATATGAAGGTAATCCCACGTACCTGTATGATGACAATGTATTCAATGATATAAAGTACATTTTCAATAAAGATGCAATATATCGAGGAACATTGTATAATCTTATATGGACTGTGATAGGACACGAGAACACATCAATGGATGAGTATTCTACGTGGGAGAGAGAGACAGGACCTGAAGTAGCTTGTTCATATCTTAAGCCCGTAACAGATGACATGGTTGCAGATAGTCAGGTATTCGATGAAGAAGACAAAGACAGGGAAACGAAGAACCTGACACAAAATGTAATTAAGGTTATAGAAGCAAATCCAAATGTCATATTCAGGTTGGTAATACCACCTTCAAGTATTGCCAGGTGGTGTGAATATTACGAACGTGGTGAAGTACAATATAGGATAGATAGCTTAGAATATGCTTTATCGGTATTATTACATTATAATAATGTTGAAGTGTATGCGTTTGATGATGCTTTTGATATAACTACTGATTTGAATAAATACAGTGATACCATTCATTATGATTCAGAGACAAATGAGTGGATGTTGATTCAAATAAATGAGGGGAAACATAGGATTACAAATCGGAGCAGAAGTGTCTACTCGGAAAGAACAATGAAGTATTACTCAGGATATATATATGATAGATTGAATGCATTCATTTCGGAGTAGAGCATTTAGTCTGCCGGGTAAGTGTGGGAAGAGTGATAATAGTAAGACGGTGAAGAATGAGAGATAGAATAAAGAAGTGTTGCACAGGTTTTTTTTCATATGAGGTCAATAGATTTGAGATTGTATGCTCAGTTTTGATATCGGCTGTGCTGTTTTTTAATCTTTATTATGAAGACAATCTATCCATGTTTTTATGCTATTTTTGGAATAATGAAGGTTTGTTTAATTGGTATAGCATGGATTGGCTGGGAAATAACAGACTTCCATATGGAATTGTTCAGCAGTTCATTTGTCAAGTATGGTGCCTCCCTGTAAATATTTGGTATCATTTGTTCGGAATAGAGCAGGTTGCTAATACATGGACGGTATTATGGTATAAATTGTGTGTTGTTCCATTCCTTGTATTAATGATAAGAGAACTATTATGCATTTCCAAACACATTGGAGTGGGCAAAGAAGAACAACGATGGATGGTTGTTTTATTTTGCTCATCAGCCTTGGTATCATTACCGGTTTTCCATATAGCACAGACAGATGTGGTTTATCTCTTTTTTGCATTAAGGGGAGTACGATGTTATCTGCAAGATGATTATAAAAAATTTCTTGTATATATGATGCTAGCAATAGACTGTAAGTATATGGCCTTATTTGTGTTTATTCCATTGGTTTTGTTGTATGAGAAAAGGATACTTCATATATTTATAGACTGTATTACTGGGGGAATCCTGATTCCAATCCAAATAATATGGTACAAGCTAGTCGAAAAAATAAATGATGCTGTTTTCTTTGTAAATACAAATGCTGTTTCTCAAAATGACGTGGTTAATTCGCCTGTATTGAAGAATAACGTTAATGAAGCATATGTTGGTTTTATGGCACATTATTTTAATAAGACTCTATTTTTTGAACTACCTGCAATAAGAAAAACGTATGTCGCTTCAGTACTTATTGTCCTATTTGGATTGCTGTGTGTATGGTGTTATCTAAAACATAGTGAGACGAGAAAAGAGACTGTTGAAAACACACTATATGTTGGCTTTTTGTCATTATTGATATTCTTTTCGTGGTCATCGCCAAATCCTTATTGGATGATAGCATTGTATCCGATTACTTTTCTTATGATGTTTTTTCATAAGGAAAGACTAAGAATTAATCTGATTATAGAAAGTGTCTATTCGGGCAGTATGTTCTTAATACTTATTGATAGTCTTCCACATGTATTTGGAGGACCCAATAATTTTGATTTTATGCCATTAAAGGAATGGTTTGGGTTAATCCCTGACCATTCGAATATGCCTGTTGAAATGGGACCTAATGTTTACGGCTTTTTAAAAAAACTTGGTGTATCACAGTTTATGCCGGTTATTGTTGCAATTTGTCTTGTGAGTTTTATTTGTTGGATAATAATAAATTATCCAAGTGAAAAGAATGAAATAAGTGATCACATAAGTGAAAAAGAATTATCACTATTCTTACATAACAAACTTTTATTAAACAATTGTTTCCTAATCATTTGGTTATTACTATCTGTTTACTGTATAAGCCGATACTAATATACAATATAGGCGAAAAAAGAACATAATTGAGGTGTAGAACACGTTAATGAAAAAGATAAGTGTATTGATTCCCTGTTATAATGAGGTAGAAAATGTAGAACTAATGAGTCAATCTGTAGTCAATATTATGGATGAAGCTCTTCCAATGTATGATTATGAAATTGTATTCATTGATAATTGTTCAACTGATGGAACAAGGAAAGTTTTAGAGAAAATATGTTTGGAAAATAGGAAGATAAAAGCAATATTTAATGTAACAAACTTTGGACAATTTAATAGCCCATTTTATGGAATGTGTCAGACGACGGGAGACTGTACTATATCAATGTGTTGTGACTTTCAGGATCCGATAGAATTGATTCCTGTCTTTGTTCATGAATGGGAAAAGGGGCATAAAATAGTTAGTGGAATAAAGACTTCCAGCAAAGAAAATGGGTTAATTTATTTTTTGAGGACATGTTATTATAGGCTTATTCGTAATATGTCTAGTGTGAAAATGATTGAACATTTTACGGGTTTTGGGTTATACGACAAGACGTTTATTTCAATTTTAAGAGAATTAAATGATCCTATTCCGTTTTTAAGAGGAATTGTAGCTGAATACGGAAGTGGCTTTAATATGATTGAAATAGAGTATGAACAGGCCAAGAGAAGAGCAGGAAAGACGCATAACAATTTTTATACACTTTATGATGCCGCAATGTTGAGCATTACCTCATATACAAAAATAGGACTTAGGCTAGCAACTATGTTAGGTTTTGTTTCATCCGGAATTAGTATGGCTGTAGCATTGATTTATTTGGTTATGAAATTAATCAATTGGAATGAATTTCAGCCAGGAAATGCTCCATCGACAATAGGTGTATTTGTTTTAGGCTCTTTACAGCTTTTTTTTATTGGTCTATTAGGGGAATATATATTAAATATTAATACAAGAGTAATAAATAGACCTGTAGTAGTTGAAGAAAAAAGAATCAACTTTGAAGAAAGTGAGTTGTAGAATGTTAACTGTGTCCGTGATTGTTCCGGTTTTCAATACATCGAGCTACCTAAGCAGATGTATTGATAGTATCATTAATCAAACGTATAGAGATATTGAGATAATATTAATTGATGATGGTTCTACGGATGATTCGGCAGAGATATGCAAAGAATATGCGTCAATAGATTCAAGAATCAAATATTTCTTTCAAGAAAACAGCGGTCCTGATTACGCTAGGAAGAGAGGCCTAGATTACGCTAAAGGGGAATATCTAGTTTTTGTTGATTCAGATGATTTTATTGCTCCTAATATGATTGAAGCATTGGTAAAATACTCAATGAAAGAAAAATGTGAAGTTGTCTGTTCACAATATGCAAGAATTAATGCAAAGGGTAATATTTGGTACGATGATAACAGGTTATTAGGAGAAAAAGTAATAATTACAGATATAGAAGATAAGTTTAAACATTATTTTGAGACTCGATTAATAACGGGATCATATTGTTCAAAGTTATTTAAAAGAGAATTACTGGAGCATTATAGGTTTATTAATGATTCAGTTATTGGAGAAGACATTTCTTTTATCTTATATATTATACAGGTATGTTCACGAATATGTATTGTTTCGGATGTTTTATATTTCTACTATTGGAACGGATCAAGCATATCTCATTCCGGATACACAGCTAGACATGGTAATGCTTTGACAAATTATATTAATACAAGGAATCATATTCTCGATAAAACAAAACTCGAACTCAAATATGTAGTCGGTTTTTTTGCAGAATACGAGATGGCTGTAGCAACTGCGATGAGCAGAAATTGGAATATTGATAATAGTATAGTGGATACACTTAGAGAAGATTTGGTAAATAATTTTACTAACATATTGAGCTGTGAAAAAACTAGTATATTAATAAAAATTAGCGTGGCTCTATTCATATTTTGGCCAAAGTGTTTTATGCGATTGTATAGATGTTTATACCTTGTCACAGGCAGATAGATTAGGCGTATGAAAATAAGTGTGGTAACGGTTTGTTATAATAGTGAAAAAACAATTCGACGGACAATTGAATCAGTAATCAATCAGACGTATAGGGATATTGAGTATCTCATTATTGATGGTAAATCAGAGGATAGAACATGGTCAATCGTAAATGAATACTCTGCTGACAAGAGAATTACTGCCTTATCAGAAATAGATGATGGATTGTATGATGCGATGAATAAGGCAACAGATCTTTCGACGGGTGAGTATATTATTTTTTTAAATAGTGGTGATTATTTTGTTGATGAATATGTACTTGCTAAAATGATTCCCCAAGTCCGGGGTGACATTACGTATGGAAATGTAATACGCATAAGAGAAAATGGTGAATATGTTGAACGATATGGAAATAGAACATATGTAAAAATCCTATTGCTTTTTGGCAAAATGGTATGTCATCAAACGATGTTTATCAAAACAAGTATAATGAAAGAATACAAGTATGATCAGAGGTATATTATTACTGCAGACTTTAATTTCTTGTGTCGTTGTGTAAAAGATAAAAGAAAACTATTTTATGTTAATCAAAATGTTACGTATATGGATAATAGGACGGGAATAAGTTCAACATTATCAAATGTACCAATTATGCAGAACGAAGATGATGAGAGTCTAAACAGATGTTTTCCTATATTATTTCGATTAGTATATCCATTGAAAAGGGTTAAGAGATTAATAACATAATGAGAATAGTTCATATCACTACCATAGATGAGGGCGGTGCTTATAAAGCGGTGGTGCGAATTGACCGCACATTGAATAACATCGGTATAGATTCAGATATTCTATTGAGGAACAAGAATAATAAAGATAACTTTGGAAACGTTTATTTGAACAATATATTCGCACTGTTTCTGTCCAAAGTACGAAATTTTGTCAATTTACTCAGCTCCAAAAACGAGATTGCATGTGAAAGGTTCGGATGTGACGTTTCTAATCATCCTTTGGTGACTAATGCTAATGTTATTGCAATACACTGGTGTTCATCGTTTTTATCTTTTTCTTCAATTAAAAAAATAATAGACTTAGGAAAACCGGTTGTTTTTTTTATGCATGATGTATGGGCATATACAGGAGGATGTCATGTTAATTTAGATTGCTACAAATATGTCAATCAGTGTTGCGATTGTCCTTTTATATCGGGAAATAAACAAAAAGATTTATCCTATATTAACTCTCGCGAGAAGAAACGGCTGTTCTCGGCATCAAATGTTTATTTCGTTGGACCGAGCAACTGGATCGTTGATAATGCAAAGAAGAGTTATATTCTTAATGGAACTAATATAGAGTATCTTCCCAATTGTATTGATGGTGAAATATACTATGACATGCATTGTAAGAGCAGATTGCGAAAGAAATACAGTGTTCCCAATGACAAAAAAGTTGTACTATTTGGAGCGGCATTTGATGGTACGGCTAACAAAAATAAAGGATTCAGTTATCTTATTGATGCATTAAATTATCTTGATTCAGATGAGTATTACCTTATGGTATTTGGAGAGTGTAATCCCCAATGTCATTCCTGGAAACATGAGTATAAACTTATGGGGTACATAAAATCAGAGTATATTATGGCTGAATTATATAATTTGGCAGATGTTTATGTATCACCCTCATTACAGGAGTCTTTTGGATTCACTGTATGTGAATCTCTGGCATGTGGAACACCGGTTGTTGCATTTCCTGTAGGAGGTCTTGTTGAACAAATAGAGCATCAAAAGAATGGTTATTTGGCTGAGAATTTTTCTTCAGAGGATATTGCAAAGGGAATAGTGTATTGTACGGATGATAACGAACAAGAAAGACTTGCGAAAAATGCATCATCTACTGCTTCGAAGTATTATTCTACAAACCTGGCAAAATCATACAAAACATATTTTGAAACATTGAATGACAGAAGAGAGAGTAAATGAAGGTATCAGACTATATAGTTGAATTCTTAATAGAGAAAGGTGTTACGGATCTGTTTGGATACCCGGGTGGTATGGTAACACATCTTATGGATTCGCTGGGAAAAAAGAAGGAGTATATTAAAACACACATTAATTATCATGAACAAGCTTCGGCGTTTGCAGCCTGTGGGTATGCTCAGGCAACAGGACGTACCGGGGTTGCTTTTGCTACAAGCGGACCGGGTGCTACCAATCTGATTACAGGTATTGGACATGCGTATTATGATTCGGTTCCTGCTGTGTTTATTACAGGTCAGGTCAATACTTTTGAATCAAAAGGCAGAAGCGGCATAAGACAAATGGGATTTCAAGAGACTGATATAGTATCCATGGTACAGCCAATTACAAAATGGGCAGCATACGTAGATTGCGCAGAGGATATCCCCGGTATCATGCGCAAGGCTTTTGATATAGCTGAGAGTGGCAGAAAGGGACCGGTACTTATTGATATTCCAATGGATATTTTTAGGTCAAATATCGATGTGGATACATTATCACTCACTGAAAAAAAGCTAATTCCGCATGAAATGAAGGCTGTGGAGGAATTTAAGAAAACGATTGACTTACTTCTTTCACAATCTCAAAGGCCATGTATTCTGATTGGAAACGGAATAAAACTGGATGCTCAGGTTGAACAAATCAGAGAAATGTTAAGAGGGTGTCCTATTCCTGTTGTATCAAGTATTATGGCGGTAGATGTTATTCCGGAATATGAGGGTCTTGAGGGAATATATTATGGCTTTATTGGTGCGTATGGAAATCGGTCAGCAAACTTTACGGTAGCGAAATGTGATTTGCTTATATGTCTGGGAACCAGGTTGGATGTAAGACAAGTTGGCGCAAGAAGGTCGAGTTTTGCTCCAAATGCTACAATAGTAAGGGTTGATATTGATGAATATGAATTATCCAATAGAATAAGAGATGACGAATATCAGTTCAAAATACTGCTTTCGGATGCAATACCGGTTATGGGAGAAATACTGCATAAAGGCAGAAGTTATGAACAATGGATTAATGTGTGTAAGGAGATCAAAAGTAAGGTAAAATATATAGATGAACATGAACCAAACAAGTACTTAAATGAGATAAGTAAAATTACTTCGGATGAATATCATATTACTGCAGACGTTGGACAAAATATGATATGGACTGCACAATCGTTCAAACTTAAACCGAGACAGAGATTGTTTTTTTCGGGTGGAATGGGTTCTATGGGATATTCTCTTCCCGCAGCAATAGGTATACATTATGCCACGAACAGACCAATAATATGTATCAATGGAGATGGCGGATTGCAGATGAATATCCAGGAATTAATGTTGGTAGCGAGGGAAAAGCTTCCAATTAAGATTTTTGTGATAAATAATAATTCACTCGGTATGATACGACATTTTCAGAAGATGTATTTTGAATCAAGATTTTATTATACAACTGAAACCGAGGGATATAATACGCCGGATTTTTGTGGAATTGCCGAGGCGTATGGAATAAAGTCACACTATATTGATTGTATTGAAGATATTAGAGATATAGAGTTTGATAATGGTCCTGAACTATATAATATTTGTTTAAAGGGTGTTACAGAGGTTTCGCCCAAATTGGAGTTTGGAAAGCCGAATCAAGATCAAGAGCCTCTTCTTGACAGAGAATTATATAATTATTTGATGGAGTTATAGGTGAAAAAAGTAAGTATATTAATCCCAACATACAATGAGGAAGACAATGTCGCTTTACTGGTACAGACAATTATTGATTTGTTCGTAAAGAAATTATCAGATTACCGATATGAAGTGGTTTTTATCGATAATGACTCTTCGGACGGTACCAGAGAGATTATAAGAGAAATATGTTCACACAATTCATCTGTAAAAGCAATCTTTAATGTTAAGAATTTTGGTCAATTCAATTCTCCGTACTATGGATTGTTGCAGACGACAGGGGATTGTGTCGTTCTTCTTTGCGCAGATTTTCAGGATCCGGTAGGAATGATTGAAGACTTTGTCAGGGAATGGGAAAAAGGATACAAAATTGTTATCGGCAAGAAAACATCTAGTAGAGAAAACAAAATAATGTATTTTATAAGAACTATATATTATAAAATGATAAATCATATGTCAGAAGTCGAGCAAATAGAGCATTTTACCGGATTTGGCTTATATGATAGGGAATTTATTGAGGTATTACGAAAACTTGATGATCCCACTCCGTTTCTTAGAGGTATTGTTGCAGAACTTGGATGGAAAAGAAAAGAAATACCTTATGAGCAGCAGCGAAGAAGGGCGGGAAAGACCAGTAACAATTTTTATAAATTGTATGATGCTGCAATGTTGAGTTTTACTTCATACACAAAGGTTGGATTGAGACTCGCAACATTCATAGGCTTTGGGGTTGCAGGTGTAAGCTTCCTGATTGGTGTGTTTTACTTTGTCGTTAAGCTAATACATTGGGATAATTATAGTCTTGGTACAGCTTCTATAGCTATTGGATTGTTTTTCTTGGGAGCGGTTCAACTAATATTCATAGGACTAATCGGAGAATACATTCTGAGTCTTAATCAGAGAGTGATGAACAGACCTCTTGTAATCGAAGAGGAAAGAATAAACTTCGAGTTAGTTGAATAATAATATTATACTGGGATAATAGGAATAAATGGAAACATTTCGTAAAATCAGATTTATTTTTACGCGTAATCAAAAAATAAAAATAGTTGTTATATCAATAATGATATGTATTGGTGCTTTATTTGAGCTGTTGGGGGTCACGGCTATACTTCCTTTTGTTAATGTTGCGATTAATCCCGACAGTGTAAACGAGAAGTGGTATTTGAGAGATTTGTATTCGGTTTTAAAATTAGAATCACCCAATATCTTTTTGACAGTGCTGGCAATATTCCTAATAGTGATATATATTGTGAAAAATATATATCTCACCATAATGAATTATTGTATCTTTAATTTTACATACAATAATCAAAGAGAATTAGCCAGAAAATTGCTAAATAGTTATTTAAAGCAACCATATACATTTTTTGTTAAAACCAATAGTGCTGACTTGATTAGGAATATTCGTGACGATACATCAATGTTTTTTGATACAGTGTTGTCATTCATGCAATTGTCTGTAGAAGTAATTGTATCCATTCTTCTGTTAAGTTATCTCTTGGTTATGGATAAGGTCATTACCATAGGTGTAGGTATATTTTTGTCTATATCGATGCTTGCTGTAATGAAGGTAATTAAGAAGAATATTGGGATAAAAGGCACAATATCAAGAGAGAGCCGCGCAGGAATGAGTAAATGGCTTATGCAAACTTTTGGCGGAATAAAAGAAACCAAGATATTGGAGAGAGAGGATTATTTTGCAAAAAGAGTAGACAATGAATATTGTAATTTTGCTAACAGCCATTGCGTATATCAGACCTTGTCGTATATTCCCAAGCCGTTTATGGAGACGGTATGTATTTGCGGATTACTCGGATTGGTTGCAGTAAAGTTGTTAAGAGGAGTTGCTTCAGAATATTTTATTACCACTTTATCTGTGTTTGCAATTGCTGCATTTAGATTACTGCCGGCGTTTAACAGAATAACCGGATATTTGAGCAGAATCATGTTTAATAAAGCTGGAGTAGATAGTGTATACCATGATCTTAAGGAAGTCGAACAGCTTGAAGCAGATAAGAAATTACAGGAGAAACTCTCTGCCGGAGCTTCGCCAATAGAATTCAGTAAAAAGATTGAGATAGAGGGACTTTCATTTGTATATCCAAATACGGAAGAATATGTACTAAAAGATGTAAATATTGCTATAGAGCATAATAAATCTATTGCGTTTATTGGTGCATCGGGATCGGGCAAAACTACAATTGCAGATATTATTATGGGAATTCTAACGCCAACAAAGGGTAAGATTCTGGTTGACGGTGTTGATATAAGAGATAATATGACTTCATGGCATTCCATGATAGGCTACATCCCACAGAGTATATATCTTATGGACGATACCATAAGAAACAATATAGCTTTCGGAATTGATGAGGATAAAATATCTGATGTTCGAATAAGGGAAGTGTTATCAGAGGCGCAGCTATTGGATTTTGTAGAAGGGCTAAGTGAAGGACTGAATACTGTAATAGGTGAGCAGGGAATACGCCTCTCAGGTGGACAACGCCAGAGAATAGGTATTGCCAGAGCTTTGTATAGTAACCCGGAAGTCCTGGTGCTTGATGAAGCAACATCGGCGCTTGATAATGATACGGAGTCCGCAGTTATGGATGCAATAAACAGTATGGCAGGAAAGAAGACCCTAATTATTATTGCTCATAGATTGAGTACTATTGAGCATTGTGATGTAGTATTCGAAGTAAAGGATTCAACAATTAAGCAGAAATAATATGAGTAATGGCGAGTTGGTTTCTATAATTGTTCCTGTATATAATGCGGAACAGTATATTGGCAGATGCATATCGTGTGTTCTTGATCAGACATATCGGAATATAGAGCTGATTCTTGTGGATGATGGATCTTCAGATAAATCTGCGTATATAATCGATGAAGAATCCGGTAAGGACAAACGAATAGTAGTTATTCATAAGAGTAATGGTGGAGCCTCTGATGCAAGGAATATGGGTTTGTCAATGTGTCGCGGGTCATACATTTGCTTTGTTGATGCAGATGACATAATCGACCCGGAATATGTAATGACAATGCTTTCCATAGCCAAAGAGTATGATTGTGACATAGTTCAGTGTGATTACAAAAAAGTAAATATCAGAGATATTATCTTTACCAGAGGAGATAATAAAATATCTGTTGTGAGTAGCACAGATATGCTGAACAGAATATATAGTAAATCCAATGTGGATACAATTGTGCTTTGGAATAAACTGTTTAAGAAGAGTGTAATAGCGGATATCAGGTTTCCGGTTGGTATCATGTTTGAAGATGAGGTATTCTGCCCCAGAGTGATCTATAATGCCTCAAGAATTGCAATCACTAATGCGACACTTTATTATTACTTTCACAACAGCAGCAGTGTCATGAATATGGAGTATTCAAAGAAAAAGCTGGACATATTTACTGCTCTGAAATTGAGAATGGATTTCTATTGTAAATGCGGTCTTAAGGATTTGTATGAAAAAGATTTATACAAATATATGAATAAATTGCTGCAGAATATATATTTGGTAAAGAAAAGCCAAATAGCTGATAAATCCTCAATTAAGAGAAGGCTAATTGGTGATTATTGGGGAAAATATAGAGAAGCTCTCAGTGTATCATGGCCATTAAAAAGAAAAATTGCGTTGCTTATTTGGGGAATCCTTCCGGGTTCATATACTTTTTTTAGAAAGGTACCACAGTGAATAGTATTAAAGTCTATTTTTGTGACATGTATAAAGATTTCAACAAAGAAGAGAATTTGTTTGTTGATATTCTAAGAAAACAATACGATGAGGTTGTGCTGACAGAGCAGCCAGATTTTTTGTTTTATGGTCCCTTTGGAATAGACCACCATAAATTTAATAATTGCGTAAAGATATTCTATACAGGTGAGGCTATTTTTCCTAACTTTAATGAGTGTGATTATGCAATTGCGTTCGATAGAATGCAGTTTGGAGACAGATATTTCAGAAGACCTATATGGTTGGACGAAGAGTACCCTGTAAGCGATAATCTGGATGATGATAGGATGCTTGAAAGAAAATTCTGCAACTTTGTTTATTCGAACGATACTAAAGGTGAGGGCGCAAAGTTACGCAAGACGTTTGCCCAAAAGCTGATGAAGTACAAACACGTAGATTGTCCGGGAAGAGTATTAAATAATATGCACGAGGCTGCAGGGGATAGGCTGCTTGATTGGAGAAAAAATAAAGTATCATTTATCTCACAGTACAAGTTTACAATAGCCTTTGAAAATTCTGCCTATGATGGATATACGACTGAGAAGATGACTCAACCGCTTTCTGCTCACTCTGTTCCTATATATTGGGGAAATCCTTCTGTTACGTTAGATTTTAATGCAGATGCTTTTATTAATGCTAATGGATATGAATCAAGGCTGGACGAATTGGTTGAATGGATTATTGATGTGGATAGTAATCCTCAAAAATACTTACAATACATACATGCCAATCCAATGTGTGATACATATGTAAATAATGAAATGGAACGACTGGAAGACTTTATTTTTTCTATTGTTTCAAAAGGAAACCAACCAATATGTAAGGACCCGCTTGATTTCGCAAGGAGGATGTCTGTGGATAATCTTTCGAGAAAAGAAAAAATCAAGTATTTCCTGTTAAAGAGAAAGTAAGAATTGTTTGTCAGATGAAAGAACCTAGTAAGTCAAAAAACAAAGACTGTATTTTTATCGCCTGTTTGATAATCATGGGGTTGGTGTTCTTTTTTGGCATCGGCCAGAAGGGATATATTATTGAACGTGACAGCGATATATTTATTAGGGCTGACCGATTTGTTATGGGATATGGGTATGTAATATACCCGTTGTTTATTCAATTAATCAGGACCATGATAGGGCCAGAGTACTATTTGGATGCGGTCTTCATTATTCAGGGACTGATTTCTCTGGTAGCCTCATTATTACTTACACTGCAACTGAAAAAGCGATACAGGCTTAATTATTCTGTCTCTGTGCTGCTGTTCCTATGTAGTTTGGGACCTTATACATATACATTGCCGGAATATGTGTCTTCACACTGCATAATGACAGAGAGTCTGGCGTTCCCCTTATTCTATATTTGGATAATATTGGCGATATTTATCTATACAGATAAAAAGAACAGCTTGTTTGTGCTCCTTATTCTTCAGACAATCATACTAATATTATCGAGACCTCAGTTATTGTTTTTACTTATTGTAGTGATTTTGCTGGCAATAGAAAGAATTGTTGACTGTTTGGTCCGAAATAACCCCAATAAGTTTAGAGTTATCAGTATAGTTATTGTAATTACGGTCTTTCTTGCGATATTCTCTTTTCCGCAAATTGTAAGATATAGTATACTCCCCCAATTGACAGATGCTGTTACCGGTAGAGTGTTTTGTATAGCTAATCATGAAGACGCTGAATTATTCGAGGGAGCAGACAAGGATTTGGTTAAAAAACTGCTCACTGAGATTGATACAATGGGAACGAGTGAAGAGTATTTTAGGGATGATATTCACCGGTGGGAAGATATTGCTCATGCGATAAATGAGAATACCAAATATATAGGGGATGCTGTTGGACAGTATATGATAGATGATCCCCGAAGCTCATATGAGATAAAAAGTGAACTTGCGTACAGATTATTGGTTAAACATTGGGATAAATATATATACCTAACATTGCCTTTGTTAATACAGAGTTTAGTTGTGTCGGTGTTCTATCATCCTGAATCAGCATACGTATTAGGGTATATCATCTCAGTCTTGATATATGTATTCGGATGTTGTTTGGCCTTCGTATCAGTTAAGAAGAAAGCCTGTAAAATAGAATATATTATCCCGTTTATTATATCCATGCTTGTGCTGCTAACCAACGCGGTGGTAACCAATGTTGTGTTTATGGGACTGCAACGATATGTTGTCTATTCGTTTGGGTGTTATTATTTCTCAATGATAATTATGTTAGTAGGGGTCATTAGAAGGGATGAGTAAAATAGCGATATTCACATATTCCATATTCACAGTTGGTGGGGAGCAGAGGGTAGTTAGTCTGATTGCCAACAAGCTGTCTGAGGAACACGAGGTTACTATATTCACTATGGATAGGGTAAACAGTGGAAAGCCCAGATATAGTCTCGATGAATCAATAGGAATAGATTATTATCACCCACATAAAGGTGATGCAGTATCATTTGTTCTGCGTGCTGCCACACACCTAACTCCTGTTGTGGTATACGATTGGTTTCCCAAGGGGATAGAAAGGGCATACTGTCCTGATAAATATGCCGGGATTATGAATGACCTAATCTCAGATGAATATGATACGGTTATTGCGACTGCATGGCAGCTCAGTATTATCCTTGGGAAGGTTAAAGGATTATATAACAGAAGCTTTAGGGCTATTGCGTGGGAACACAGTTCGTATGAAGCCTACTTTGAAAGAAAGCATTTCTACTTGAATAATAATACACAATTGTTTGCTGACAATCTCAGATATGTTGATAGTATAGTTGTACTAAACAACGATTACAAAGAGAAATATTTGCGAAAGCTGGGATTAGATTCTGAGGTTATATACAATCCCAAGTCATTTGTCATTAGTTCCGTAAGTAAACTAAATAATAGGACGATACTGTATTGTGGAAGGATAGATGACAATTTTAAGGGAATAGATCTTTTATCGGATTCCTTTGACAAATTCTGTAAAAAGAATTCAGATTGGAGACTACTTATTGCCGGCGATGGTCCTGCACTTAGGAAGTATAAGAGGCTTGCTGAGACACTAGACTGTGGGAACCGTGTAGAATTCCTTGGCAGTATCAGTAATGTCAAAGAGCTAATGCTTGATTCTTCCATATTCGTGCTTCCATCCAGATTCGAGGGATTCCCTATGAGTGTGACGGAGGCATTTGAATGCGGATTACCGGTAATTGCATATGATATTCCGGCGATGGAACCATTCAAGGAGTCTGGGGGTGCAGTATGTGTTCCGTGCTTTGATACAGATGAGTATTCGAACAGATTACTAGAACTTGCAGATGATATTGAGCTAAGACAAAGACTTGGAAGGAATGCGAGAGACTTCGCCGGGCAGCTTGATATAGATATTATCGGAGAGAAATGGGAAGATATTCTGTAGTATCCAATTTAATATGGAGATTCTTAGAGAGAAGCGGTGCACAGCTTGTCTCTTTTGTAGTGTCCATAATTCTGGCAAGAATATTATTACCTGAGGAATATGGCATCGTAGCTATTGCTACGGTTGTTATCACGATAATGAATGTATTCGTAGACAATGGACTTGGCAATGCACTTATTCAGAAGAAGGAATGTGATGATACGGATTATTCTACAGCATTGTGGGCTAATGTGATTGTATGCACCATTCTCTATGCTATTGCATATATTATTGTGGCTCCCATAATGACATATGCTTATGCGGATACAGTCCTCAAGTGGATAATCAGAATAATGGGGCTGTCGATTATAGTATCAAGTGTTAAGAATATCCAGCAGGCATACGTATCGAGAACACTGCAGTTCAAGAAGTTCTTTATTTCAACTTCAACCGGAACTATTATTTCTGCTATTGTTGGAGTATATATGGCATATTCCGGGTTTGGTGTATGGGCATTGGTTGCACAATATCTGACGAATACAATAATTGACACGGTAGTACTGGGCTTTGTTATAGAGTGGCGTCCAAGATTCATCTTCTCTATGGAACGTCTTAGGGGGCTTATATCATACGGATATAAGCTTTTGGCATCGGCTCTTATCAATTGTATATATGACAACTTCCGACAACTGATTGTGGGCAAAGTGCACAGTTCTAAGGATTTGGCTTTCTATAACAGAGGAAAGCAGTTCCCATCAATAATAATGGTGAACATCAACTCATCGATAGATAGTGTTCTGTTCCCGGTTATGTCCAGAGAACAGGATAGTCCTGAAAGATTAAGAAGTATGGCGCACAGATCTATGACTGTAAGTGCTTACATTCTATTTCCGTTTCTGTTTGGTCTTGCAGCGATTGCTGACCATATGATCCCTCTTCTGCTTACGGAGAAGTGGAATGATTCGATTGTATTTATTCAGATCTTCTGCCTATTCTACACCTTTCACCCGATTCAAACGACTAATCTGAATGTAATAAAGGCGGTGGGTAGAAGCGACTTGTTCTTGAGATTAGAGATTATTCAGACTGTAGTAGGTATCATATTGTTAATTCCGGTAATTAAGCTTGGACCGATATACATTGCCTTAATGTATCTGGTAGCAGCTGTGTTCAACGCATTGATAATTGGCGCGATATCGGGTCGACAGATGGGATATTCTGTTGGTAATCAGGTCAAAGATATGTTACCATATTATTGTATGTCTATTCTTATGATGTTGGCAGTATGGGGTCTGGGAAACATTAGTGATAATCACCTTATTATAGTTGGGCAGGTTGCTGCCGGAATACTGATATATGTTGTTTTATCTGCCATAATAAAGCCTTCGGCATATAGGTATATACTATGTTCAATAAGAGGTAGAAATGAATCTTCATCTAATGACTGAGGGGAAATTTGTTGAACGGTTTGTCAGATTCGTAAACAAATACTATCCGGAACGAGAGAATTATTTTTATATATACAACAAAGAACCGGAAGAAGAACAGAGAACACAGCTAGCCCTCGATAATCTGGAATATACTGATAATCTGTTTAAATCCGTAGATTTATCGCTTGTAGGTGATGGTAAGGTCTTTGTTCACAGTTTTTACCTTATTCATACTATTAAATACTGCAATTATCTGGTGAAACATATTCCGGCTGACAGAATCGTATTAATAATCTACGGTGCAGATTTATACAACAACAGATATATTCTCAAGGATAACTTCCTTCATCCGGGTATTTGGGTTCAGGAGTATGATAAGAAGAGAATGATCAAGGGGATATCAAACTTCATGACGTTTGCCTCACCTGATTTCGAACTTATGTGCAAATGGTATGGCGCTAAGGGGAGCCAGTATGATTGTCTATATCCTTCAAATGCAAATGTGGAACTCCTTTCAACGCTTAGAAGCGAAGGAAGAAGTGAAGGCCCTGTAAGGATATTACTGGGCAATAGTGCTACCGTTACCAATAAGCATATGGAGGCTTTGGACTGGTTGTCAAAATATAGAGATGAAGATATCACAATAATATGTCCTTTGTCATATGGAGATATGAATTATGCACATAAGGTTGAAGACAGGGGAAAAGGGTACTTTGGTGACAATTTTAAGCCTATATATGATTATATTAGTATCGATGATTACTCAAGATTGCTAAGTAGTATTGATATTGCGATATATAATAACAATAGGCAGCAGGCAACAGGCAATATTGAGATTCTGGGATATCTTGGCAAAAAGATATTTGTCAGGTCAGATACAACGACATGGCAGCACTACGTTGGTAGAGATAATTGCATGTTCTATGATACCAAATGTATAGATACTATGGAATTCGAGGAGTTTATCTCAAATAACGAAGAAGGTGTTGCTGTCAATATGAGATACTTTGAAAAAATATGGGACGATACATATATTAAGAAAGTATGGGATCGAGTGTTTTTTGATGTTTATTAATTGGAGATAGCATTGTGAATAGGATAAGCTTGCTTGATTGCACACTCCGTGATGGAGGTTATATTAATGATTGGAATTTTGGTCATGATGAACTTATATGTCTTTATGAGAGGATAGTTAGTTCGAGCGTTGATATAATCGAAGTAGGATTTCTGGATGACAGAAGAACATTTGACATTAACAGAAGTATAATGCCCGATACGGACAGTGTAGAACGAATATATGGTCGCGTGGACAGACGCAAAGCCATGATTGTTGGAATGATTGATTACGGAACTTGTTCATTATCTCATATATCAAAGTGTGAGGATAGTTATCTTGACGGTATCCGTGTCATCTTTAAGAAGCACATGATGCAAGAAGCTGTTGCTTTTTGCGGGGAACTCAAGAAACTTGGATATCAGGTATTTGTACA
This sequence comes from Lacrimispora saccharolytica, assembly GCA_021531795.1. Lineage (GTDB taxonomy): Bacteria > Bacillota > Clostridia > Lachnospirales > Lachnospiraceae > Colinaster. The sequence goes on from JADYUL010000007.1 coordinate 71,478, forward strand.
GGCAGTATCGATTACCAGTTATTCGGACGAAGAATTGCGGAAGCTAATTAGTCTTGTTAACGAGGTAGAGCCGTATGCTGTATCTCTGGTGGATACATATGGTCTTCTTCATCAGGACAGTCTGCTTCACTATTTTAATATTATGGATAACAAGGTGAAGCCTGGTATTGGAATCGGTTACCATTCTCACAACAATTTTCAACTCGGATTTGCTAACTGTATAGATATGCTTGAGACCAAATCAGATAGACATCTGATTGTTGATGCCACGTTATATGGTATGGGCAAAAGTGCAGGCAATACACCCATAGAGTTACTCGCCATGCATCTGAATAACAGATTCGGCAAGAATTATGATATTAGCCAGCTACTTGAAGCAATTGATGGCAATATTATGAAGATATATAAGAAGCATCCTTGGGGATATAATCTTTTTTATTATCTGGCTGCTTCCAATAATTGTCATCCCAATTATGTTAAGGCGCTTATGGATAAGCACACATTGTCCATGAAGTCAATAAACAACATCCTGGCGAATATTTGCAATGAGAAAAAGCTACTATTTGATGCGAACTATATAGAGGGCCTCTATGTAGAATATCAGTCTTGTGAATGTGATGATTCCGAGGATTTGAATAATTTGTCTCATAACCTTTCAGGTAAGAAGATATTATTACTGGGTCCGGGGCAAACGATACAAAGTGAAGAGACAATAATAAGAGAGTTTATAGATAACAACAATCCGGTTGTCATATCCACCAACTTCATTCCGGGGGCATTTCATGTGGAGTATGTCTTTGTCAGCAACAGCCGGAGATATATTCATATTTTAAATGACTTAAAGGAATATAAGAACAGGGAGACTAAGGTTATTGCTACCTCCAATGTTACAGAAGCACAAGGTGCATTTGATTTCGTATTAAATAATGCTGCACTATTGGATTTAGAGGGTAGTGTTACAGATCACTCATTTGTGATGTTGCTTAGGGCTCTATTAAGGGTGGGAGTAGCTGATGTCTCGTGCGCCGGTTTTGATGGATATTCCGAAGACGATGAGAATTATTATAAGCCTGATATGGAATACTGGTTTTCGAGAAGAAAGGCTAAAGAGTTTAATAAATACGTAATTGATGAATTATCCTCAATGAAGGATAGGCTTAAGGTTACATTTATTACAACAACAAAATATATGTATTAATGAGGGCATAATGAAGGTGAAGTTATCAGATTATATAGCAGAGTTTCTGGTAAATAATAGTATAGAGCATGTATTTACAGTCACAGGTGGTGGGGCGATGCATCTGAATGATTCATTGGGACACAATCATGGACTGACTTGTATATACAATCACCATGAGCAGGCATGTGCTATAGCAGCAGAAGGATATACCAGATATTCCGGAAGGCTTTCAGCAGTATGTGTTACAAGTGGTCCGGGTGGAACCAATGCAATTACAGGTGTGTTAGGTGGATGGCTTGACTCTATACCTATGTTTATCATATCCGGACAGGTAAAGAGAGCAACAACTACCTGGTCAACAGATGTGCCATTAAGACAGCTTGGGGATCAGGAATATAATATTGTGTCATCGGTGTCATCAATGACGAAGTATGCAGTCATGATAACAGAACCTAAAGATATACGATATCATTTAGAGAAAGCTTTGTATTTGGCATTGAATGGAAGACCCGGACCGGTATGGTTAGATATTCCTCTTGATGTACAGGCTGCGGTAATAGATACAGATGAACTTGTGGGATTCAACGAAACGGAGCTTAGTAAGCCGGAGAATCCTATTTACGATAGCACTATTACTGATAAAATACTGCAGAAGATAAGTGAAGCCAAGAGACCGGTAGTTCTTGCCGGAACAGGTATCCGTCTGGCCGGTGCATACCAGGAGTTCTTAGAAACCGTAGATAAATTAAATATTCCTGTAGTGACTGCGTGGAACGCGCACGACCTGTTGTGGGAAGAACACAGATTATATTCAGGACGTCCGGCTACTGTTGGAACCAGAGGAGGCAATTTTGTAGTTCAGAAGAGTGATTTGCTTTTATCTTTGGGATGTAGGTTAAACATTAGGCAAATAAGCTACAATGATCACGATTTTGCACGTAATGCGTATAAGATCATTGTGGATATTGATGAGAATGAGTTACACAAACCTACGATAACACCGGATATGCCCGTTCATGCCAATGTTAAGGATGTTCTTCAGTCTATAATTGATAGTGGTTATTCCGGTAATAACAGAGAACATGAACTATGGTTGGACTGGTGTAAAGGGATTAACAGAAGGTATCCCGCTGCCAGGGAGGAATATTACGAGAAAACTTCTCCGGTTAATCCTTATGCATTCATGAAAGAATTGTCATCGGAACTTGAAGAGGGGGATAACATAATCTGTGGAAATGGAAGCGCATGCGTAATATCATTCCAGGCAATTGAACTGAAGCCGAATCAGAGAATGTTCACCAACTCCGGATGTGCGGCTATGGGTTATGGATTTCCGGCAGCTATAGGCGTATGTATAGCCAATAATAATAAGAGGACTGTTTGTATTGATGGAGATGGAAGCTTCCAGATGAATATTCAGGAACTCCAGACGGTGGTATACAATAAGTTAAATATTAAGATTATCTACCTTAATAATAATGGATATCATTCTATTCGTCAGACACAGAATAATGTATTCAATCCTCCGCTTGTTGGCGTATGTGACGGCAATGGCTTGAGCTTCCCGGATGCTTCCAAGATTGCGTACGCATATGGTGTGCCTTATGTGATGATTGATGATGTACGTGATGTACGTGAAAAGATAAGAACTGTGTTAGATTCGGCCGGACCTGTTTTCTGTGAAGTATTACTTGATCCTGATCAGAATTTTGAACCCAAGTTGTCATCAAAGGTGTTGGACGATGGAAGAATAGTATCTCCTCCGCTAGAGGATATGTTTCCGTTTCTTCCTAAAGAAGAATTGGATGAAATAATGAATTGTGAGGCTATATGACAGACGCAAAGAAAGAAAAAGAACAACAGATCCTGAACCTAGTCAGAGAATACTGTGAGGAATTCCACAAGAAACCGGAGTACACTGAGGGCGACAGGATTCCTTATGCTTCAAGAGTGTATGACAGTGAAGAGATGGTTAACCTTGTAGACAGTGCTCTTGAATTCTGGCTTACATCAGGAAGATATACGGATGAATTCGAGAAAAATTTTGCTGAATATCTCGGTGTTAAGTTCTGTTCACTTGTTAATTCCGGTTCCTCAGCCAATCTCCTTGCTTTTATGACCCTTACGTCTCCGTTACTGGGAGATAGGAGGATAAACAGAGGCGATGAGGTTATAACGGTGGCAGCAGGATTCCCCACAACAGTTACACCGATGATTCAGTATGGTGCTGTACCCGTATTTGTTGATGTCACCATTCCGCAGTATAATATTGATGTTGACAGATTAGAGGAGGCATTGAGCGATAAGACCAAGGCAGTTATGATAGCGCATACTTTGGGCAATCCTTTTGATCTTGCAGGGGTCAAGAAGTTCTGTGATAAGCACAATCTGTGGCTTGTTGAGGATAACTGTGATGCCCTAGGTAGTGAGTATATGATTGATGGCAAGACTTATCTAACAGGTACAGTTGGCGATATAGGAACCTCTAGCTTCTATCCTCCACATCATATGACCATGGGTGAAGGAGGAGCGATATATACCAACAATCCGCTTCTTAATAAGATTGCAAGGTCGTTCAGAGATTGGGGAAGGGATTGCGTATGTCCATCAGGTAGAGACAACCTTTGCGGTCATAGATTTGACAGACAGTATGGTGAGCTTCCGCTCGGATATGATCATAAATATGTATATTCACACTTTGGATATAACCTCAAGGCAACCGATATGCAGGCAGCGGTCGGCTGTGCACAGCTTAAGAAGTTTCCTTCATTTGTTTCCAGAAGAAGACATAACTTTGAGAGACTGCATGATGCACTGACTTCGGTGGAAGACAAGCTCATACTACCGGTAGCAGCGGATAATTCCAATCCAAGCTGGTTTGGATTCTGTATAACCTGTAGAGATGGTATAGACAGAGAGAAGGTTGTACCATATATCGAATCAAAGGGAGTCCAGACCAGGATGTTGTTTGCAGGCAATCTCCTGAAGCATCCGTGCTTTGATGAGATGAGAGCAGCAGGTGAGGGATACAGGGTAGTCGGTAATCTTGATAATACCGATAAGATTATGACAAGTACATTCTGGGTAGGTGTATACCCCGGTATGACAGATGAAATGATAGATTACATGGCTCAGACTATAATCGAGGCAGTGAATCAATAGGGGGATGTATGAAGGTAGTTATTCTTGCAGGAGGATACGGAACAAGAATAAGTGAAGAGAGTCATCTGAAGCCGAAGCCTATGATTGAGATAGGTGATAAGCCAATTCTGTGGCACATCATGAAGGAATATTCACATTATGGCTTCAATGAATTCATCATATGCTGTGGATATAAGCAGCATGTGATAAAAGAATGGTTTGCGGACTACTATCTGTATAACAGTGATGTGACATTCGATTTCGCAGATGATAACAAGATGATAGTCCATCAGAATGTAGCAGAGCCCTGGAAGGTAACCTTGGTGGATACAGGTCTTAATACAATGACCGGTGGAAGAATTAAGAGAATCCGGAAATACGTGGGTGATGAGACCTTCATGCTGACATATGGAGACGCTGTATCAGATGTGAATATTGAGAAGTTGTGCCGGTTCCATAGAGATCACGGCAAGCTTGCAACTATTACAGCTGTAAGACCTGACCAGAGATTCGGTGTGCTAGATATCAACAAGGATGATACTATAGAGGAATTCAGGGAAAAAAACGCTATAACTGACGGCAGTCGAATAAACGGTGGATATATGGTGATGGAGCCTGAGGTCTTTGATTATCTTGAGGACGACAACACGGTATTCGAGAAATATCCACTTGAGAGATTAGCACAGGAAGGCAACCTTAAGGCATACAGACATGACGGATATTGGCAGTGTATGGATACCAAGCGCGAGAAGGACAGACTGGATGAGCTATGGAGCAACGGCAAAGCTCCATGGAAGGTGTGGTAAATGATTAACAAGAAAGAGCTTGAATTCTATAGAGGAAAAAGAGTCCTGGTCACAGGACACACTGGATTCAAGGGGAGCTATATGTGTAAGCTTCTGATAATGCTTGGAGCTGATGTTACCGGATATTCACTTGAGCCACCCACTGATCCTGCGTTATTCAATATCTTAAAGCTGTCTGAATCAATGAATTCAATTATTGGTGATATTAGGGATTTGTCAAAACTTCAATCGGTATTTAATGAGACCAAGCCGGAGATAGTGATTCATATGGCAGCACAGCCTATCGTCAGGGAATCCTATAATAATCCAGTATATACCTATGATGTTAATGTCATGGGCACAGTTAATGTACTTGAATGCGTGCGTAATACGCCATCAGTTAGGTCTGTTATCAATGTTACTACAGACAAAGTGTATCTTAACCGAGAATGGGAGTGGGGATACAGAGAGGATGAAGAACTTAAAGGATATGATCCTTATTCCAATTCCAAGTCTTGCTCTGAACTTGTAACATATTCATATGTTAATTCGTTCTTCAAAGACAGAGATATTGCGGTATCCACTTGCAGAGCTGGTAACGTCATTGGCGGAGGAGATTTTGCAGCAGATAGGATAATACCGGATTGTTTCAGAGCTGTTGCAAAGGGCGAGGATATAGTTGTACGAAATCCATATTCCACCAGACCATATCAGCATGTGCTTGAGCCGGTGTATGTATACCTATTGATTGCCATGAGACAGTATTCTGATAAAAGTCTTGCAGGTAATTATAATGTTGGTCCGGATGAGGCAGATTGTTATACCACAGGAGAATTGGTCGATTTGTTCTGTAGAAAGTGGGAAGAAAAAAACGGCAAAAAGGTCAACTGGATAAATAAATATGATGGAGGTCCTCATGAGGCCAACTTCCTTAAGCTTGATTGCTCGAAACTTAAGAAAACGTTTGGGTGGAAACCTATGATGAATGTGGAGGAAGCTATGGATTCTATTGTCATGTGGTATGATTCATACATGCATGCTGTAGAAATAAATGAGGCGACAGAAAAAGAGATACACCTTGTAACGAAATGGGAATAAGGGGTTGAAGAGATGCAAAATGTTATTACATTTTTCGTTATTTTTAAGCAATTAATGTCCATACTTAATTGTAAGCAGAAAAGATGGGCAATATTTATTGCTATAATGGCTATTTTTAGCGCATTGCTTGAAACAATGGGCGTCAGTGTTGTGATACCGTTTATTCTTGCAATGCTTCAACCGGAACAACTTAGGGATAATGAGTATATTGGTCAGCTGTTGGAATTATTTGGTGTTAATAGTGCTATCGGAATAATAACGATAACGGCTGTATTGATTATTTCAGTATATATTATTAAGAATTGCTTTATCTTATTATTCAATTATCTTCAAATAAACTTCCGCAATAAATTAGAAAGAGATTTGTCAAATTTGATGTTGCAGTCATATATATATAGGCCATATCAATATTTTCTCGAAGTAAATAGCGCAGAAATCATTCGGGGGATTACAGGAGATGTTTCTGGTGCGGCAACGACAGTAGATTGCTTCTGTGCGTTATTCAATGAAGGACTGACATGCATATTATTAGGAATATTGCTTGTTGTGATTAATCCTTTTATGGCGATTAGTTTGCTATTACTTGCGGTAGGAACTACACTTATTATGGTTCTTGGACTTAGAAAGAAGATGGCGGAGTGCGGAGAACAGTGTAGGGAGGCTTTTTCAAAACGTTATCAACATGCTTATCAGGCTATAAATGGAATTAAAGAAATTCAGGTGATGAAGAGGCAGAAAAATTTTCTTAGGTATTTCGAAGAAGCCTCAGATGTAGCATGTAAATATAATACAAGATATTTGTGGATATCGAAATTGCCGAGTCGCGTAATAGAAACAATTTTTATCTCTGGATTAGTTTTTTTGGTTATTTTAAGCATGAGAGGCATAAATGATATAACAGTATTGGTTGCTCAGTTTGGAGCTGTAGCAGTTGCTGCTGTGAGAATTTTGCCTTCAATATCTAATATTGCTAATGCGTTGAATTCACTTGTATATCAAAGGCCGGCATTGGAAAGTGTTCATGATAATATCACAAATCTGAAATGTTCTTACGATAGTTCTCTACAGCAGGAAATATTAGATTTGCCTTCTCAAGCCATATTTCGAGATAAAATTCAGATAAAAAATATATCCTGGAAATACAGTGATGAACTTCCAAATGTGTTGGAGAATTTGGACATGGAAATTAGACCTGGAGAAGCAATCGGTCTAATTGGAGAGTCGGGAGCAGGTAAAACAACGTTAGCTGATATTTTACTTGGACTGTTTAAGCCTCAGGTTGGTGAAATATTGGTTGACGGAAGAAGTATATATGAGAATAGCACAAATTGGAATAAATTAGTCGGTTATGTGCCACAAAATGTTTTTCTAATTGATGATACAGTTCGTAATAATATTCTGTTTGGCGTGGATGAAGAGAATGTGAATGACGAACGTATATGGAAAGCTATAGAGAAAGCACAGTTAAAAGAGTTTGTAGAGAAACTTCCGAGGGGATTGGACACTGTATTAGGTGAACGAGGAATCAAAATATCAGGAGGGCAAAGACAGAGAATAGCTATTGCAAGAGCATTATTCTATAACCCTAAGATTATTGTTCTGGATGAGGCAACTTCTGCACTGGATAACGAGACTGAGAACGCCGTTATGGAGTCAATAAACAATCTTCAGGGTGAAAAAACACTAATAATTGTAGCGCACAGGCTAACAACAATAGAAAAGTGTGATGAGGTGTATGAAATTCGCAATGGAAAAGCCATTAAATATGGTTAAATAAAGAATGTGATTTTGATGTGGAAAGTGCCACCGAATTGATTTAATTCATAGAAAATTGTAGTAATGTATTCGTCTTGATGTAGATGCGATAAATGATTGAGTGAATGCTTCGCGTGAGCACTGTACGGAGGTATATGATTTTGATAATTAATAGTAAACCCATAGGAAACTATCAAATATGAGTTTCTAGGTGAAAATCCGACAATAGGATAAGATATTCTCACTCTTGGAAATGATGGTCTTTTGTTAGGAAGAATTCGTTATAGGTAAATTGCTTAAATGGAAAAGATGGTTTTTTGCACATTATTTGATAGTGTATATCTAGATAAAGGATTAGTTTTGTTCAACTCGTTGTGTAATGTATGCGATGATTTTGTAATATATGTATTCGCCTTTGATGATGATTGTTTTGATATATTATCTTGCATTTCTGATAATCGATTGGTCGCTATTAGTTTAAATGATTTTGAGGGACCTGAGTTGTTAGCCGTCAAAGAGAATAGAACGGAAAGAGAGTATTTGTGGACGTGTTCTAGTATGTCGATAAAATATGTTTTGGACCATTATAATGAGAATTACTGTGTATACATTGATGCAGATATGTATTTTTACCAGAATCCAAGAATTCTTATCCAAGAGATAGAGCTCTGCAATGCGGATATTGGAATAATGAGGCATGGTTTTTCAAATATAAAAGAGTATAAGAGATATCTCGATAATTCAGGAGAATTCTGTGTAGAATTTAATTATTTCAAAAATTCAAAGAATGGAAGAGTTGCTCTTGAATGGTGGTGTAATAAGTGCTTAGAATACTGTTCGGAAATCGTTGATGGAAACTTTTTTGGAGACCAAAAGTATCTAGAAGAACTAGTTAAAAACTTTGAGGGTGTACATGTTTTTGAAAATCGTGGAGGTGGTGTAGCACCATGGAATATGGGGCAATTTAACTACAATGTTGCGGAAAATTCAATTGTGGAGAAGAAAACGCATAGAGTATATCCGCTTGTTTTCTTTCATTTTCAGCAAATTAGATATATTTCTAAAGAAGAAGCAAATATAAACCTAAATATGTATCCATATAGAGTCAAAGAAAGATTCCGGAATGAATTATACATTAGATATTTGAGGGAAATCAATACAATACGAGATTGGCTCATACAAAATTATGATTTGAATTTATGGGATGAAACTGATTATGTTGATAGGGATAGTTTTGCTTGTTTTCTGCTGAATTTAATTAAGTATGAAAGAGACGTTATTATTGCATTGAGACAAATAACGAGATGGATATTTCGAAAAAAATTAGATTACGTGAGTTGGAAATAGAAACAATAATAGGTAGGGAAAGATGATTGTTGATAGATATATAAAATACAGAGATACAAAATGGGCATTATCAAATTTACAGAACATTCTTTATTATGAGGGAGATTTCGAGAATTGGGAAGAAGCGAGTAGTGTTGCAGCACAATATGGAGAAGCTTATGAACAAGAATCCATCTTAGAACAGGTTGGAGAAGCAACAGCTAAGGTAAGAAATGGTGATGCTGCCTATGAGCAAGATGGTGTTTTGTTTGATAAGTTGTCTGTCGACTATCAGTTGATTTCGGCATTTTTGTATATATATTCTCAAACTCAGAGATTGAAAGTAATTGATTATGGTGGGGCGTTGGGAAGTATTTTCTTTCGATATAGGAAGTTATGGGATAAAATCGAGACTGATTGGAGTATTATTGAACAACCACATTTTGTCGAGTATGGAAGAAAAAAAGTTCCAGAGATTAAGTTTTATTATGGGATTGAGGAATATGATGGAGTGGCAGATGTATTATTACTGGCAAGCATATTGATGTATATTGATGATGTGTATGTATTCTTTTCATCACTTTTGAAAAAGAGAATAAGGTATATTATTGTCGATAGAACAGCTTTTTCACCAGATGATCAGGACATAATTACTTTACAGTATGTTCCAGAACAAATATACAAAGCGGTATATCCTGCACATCTTATTTCCAATACACGTTTTAAGAAATTAGTAACTGATTCTGGATATACAATAATATCAGAGTGGGATCATACACAGGGTGGGATTACGTTGAAGAAAGATAGGAAATTTGTTGATACCCTTGAAAAGGGATACTTGCTTGAGTATGTTGAAAAAATAGACTCCCTGGTGGCAGAATGATATTAACAATAATCAAAATAGAAAGGAACATGTGAATATAGGACACTCTTTATTATACATGTAAGGAATGGTATGAATGTACTGAGTATGGTGAGGACGCTTGAGTTCATAGATAAAGGTGATGATAGAGGGCATCTAATTGTGGTTGAAGGGAAGAAAGATATTCCATTTGATATTAAAAGAATTTTTTACATTTTTGGATCAGATAGTGACGTCATTCGTGGACAACATGCAAACAGAGAGAGTGAATTTGTATTAATAAATGTGTCTGGAAAAAGCAAGGTTCGAATAAAGGATGGTAAAGGTAATGAAATCATTTATGCTTTGAACAGGCCACATACTGGTATATATTTACCTAAGATGATATGGAAGGAAATGTATGATTTTAGTGAGGATTCTGTCCTATTATGTTTGACGAATACTGAATATAATCCTCAAGAGTATATTCGGGATTATTCGGAATATTTGAGTATAATTAATATGAATAATAAAGAATGTAGTGCAATTTTATAACGTTTGAATAATAGGTTTGCAATAATAATGTGATTACAGTAATAAAGGGCAAGAAAAGGATTAAATCGCTATGAAAGTAATAGCTCCAAACCGAGTAGACAGAGAGTTTTATAGATATCAGAAAGAATATGAGATGAAAACCTTACAAGTATTACGTTCTGGTTGTTACGTGTTGGGGAAAGAAGTGTTTTCTTTTGAAGAAGAGTTTGCAAACTATATCGGAAGTAAGTATTGCGTAGGATTGGCAAGCGGATTAGACGCACTATGGATTGCATTTCGTATACTTGGAATTGGAGAGGGAGACGAGGTTATTGTACAGGGAAATACTTATATTGCAAGTGTTATGGGGATAACAATAAATGGGGCAACTCCTGTGTTTGTCGAGCCAGATGAATTCTATAATATAGATTCTGCGAAAATCGAGGAGAAAATTACAGATAAGACTAAAGCGATATTAGTTGTTCACTTGTATGGGCAGGCATCCGATATGAAAAAAATAATGGGCATTGCAAAAAAACACAATCTTAGAGTGGTGGAAGATTGTGCGCAGTCACATGGGGCCTCTTGTTATGGAAATAAAACAGGAACATGGGGAGATATTGGGTGTTTTTCTTTTTACCCAACAAAGAACCTTGGAGCATATGGGGATGCTGGCGCAATAGTAACTAATGATGAATCCATTGCAAGAGATGTTCGAGTGTTTCGTAATTATGGTAGTGAGGAAAGGTATCATAACAAGGTAGTCGGAGCGAACTCACGCTTGGATGAGATTCAGGCGGGGTTATTAAGAGTTAAGCTCTCTCACATAGATTTAATTAATAATGAGAGAACTTTACTCGCACAAAAATATTTATGCAAACTAAAAAATCCGAGAATTATTTTGCCAATAGTTCGAAAAAACGTGGATAGTGTTTGGCATCAGTTTGTGATTAGATGTAAAGACAGAGCAGAATTAATTAGGTATTTAGATAAAAAAAAGATTGGGACAATAATTCATTATCCAATTCCTCCACACTTATCAGAAGCATATCGTTATTTATGCGTTTCAAAAGGGACATTACCAATTACTGAGCAATATGCCAATGAAGTACTTTCGCTTCCAATGTATTCTGGCATGACAGACGAAGAACAAGGATATGTCATTGATATGATAAATGAATTTTGATTATTCTCGAAAAATGGATACGATTACCTGATAGATAAAACGCTTGCTGTTTATATATAATTGGAAGAAGTAGCACCTGATGAAATCATAAAGTCCGGAGCAACTCTATTGCTTAATGTGTGTGGCGTATGGAAAGAAGCAAAATTTATAGTTTGCGCTCCCATGAAATTTTACCAAGGTTCTGGAATAAAACATTAGCTATTATATTCGCAAGTTCTAGAAATTAATGGCTTTGTGAATACCAAATATTGTATCAAAAGCATCGGTTTAGCTTGATATCTCGATAATTTCTTGGTATTCCACTAAGGAGGTGCATTATGGGAATCAAGATAAATGAGCCCTGTATCTCTGATATAACCCGTACTCAGAATGGTTACGCATACATTGCTCATCCATTCTGGAATACTGAAAAGCAACAGACTGATCATAAACTTGGGTACATTGGATAGTATGACGGAAAAGATTTCAACCATAACAAAACTTTCATCGTCTAATAGCTGAATACGAAGATAGCCATACATCCTTAAAGACTGTGCCTGTGCCAACGGACATCTGTCTGCGCCAACTTTACGTTGCTACGTATCTGCTTGACAGAATAGCTGAAAAGACTGGTATTGCTGCTGCTCTTGGTCAATGTTATGGCTCATTGGTATCACTGATCCTCTCCATAGCTTATTACCTCGTTATTGAGGAGACCTCCAATTATTCCATTTCACCAGAGGGGCAGGCAACCATAGGTATCCTTATGGCAAGGATATTCTCTCTCGCAGATAAATCTTGCCCTGCTGTATGGAAAAGAATCAATGCTCACTGTTTACTACAGGAAACTTGCTGTTAACATCACTGATGTTAAGACAATAGAGAACCTTGTTAAGGATGTTGATTTCCTTAAACTTGGGAAACTCAAGCTTGTTATAGATAGCGGCTTCTACAGTGAGAAAAACATAAATGATTTGATGAAACATCATCATAAGTTTCTCATCAAAGCCAGGCTCTTGCATAACTTTGTAAGCAATCAACTAAACAAAATCTGTGATGATTTTGTTACTCGATTTAACAATAATTTTGAGCTAAAGTTCTATGTCATGTCTTTCACAGAAAAATTGGAATACACTGAGGAAAACCGCGTTCAGATGAAATCATTACTGACAAGCGCTGTACATATAGGTTGAAGGGTCTTATTTAGAAGTCATTTGGCAACCTCAAAGAGCGTCTTTCCGTGTGCAAGATGTTTGTTGCATCTGAAGAAAACTTTGAAGGCAAACTATTTGTGTAGTTCATAGTACAGCAACTGATGTCATATATCAAAAAAAGATGGATGTTAATGCCCTACTCAGTAATTACACCATGCAGTCACTACTTGATGAGTTGGATGTTATTGAATACTATCAGCAGCTAGGAAAGACACATCATCTACCTGAGATAACAATTAACAACGTGAGCTCTATGATCTTATAGAAATTCCTGACCAACATAATCCTTGGTATAAAATGACGGAACTTTAGGATTCGTGATTTCCATACAACGGACAGGTGATGGATTTCACTCCGGATTATTCACGCATATGACAAGTTTTGATGTGGTTCAATACACACTTGGTAAAGTTCGGCAACAAGGTATTGAACAAGGTTTTCACAGTAGTGTGTCGTTGACGAGACCAGTGATGATGTTGTTCTTATCTAATGATTCGAGCTTGGAAATCAGCAGTTGGAAGCCATCAGCGTCGTTTGTGAATTGGAACGGTAGGGGAATTATTCTGCCATCGGAAGAAATCGCAACGACGAGAAGTGTTTACATTTGGCAATATCAATGCCTACAAATTTTATTTAGGTTGAACTTCCCTTTCATACAGTCGGATACCATGATGTCCATCATCGATTATCATTGTAGACTTGATGGAGATAAGTAATCTGAGTGAAAGCACTTTGGCAACATCTAATTGATAAACAATTCTGAGAAAGGTTGCGGCAATACACCAAAGTCGAGTAGTCAAGCTAAAGGAAAAACATAAATCCATAGTATCTGAATTGTATATAACATGTTTATAGAAAAATGAAAGGATAGTATGATTACTAGCTTCTAATTAATCATACAAAGACCAGCTATGAAAAGGTTCGATGTACCAATAGTATTTTGTATTTTTAATAGATTAGATACAACAAAAGAAGTTTTTGAAAAAATACGTAGAGTGAAACCTAAGAAATTATACTTAATCTCAGATGCGCCAAGAGCCGAAAGACCAATGGAAGAAGAAATAGTTCATGAAGTACGTTTCTTTGTTGAAGATAGTATTGATTGGGAATGCGAAGTACATAAGAATTATGCCGAAAAAAATATGGGATGTGGAAAACGTCTGTCAAGTGGCATATCCTGGGTATTTGAAACCGAAGAAAGAGCAATTATTTTGGAGGATGATATTATTCCAGATGATACATTTTTTCCCTATTGTGAGGAAATGTTAGAATACTACAAAGATAATGAAGAAATACTAATGATTAGTGGAAATAATCCAATAGAAGAATTGTATTCTACGGATGAAGATTATTTGTTTTCTAAAGTTCCATTCATATGGGGGTGGGCAACTTGGAGAAGAGCGTGGGATTTATATGATTATAAGATTTCTTCTTGGCCACAGAATTGCAAAAATCCTGTCTTGAAAAAAATATTTCCAATAAAAGCATACTGGACATATACTAGTCAGTTCGATGTGTTACATAGTGGAGTTACTAATGATACTTGGAGCTATCAATTTATGTATGCGGGGATTACAAATGATATGTTATGTGTTCTACCGTCAAAGAGTCATTCGGTAAATATAGGATTCCAAGAGGAATCAACGCATACAAAGAGTGTACCTCGATGGATGAGTAATAAAAGTAGTCCTGTAATTTTTCCGATTCATCATAGAATAAGAGTTGAGTGGGATAGAGATTTTGACATGATTTATATGAAACATTTCGGGCGATATGGGCTTATAATTAAAATAAAGCATATTCTTGGATTGAATATTAATAAACCGATAAAAGAGGAGATAGGAAATTGGGCGAGAAAAAGACGAAAATAATATGCTTTTACCTACCACAATTTCACGAGATAGAAGAAAACAATCTATGGTGGGGGAAGGGATATACTGATTGGATCGCAACGAAAAAAGCTACTTCGTTATTTAAGGGGCATAATCAACCACGAGTCCCTCTAGATAATAATTATTACAACCTATCAGATGAAAGTGCAAGAACAATAAAGTGGCAGGCAGAATTAGCAAAGGCATATGGGATATATGGATTTTGTATTTATCATTATTGGTTTGCGGGAAAAAAGTTGTTAGAAAAACCCGTTGAGATTTTACGTGCGCATGCTGAAATTGAGATAAAATATACCCTATGTTGGGATAGTAAAACATGGAAACGTACATGGTACTCGGATGAACACGAACAAGAGATATTAATTGAGCAAGATTATGGTAATGAAGAAATGTGGAAGAACCATTTTTATGACCTGTTGTATTACTTTACAGATGAACGATATATTAAATTAGATAATAGACCTGTTTTTCATATTTATCAGGCATCAAAAATACCATGTTTATTCGAAATGATGAAATGTTGGAATGAACTTGCAAAACAGAACGGTTTTAAGGGCATGTATATTGTGGCTGGGGGGTCTGAAAATAGAAATGATGATACTTTATTGAAATCGGTAGACGCGTTTTATAACTTTGAACCCACATGGTCCTTTTACAAAAATGCAAAGAGTTTTTTGGTTCGGAATAGTGTTATTATAGCGGGTCTCAAAAAACGTGCAAATAAGTTGTTAAGAACAAATTTTTTTCCGGATCAGAGAGATGCAAAAGCGTTTTATAAATTAATAGAAAAAGACAAAAATCATGAGAATAAGAAGTGTTTTTATGGTGTGTTTTCGGATTATGATGACACTCCAAGACGAAAAATAAAAGGCACTGTTTATACCAATAATTCTTCCTCATATTTTGCTGAATGCTTAAAAACACAGATTAGGAAGAGCATTGAAGAGAATAATGAGTTTATATACATAAATGCATGGAATGAATGGGGCGAAGGAGCGTATCTTGAACCAGATAATCTGAATGGATATATATATTTAGAAACAATAAAAAAGGTGATTGACGAGGAAATGATATGAGTACAGCGATTGTAACTGGGGGAACAAAGCGTGATGTAGATGCAATGGCCGTATTAGCAATTAATATTCAGGAAATGACCCCTAGGGTGGCAGATGAATTGATAGTTTTTCATGACGGAATAAGCCTGATAGATCAAAAGGCAATTACAAGTATCATGAAAACAAGATTCATCCGATACAAATGCCCAATTAATTGGATTAGGCTTATTAGTAATAAAACTATCCGATATTTCTCACCTATGGTGTTTTGTAAGTATGAGTGTTTTAATCTTTTAGAAGAGTATGATATTGTTATATGGACTGACTATGATATATTAATTAGAGAAGATATCAGTGAACTAAGAGCACTGAAGGATAATATGGCATTCGTAATAAATGAAGATACTTCATTGAAGCAAATGTTTTATCCTAATATTTCCAAGAAGGATATGCAAGAGTATAACTTGGAGGCACACAGTATAACTATGCCTCTATTTGTTTTAAAAAGAGAACTTGATAATTTCAAATTACTGTATGATTGGTGTTATAGGAAAACGTGTGAATTGCTTCCATATTTATATTTGCCAGAGCAATGTATAGTTTCGCTTATGATGCAGGAGTTTAATTTGCAATACGAAGAGTTAAGTAGTCAAATATATTGCATGCATCCCAAAGATGCATTGGCATGTACAAAAATACTGCATGCATATGGTCAACCGAAATTCTGGAGTGGCCTGCATAATGAAATGTGGGAATTGTATCATAATAAATGGTTAAACATTAGAGAGATGACAGCAGACAAATTATCACATAAATAAATGAAAAGTATGAATAACAATAGTTGCAGGTCAGACAAAGCACATATGATATGGGGTTTATACAAGCCAAAGATATAATGAATAACATTTTCTCAATATGCAATTCTTGAACTGTGGACTGCCTATGAAGTGTGCGGAAAGCGCGGAACAGGTTGGCTCGAAAGTATATATTTGATGAATGTGTAGATTTAGTGCAATATAATACGTTATGTTTTTTCTTTTTCAAAAACGTTGGTTTACCCGTATACTGAAGTTACAACACAATATTATCAGGAATTATCGCATACAAGGTGGGTGTCATCAAATGAAAAATCACGAAGCTTCCACCATTATGCCAGAAACCCTATTATTTTTGGTAAATTCTGTTAATTAGGATTTGATAAGAGGTTATTGCATTTAAGAATCGGAGTAAGGTGTAAACGCTATTAGGATACTATTAAAATGTATATGAGATAGACCTGCAAAATGAGGAGCAAAGAATGATATTAAAAATAATATTTAATATTATGTTTCCAGAACATATAAAGAATATATTGAGAATTAAATTTCGTTTTATATTTGAAAGTATAGATAGATACTTGATGTATAAAAACTATATGAAAGCATGCAGACAAATATTGTATCCCATATTTTATGATTCTGATGCTTACAAGTATAGGGATAATTTATTTCTAAAGAAAATTAATGGAGAATATTTAAAAAAAATATATTCGAATCAGTTGGAGAATGACGATGAATTAAAAAGGTGTTTTGATTATATTGACAAATTTGGTATAGATACTTTCTGTTATGAGGATATGCATCAGAATATTTTTGATGAAAATGATATCTATTATGATGAAAATAAAAAGATGTATTATGCATTTTATAAGAATAAGAAATTGTATTTAAAGAGAAGCATAGATACAGAAGCAAAAGCAAAAAATCTTTTTAATTCTCTAGCAACAGAGCAATTGCCACAGTCACCTCATTGTTACTTAACATCAACGTTTAGACCAGCAAAAGGTGGGATTGTTTTTGATATTGGCTGTGCAGAGGGTAATTTTGTATTAGAGGTAATTGATTCGATAAGTAAGGCATATATGTTTGAATGTGATGAAGAATGGATAGAAGCTCTTGAAGAAACATTTAAACCTTATAAAGAAAAAATTTGTATAGTACCCAAGCTTGTATCAGATAAAAGTAATGACGGAACTATCACAATAGATGAGTTTTGTTCTGCCAATAATATACAAAACATTGATTTAATTAAAATGGATGTGGAGGGTTATGAAAAAAAAGTTTTATGTGGAAGTAAGAATATGTTGGTCAATAAGGCAATATCTATGATTTCTGTTTGTGTATATCATAATTTTTCGGATGAAAAAGAAATAGGTGAAATGCTTAAAAAAGATGGTTATATTTTGGATATTCCGGAACGATATATGGCATGGAATAGAAAATTTGATATCATGGAATTAAATGATCAAATATTTACACATGGAATTATTAGAGCTTCTTTGTTGAAAAGAAAGAAAATGTAAATGGAAGGTATTTTTTAATTACTAGAATCAAGATCGTTTGTTATTTAAATTAATTACTAGGAGTTAAATAAAAGAAAAGTGTTATTTGATGCAATAATATACAAATGTAGATTGTCTGCATTTTATAAGAAATGGAAAAAGAAAAACCAACATAACTTTTGTGAAGTACAAACAATATTTGATATTAATAGGGTTCATATTGGTAATCGTACTTATGGAATGATTAATCCTCACTTATTTGATAACATACAGAGCCAATTGTATATTGGGAGTTTTTGTTCTATTGCGGAAAACGTTCATTTTGTTCTAGGAGAACATGATTACTCTATATTTAGTACATACCCATATAACGCATTTATACGCAGAAAAGAGAAAGAAATTCCTAAAACAAAAGGCGATATAGTTGTTGAGGATGATGTTTGGATTGGATTTAATAGTATAATACTATCGGGGGTTACTATACATCGTGGAGCCGTTATTGGAGCTGGATCAGTAGTTTCAAGTGACATACCACCTTATGCAGTGTATGCGGGAGGGAAAATAATAAAGTATCGTTTTTCAAGTGATATTATAGATAAGTTGCTAATGGTTGATTACAAAAAGATAACAGATCAGTATATAATAAACAATTATAATTTGCTAAATGGAAACATAAATGAGTTTATAAAAAGCCAAGCATTTATAGATGTATGTTCTGATGTAAGCATTCAATAGTATCCTTAACTTCTTGAGGATTTCCAATTTGATAAACGGCCCCAAGAAAGGATGAAAAATCGGGAAAATCAAGGCCTACGGCCTGAAAAACGTTGCTTTTTGTAGACGAATGTGCTATCCCATCTTTAGCAGGAATTCCGCCTAAAGATAGGAGAACAATAGATGTTTTTTGTATCTGAAGAAATCTTTGAGGGCAAACTATTTGTGTATTTCATAGCACTGCAGTTGATGTCATATATCGAAAAACAGATGGATGTAAATGGCCTACTCAGTAATTACACCATGCAGTTACTACTTGATGAGCTGGATGTTATTGAATACTATCAGCAGCTAGGAAAGACACATCATATGTCTGAGATAACAATTAACAGCGTAAGTTCTATGAACTTATAGAAATTCCTGCCCCAACATAATCCTTGATATAAAATTACGGGACTTCAGGTTTTAAATTGATTTCACCCTAAAGTAATAGTTAACTACGAAAGAGGAGTATTTGTGGAGCCAATCACTAATGTAAGGATGACTCTTTTAGTGCAGTATTTAATGATTTAGTGAATAACAACTTCATCACAAGTCTTATTTGTGAAAATGATTTTTTATAAGAAATAATTTATATTCGAAATAATCTGTTATTTTTTTGCACTTTTGCGCAGCTGTTTTGCCAAAGAATAAAAAGACTAGGCGAAGAACACGCGCTCTTTTGGCCCTCTTACAATCAATATGATTATTGTTTACCTGCTGATTGGCAGGTAATATATTGAGGTTTGGGGTGGCGATATAATCAAAATCGTTCCAGGTTATCAATTTGCTTTGATTAGAAGTCTCATTTATTTTTGGACAGTTGACTCCACTTCCATCATATCCATTGTTGTGAACAAGAGTTGTGCTAGGGTATACGGCATAGCATTTGTTGAATGTCATGTATAGTCCTTCTGTGTAATCTATTGCCCGGATATCTTTTTCTTCTTTACGAACAAAAACGTTCTTTTTGTCGTCAAGGTCCGAGATACATGCTTCGACTAATATCCAGTATTTTTTATAATTGTAATTAAATAGTTCTTTGCATTTTTGTGAATTTTTTAAAATTCCTATTAGATTATTGTAATTTATCCAATTAATACAACTGTCTAGGCGAGAACGATAGAAAGCAGTGCCCCATGCAATTGTTTCATCCAGAATAAAGAGTCCGTTAGTTGCACGCCAATTTAAAGGATCGCAATAACCACCTATAGCCATGATTTGAGGATTATACTGATAAACACGCAAACACGTGTTGATATATTCTAGAAAAATAGGAGAAAAAATGTTATCATCTTCGGTAAAAATAAAGTATTCATTACTGGAGTCTCGGGATTTATCAACTAAAAAAGAGGTATTTAGTTCGGGACCGAGGTTTTTCGTCTGATAGAATATGTAGGTTTTTTTAAAATTTGATTTGAATTCATGGTTTAAGTAGTAACATATTTTTTGATACCCTTCATTGTATTCAACGGAGGGAGGGTAGTCGACAGATATATATATGTCAGTATATTCGGCATATCTATTTTTCTGTAGTGATTCCACACAATTTCGAAAATGTTCGTAACGGTTAAGTGTTGGGATTATTATAGGTGCACAGGGCTGTTCCTTCATTTATTTTTCCTCCGTATACATAATAACACTATACTGAATTTAAGGCAAAAAAAGGTGATATATGACTATTGAAAGTGTATATGCGAACAGAAAAGTGCTGAATGAGTCCGAGACGTCTGAATTAATACGTAGAGTTATTTGTAAGGGAGACCCTTATATGATATCTCGATTCGGAGGAAATGAACTGAATGCAATGGTATCTGGTATAAAAGAGTACTATCCTGTCTATTTGTACAAAAAACACAAAAGAAAAAATGAAATGGCGTGCTTCTTTGATGGCGCAGGTTTTTTTCCCAGAAATGTTAATTTAATTCCTCGTTTTAGCAACATTATGATTGAAACATGCAAATCAATTGATATGCTTGGAGTTTGGGGATTACCATACGAGGAAGAAATAATTAATAATTATATGAAGGAAAATGTAGTGATTACCCACTTGGGCTGTTTAGAGCCATACTCAAATTCTTCTAGTCCATGGTCTAGTGCTCTTAAAGGAAAGAAAGTTCTTGTAATACATCCTTTTGCCAAGACTATTCTGAAACAGTATAATAAACATAATTTGATTTTTCCAGGAACAGATATCCTGCCAGATTTTGAACTTAATGTGATTAAGGCAGTACAGACATCAGCTGGAGCGAAAGATCGCAGATTCAAAAATTGGTTTTATGCATTAGAGTATATGCATGGCGAAATCAAAAAAATAGATTACGAAGTGGCGATACTGGGATGTGGAGCGTATGGCATGCCGTTAGCTGCAAAAATTAAAAATGACGGAAAAATTGCGATTCATCTGGGCGGAGCGACACAGTTGTTATTTGGGATAAAAGGAAATAGATGGGATAATAATGAGAGTATGAGTGCGTTTTATAACGATAATTGGTGTAGACCTTCTAAAGATGAAACACCTAAAAACAAAAATGTAGTAGAAAATGGGTGTTATTGGTAACATGGAGATGATTTATCAAGTCGAATTACCTATCACAGAGAGATTACGCATGATGATTTCTTGGGAATTGTTGATGTGATGGTTAGATAAGTTTTGAGGTGTTATGGACACTAAGGATATCGATATGAAGGAAATACTATCGAAATTTTGGATAATAAATGGTTCTAGCAAGCTGTCGTTTAAGGTGTTTTTCACAACAATGATTAGTGCATTGCTATCATATTATTTCATGATAGTAGATGGATACACGTGTCCGGATGGAATATGTGAGGGACTAACATATTATACTAATGGAGACTGGGCACTTGCAGGATGTGGGCGATGGGCAATTAGATATGTCAATGAGCTTACTTGTAATATAGTAATACCTCTGTACGTGATTTTGATGTATTGCCTATGTATATGGTTGTCGGTTGTGTTACTCAGCAAACTGTGGAAACTGAGTGATGGAGCGGTAATAATACTTGGCGCAATGATGATCGCTACTCCCACTGTTGCAGGACAGATGGGATATCCATATACAGCTGTGGCATATGCTATAGCATGCGTTACCTCAGTTGGCGCAGTATACTTTGTGTTCAGGTGTAAAACTACCCCCGGAATTATTGGTAGTACGATATGTGTTACATTTATGATGGGATTATACCAGAGCTACGTAGGTATGATTGCAGTCCTGGTATTGATGACGATTATCTATGATGTGTTTAGGGGAGATGATGTAAAGACAATCCTCGTTGCTTTTGGAAAATGTGCCGCTACATCTGTCCTGGGATGTATTATCAGTACAGTTATACTTAACATAGACTTATCGGTCAGAGGCTTAAGCAGTGCTTCAAGACTGGCAATGTTTGATGTAAAGGAAATCTTTAGCTCTTTTCCACAGAGAGTACCATATGTTTATGAGAAGTACATGAATGTACTTAAGACTCCTCTTATGCACAGGAATCTTATTTACCTTGCAATAATTATTGTAACAGTTGTTGCGCTAATAATCATTGGGATTGGCTTAATTAGGGAGAAGAAGTGGGTAAGAGCTTTGCTTATTGTGCCGATGGTGTTACTCATACCGATGGCATCGAACCTAATCGGAATACTAATCCCGTATAATGGTGTTAATTCCATGATGCAATATCAGAGCGTAATGATAGTGCCATTTATGCTTGCATGTGTGGAATATGCGCGAAGAATGAATGCGTCGGGGAATGAGTCTGGTGGGGGAGCCGGAGAACAGTTAGGACTTGCTGTGGAGGAAACTAAAAGGGTATTCGGTTTAAGAGACAATGCTCCCAGGCTAGTGAACATGGTATTACCTGCTGTTTCTCTGGTTCTTGCCGTTGTTCTGACTTGGACATATATTCTTGCAGCTAACGCCACCTTCCAGTGTTACAGATTGTCTTACAGACATATTAATAATGAGATGCAGATGGCACTTCAGAGAGTATATCAGCTGGATGGATACGTTAAGGATGCCACAGCCATAGTTATGGGCGGTTTTCCCGATGATACAATTCTTAGGAACTCTATGGATATCTATCAGTATGCTGAGAATATTAATTCAAATCCGGTGTTCTGGGAGGATATGCATGGGGCAACAGCTAACAGGTACAGATATTTCTTGGATTATTTCGGAGTTTATGCTCAGGATATAAGTGATGAGGAGTATCTGAATGTTGTCAACTCGGATGCTTATGCCAGGATGCCGTTGTGGCCGGAAGCAGGTTCGGTGGATATGATTGATGGATATGCTGTGATAAAGTTTAGCGATGAACCACCAAGAGAGTAACAGAGAGACTTTTGAGTTCCAAAAGAATGAATGTGTAATAATGCACTATAAGATTATTGCCACTTGCTTTTAATGAATAATTTGTAGGAGACTTAATGGGAAAATATAGAAGTGAATGGAAATATAGTATAAGTATTTCACATGCATCAAAAATAAGAGAAAGACTGGAAGCCGTGTTGGAACGGGATGTTCACGCAAAAGAGAATGGTAAATATGAAATACACAGTATGTATTTTGATGACTTTCAGAACACATGTGCCAGAGAAAACGTAGCAGGTGATGGGATAAGGTATAAATATAGAATTCGATACTATGACAATGACTCAGAGAATCTATTTTTGGAAAAGAAGAGTAAGAACAATTCTTACTGTTACAAGCAAAGTTATAAACTAACACTTGAACAATATAATAAAATACTTGATGATGATGTTGGAGATATGCTTTGGGAGGAAAATAAACTGTTTCGGGAATTCTGTTTGGCAATTCTTACGAAGGGATTTAGACCGAAGGTTATTGTCAACTATGAGCGCGAGGCTTTTGTTGAGCCGATTTCCAATGTAAGGATAACATTTGATAGTAATATATCGGCATCAGACGATTTTGACAGGTTCGTTACGGGTGAATACTATAGAGTCCCGATAATAGATAAACACTTAAATATCCTTGAAGTGAAATTTGATGATGTTTTATCAGCACATATCCGAAAATTAATACAAGTGGAAAAGGTAAACCAACGTTCGTTTTCGAAATATTATATGAGCCGTATATCTATTCAGGATTTCAGTGAATGCATATGATTAGGGAGGATGATATGATGCAGTCTTTTGTTGCAGTTTTTAATAATCTAATTAATAATTTTCGTAGTATTGAAATAGCTACATCGACAATTATGGCAGTAGTACTCGTTGTGATGATGCTATCCATATATGAATTTATAGTATATCGATTTGTATTGCACAGAGCATTGTACAATAAAGCTTTTAATATCTGTATATCCGTTATTCCATTTTTTATTTCAACAATTATCTTATGTCTCCAGACAAATTTGGTTATCACCTTAGGTACTATTGGTGCGTTAGCAATAATAAGGTTTCGTACAGCTGTCAAGGATCCGGTGGATATGATTTTCATTTTGTGGTCAATTCACATCGGAATCACTTGCGGTTGTCAGTTATATGAGATATCAATTATAACTTCAATTGTTGTTACTCTGGTATTAATTGCATTGAATCACGTTAGTTTTGGGACCAAATCACATGTCTTGGTTATTCATACAGATTCATTATTAAATCAAGAAGAAATTGAAGAGGTAGTAAAGAGGTATTCAAAAAAATATCGAGTAAAATGTCGAAATTATACGGGGGGGGGGTACTAACTTTGTTTATGAACTAAATACAAATGAGGCGACTACTCTATCTGAACAAATCTCTAAAATTGATACAGTAAATAGATTTTCACTTATGGAGTATGAGCCGGATGACATTTTGTAGATTAGGATATTTTAAGTATATATATGTATTACTGGTAGTGGGATGTATACTGCTTGCATTAGTAATGTATTCTTCTACAGGTAAGCCTGTTATTGCTGATGATGTCGAGGAATTGAATTTCTCTGCAGAATCAGGATTCTACGAAGATGAATTTGACTTATATATCGATGCGGTTGGTGGAACAGTATTTTACACTCTGGATGGTTCGACACCAACATGCCAATCAAATAAATATACTGGTCCAATTCATATTTCTGATGCTTCTAATAATGAAAATGTATATTCTACAAGAACAGATATATCATCAGGGTTTCAGAAGGAATTGATTGAAGAGTATAGCCTTTTTTATGAAGATCCACAATATGTGATACCGGATTATAGTGTTGATAAATGTACAGTTGTGAGAGCAGTAATATACTATGGAAATGACCGGTACAGTAAAGTTAAGTCTGCGTCGTATTTTGTTGGATTTGATGATAAGAATGGTTATGATGATATAAATACAGTGAGCATTGTTACAGATCCGGATAATCTGTTTGGGTACGAGAATGGTATATATGTAACGGGCAAAACATTTGATGAATACTTCAATACTCACTTAAAAGATGATTCTGTGTTCTATCAGTGGTGGGCGTGGGAAGGAAATTATTCACTGAGAGGCAGAGAGCAAGAAAGAACAGCCAGCATCCAGTTTTTTGATGAAAAAGGAAGACTGAAGTTGTCACAAATGACCGGAATTAGAATACATGGTGGAGCAAGTAGGGCTTTCTCGCAGAAAAGCATGAATTTGTACTCACGTGAAGAGTACAATGGCAAAGACTATTTTCAGAATTATTTATTTGACAATGACTATTTGCCTCATACAGTTACAATTAACGTATGTGGTGAGGATGCATATAGTAAAATGCGGGATTGTTTGTTTAATCGACTCGTTAGGAATCTAAATGTATCAACAATGAATTTTGAACCATATAATCTGTTTTTGGATGGAGAATACTGGGGATTCGGATGGATAACTGACAAGTATGACAAAGAGTTCGTCCATAATAGATATGGTATTGATACAGATAATGTAATAATGATTAAGAATAACGTATTGAGTGAAGGTGAGGATGGCGACTACGAGTTATATAGTGACATGCTAGACTTCTGTTCAAATGCTGATATGACAGACAATAATAATTTTTATATTGCCAGTCAGTTGATAGATATGGAGAGTTATTTGGATTACTACGCTTCTATGATATATGTTGCTCGGTGTGGAGACTGGCCACAAGGAAATGTTGCTTTATGGAGAAGTAGGAAAATTGGTAATGAAAAGTATTGTGATGGAAAATGGCGATGGATGGTGTTCGATCTTTATACCACGAGTATGGAAGAAGAACTAGCAGATGAGGATACAATTAATTCGGCGATGAATGATTCTCCTATGTTTGCAAATCTTATGCAAAATGATATGTTTCGTACGGCATTTTTGGATAAGTTGTTGCTTTTGTCTGATTCCACATTCAATGTTGATACTGTAAATAGAGAAATAAAAGAAATAAGAGAGATTCTTGATTCGGCGATGGAAAATAATATTAGCAGATATTATGGAGAAGGCAAATATTCACTTTATTTTGACGAAGTTGAGTCTATAGAGAATTTTTTTGAAAAAAGGGGAACTTATATAAAGGATTTAGTTGGGGAATATAGGTAATGTCTTTTATTTCTCAAATTTGAATTGATGAAACATGCCTTACTATGAATATTCGATTCATAAAACAATATTCGTGGAGGATAGTCTGAGAAATAGAACTAAGATCGTAATCATCCTGCTAGGCGTAATGGCGCTGGCGGGATTGATGTATATTGATAGTATTGAACATATGAAGGATTATGATCCGTCGGTGGCTTACCGCGTGGGGGATGAGATAATCGATACCTATGTGGTGGGTGATGAACATTATCTGTTCCTGCCGTCTTGGGCAGGGATGTTCGGTGAAATAGTATATGGAGCAGAATTCAACAAAAACATTGGTTGAAATAAATACGGTAGTGAATAACAGCACAGGCAGGATAATGCATGACATTCAGAGGGAGGCGGACACATCAGGGATGGAGACTCTCTCTATTGTTGGCAGGAGGCATATATATACTGATGTGCCTTGTGTAAAGTTCGGTAATGCAATGTCTTTCTGGACTCATATTATCTGGACGACACTGACTGACAGGCATGGGCTGGAGCCGATCCTTTCTGTCTTGTATACGCGGAGGATGGTGCGAAGGATACGGGAGGCAAATCCTGATATTATTCATCTTCACAATATTCATGGCTATTATCTCCACTATCCGACACTTATGAAGTATCTGGCTTATGAGTATAAGGGTAAGATTATATGGACCTTCCATGACCTGTGGCCTATTACCGGTCATTGTCCACACTATATTGCAGTAAACTGCAAGAAGTGGATGACCGGATGCAATCATTGCCCCAATAAGAAGAGATATCCGGTGAGTCTGGGATTGGATGGTTCACGAAAGAATTATGAGATAAAGAAGGAGCTATTTACTTCACTAAGTAATCTTACTATCACTGTTCCTTCAGAGTGGATGGCTTCTCAGGTCAGACAGTCGTTTATGGGGAAGTATCCTGTTGAGGTTATTCATAATGGAATTGATACTGTGGCCTTTGATCATAATAGGTTAATTACTGGCTTGGATATTGAGAGTAATAAATGTGCCGATGAAACAGCGTGCTCTGACAAAAAGATCCTTCTCTCCGTAGCAAGCATATGGGACGAAAGGAAGGGGCTGAAGGACCTTGTTGCCCTGTCAGACAAACTGAGTGATGATTATGTGATGGTAATCGTGGGGCTAAGTAAGCATCAGATTAG
Source organism: Lacrimispora saccharolytica (assembly GCA_021531795.1). GTDB lineage: Bacteria > Bacillota > Clostridia > Lachnospirales > Lachnospiraceae > Colinaster. Next base: position 99,246 of record JADYUL010000007.1, read on the forward strand.
CAGGCTTCCTAAGGGCGTAATCGGTATTACACGTACTGAGAATATAGACGAGCTTGTATCGCTATACAGTAGAGCAAATATCTTCATTAATCCTTCGCTAGAGGAATCGTTCTCGCTTGTGACAGTCGAGGCGCTAAGCTGTGGCTGCCCATGTATTGTACTCGATACATCGGCCGTGGCTGAACTTGTTAATGACGATAATGGAGTGGTTCTTCATAGTCATAAGCCGGAAGATTATCTTGATGCAATAAAAAGCATAGAGAATAGAGGATATAGCAGAGAAAGTGTGAGAGCAACGGCACTAAAGTATGATAATAGGTATATGCTTGAGGGATATATGAGATTGTACGGAGAAGTACTAAAGGATGAATCTTAAGGACACTTGCAAAAAGAACAGAATACTGATTGGCGTTATTATTGCGGCGGCCTTTGTGATGGCGTTTGTTTATAATGTATTAACACCATATATGTCCGATGATCTGTGGTATCATCCCGGAGAGTGGATATCCTTTGGAGAGGTCTGGGCAAAGACATGGACCAACTATATGACGTGGAACGGCAGACTGGTGCCGCAATACCTTATGGCATTGTCACTCAATGTTCCTAAGATGCTCTTTAATATTGTCAACAGCCTGATGTTTGTGGCACTCGGATGGTTGATATATTTTAATATTATCTATAAAAAGACCATAGTAAATGCCGGACAAATGATTAAACCATTCATGCTTTCGCTGATATATCTTGCATTGTGGAATCTGGGGATTGACCCGGGGCAGACATTGCTGTGGATTGGTGGTGCGTGCAATTACCTGTGGGCCACCGTGATAAGTCTGGGATTCATGACACTTTATAGATTCTTACTGGATAGGGAGAGTGTATCTGAACGCACAGCATTACCTTATGCCTTACTGATGCTTATTCTTGGTTTTCTTGCCGGATTCTGTAATGAGAATACATCCGGCGCAATTATGCTGCTTACGGTATATTATGCCGTAGTATTCATGATAGGTAAAGAGACAAAGCATTATCTCAATATCCGGAAGCTTCCATTATGGGCTTATTGCGGAATTATAGGTGAAATACTCGGATTGATCGGTCTTGTGGTCTCTCCGGGCGGTAAGATCCGTCTCGAGCAGAATCTTGCTGATGAATCCAATACCGGCATGCTGGCATATCTGGGCAGACTGCTTAAGCTCAATGATTATGTACTTGAGTATCTCTGGGCGCCATGCTTAGCAATCATTGTTCTGATTGTATATATGTGTGTATGCAGGAACGTTGACAACTCGGAAAACTATGATCAGGACGGCAAAGAAAAGCCAATATCGCAGATAAGAAGACTGCTATTATTTGAGCCTGCAGCCTACATCCTGGCATCCATCGCAGCAATCTATGTGCTTCTTGCCACGACCACACCCATGCCAAGAGCATTATTTGGTGCACAGGTGCTTCTCTTCATTGCCTGTGGGAAACTGATAGTGAGCCTGTGGGAAGTTAGTTGGGTGAAGACGTTTTTCGTTAGCCTTGTCGTTGGATGGGTGCTTTTTACAGGTATTAATTATGTGGAAAATGCCGCGAATCTGGTGCGTATTAACCGCGAGCTTGATGAGCGCGAGGCCCTAATTGAAGAGCAACGCGGTGCGGACGTGGTGGTGGTGCCGAGGCTTCGCACGGAGTGGGACAATAAGTACACCTTTATCTATCCGAACGACCTGACGGACGATCCGGAGAATGAGCGCAATGTGTCCACCCGCATCTACTATGACCTGAATTGCATTGTGGCCATGGACCGTGAGGAGTGGGAGCAAACCACAGAAGAATAAGGAACTTTAGGAAATGAACATAATCTTCACAACCATATCCATGAGGGGTGGAGGAACAGAGCGAGTCATATCGATTCTGGCCAACCGCTTGGTTAACCGCGGACACAACGTCACCATCCTCATGATTGCGGATCCGACAATTGAATACAACCTGGATGAGCGCGTCCAAACCCTGGGTATCACCGACACGGTTGGCGGCAGCATGTCAGGTAGGATTAAGCGCCTGAGAGAGATAAGGCGGATCGTGAAGGAAGCATGTCGGCATATCACGGCGGACTCTTGCATTGAGGCAAATGGTGACACCCGTGTCATTGCTATGGGTACGGTTGCGAGCATGTTCACGCTTCTGGCGACCCTGGGGCTTCGCGTTCCCATCATTATCTCCGAGCGCAACGACCCTAACCGCCTGAATCACCGCCCGATTAAGCCAATCGAAAGAATGCTGCGCGACCTGCTTTACGCTCGCGCTGCGCGGATTGTGCTTCAGACAAGGGATGCCATATCCTGCTTCAGCGGCAAAACCGCCCGCAACTGTGTTATTATCCCCAATCCACTTCCTGAGGCTATGCCGGCTCCGGGTGATGTGAACAAACGTGCTAAATCAATCATTACGGCCGGTCGACTGACCGAGCAGAAGAACCATAAGCTTCTGATAGAAGTGTTTGGACGTATTGCGGATATATTGCCGGAATATGAACTTAAGATATTCGGCAAGGGTGAACTTGAGGACGAGCTACAGAAGCTAATAAATGAGAGGGGGCTTGGAGAACGGGCTCATCTGTGTGGCTTCAGCAACAACCTCTACGGTGAGCTTGCTTCCGGTGGAATATATGTATCTTCTTCAGACTGGGAAGGTATATCCAATTCGCTTATGGAGGCTCTTGCGATGGGAATACCTACTGTTGCAACCGACTGCCCCATGGGAGGCTCGCGTATGTGTATTCGCGATGGTGAGAATGGCTTCCTGGTAGAACCCGGTGATGCAGATGCCATGGCTGACAGGATTATTCACCTGGCAACCGATTCTCAACTTGCTTTACGCATATCACAGTCGGCCGTAGCCATCCGCGACGAATTCTCGGTTGATAAGATCCTGGATATGTGGTTACGGTCAAATGAAAAACTAACTTCTAGTTGACCCTATAAAAATGGTCTCTATGACGTTTTTGAGGAATAAAAACCTAAAATTATACCTTGGAGAGACCTAAAAAGCGTGTTAAAATCGGTATATCGATTCTGTTTGTTTGCATAGCAAACAGACGACTGGAGCAGCTTGAGAAAAAATAAATTCCACCCGTCTTAATGACTTTTTTGATGAGATTTTTGCTTCGAGTGGTTATCTGTCTGCTCTATGTTTTAGATTAAGTGGCTATTAAATTAAGCCGTGTTCCATCAAGATATCTGTGTACTCTTCGTAGCCTTTTTGCCATGCTTCAAGTTCTTGATTTAATGATGATATCTTGTATTCTAAATATTCTATTTCTCTTTGAGATTGCATATATCTCTCGAGAAGTACTTCATAAGGAACTGGATGATTATTTTCCATTATTAGCCTCTCTTTCTTTAACAGATCTTTCAATGAGTACCGGTTTTAACATGACATTGTCTGGGGAGACTTTATGCTGTCCTGTTAGAAGCGGTATTTTTTTGTCTATTAGTAGTTCCGCAAGATCAAATGGTGTAGCACCGTTAAGACTATCTCTGGCAGTCGAATTGATATGACTTGCCATTAAATTTATGTCCTCTTGAGTGTATCTGTACATGCTTCTGCCTTTAGGAATAACATAGCGGATATATTCGTGATTCTTCTCTATACGAGCCTTCTGGTTTGATACATATGGATCGCAATAGAATACCTTTGTACGAACAGTGCCAGCCTCATTTTTCTCGATATCCCAGGGATTCTTAAATTCCGATCGTAAGCACTCCATCATGGGTACCACATAAATGAAAAACCTGCATTTCTGCAGGTTTTCAGATACATCATATTTTGTTGTACATTGAAATTTTTATACTGACTTGAGCTTTGATTTGCTGCATTTATTCTGAACGAAATCAGACCACGGAAGTAACTTATCAAGGAAGTCAAGATTTTTATCGTCCATGTGGGTAGGTATTTCAGAAAGCAACAGTTCAAGGTAATCATAGATGTTCAGATTGTTTGCCTTGGCAGTTTCTACAATACTGTAGATTACGGAACTGGCTTTCGCTCCGTTTGATGAAGAGATGATTACAAAGTTCTTTC
>JADYUL010000008.1 GCA_021531795.1 Lacrimispora saccharolytica
CAGAAAGGTTTATAATTTATGTAAACTAATCTTATTATTTGTCATATTATGTGAATAAGTTTATAAAAATGTGGATAACTTTTTATTACAAATATTACAAAAAAAATCCACAAAATAAAGGGTTTTCAGTGATTTGTCGTAATAATTATATTTAGTAATCCACTTTTTTATCCACAGAATGTGCATAATATTATGTAAATCAAGAGTTATCCACATTTTTATGTGGAAATCAAGATTTTGTGGTGGATAACTCAATTTTATAACTATATATAGTTTTGGTTAATTTTTATTATGTAAAACCGCGTAAACTCTGATGAAATTTAATATTTTATTTTCTTGACGTATACCCTTTCTTCTTATATAATGAGTTTCGATTGTTTCCCAGACAATTGTAAAGGAGGTGTTAACAGTATGAAGATGACATTTCAGCCTAAGAAAAGACAGAGATCTAAGGTTCATGGCTTCCGTTCAAGAATGAGTACTCCGGGCGGACGTAAGGTTTTAGCAGCCAGAAGAGCAAAGGGAAGAAAGAAATTATCTGCATAGGCCGCAAGTTTGTGGCCTTTTTTCACTTTAATGAGAAATATGGTTTCTAATGAAAAACATTAATTCATTAAAAAATTCAAGAGAATTCGGTAGAGTATACAGCAATGGTAAATCCTACGCCAATAAGTATTTGGTGATGATAGTTCTGGGCAACGATCTTGACTGTAACCGTATTGGATTTTCTATTAGTAAGAAGGTTGGTAACAGTGTTGTAAGACATTATTTTGCCAGAATTCTTAGAGAGATTTACAGATTACATAAAGAGGTGTTCAGTAGTGGTCTGGACATTGTAATCATTGTTAAACCGAGCGCTTCTGAATGTAAATTCAGAGAAATAGAAAGCGCATTTTTACATCTTGCGAAGCTGCATAACAAAAATATGCAGTAGTTTGTACAATATGAAGAATATTATTATTTGTTTAATAAAGTTCTATCAGAAGTATTTATCTCCCCTTAAATCTACAAAGTGTCCGTATATTCCAAGTTGTTCACAATATGGACTTGAAGCAGTAGAGAAATACGGAGCGATTAAGGGAAGTGCACTTGCACTATGGAGAATACTCAGATGTAATCCATTTTCTAAGGGTGGATATGACCCGGTTCCTTAAAATGGAATTAAGGAGGATACAAATTGGAATTTACAGGAATTTATTTAACACAGTATGAAGGAGCAATCCTTGGACCTGTAGCTAAATTACTTGGATATCTTATGGATTGGATATTCAACGGATTATATGCTATTGGTATTCCAAATATCGGAATTGCTATTATTCTTTTTACTATTGTTATTTATATGCTTATGCTTCCGCTTACCATTAAGCAACAGAAGTTCTCTAAACTTTCTGCAAAGATGAATCCTGAGATTCAGGCAATTCAGAAGAAGTATAACGGCAAAAAGGATAATGATTCCGTTATGGCTATGAACCAGGAGACCCAGGCTGTATATGCCAAGTACGGTGTTTCTCCTACAGGCAGCTGTGTACAGTTACTTATTCAGATGCCTATTCTTATGGCACTCTATCGAGTTATCTATGCAATACCTGCTTATGTTGGTAAAGTTAAGGAAATCTTCATTCCCATGTCAGAGGCTCTATATTCACAGAGTGGAATAAAGAACTTCATTGAGGGACTTAGCAATGCCAATTATTTTTCTTCACAGTTTAAAAACGCTCTTTATATTGATAATGATCCTACATATGTAAAGAATGTAATTATCGACAGTTTTAACAGAGCGTCAACAGCTGAGTGGCACTCAGCCATGGATTTATTCACAGGTCAGAGTGATCTTATAGGTAAGGCCATGGTTGATTTCGAGAATTTCAACAATTTCCTTGGTCTCAATATTGCCAACTCACCTTCATTCACAATTAAGACTGCACTTGCCGACAAGCACTTCCTATTAATAATAGGAGCTCTTATGGTGCCTGTGCTTGCTGCACTTACACAGTGGATTAATACAAAGCTTATGCCTCAGCCGGAGAATGGTAATACCCAGACAGATCAGATGGCTGCAACCATGAAGAGCATGAATGTAATGATGCCTCTCATGTCAGCTTTCTTCTGTTATACAATGCCTATAGGTATGGGTATTTACTGGATTGCCGGTGCAGTTGTTCGTTGTATTCAGCAGATAGTAATCAATAAGCATATCGACAAGATGGATATAGATGAGATTATTGAGAAAAATTCAGCTAAGGCAGAGAAGAAGATTAAGAAGCAGCAGGAGAACATTCAGAGAATGAATGAATATGCCACCATGAACACCCGTAATATGGGAATAGGTGATAAGGCAAGGCTTGCCAATAATGCTTCTGATAATGGCAAAAATGCGAACAACTCAGTTGCGGGCGATTTTACCAAAACTGTAAATGCAAAGCCCGGAAGTCTTGCTTCAAAAGCAAATATGGTAACAGATTACAATAACAGGAAATAATAATGGAGAGTATAAGATGGAATATACTAAGTTTAGTGCCAAGACTGTAAATGATGCCATAACAGAGGCATGTAAGGCTCTTGGTGTTACGAGTGATAAGCTCGATTACAAAGTAGTTGAAGAGGGAAGTAACGGTTTCCTCGGAATCGGAGCAAAGGATGCAGTTATCGAAGCTGCAGTTAAGAATTCGGTTTCTGATGTTGCTTCTGAATTCCTTAAGGATGTGTTCGCGGCCATGAATATAATAGTGGTTGTGGATGTTAAGTACAACGCTGAGAATAATGAGATGAATATTGATCTGTCCGGTGATGATATGGGAGTTCTCATCGGTAAGAGAGGACAGACACTCGATTCACTTCAGTATCTGGTATCACTTGTTGTTAATAAGGGCAATGAGGATTATATCAGAGTTAAGGTTGATACAGAGAATTACCGTGAGAGACGTAAGAGTACTCTGGAGAACCTTGCTAAGAATATGGCATACAAGGTTAAGAGAACAAGACGTCCGCTTCATTTAGAGCCAATGAACCCATATGAGAGAAGAATTATTCATTCAGCACTTCAGAATGATAAGTTTGTTACTACTCACAGTGAAGGTGAAGAGCCATACAGACATGTTGTTATTACATTAAAGTAGACTTTTAATGAGGGGGATCAATCCCCCTCTTTTTGTATATATGAAGAATCCTACCATTGCTGCAATTGCAACCGCACTTGATAATTCCGGAATTGCGATAATCAGAGTTTCGGGTGATGAAGCAATTGATATTGTAAGTAAATTATTTATTACTCCGTCAGGTAAACTTTTATCTGACTGTAAGTCAGGCACAATTAATTACGGTCATATTATATTTAACAGTGATGTGATCGATGAGGTATATGTGTCGCTATTTCGTTCGCCTAACAGCTACACCAGAGAGGATGTTGTTGAAATCAATACTCATGGTGGAATATATGTAACAAAGAAAGTTCTTGCGGTTTTGCTTAAAAATGGATGCAGACTTGCCATGCCGGGTGAATTCAGCAAGAGAGCCTTTCTAAACGGAAGGATTGATTTAAGTCAGGCTGAAGCAGTCATGGAATTGATCAATTCAGAAAATGATCTGTCGCTTAAGTCGGGAATCAGTAAGCTAAGTGGCAGTGTATATAAGAAGATTAAGGAAATCAGGGATGAGATAATATATGAGATTGCTCATATTGAGTCAGCCCTTGATGATCCGGAACACATAAGTCTTGATAATTACTCTGAGGAAATCAGGAATAAAATAGATAAAATATTAAAAGAGCTTACAAAACTTTCTGATTCAACAGAAACCGGCAGAATAATTCGAAACGGAATTAAAACAGTAATTGTCGGTAAACCTAATGTCGGAAAGTCTTCTGTTATGAATGTACTTTTGGGTGAGGACAGAGCAATTGTAACAGACATTGAAGGAACTACAAGGGATTCAATAGAAGAGGGACTTAAGCTTGGTAATATAAATTTGAGGCTCATTGATACTGCCGGTATCAGGAATTCCGAGGATATAATTGAGAATATCGGAATTGAGAAATCGATAACTCTCTGTAATGATGCTGATTTAATATTATTTGTTATTGATTCCTCAAGAGAACTTGATGATAATGATATCAAGATAATTAAGATGACTGAGAATAAGAAGATGATAATTCTTCTTAACAAAACCGATAAGGATATGGTTGTAAGTGAAGAGGATATCGATAAGCTTATGTCAGAGAGAGGAAATGCATCATCAACTTATCATATTATCCCGGTATCGGCTAAGGAAAATATTGGTTTTGATGAATTGTCTAATGTAGCTGAGAGCTTATTTATTGACACTAATGTCATTAATTCAAATGAAGTCATAATTACCAATCTAAGACATAAGGCAAATATTGATGATGCAATTCTGAGTCTTAATTCTGTTATTAATAGTATTGAGCTTGGAATGCCTGAGGATTTCTATACCATTGACATGATGGGTGCATATACATCTCTTGGATATATTATTGGTGAAGAGGTGGATGATGACCTGGTTAATGAGATTTTCTCAAAATTCTGTATGGGTAAATAAATAATGAGTAGTACTATTAGGGAAAAAGTTGATATTTGTGTTGTCGGTGCCGGCCATGCAGGTTGTGAGGCAGCACTTGCCTGTGCCCGTCTTGGGTTTAATACCGTGATATTTACAATTAGTGTTGACAGTATTGCTCTCATGCCATGTAATCCTAATATCGGAGGAAGCTCTAAGGGACATTTGGTTCGTGAAATAGATGCTCTCGGCGGTGAGATGGGCAAGAATATAGATAAGACCTTCATTCAATCCAAGATGCTTAATGTATCCAAGGGTCCGGCAGTTCACAGTCTTAGGGCTCAGGCGGATAAACAGATGTATAGCCTTGAGATGAGAAAAGTACTCGAATCCACTAATAATCTCACTATTAAGCAGGCTGAGGTAACTGACATTCTGACTGTGGAAGACATGAAGCATATAGATGACATGAATGAGATCATCCCTTATGAAAGAGATATGTCTAATCAGGAGATTGCGGGAGTCAGGATCAATACCGGAGCAATATATGAATGCAGGGCAGTAATACTGTGTACCGGAACTTATCTTAATGCCAGATGTCTATGTGGTGAGTCAATAACTTATACAGGTCCTAATGGACTTATGGCTGCAACCTCACTTACCTCTTCTTTACTTAATCACGGTATTAAGACAAGAAGATTCAAGACAGGAACTCCTGCCAGAATGGATGGAAGGAGTTTAGATTATTCTAAGATGGAGGAACAGTTCGGTGATGAGAAGATAGTACCCTTCTCATTTTCAACCAATCCTGACGATATTCAGAAGGATCAGGTATCCTGTTTCTTAACTTATACCAATGAGGAGACTCATAAAATAATAAGAGAGAATCTTGACAGAAGTCCGATTTATGCCGGAATAATAGAAGGTACCGGTCCGAGATACTGTCCCAGTATCGAGGATAAGGTTGTCAAGTTTGCTGATAAAGAGAGACATCAGGTATTTTTAGAGCCGGAAGGATTATTTACCAATGAGATGTATGTTGGTGGAATGAGTTCATCTCTTCCCGAAGATGTTCAGCTTAAGATGTATCGTACAGTTCCCGGAATGGAGAATTGTAAGATAGTAAAGCATGCTTATGCAATTGAGTATGATTGTATTGATGCTAATATTCTTAATCTTTCTTTGATGTTTAAGAATATTAAGGGACTGTTCGCCGGTGGCCAGTTCAACGGGAGCAGCGGATATGAAGAAGCTGCAGCTCAAGGTCTGATGGCCGGAATCAATGCATCGAGATTGCTTCAAGGCAAGGAGCCTGTAATAATTGACAGGTCCGAGGGTTATATCGGTGTACTCATTGATGACCTTGTAACCAAGGAATCAAGAGAGCCATATCGAATGATGACCTCAAGGGCAGAGTACAGATTACTTCTCAGACAGGACAATGCCGACCTGAGGCTTCGTGACATAGGATTTGAAATAGGCCTAATTACTGAGGTTCAGAGGGATGAACTTGAGAAGAAGCGCTGTATGATAAAATCAGAGATCCAAAGGTATAAAAATACGTCTGTGGGTGCTAATAATCGAATACAGAGCTTCCTTTTGGAGCATAATTCTACCCCTCTTAAGTCTGGTTCAACACTTGCAGAACTACTGGCACGTCCCGAACTAAATATTGTTATGTTAACCGAGATAGATGATGACAGACCTTCTTTACCTGATGATGTATTAAAGCAGGTCGAAATAGAGATAAAGTATGAGGGATATATCAAGAGACAGATATCTCAGGTTGAAGCGTTTAAGAAGATGGAAGGTAAGAAGCTGCCTGATGATATTGATTATGATGATGTAGGAAGTCTGAGACTTGAGGCCAGAGCTAAACTCAAGGCACTCAGACCTTCAAGTGTCGGTCAGGCTTCAAGAATTTCAGGTGTTAGCCCTGCCGATATTTCTGTTTTGCTTGTATATCTTGAGCATATTAAGAATGGAAACAAATAATATGAACCTCTTTGGAATAGAATTATCTGATGTTCAAAAGGATCAATTCAACAGATATTATTCTTTACTGATTGAATGGAATGATAAAATAAACCTTACTGCAATTACTGATAAGCAGGAAGTTATTAAGAAGCATTTTGAGGACAGCTTAAGTATTTCTTCCGTTATAGATATGAATGCTGTTAATTCGGTAATTGATGTCGGCACGGGAGCCGGTTTTCCCGGGATACCGCTTAAGATAGTATTTCCGGGTCTTAAGCTCACATTACTGGATTCCTTAAATAAGAGGATTAACTTTTTAAATATTGTAGTTGATGAGCTTGGATTAGCAGATGTGTCTGCTATTCATGGCAGAGCAGAGGAGTACGGTAGAGATGTAGTATATAGAGAATCCTTTGATCTGTGTGTATCAAGGGCTGTAGCTAATCTTTCTACACTTTCTGAATTTTGTCTGCCGTTTGTGAAGGTAGGAGGATACTTTGTATCCTATAAATCCGAAAAGGCTGATATTGAATATATTGAAGCAAAAAATGCAATTAATCTTCTATCCGGTGGTAATGTAAGGATTGAGGATGTTATAATAACTGATACTGATTTAACCAGGAAGATGGTTCTTATTGAAAAGCTCTCTCCTATGGATGACAAATATCCAAGAAGAGCAGGTATTCCACTTAAGAAACCTTTGAGGTAAATATTTCACGTGAAACAAATTACTATTACAAATGTTGATTCTGAGAGTGTAAAATATTTTGAACAGGTTGAATTCTATAACAAGGTGATTTCTTCTGAGCTTCATGATACTTCACTTCAGACATTGGCATATCTTGTCAATCAGATTGATATAGTAAAACTATATATTGATAAGGATACTACTGTTGCTAAGGAGTTGCTTGATAAGAGTAGGGTTGAGTTAAAGAAGGTTATAGATGAACTTAGAGGAACTATTTCTATATTACGTCCTATGCAGTTAGACGATCTTACGTTTTCCGAAGCACTGGAACATCTTATTTTAGAATATGATGTTAAGACCGATATAAAGTTTAATAGTAAGATAGAGGAAATAGATATTTCAAATAAGAGATTATCTTACAGTCTTTATAAGGTTGCTTCGGAATGTATTATTAATTCGATGAAGCATTCTGATGCGGAAAATATATATGTTAATATGATGTATAAAGACGGACATCTTATTCTGGAGTTTAAAGATGACGGAATTGGATTTAATTATAATAGTATTATGAAGGATAAACATTACGGTCTTCAAATCATGAAAGACAGAGTCATTTCTATGGGGGGAAATGTTGAATATGATTCGTTTGATGATTCAGGCAGAGGACTAAGTATTACTATAAAAATTCCGGCAACATTTAAATAAAAGGGGTATTATATATGATAAGTATTATTATTGTTGATGATCACAAATTAATTAGAGAAGGACTTAAGCAGTTAATCGAGTTCAATGAAGATATGACTGTTATTGCTGAATATTCAAACGGTATTGATTACTTGAAAGAAATAGATAATAATATTGCAGATATAATTCTTTTGGATATCAATATGCCTGATATGAATGGTCTTGAGGTTCTGGACAAGATTAAGCAGCATAATAAGGATCAGAAGGTTATTATTCTTACTGTCCATAATGAGGTCGAATATCTTGTTAAGGCAAGAAAGTACAAAGCAGAGGGATATATTCTTAAGGATGCAGGCTTTGAAGAGTTAAGAAATGCCATTATCAGAGTCAATGAAGGAGAAATATATATTCATCCGTCATTAATACCAGCATTTAATAACTTTATGATAAAGAAGGATAAGGATGAAAATCTTATCGATACACTTACTACCAGAGAAATAGAAGTATTAAAGCTTGTAGTTGTAGGAGGCTCTAATAAAGATATTGCTGATAAACTTGGTATATCTGAGAGAACCATTAAGAATCATATATCAAATATCTTTAAGAAGATAAATGTTTCTGACAGAACACAGGCGGCTGTATTTGCTATCAAGAATGATCTTATATCCGTAAAGTAAAATTTATTGGGATGTTTCACGTGAAACATCCCAATATCTATGATTTACATAATTTTGTAAACCCAAGATAATGTTTCACGTGAAACAATTAGACCCAAAATATAGTCAAGTTAGTGTGAAACATTGCAAAATCAGGACATGTGAAACAATTTACAATCCAAATTTATCATAGAAGAAGCAATAGAATAGTGTTATAATAATTCTTGCGCGATTGAATGGACAGAATTGGAGAATAATATGGGTAAAGTAATATCTGTTGCCAACCAGAAGGGTGGCGTAGGTAAAACAACAACAACAATTAATCTTGCTGCTGCATTGGGTGAAGCAGGCAAGAAGGTTCTTGTAATAGACATGGACCCACAGGGAAACACCACAAGCGGAATGGGTGTGGACAAGAATGAAGAAGAGAATACAATCTATGAACTGATGCTTGGAGAAAGCGTGATAGGAAATTGCATTAAGAAGGATGTAGTGAAGAATGTATCACTGATTCCTGCCAATGTTGATTTTGCTGCAGCTGAAGTTGAACTTATCGGAATTGAGAAGTCGGAGTTCATATTAAAGAATCAGCTTGAGAAGGTAAAGGATGGTTATGATTTTATATTGATAGACTGCCCTCCTTCACTCAGTACACTTACTGTCAATGCACTTACAACCAGTGACAGTGTATTGGTACCAATTCAGTGTGAGTATTATGCTCTTGAGGGCTTGAGCCAGCTGATTCACACGATTAATCTAATAAGACAGAGACTTAATAATAAGATAAATATTGAAGGTGTTGTATTTACAATGTATGATTCAAGAACTAATCTGTCATCACAGGTTGTTGAGAATGTAAAGGCAAACTTCGCATATACTGTATTTGATACAGTGATTCCCAGAAACACCAGACTGGCGGAGGCTCCCAGCTTCGGAATGCCGGTATTGGAATATGATTCAAAGGCGCCCGGTTCAGAAGCCTACAGAGCTCTGGCCAAGGAAGTGATTAAGAACAACAGATAATTGGGGGTATTATGGCACCAAAAAGAGGATTGGGTAAGGGACTGGATTCATTAATTCCTAATTCAGTTGATACTAAGGAAGTAGTTCAGAATACTGAGACGGCAGAGAAACCGGACAGATTTGTTGATATCAATAAGCTAGAGCCTAACAGAGAGCAGCCAAGAAAAAATTTCGACCAGGAAGCTCTTGCAGAGCTTGCAGATTCAATCAAGAAATTCGGGCTTATTCAGCCGATTCTTGTTCAGGACAGAGATTCATATTATGAAATAGTAGCCGGTGAGAGACGATGGAGAGCATCAAAACTTGCAGGTCTTAAAGAAGTGCCTGTAATTATCCGCAAGTTCACTGAGCAGGAAATAGTGGAAATCTCACTTATTGAGAATATTCAGAGAGAGGACTTAAATCCTATCGAAGAGGCCCTCGCATATAAGAGACTTCATACAGAATTCAATCTTAAGCAGGATGAGGTAGCTGACAGAGTATCCAAGAGCAGGGCTGCGGTTGCTAATTCCATGAGACTGCTTAAACTGGCAGAGAATGTACAGCAGATGGTAGTTGATGGAGAGATATCGACCGGACATGCCAGAGCACTTCTTGCAATAGAGGATGAGAATGAACAGTACAGAATAGCGCTTAAGGTATATAACGAGAAGATGAGTGTAAGAGATGTTGAGAAGCTCATCAAGAATCTCGGAAAGCCTAAGAAGGATAGCAACGGTGACAGTAAGATAAATGAATCTGTATTACTTGCATATCAGAAGCTTGAAGAAGAGCTTAAGGTTGCACTCGGAACAAAGGTATCTATTGTTGCCAAGGATACAGAGAAGGGAAACGGTAAGCTCGAAATAGAATTCTACAGTGTCGATGATTTGGAGAGGATCAGCGATATTATGAAGGGAAATAAGGAATAATGAACAGTAATATATTAAATAGTATTGGACTTGGAAGCATTGATCCTGCAATCTTTATTATAGTTTTACTTGTTCTGCTATTAGTAAATATAGTTCTTCTGGTAATCTTTATTGTGAAGAATGTAAAGCTTGCCAATAGGATGAACGCATTTATGTTAGGTAAGGATGCAAGCAGTCTGGAGGAAGAGATAACAGACCTGTTTGCCATCAACAAAAATATTGTTGAGAAAGTAAGAGAAAACAGAAAAGACATCCGGAAGATATACAGGAAGTTCACCAAGGCAATTCAGAAGGTTGGAATTGTAAAGTATGATGCATATCAGCAGATGGGTGGGGACTTAAGCTTCTCAATGGCGCTGTTAGATGAGGAGAATAACGGATTCATTATGAATTCGGTTCACAGCACAGAGGGTTGCTATACATATACTAAGGAAGTCAGAGACGGCAGGTGCGATCTTGAACTTGGTAACGAAGAGAAAATAGCACTTGAGAAGGCAGTTAATCAGGAGCAATAATATGAAGTTGATCGACTTGGATGAGATTAGGGGAGAAGAAATCCTAGCCAGAGCAATAGTGAATGAAGAATATCAGGAGCTTCTGTCAGAGGGCGCGGTCCTTAAGAAGGAACATATTTTCAAGCTCAAGGAGTTGGGAATTAGGGAAGTCTTTATTAAAGATGACGGCGTTGATGCGGAAGATACGACCATTCTCAAGGTTGACATAACAAATAAATGCAAGGATAAGGTTAAGTCGATTATTTCCAAGCATATTTATAATGGCAATGATTCCGGTATGGAAGAAATTATAGATACAGCTGATAAAATAATAGATGATATCTTAGAGAATGACGATATTGTTGAGCAGATATACGATATCAAGGAGAGAAGCTCGGACATATACGAGCATTCGATAAGTACCTGTTCAATGGCAATGATAATTGCGCTTAAGATGAGACTGAAGCAGAGTCTGGTTCATGATATAGCAGTAGGCTGTCTTCTTCATGATATTGGATTAAGATATATTACCGTTGAATTCGAGGATATTGAACCGGAGGATATGATTCCAAAGGATCATGAGGAATACTGTAAGCATCCCGTATACGGATATAGTGCCGTTAAGGATGAGGAATGGCTTGGCAAAGAAAGCAAGGAGATAATTCTCGGACACCATGAGAGACTGGATGGAAGCGGATATCCACTTCATGTAACAGAGATGACAATAGGAACAAAGATAGTTGCTCTGTGTGATTATTTCGATGAGGCAATCTGCGGAATCGGAAGAAGACGACACAAGGTTCATGAGGTACTTGAGTATATCAAAGCCTACAGTTCAATTAAGTTTGACAAACAGGTTGTGGAAGTACTGCTTGATTTCACGGCTGTGTATCCGTCTAAGAGTACCGTAATTACCAATGATGGCTCTTTTGCAGTAGTAATCAGACAGAATAAGGGCTTCCCGGAGCGACCGGTGCTTCAGCTGCTTTCTGATAAGGATGGAAATAAATTTACTGAGCCTATAGTGGTAGACTTGCTTGAGTGTACCAATGTATTTATAGAAAAAGTAATTAATTAACAAGGAGTGAAGGAATATGTTAGACATCAAATTCTTAAGAGAGAATCCTGACATAGTTAAGGAGAATATTAAGAAAAAATATCAGGACAATAAGCTTCCCATGGTTGATGAGGTAATTGCTCTTGATAAGGAAGCAAGAGAGACTCAGCAGGAGGCAGATGCCCTTCGCGCTTCAAAGAATAAGATTGCCAAAGAAATCGGTGCACTTATGGCACAGGGCAAGAAGGAAGAGGCAGAGGAGAAGAAGGCTTTAGTTTCAAGGAATGCCCAGAGGCTGGCAGAGCTTGAAGAGAAGGAAAATATGCTTCAGGAGAAGATTACCAAGATTATGATGGTAATTCCCCAGATTATTGATCCATCAGTTCCGATAGGTAAGGATGACAGCTTCAATCAGGAGATTCAGAAATACGGCGAGCCGGTGGTTCCTGATTTTGAGATTCCTTATCACACAGAGATCATGGAAAGATTCGACGGAATTGATTTGGATGCAGCAAGAAGAGTTGCAGGTAACGGATTCTACTATCTGATGGGTGATATTGCAAGACTTCATTCTGCAGTTATTTCTTATGCAAGAGATTTCATGATTGACAGAGGCTTCACATATTGTGTTCCGCCTTTCATGATAAGATCCAATGTTGTAACAGGTGTTATGAGCTTCGCAGAAATGGAAGCCATGATGTATAAGATAGAAGGTGAGGACCTCTATCTTATCGGAACAAGTGAACATTCCATGATCGGTAAGTTCATTGACCAGATTATTCCTGAGGAAAAACTTCCTCAGACTCTCACATCATATTCACCCTGCTTCCGTAAGGAGAAGGGTGCTCACGGAATAGAGGAAAGAGGTGTATACAGAATCCATCAGTTTGAGAAGCAGGAGATGGTAGTTATCTGTAAGCCTGAGGACAGCATGATGTGGTACGACAAGCTGTGGCAGAATACAGTTGATCTGTTCCGTACATTAGATATACCTGTTCGTACTCTTGAATGCTGCTCCGGTGACCTTGCTGACCTTAAGGTTAAGTCATGTGATGTTGAGGCATGGAGCCCCAGACAGCAGAAGTACTTCGAGGTTGGCAGCTGCTCTAACTTGGGAGATGCTCAGGCCAGAAGACTTAAGATTAGAATAAACGGTAAGGAGGGCAAGTACCTGGCTCATACACTTAACAATACAGTTGTTGCTCCGCCAAGAATGCTTATTGCCTTCCTTGAGAACAATCTGAATGCAGACGGTTCTGTTAATATTCCTGAGGTTTTAAGACCTTACATGGGTGGAACAAGCAAATTAATACCAAAGCATTAAGGATAGTATTATGCACAAATATCTTAGAGCTGTAGGATTCTCTAATCTGTCAGACAGAGAGCAGTACGATGAGCTGATCAAGAATATTGCCCTGGATGCAACAGACAGAGTCTACACTTCTTATAACGATAAGTATATGATTGCCATGTACACGAAGGACTATGCTCCGGGTGTCGGTATCTCAGTTGTGGGCTTTTTTGACGACAATAACAGATTCTTCTTGGAATATGCTTATCCTTACGTCAGAGGCAACAACGTATCCTCCTACGAGGACATCTCCGTGGAACGACATTCTGACAAGGAATCGTATGCCGGCGTGTGTGACGAAGCAAGACTTGGCGTATCGCTGATATTCTACATTCAGAATGTAGTGCCCTACATCAGGGTTAAAAATGCGGGCCTCTTACCTATCCGAGGCACGTCAGTCACCTTATCGGCACTGTCTCTTGAAGGAACCATAGTCATGCCTTTAGCAAAGTCTGAGGATAGCAGGGCACAGGCAAAGAAGTCCGGAACGGAGAGAATGAAGTTGGTAGAGGCGGCAAGAAGGGGTGATGGATCAGCTCTCGAGTCACTGACATTAAATGACCTGGATACTTATTCGGCGGTCAGTAGAAAGATTGTGACAGAGGATGTGTTTACCCTGGTAGATACATATTTCATGCCCTACGGAGCGGAGTGCGATCTGTATTCAATTCTGGGTGAGATTCTGCTTATTGAGAATCTGACGAATAATCTCACGGGTGATGAGCTTGTAAAGCTGACTCTCGTTTGCAATGAGATAATCCTTGATATATGTATCAATAGGCAGGACCTATATGGTGAACCGGCTATTGGAAGACGATTCAAGGGGATAATCTGGCTTCAGGGCAATATAAATTATCCAAATCCATCTTGATTTATTTGTCAATCAATGATAAATTAATCAAGGTATTGTCCTCTTAGTTTAACGGATAAAACAAGCGCCTCCTAAGCGCTAGCTGTGGGTTCGATTCCCGCAGGGGACGCTCATTTAAGCAGTAATGACTAGAAAATCATTGCTGCTTTTTTCATGCAAAAACTGATTTTGTCAGCGAAAGCCGTTTTACCTGAATGGTTTTTGATTTCCCTTTCTCTGCATTGATAAGTGGATTAGGCATACTTGTGGATTGGTGTTATGATGGTATAAAATAAGCAAAGGAGAAAAGGAGTATGAGTAAAACAACTACAAAGCTTGCTATCGCATTTGCTTTTAAGGAATTGTTATTAGAGAAGCCGCTGGATAAAATAACAGTAAATGATATTACCGAAAAGTGTGAGATGAACCGTCAGACATTTTATTATCATTTTCATGATATTTTAGAACTCACTGAATGGATCTGTGAGGAAGATGCAGAGAGGGCATTAAAGGAAAATAGAACTTATGATACTTGGCAGGAAGGATTTCTGTCTATCTTTGACATGATAAAGAAAGATAAAGCTTTCATTATAAACATTTATCGTAATGTTCCTAAAGACTACCTATACCGATATTTGTACAGGGTTACATATCAGCTTCTATACGGTGTGATAGAAGAAACAGCAGAAGGAATGATTGTCAGAGAAGAGGACAAGGTCTTTATTGCAAATTTTTACAAGTATGGGTTTGTGGGTCTTGTAGTGGAATGGATTGAAGATGGAATGAAGGAAGACCCAAAAGTGATTATAGAAAGACTAAACTCCCTGATTCAGGGTACATTTTCCCATGCACTGAATAATGCCAAATTAAACATAAAAGGGGTTTAAAATTAATAATCATAATACGACAAACAATGCATTTTGTCGTATTTTAAATCAATGAAAAGAGACTGTCGTGAAATATGACAGTCCTTTGTTTTTGTTCATTTTAATTCTTCTTTTTTGTCAATATACTAAGCACATAGAAACTACTTATGACCTAAATAAAGAGTTTAGGTTATAGAAACAAAGAAAGGGAGTGTGTTTTTATGTATTATTCAGCAGGAACTTATGAAGCATTTGCAAAACCGGAGAAACCGGAAGGAGCTGACAGAAAATCGGCGTATATTATCGGAACAGGACTTGCAGGACTTTCCGCTGCATTTTATCTGGTTAGAGACGGACAGGTAAAAGGAGAGCGGATTCATCTCCTTGAAAAGCTTGATCTTGCAGGCGGTAGTTGTGATGGTAGAAAGGATGTTAGTAAGGGCTTTTACATGAGAGGTGGTAGAGAGATGGATAACCATTTCGAATGTATGTGGGATATGTTCCGTGATGTTCCATCTATTGAGACTCCCGGTATTTCCGTACTTGACGAGTATTACTGGTTAAACAAGCATGATCCAAACTACTCTCTCTGTCGAGCATCAGAGAAATGTGGACAGGATGCACATACGGATAAGAAATTTGCTCTTGATAAGAAATCCGCAATGGCACTTTCCAAGTTATTCATGACACCGGAAAAGGACCTTGAAGATAAGAAAATCAGCGAAGTTCTTCCTGATTCCTTCTGGGACACAAATTTCTGGCTTTACTGGCAGACAATGTTTGCTTTCCAGAAATGGTCATCTGCTCTTGAGATGAAGAGATATTTGTGCAGATATTGTCATCATATTGATGGATTACCTGATTTTACAGCTCTTCGATTTACAAAATACAATCAGTATGAGAGCATGATTTTACCTCTTGTAAAATATCTCGAAAGTCACGGCGTAACTGTAGAGTATGGAATGGATGTAAAAAATGTTGTCATTAAGGACGAAAATGGAAAGAAGGTTGCAACTCAGATTGTATATGAGAAGGATGGAAAGACAGATACTATCGATCTGGTTGAGGATGATCTGGTGTTCATAACAAATGGTTGCTGTACGGATACCTCTTGCTATGGTGATCAGAATACTGCACCGGATCTTAGCAATATCAAGAACGGCGAAGGTGAATCATGGGATTTGTGGAAAAACATAGCTGCACAGGCTAAGAACGGTGAGTATGGTAATCCGGAGAAATTCTGTAGTGATGTTGAAGCGACTAACTGGATGAGTGCAACTGTTGAAACTTCAGACGAAGAAATTATTCAGAAGATTATTGGTGTGTGCAAGAGAGATCCAAGAGAAGGAAAAGTTACAACCGGGGGTATTGTTACAGTAAAGGACAGCACAGATAACTGGTATCTTTCATGGACAATTAATCGTCAGCCACAGTTCAAGGCACAGGATAAAAATACGGTTCTTATTTGGGTATATTCACTTTCTACCAACAAAGAAGGTAATTATGTAAAGAAGGCTATGCGTGATTGTACCGGAGAAGAGGTATGCCGTGAGTGGCTGTACCATATTGGAGTTCCAACAGATAAGATTGATGACTGGGCAAAGAATCGTTGTAATACAACAACCTGTTTCATGCCATATATTAACGCATTTTTCCAGCCTAGAAAGGAAGAGGACAGACCACTGGTAGTTCCTAAGGGAGCTGTAAACTTCGCATTTGTTGGTCAGTTTGCAGAAACTCCAAGAGATACCATTTTTACAACAGAGTATTCTATCAGAACCGGTATGGAAGCTGTATATACACTTCTTAATGTTGACAGAGGTGTTCCGGAGGTTTGGGGTTCTAAGTATGATGTAAGAGAATTGCTTCGTGCCGTTTACTATGCAGTTGATAAGAAAACCATTGACGAACTTCCGATGACTTTCAAAGAAAAGATTCTATTAAAGAAAGTACTTGGAGCTGTTGAAGGAACCGATGTAGAAATTCTGCTTAGAGAAAGTGGATTAATTAAGTAAGATAATTAGCAAGTAATATACAAAGCTGCCGTATCACCTAAAGTTAATGCGGCAGCTTTGTATATTTTGTATGTTTACCGGTGCTGACATGATTTCCGGTATTTCAACGGGGTCATCCCGTATTTTTTCACGAAGGCCCGGGTGAAATAGGAATGGTTGTGGAAACCACAGTTTAATGCTACTTCAATCACATTCAGATCCTCAACAGCAAGCTGATATGCAGCCAGCCCCAGCCGGTAATTATTCAGGTAAGCAGTAAATCCCATGCCCATCAGATCCTTGAACAGCTTCATGAAATAGCTGGTGGAAAATCCACACAAATCAGCCACATATTGCACCGGTGTATCCATGGCATAACTAAGCCGGACCCAGTCCAGAGCCGGTTTTAGCCGGTCGTAAGTCACATGAAGTGCCAGATCCTTCTCCCCGGTCTCCACGCAATACTGATTAAGCAGATGCATCACCATCAGTAGATTGGATTTAACCAGATATTCATGAGTGGAATAGCCGTCGTTACGATGCTCAATGAGGCTTTCCAGCAGTGGCTTCAGTTTCAGATTCAGCTCCGATCCTGCCGGTTCCATACAATTGACATTTTTTTCGTGTGTCAAAAAGGGTTTCAGATACTTTTCTGCCAGACGGTCCTCCCCCAAAAGCGAAAAATTGAACATAATATTATAATACTCCGCCTTCTCGGACTGGGCTTGTTCGATAGCGTGGATGGCGTGAGGGAGAACAATGACAATATCCCCCGGTTCCAGCAAGTAGTTCTGGGCCCAGACCGATACATTCAGTCGGCCGGCGGTTACGTAGATCAGTTCCGCTTCTTCGTGCCAATGGCGGGGAAATGCAGTGATGTACTCTGGGATCCGGCCCAGATACACTGCAAAGGGAAATTCTACAGTGCCGTGAATTTTGGTTTCGTGAAGCAATCTTTCGTCCACTTGCAGCCCTTCCTTCCTGAAAAATAGGATTGTGTTAGAAATACAGTATAATTGTAGGAGAATTATACCAGTGGCAAGCGTATAATGCAAACAGAAAGAACATATCACATGCCCAAAGGAGTTCCCTTTATGACCGTACAACGAAAAAAACTTCATCAGCTTTTCTTCCCATTGTTTTTTGAGACTCTGTTCATGATGTTGGCAGGTATGGTGGATACTTTGATGCTCTCCTCCGAAGGCGACTATGCCGTGGGGGCCGTGGGCACCGCCAATACCTACATCGGCCTGTTTATCATCATGTTCTCCATCATCTCATCAGGTATGGTGGCGGTGATGACCCAGTATATCGGTGCAAAGCGACCGGGAGTTGCCCATCAGGCACTGAAACTGGGTTTGATGTTTAATTTGTCTGTAGGAATTGTGATCACCGGTGTGCTGATTTTCGGCACGGATGCCATTTTGAATGCCGTGGGCATCGCCCGTGACTTGGAAGAGCCCGCCAGTATTTATCTGCGAACCATCGGTGCATTTTGTATTTGCAATGCTTTGACGCCCATTTTTTCCAGTTACCTCCGGTCTTTCGGGCATACCACACCTACCATGATTGCCACGGTGGTAGCCAATATCATTAACGTGGTACTGAACGGGTTGTTTCTATTTGTGATGCACTGGGGTGTCTTTGGTGTGGCGCTGGCTACCGGCATTTCGAGACTGGTAAACCTATTGTGGTTGTGTATCGCCGCAAGGTACCACATTAAGCCGGAAAAAGACGCCAATCCTCCGGCAAGCCGGCAAGTGTTACGGAAGATCATCCGGGTGGGACTGCCGGCGGCAACAGAGACGGTTCTGTATAACATCGCTATCACACTGGTCATCAGCATGCTTAACAGGATGGATGCCACCGGAGCGCAGGTTACTGCCCGATCTTACGCTATGCAGATCTCCAATTTCTCTTACTGCGTGTCCGCTGCGCTGGCACATGCCAATGCAGTGCTGGTAGGTTGGTACATTGGTGGCTGTGAGATCGAAGCCTGTAAGCGGGATACCCGTCGGGCAGTGGTGTTGGGGATCGGTGCAGGCGTTGCGGTTTCGGCTTTCTTTGCTATATTCTCAAAGCCGATTGTGGGCCTCTTTACCGACAACCCGGACATGATCCGGCTGGTGAGTACATTGCTGATTGTGGATATCTTCCTGGAGATCGGACGGTCTGCGAATCTGGTCTACGGCTTTGCCCTGAAAACCAGTGGCGACGCGATCTATCCAATGGTGATTGGAATTATCTTTATGTTCCTGTGTGCCTCTGGCGGAACCTGGCTCTTTGGTGTGAAGCTGGGCTGGCTGGCAGTAGGTGCTTATATAGGTATGGCTTTGGACGAATGTGTTCGAGCGGTACTGATGTATGCCCGGTGGCGTACTGGATGCTGGCAGAGATTAAGACTTGTATCGGATAGTGAGTAATGTTATGAATTATGCAGCTCTTTGGCATGAAGCCACCCAGAGATACTGCTATTGTCCGGAACTGGGCAGATTTCTGTTCCGACTCCAGACGGCAAAGTACAGGGAATTACAGCCTTGGTGCTAAAATAAAGAGAGTGACAGCGATCCGGCTACGGATTACCGTAGACTTTACCTTTCTTTCTTACTAAGCACAATGAAGAGAATCAGCATAACACATAGTGTAAACGGGAAGATGAGACCTACGCGTAGTCCCATATTGATGCTGCCTCCGAATAAGTCCGCAACTCTTCCAACAATAGCGGGACCGATACCTCCGCCAAGATCACCTGCCATTGCTAAAAGCGCAAACATTGCGGTTCCTCCTGTCGGAAAAGCCTTAGATGAAATACTGATGGTACCGGGCCACATGAGACCTACCGAAAATCCGCAGACAACACAACCAATAAGGCCCACTAACGGACTGTTTGAAAAGGAGGCCATCATATAACAAAAGAAACACAACACTCCGGATCCAATCATGAATTTTCTTAAGTCTAATTTATCTCCGAATTTACCGAATATTATCCTCGAAATACCCATCATTACCGCGAAAAGACAGGGACCTGCTATATCTCCTACGGTTTTGGTGAAGCCCAGTGCTGATTCAGCATAGGCTGATGCCCATTGTGCCATTGAAAGTTCTGATGCTCCTGAGCAAACCATCAGTATAATTGCGATTAAGAACATTGGATTAGCCACAAGTCTTCTTATTCCTATACCCTCGCCGTCTTCAACAAGCATTTCAATGGGACAGGTAAGAAAATTATAAGTATTTAATGCGGGAACCATTGCAAAGATTACCGCCAGATACTTCCAACTGTCGATTCCGAATATCATAAAGAATAATGTCGACAAAAGTATGGTTCCTACAGATCCCCAACAATAAAAGGAGTGCAGCAGGCTCATAGTCGCTTCCTTGTTCTCAAAAGGACAGGCTTCCACGATTGGGCTGCATAGTACCTCAATAAGTCCGCAGCCTATTGCGTACACGATTACACTTGTAATTATTCCGACAAAGGGCGATGGAAATATTTCCGGCAGAAAAGCCAGTCCTATCAATCCCGCAGCAGAGCAGATCTCTGATGCCACTATACATTTCCTATATCCTATCCTGTCTACAAATTTGGCACAGAACAGATCCACCAGAAGCTGTGTAAAGAAAAAGAAAGTCGAAATCAGAGCAATTTTTCCAAGTGATATATTGTAGTCTGCATGGAACTTAAGAAACAGAAGCGGTGTAAAATTGGCCGCTATTGCCTGTGTGATAAAGCCCAAGTAGCATGCGATTTTTGTTCTTCTATAATTCTTCATACTCTTATCCTTATTTTATTATCCAAGTTACGGATTATCTCCATACCGATAATATTCTTCCACTTACTATATAGTACAATATTACCTATTGCAATCAAATAACAATATTTATGTATAAGGGGAAACTAAAGTCATCGACATTATCTGATTTACACGATATAATACAAATTGTACAAAAATAAATACATAGGGAGAGGGAAAATCTATGTCAGAAAAAACAATCAGAGTGGATGGCGGGAGAATAAGTGGATCCGCGGCGCCATTCCCGCATTACTTCTACACATGAGTATTGGAACAGTATACTGTTGGTCAATATTCAGTCAGGAAATTGCCAATTATATTGGCTGGTCAAAGAGTGCAACTGAGTGGGCATTCAGCTTCGCAATCTTTTTCCTGGGTATGTCTGCAGCATTCTTGGGTAATGTTGTTGAAAAGGATATTCATAAGTCTTCGCTTATTGCCACCATCTGCTTCGCAGGCGGTATGGCAGGTACCGGCTTCTTCATCTGGTACGGCGGAATGAACCAGCACAGTGTGCTCGCACTAGTTGGTATCTATATATGCTACGGTCTCATCATGGGTATCGGTCTCGGAACAGGTTATCTGTCACCGGTTAAGACCCTGATGCTCTGGTTCGAGGATAGGAAGGGTCTGGCAACAGGACTTGCTGTTGCAGGATTCGGTGCAGCTAAGGCTATTGCATCCCCTATCATGCAGAAGCTTCTTGGTGACAACCAAAATGGCGAGGTATTCAAGATGTTCTACATTCTTGCGATTGTTTACTTCGTTATGATGTTTATCGGTCATCTGCTTCTCAAGAAGCCTGCCGGATGGCATGAGCCCACCGGTTCTGAGAACAAGCCTTCAACCTTTGCGGTTATTAAGTCTAAGCCGATCGCAACCTATATCGGAATATGGCTTATGTTCTATTTAAATATTACTTGCGGTCTTGCACTCATCTCACAGGAGAAGGCCATTGTAAAATGTATCGGTCTTGCAGGAATGGTTGGTATTATCTCAACAATTACAGCCATATTTAACGCAGGCGGTCGACTTGGCTTCTCTGCAATGGCAGACGGCATGAAGGATAGAAATACCGTATACAAGATTATCTTCGCAATCTCAATTGCATTCACCGCATTAACAATTATTACCGGTGGAATCAAAAATGCATTTGTTGACGGCAGCAGCAACATCCTTCTGGTATTGATCGTTCTCTGCTTACTCTTTGCAGTAAACGCAGGCTACGGCGGAGGCTTTTCTAATGTACCTAACCTTCTGTCAGACCACTATGGCATGAGCAACATCTCAGCCATTCACGGTATTACACTTTCAGCTTGGGCAATAGCAGGTCTTACCGGTAACCAGATGGCAAATGCCATTGTCAATTCGGTAGCATCTAAGCATCCTGAGCTCCTGAGAGAGGTTGAGTACCACGGTGAGATGATTACGGTTAATCCTGTCGGATACCAGACGGTATTATATGTAACATGTGCTCTTTATGTTGTTTCACTGCTTCTCTCAATCTTCCTTGTAAGACCGTCAGAGGCAGCACTCGCAGCTAAGAAGGCTAAGGCAAAATAAGAGCAGATTAATAAGAAACTTACCGGCGATTATCGGATTAACGAGGTCGCCGGTTTTTGTTTTTATATAGTAAAATTATAGTAATTATTGCCTATTTTGTTGCTGATTTGGTATAATATTTTGGTAACAATGTAGGCAATTGTAATATTTAAGATGAATTATATTATTTTTGACCTGGAGTGGAACCAGGGAGCTCCTGAGGAGGCGGGTAAGGTTGAGACTCTCCCCTTCGAAATAGTGGAAATCGGAGCGGTAAAACTGAATGACAGCCGGGAGATGATAAGTGAATTCTCCGAGCTTGTGAAACCTCAGGTGTATACTCAGATGAATTATATAACCACGAGACTGGTTCATCTTAAGATGTCACAGCTTGAGAACGGGAAGCCGTTTAAGGAGGTCATGGAGGCCTTTCTTGAGTGGTGCGGTGAGGATTATGTATTCTGTACCTGGGGTAACTTAGACCTGCTTGAGCTTCAGAGGAACATGGTATACTACGGCATGGAGCCGTTAAGCGATGAGCCGATACCCTTCTATGACATTCAGAAGATGTTCTCCTTAGCTTACGAGGATGGTAAGAGCAGAAGAGCCTTGGAGTACGCCATCGACATGATGGGAATTAAGAAGGACATACCCTTCCACAGAGCCTTTGCGGATGCCTATTACACGGCGAAGGTCTTTGATATGATTGAGGAGCCGGAGGTACTGGAGAAGGTAAGCTTTGATACCTATTCCATTCCCACGTCAAGGGAGAAGGAAGTCCATATCACCTTCAGCAATTACAATAAGTACATCAGCAGGGGCTTCAAGCAGAAGAGTGACCTGCTCAAGTGCAAGGATGTGACGGGGCTTAGGTGCTACAAATGTAACCGACCGCTTAAGAGAAAGCTACAGTGGTACACGCCAAACGGGAAACATTATTATGCCGTGGGCAGCTGCTTCAGGCACGGGCTCATGAAGAGTAAGCTCAGGATAAGAAGGAATGATTCCCTTGTATACGGAGTCAGAACCGATAAGTTCATATCGAAGGAAGATATGAAGCTTATTATAGAAAGAAAAGAAAAGGCCGAGGAGGCTAAAAGAAATAAAAAGAACATTTTGGAGGAGTAGAAAATGGACGAGAACAGAGAAATGTCATTGCAGGAACTTAAGTTGTTAAGATGCAACAAGATGCTAATTAAGTGGTACACATTTGTTAATTTTGTATTGCTTGTTGCATACCTTACAGAGGTAATTTCAGGTGCAAGGACCATAGGATATTATGCGGTGTTCGCAGCAATTACAATAATTCCTAACATAGTTGCCTGGATTGCATATATGAAGAATAAGGGAAGCCTGGTATCAACCACTATATCCCTTGGCGGATATACGCTGCTGTTTGCATTCTGTCTGTTTACTTCTCCGTATGCGGTCGTTGCCTGTTATATATATGTTATGATAATCTGCCTTGTTATTTATGATAATAACAAGCTTTCAATCATATTCGGATGTATAGTTACAGGTATATGCGTGATAAGCTGTATCGTTGCACCACTTACACCTGCTGAGAACAAGATTAAGATAGCAGCAAATCTGTTATCAATTCTTGCGGTCATCTTCTCAACCAAGGTGTCAAAGCAGAATTCAGAGATGATGATGGCATCTGTAGATGAGAAGCTGAACCAGACTAAGGACATACTTAATAAGGTAAATAATGGTATAGTGGAGCTCAATTCAACAACTTCTTCTACCAGAGAAGAATCTGACTCCATTCACAATAAGGTCAGTAGCTTCACAGGCTCACTTGGTGAAATTGGTGATTCCATCAGGGAGATGAATGATACCATGACAACCGTTGCCGAGAACCTTCAGAATGTGTCCAACAGCTCAGGAGATATTACCAAGGCAATAGACTGTATCTCAGAGATGGTACAGAATTCTGCAGATTCTGTTGCTACAGGTGAGAAAAATGTGGTTCATCTTAAGAAAACCTCGGAGAGCAACATTGAGAAGATTGATTCCTTCGCAGAGACCTTCAAGGAATTCAGTAACAACTTTGATAATATCGTTGAGATTATTGATATCATCAGAAGCATTTCTAACCAGACCAATCTCTTATCACTCAATGCTTCTATTGAGGCTGCAAGAGCAGGAGAGATGGGTAAGGGCTTCGCCGTAGTTGCCAATGAGGTCAAGGACCTCGCAAGCTCAACAGCAGAGAATACTGAGAAGATCGGCGGTATCGTTGAGCAGCTAAAGGATAACGTTAATACTATTTCCAAGAGCCTGGCTGACATTACAGAGGCTATCAAGCAGGAGGAGAAGGATATCGAGGTTGTGGAGAATCAGTTCGGTATCATCAAGGAGAACTCTGACAGCATCTTTGGCGGTGTCTCAGGCTTCAAGGACAACCTCAAGGTTGTTAATGAGAACATCGCAGACCTTGGCGCTATCGCTGAGGAGATGGCAGCATCTGCAGATACGGTCAATGCCCTTACTCAGGAATGTGTAAAGGCTTGCGGCGACATCAATGACAGCATTGATATCCTCAACGGACACATCAATGGGATTGATGCAACAAGTGAGAAGCTGAGCAAGATTCAGTAACAGGCAGTGATTGATTGATGAAGAATTATAAAGCAATATTATTTGATATGGACGGAACCTTGCTTCCCATGGATATGAAGGAGTTTACAAATGGCTACTTCATACTGTTAGCTAAAAAGCTTGCCCCCTTCAGTATTCCAACCGATGTGCTGGTAAGTACCATCTGGAAGGGAACGGAGCTTATGGCCCGCAACGACGGAAGCAAGCGAAATGATACAGTATTCTGGGAATTCTTTGATAAAGAGGTTCCGGGCCATGATATAGTTAAGCTCAGAGCCTGCTGTGATGAATTCTACGGTAAGGAATTCAAGGAAGCAAAGAGCTTCACTAAGGATAATCCTTTAGCTAAGGAAGCAGTGAGTCTGGCAAGGAAAAAAGCTCCGATTGTGGCACTTGCTACCAATCCGCTCTTTCCTATGGATGGTCAGAAGACCAGAATGGAATGGGTGGGACTAAAGCCGGAGGACTTTGACCTGGTTACGAGCTACGAGACAGATTCATACTGTAAGCCTAATCCCGAATACTTCATATCGGTGTGCGAGAGGCTGAACGTAGACCCTGCGGACTGTCTCATGATCGGCAATGATGAGAATGAAGATATGTACGCCTGTACAAAGGCAGGCATTGACGGATATCTGATTACCGACACAATGATACCATCCAAGGAGCATGCGTGGAACGGACCCAAGGGAAGCTTCAGGGATATGATGGAATATCTTAATAATTTGAATTAAATTAAGGCTGGTTTTTACCAGCCTTAAAAATTTATGAATGTGTTAAGGATACATTAGTGACAAGAGAATTTAGAAGAAGGATCAACTTAATACTTGCAATTTTTCCGCTACTCATGGCTCTTGCCATGGTGCTTACACCGGTCTGTGTTTATGCAGAGCCTGATCAGGAGGCAGAGGATTTAGAGGCGCAGAGGGTGGCCAGAATGAGTCTGCCCATTCAGTCTGATGATTATGAGGAATGGCCTGCAGGTCCGCATATCGGAGCGGAAGCAGCCATTGTAATGGATGCAGGTACGGGTACTATCCTGTATGAGAAGAATATTAATGAGCACCTCTATCCGGCATCGGTAACCAAGATGTTAACAGCTCTTATAGCTGTGGAAAATTGCGACATGGACGAGATGGTGACCTTCTCTGCAGATGCGATTAACAGCATAGACTGGAGAACAGATGCCAACTTGGGCATAAGTGCAGGCAATTCAATAACAATGGAGCAGTGTCTGTACGGACTGCTTGTAGGTTCTGCCAATGAGGTTGCCTACGCCATAGCAGAGCATGTAAGCGGGGAGGGCAATATTGCAGGCTTTGCAGAGCTTATGAATAAGAGAGCAGAAGAGCTGGGCTGTACAGATTCACATTTTGTGACACCAAACGGAATTCATGACCCTAACCATTATACCAGTGCATATGACCTGGCACTTATTGCCAAGGCCTTCTATTCTCATGATAATCTGTCGACCATGGCTTCAACGTCTACATATCACATCCCCAAGTCCGATACACAGCCAAGGGATGATATGACGGTATATGCCAAGAGTAAGCTTCATGAGGGCAAGGAGTATGCGCTTGAGGGTCTGGTCGGCACCAAGACAGGGTATACAACGGAGGCCAGACAGACTCTGGTTACCTGCGCTGAGCGCAACGGTCTACGACTTATCACGGTTGTAATGAAGGAGGAGGCACCGTATCAGTATACCGACACGCATGAGCTCATGAATTACGGCTTTGACAACTTCACTATGGTGAACCTGAGTGAGAACGATAACACCTATTCAATTAAGAATCCCATCTTCTATACCACAAGCTCACCCTTCGGTAAAAGTGAGACTCTGATAGAGATGGACAAGGATGCTTATATTCTGATACCGGTGAATGCTTCCTTCGAGGATACGGAGTCTTCGATCGTATTTGATAATCTGGGAAAAGAGGAGTATGCAAGAATCGATTATTACCTTCACGGGACCTATGTCGGAAGCGCCTGTATAGTTCCGACGAAGCCGGCTTCAAGGATGTTTGATTTCTACCCTCAGACGAAGTATCGAAGTGATTACGGTGATGAATCGGATGATGTCGTGATTGAGCTTGGTAAGATTCTGATAATAGTATTGGGTATTACCGTAATCCTGTGGGTACTTTTTACGATTCAGTATCGTATCAGGGCAAAAATGATACTCAAATACGGCAGGGGTGGAAGGAAGAGTGTCAAGAAGAGCAAAAAGCTTACTTTGAAGGGCATGAAATAAAACACAACATATAGTATTAATTGTATTTGATATCCACGTTTTATTGTATTATATGGGGAGTTGTGATAAACTTGAGTCAAAGTGGGCAGATATACGATTTTGACTAAAGATAACTGCCGAGGGGTGTATAAAAGTGGACAAGTACGAATACAATTTACGTAATGAAGAGATTAATGCGTTAATCACCAGAAGAGAGTTCAAGAAGGCGGTCGAGATTGCAGATACCATCGATTGGACCAAGGTAAGAAGTGTCAAGACTCTGTGTAAGATTAGCGATCTTTATAAGGTTAACAGGAAGTATAACGAAGCCAAGATTCTGCTTGAGCAGGCGCTTAACAGATGTCCGAACGGCAAGAGTATAGTATCTTCGCTCTGCGAAGTATGTATCAAAATGGGTGATGTAGTCTCAGCTACAGAATACTATAAGCTCTTCGTTCAGATTGCACCTACAGATAATGCAAAGTTCATTCTCCTGTATAAGATTTATGAGGCTCAGGAGGTGTCACTCGATGAACGTATCGGTGTGCTCGAAGAGCTTAAGAAGAGAGAACGTGTAGAGAAGTGGTGCTATGAGTTGGCATACCTCTATCACAGAGTAGGTCTTGCAAGCCGTTGTGTGGAAGAGTGTGATGACCTGATCCTGTGGTTCAGCCAGGGAAAGTATGTGAAGAAGGCCATGGAGCTTAAAATGCTTCATCAGGCTCTCTCTCCCAGTCAGGAGGCTATCTATCAGCAGATGATATCGCCCGTGGAGAGAGCATCACACGTGGATCAGACTGTGGTTCATAACGCTGCAGACGAAGTTAAGCATGAGGATGATGCACTGGTTAAGACTGTTGATGTCGGTCAGTACAGCACCATCAACATACAGAAGGCCTTAGAGGAGTCCATCCGTGATACCATGGGTGACAATCCTCAGTTTAAGTCAGGTAACCTGGTGGAGCCTGAGGTAAATGCACAGGTCTTCGACAATACTGATTATATTAATGAGACTGTTGATCAGCCGATAGTGGAAGAGGTCGAGGACAGCACGGTTGTACTCAGTGACCCGTCCTTACATGAGAAGCATCTCAATGAGATTCTGGCTCCCATGCTTCAGGATACCGGAGAGATGCAGGAGATTTATATTGATACAGCTACAGGTGAGCTGGAGCTTGATGAACTTACAGAAGCTGAGTGCGAGGCTGATATACCGGCTGAAGCTGTCAAGCAGTCTGAGTCAAGTGTATCCTTTGATACCCAGATATACAACAAGGGAGATATTCCAAGTGTGATTAACCAGACACAGACACCGGCAGCAGAGCCTGCAAGCGAGGTGCCTGCAAGGAATCTTGACAATGCTTCCAAGGAAGAGCTCATGAACCTCATTGACAAAAAGGTCGCTGAGGCCATGGATGCTGTTATTAATGGTCGTATTCCTGCTTCAGGTACAATCGGAGGAGGACAGCCCCCCAAGAGCATGCAGCAGCATCTGACAGAGGAGGCAGACGGACAGATAAGCCTGGTTGTTCCCGATGAGCCCAAGATAGACAAGCAGATAACAGGTCAGATAGATATAGAGAGCTACTTAAGCGAGTGGGAGAACTCTAAGAAGGAGAAGGCTCAGAGAACGGAAGAGGAACTGAAGGCCAGAGTTAAGGAGGAGACGGGTAATCTCTTCAGTGACTTTGAGGCGGCAGCCAGAGACGATATCCTTAAGAAACTTGAGAATGAGCTTAACAACGGTCCTTCATATAAGAACGCTGAAGAGGAATACAGAGAATACCTGAACAAGGTTCATGCCGAAGAGGAGGCTAAGAAAGCTGAGGAAGAATCAGCGTCAAAGACCGAATCTGAAGAAGCGAAATTAGAAGCAGAGCTTAAGAAGCTTGAGTCTAAACCGGAGAATGAAGCTAAAGCAACAGAACTTAAGTCTGAGAAGGCGGTGGAGGAGAATAATATATCTGAACCAACCGAATCCAAGACTGCAGATGATGAATCAGAGATTGAGTCAGAGGGCTTCGTAAGCTTCGAGGAATTCGCATCTGAGCCTATAGTCAGCAAGAATAAGAATACCGATACTGCCACAGAAGAAGAGTCTGATAAGAGCATTGAAACTGAGGCAGAGGCAGATACTGTAGGGGCTTCATCCGACGATGATAAGACGGATTCACAGGATGTATCACGGGATGAAGAGGACAATACAGTAAGACAGCTTACAAGTGAAGAGTTAGCTCTTTTCCAGGGCTTTATTCAGACTAAGAAGGGTAAGACAGAGCTGGCTAAGTCCCTTGATAATATCAGCTTGGCTTCATATACCGGTAATGTATGTGTAATCGGTGATTCAGCCGAAGAGGCACTCAGTCTTGCCAAGAATGTAATCCAGTATGCCAAGACCACAGACAGCAATTTTGCAGGAAAGGTTGGAAAGGTTAGCGGTGAGTCGTTAAACGGTAAGGATGTTGCGGCTACAGTAGAGAGGATGCAGAATGGCGGTCTCATAGTTGAGAAAGCTTCCGGAATGGATGCCGAGACCGTAGAGGAATTAGTTAAGACTCTTAATCAGGAGAATCAAGGTATCCTTGTTATTCTTCAGGATGGCAAGAGAGAACTTAGAAAACTCCTAAAGGACAATGAGAAGCTTGCAGAGATATTCAATGTTGAGATAGAGATTGAGCAGCTAAGCGATGATGCTCTGGTGGCATATGGCAGACAGTATGCTGAACATGAAGAATATGCCATTGATGAGATGGGTATCCTTGCTCTTCATACACGTATCGATGAGATGCAGACCAGTGATCATATCGTTACCGTTGCGGATGTTAGGGAGCTTGTGGATGATGCTATATATCATGCAACCAGATTCTCGCCTAAACACGTGCTGGATATTATCCTTGGAAAGCGATATGATGAAGATGATATGATTATCCTTAAGGAAAGGGATTTCAATATATAGCAGGAGGTATTTGCGGTGGCAACTAAGAAAGCCGATAACAGGATTGTTATAACAGCCGATGATCAATATCTGTTTGGTCAGGGAACACATTATGAGATATACAAAAAGCTGGGTGCGCATCCTTCGTTGGAGAAAGGTAAGAAGGGCATAAACTTTGCTGTATGGGCCCCTAATGCCAAGGAGGTATTCGTTTTCGGTACCTTCAATAACTGGGACGAATGGTCTCATCCCATGAAGAGACTCGGCGAGGGAGGAATCTATTCCGTATTTGTTGAGGGCGCGACAGTAGGTGACCAGTACAAATATATAATTGTGACACATGATGGCAGACGTCTCTATAAGGCAGACCCCTATGCCAATCATGCACAGATGCGTCCTGAGACAGCTTCTATAGTTGCTGATATAAGTAAGCTTAAGTGGACTGATGCTGAATGGATGAAGGCAAGAGCCACTAAGGATATGAATGCAGAGCCGATGGCGATCTATGAATGTCATATTGGCTCATGGATGAAGCATCCAAACGGAGAGGATGCCTTCTATAATTACAGAGAGTTCGCAGACAGAATGGTTGAATATCTTAAGGAGATGAAGTATACCCATGTAGAACTTATGGGTATTGCCGAATATCCCTTTGACGGTTCCTGGGGATATCAGGTAACGGGCTATTATGCTCCGACTTCAAGATATGGTACTCCTGAAGACTTTGCATATATGGTTAATCTGTTCCATAAGAACGGAGTGGGAGTAATCCTTGACTGGGTACCGGCTCACTTCCCAAGAGATGCCCACGGACTTTCGGAATTCGACGGCACCTGTCTATATGAGCATCCTGACAAAAGACTGGGTGAGCATCCTGACTGGGGCACCAAGATATTCAATTATGGCAAGAATGAGGTTAAGAACTTCCTTATTGGTAATGCAATATTCTGGGCTAAGGAATTCCATATAGACGGACTCAGAGTGGATGCTGTAGCATCGATGCTTTATTTAGACTACGGCAGACAGGCAGGTCAGTGGTTGCCCAATAAGTACGGTGGCAATGAGAACCTGGATGCAATTGAGTTCTTCAGACATCTTAACAGTATTATTCATAAGGAGTGTCCCGGAATTCTTACAATTGCCGAGGAATCTACTGCATGGCCTAATATTACCGCAAAACCCGAGGATGGCGGTCTTGGCTTTGATTTCAAGTGGAATATGGGCTGGATGCACGACTTCTGTGAATATATGAAGTTAGATCCTATATACAAGAAGTATAATCATCATGCGATGACCTTTGCTATGAGCTACAATAATTCAGAGAATTATATACTTCCTCTGTCACATGATGAAGTGGTTCACCTCAAGTGCTCTATGGTAGAGAAGATGCCCGGTTATAAGATTGATAAGTATGCTAATCTGAGAGCCGGCTATACCTTTATGTTCGGTCACTGTGGTAAGAAGTTATTGTTCCAGGGACAGGACTTCGCTCAGGAGCGAGAGTGGAGTGAGGCACGAGAGCTTGACTGGTTCCTGCTTGGTGAGGAGCTCAACCGCGGCATGCATGATTATATGAAGGAACTCCTTAATCTCTACAGGAAGAGCA
Organism: Lacrimispora saccharolytica; assembly: GCA_021531795.1. Classification (GTDB taxonomy): domain Bacteria; phylum Bacillota; class Clostridia; order Lachnospirales; family Lachnospiraceae; genus Colinaster. The sequence goes on from JADYUL010000008.1 coordinate 31,781, forward strand.
GATGCCTGTGGGAGGTTGATAATGATTGGACCTGCTTTGAGTGGGTCAACTGTGATGATAATGAGAACAGTGTATACAGTTTTATCAGAAAGAGCGTAGACGGCAAGAAGAAGCTGTTGTTTATCTTCAACTTCACACCAATTAAGCGAGAGAATTATACAGTTGGTGTTCCGGGAAGAAAGAAGGCAAAGCTCATCCTCAATTCCGATGATAAGCGTTTCGCAGGCTTTGGCAATGAGATAGATGAGGTTGTAACACCTGTTAAGGACACCTGTGATTACAGACCTTATAAGCTGACACTTACATTACCACCCCTCAGCGCCCAGGTATATGAGATTTAACCAATCTTATTGTATTTGACTAAGGGTGATAGTTAAGAACAAATACAAATTATCCGAAATAAAGAGTGAACGGTTTTCGTTCACTCTTTATTTTTTATGTGCAACGGGTGGCTCTTGCTTAAAAGGATTAATTATGAGAATAGATGCAGACGTAAACAACGCAATCAGAGAATACGGCAGACAGGTAGAATTCAGTCGTAGCAACAAGACACAGGAAGGCAGTACGGTCGCAAGACTTAACCTGGGAAGTAGGAAATACATTGATGAACAATACGGTATGGATACAGAGCGTAGAATGTCTGTCGATGATTTCTTGGGTGAGAACGCCTATATGGATACTAAGAGCCTGAAGGACAGAATGATTGTCATGACCAATACCATGTCCCCTGAGGACTTAGAGCGTGCCTATAAGGACGGCTTTGACATATCGAGTATGACTGTAGAGGAATCGGTAACCATTCTTGACCATATCAAGGCAGTGATGGCCAAATCGGGCAGCGTAATTGCGGGTTATAATGACGATATTGACAGTTCAGTCCTTAAGGAGGTTACAGGTGATACCTTGTCAGATGAGGATATAGCCAGAGCGCTTAAGGAAAGCGATCTTCCTGACAGTGAGGAGAATATCAAAGAGATCAAGGATGCGTATGACATCATTAAAGATATAGACAGCTTCTCCGATTCTTCCGTTAGCTTCATGATCCGCAATCGTTTATCTCCCACAATAGAGAATATCTATATGGCAAGATATTCTGCAACTGAGGTTAATAAATCGGGAAGTGGTCAGTACTTCGCCACAGAGAAGGGCTATCTTGCGAAAAAAGGAAGTATTGAGGATATTGATAAATTAAACTTAGAGATTGAGAAGACTATAGCTGACTTCTATCCGGAAAGGGACACCGTAAGTAAACAAGAGCTTTCAGAGGGAAGGTGGCTTATAAGTAACGGTCTTACCCTTACAGAGGAAAACCTAAATCAATACAGGTTAGTCAGTTCTCTTACTTTTCCCATAAGGGCGGATAAGATAATTAAGACATCTATCAATGCGATGCTTAGCGGTCTTGCGGCGGTTAAGGGCGACCTTACGATGGATGACAGTATATATGAGAGAGCGGAAAAAAGGCTTGGTGAGATTGAGGGAAGGCTGAATACTGTCAAGACTACACTTAAGCTGTCCCTTGACGCTTCAATCCGTGCCCAGAAACAGGATGAGGGCCGCATCAGTGACCTTATGGATGAAATCAGCCTGCTTGAGAAAGAGGAGCAGGAGCTAAGGAATTTGTTCCTAAGTAATGGTAGCGATGATGTTGATACAGTTAATATTAAGGCCGACCTCTACACAGAGACCAATGATTACCTGACAAGACTGCCCTTCCTTCCGGCGGCTACACTCGGCAGACTGAGTGTGGAGAGCAGTGAAATAACACTTAGGGGAATTGTTGATGAGGGTACTCTTCTTAAGCAGAAATATGACCTGTTAAGCAATACTTACGAGACGGTCAAAACCGAGGTAAGAAAGGACTTAGGCGACAGCATAGCCAAGGCCTTCAACAACATTGATGACATTCTTAATGATATGAACCTTGACATCTCTGAAGAAAACAGAAGGGCTGTCAGGATTCTTGGATACAACAGTATGGTGATAACTAAGGAGAATCTGCGCAATGTCAGAGAGGTTGACGCTCAGGTACAGAGTCTCATTAACAGGATGAAGCCTGCCACAGTTCTTCAGATGATAAGAGAGGGTATCAATCCCCTCGATATGAATATAACTGAGGTTATGGGCAAGTTGGATGAGCTTGATATGGCTCCCGACAGACGAAATGAGAGCATGTCCCGCTTCCTGTATAAGCTTGATAAGAGTAAGGAAATAACTGAGAGTGAGAGAGAGTCATATGTCGGTATCTACAGGCTGGTAAACAACTTAAAGAGCGAGGATTACGCTGCACTCGGAAGAGTCCTTGAAGCGGGTGAGGAGCTTACACTACGCAATGTCCTTAAGGAAATCAGAAGTGAGAAGAGAAGCTATGATGTTAAGATAGACGACAGCTTCGGTCTGCTTGACAGTACGGTGGGCGATATTAACAGTATTTCCGCCCAGATAGAGGCAGCCTTCGCGGGTGAGCACAGGCAGGAGAATGAGGAGCTTAACAGAGAGTACGAGAAGCAGGCAGCGGAGAATATGAAGGAAGCAGCAAGCGCAGATGAAGCGGTTTATGAGGCTCTTAAGGGCTTGAATGTCGCGGTTACTCCCGCCAATCTGTCTGCAATGAGTGAATATATGACGGCTCCGGGCTCATTTATAAGGAATCTGCTTAAGCTTACCGGGTCTTCCGATGAGATATCAGGAAGCAACTATGAGGAGGAACTGTTAAATAAGATTAACGACCTCTTTGAGAGCATGAACGATAAGGAGAGTACACAGAAGAGCTACGACGACCTCCTGGATACCATGACAGAAATAATGTCGAATGCAACTATTGACATGTCAGGAGATGGCAAAACGATAGATATTCGCACCATGACCCTCATGTATAAGCAGATAGCTCTGAACACTCAGGCTTCCATCAATGAGAACTACCACATTCCGGTCGTAATCGGTGACAGCATAACAGACATAAACCTTACCGTGATCAGTGACAGCGACAACCCCGGTGCGGATATTAAGATGGATATGGGACAAAGCGCTCTGATTGAGGCTCATATTACTCTAAGAGATGGTAAGGTTAAGCTGACTCACAGGTCAGTTGACGAAGAAGGCGGGGAATTCATAAAACGAATAGAGGGCGTTTTTGCTAAAAAATGCAGTGAAATGACCGATATAAATAGTGTAGATAGCAGTGTTAACAGTCTTTACAGGCTGGCTAAGGTCTACATTGAAGCAGTTAAAGAAGAAGGTTAATTGGAGGATACCTTATGAGCATGAAGATTAATTACAATTCGTCAGCTATCATCGCGAACAATTCGCTTAAGATGAACGACAAGAAGCTGACAATTTCTCTGGAGAGACTGTCTTCCGGCTATAAGATTAACAGCGCGAAGGATAACGCTGCGGGACTTGCCATTTCCAGAAGAATGAATGCTCAGATTAAGGGATTGAAGGTCGCTTCTCAGGATGCCAAGGATGGTACATCTGTTATTGAGATTGCAGACGGAGCGTTGTCAGAGGTACATGACATATTACAGAGAATGAATGAGCTGGCTGTTAAGGCAGCGAACGGAACACTTAACGACGAGGACAGAGAGGCCTGCCAGCAGGAGATTGATTCGCTTGCTGAGGAGATTGACAGAATCGGAGAGACCACAGAATACAATGGTCAGCAGCTGTTCACGGGTAAGTTTGATTACAAGGGATATACTACAGATAAGGGAATCAAGGTAGATTATTACTCGGATGATGTGGATACGGGTGTATATAAGCTTAGCCTGAACGAAATAGAATTTGAACTGAATGCTGACGGTGATTATGAGGTTAAGAGCGTAGGTGGCAATACAGCCTGTGAGGTTAATATAACAAATCCAAGCGGCAAAACAGAGACTCTTACGGTGAGCGGAGATCCTTACCATCTGACACTCAAGGGTGACAGTGGAGATGAGATTAAGCTTGATACGTCGGCAAAATATAATGATTATTTACAGTCGGGTGGCAATAAGACAGAACCCACGGTATCAATAGATATGGGTAAAGATCTTGAACTTGAACTTAAGGGATACGGCGCTATGACCATACAGGTTGGTGCCAATGAGGGTCAGGATATTGATATCAGATTCCCGAAGATGTCCTTAGAGACTCTCGGCTTCAAAAACCAGGATTCGGATTCGACCAAGGATATGAAGCTCTCTGTAGCAACAGAGACAGGTGCCAGGAAGTCGATTGAACTCATCTCCAAGGGTATTAGCTTTATCTCGGATATGAGGAGTAAGCTTGGTGCATATCAGAACAGACTTGAGCATACACAGAATAACCTTGCAACCAGTGAAGAGAATGTGACAAGTGCATATTCAAGAATTATGGATACAGACATGGCTGAAGAGATGACAGAGTATTCAAACCTTCAGGTTATCAACCAGGCTGCAACCGCAATTCTTGCACAGGCCAACGAGCGTCCCTCACAGATGCTTCAGCTGCTGCAGTAACAGATAAAGAAAATGGATAAGCTAAAGATTCAGGAATATACATTAAGAATTAGTCAGGCCAATCCCACGGAGCTTACAGTAATCCTCTATGAGATTACGCTTGAATACATAGGTGAAGCTATTCTATTAAGGGGTGAGGATGTATCACCCCTTAGAAGTGCGCTTGCCTGTGTAGAGGAGCTGCAGCACAATCTTCATATGGAATATGAGCTGGCACGTAACCTCAACAGGCTCTATATCTTCTGGAAACAGCAGATAAGGAATGCTCTGACATCAGGCGATTATTCGGGAATCGAGATTGTGAAGAATGAGCTTACAAGACTTCACGATTCCTATAAAGCCATAGAGACAGAGGATAAGAGCAGACCTGTTATGGAGAATACCCAGAAGATATTCTCCGGCCTTACCTATGGTAAGAACAGTGCTTTGCTTGATAATATTTCCACGGAAGTCCATTCGCGGGGATATATGGTATAATAGCAGTAGGTTTGGAGGAAATATGGAACTTGCTACTATTGTAAAATCACAGAAGGAATACTTTAACAGAGGCAGTACACTCAGTAATGCAGCAAGAAAGCGTGCTTTGGAGAAATTGCTTGATTCAATTATGCTGAACGAGCAGGCCATATACGCGGCACTTAATGCAGATCTGGGCAAGTCAAGGCAGGAAGCGGAAATGATGGAAGTAGGACCTGTTATTGCCTCTATTCGTTATGCCATTAAGAATCTGGATAAGTGGAATAAGATTAAGAAGGTGAAGACTCCATTATTCCTCTTCCCCGGTAAGAGTACGATTCATCGTGAGCCCTACGGCTGTGTGCTCATCATGTCACCCTGGAACTATCCGTTCTATCTGGCACTTCATCCACTGGTGTCAGCAATAGCTGCCGGCAACTGTGTGGTACTGAAGACCTCCAAGAAGAGTCCGGCCACTTCAGGGATTGTGGTTGACATAATAAATTCAACTTTTGAGAGAACATATGTATATGCCATTGACCAGGTACTTGGTTATGATGATATCGTAAAGCAGAAATATGATTATATCTTCTTTACCGGCAATGAGAGAGTGGGCAAGAGTGTTATGCGCTCCGCATCAGAGGAGCTGATCCCGGTAACCTTGGAGCTTGGAGGCAAGTCCCCCTGTATCGTTGATTCGACAGCCAATATACAGATTGCGGCACGTAAGATTATGTGGGGCAAGCTCTGTAATGCGGGACAGACCTGTGTTGCACCCGATTATGTAATTATCCATTCTTCCGTAAAGGATGAATTCATCAAAGCCTGCAGACAATATGTAAGGGAACATATCGGAGATCCGTTTAACTGTGAGCAATATTGTAAGATAATATCTCTCCATCACTTCATGAGAATCATGAATCTGATCGATAGGGAGGAAGAGGTGATAGGCGGAAGAGGAGATGATAAGAGATTGATCATTGAACCGACCCTTCTGCCTCAGGCGACCTTTGATTCGCCATGCATGAAGAGCGAGATCTTCGGACCGGTGCTTCCTATAATCACCTTCGAGGATGCTGATGAGCTTCTGTGGGTACTTAAGGATAAGCCAAAACCATTGGCGCTCTATATATTCAGTAACAGCAGGGAGTTCGCGGACTTATTCATTAACAATCTCTCCTTTGGCGGCGGTTGTGTCAACGATGTAATTATGCATGTAAGTAATGAGGAGCTTCCTTTTGGAGGAATCGGAGCAAGCGGAATGGGAAGAGTAAACGGCAAGTACGGCTTCGACACCTTTACACATGAGAAGGGAATATATACGGTAGGAATTCATTCGGATATCGCATTGAGATATCCAACATACTAAAATAATAACCCGGTACTTATTACAGGTACCGGGTTATTATTATATACAGAAACAAATTATCATAAGAAACGATATCTTGGGACTAACCATATATGCTCTTAGCATCAGCATCAAGTACTGCATCTGCGGGGGGCTTGACTCTCTCATAGAATTTCATGCTCTTCTCAATTACTGATGCTTTGCCGTTAACAATCTCAATTATGCTTACAGAGCAGTTATCAAGTCTGATGTCCCAGAAATCCTTAAGAGGAGTATCAAGAATCCGGTTTAGGATCGTTCTGTTCATGCATCCATGTCCGACTATCATGACATTGTTGTAGTGTCCCTCAAGTGGAAGTATTTCATTATCGAAGAAATCGGAGGTTCTCTCATACATTTGAGAAAAGGTTTCTCCACCCTTGGCTGGAACATAATGCTCAGTATCGAATTCAAACTGCCATATCGGATTTATCGGTCCGTCCTTTCGTCTGGGAATGATAATCCCCTCACATTCACCGAAGTTGATCTCCTTAATCCTGTCATCGGTATGAATCTCAAGCTCTCTGTCACCCATTATTATTTCAGCAGTTTCAACAGCCCTTATTAGCGGAGAAGAATAAACATAGTCAAACTCCACATCTTTAAGTCCCTCGGCAGTGAGCCTTGCAAGCTCAATTCCATAGTCATTGAGTCTAATGTCTGTCTGTCCCTGAAGCTTTCTTACAGAGTTCCAGTCTGTTTCACCGTGTCTGATCAGATATACTTTCAAATTAAATTTCCTTTTCAAAAATAAATAGTGTTTTGAGCGAAAAAAAAGCACCGACCCCATGGCTCAAGTCCACAAAACCGATACTTTAGTGCGCCTTCAGGGGCTCGAACCCTGGACACCCTGATTAAGAGTCAGGTGCTCTACCAACTGAGCTAAAGGCGCATATCCTATGCCTTAAACGGAGCGTAATCTATTGCGTTCTCCGTGACGCAAGTGTTATTATATTATAGTGTTTTTGAGATTGCAAGCATTTTTTAAGTTTTTTTAAAAAAAATTCCCACATAATTGATTTGACACAAAATATAGTATAAACATCTTTAGGAGATACAAAATATGAAACCCATAAGAATATTTGAAACCCATGCTCACTACGATGACAAGGCTTTTGACGATGACAGGGATAACCTTCTGCGCTCTCTCAAGGAAGAGGGTTTTGATTATGTGATCAATGTTGCGGCTGACCTTAGAGGTGTGGATGCGACGCTTGAGCTGACTCGTGAATATGACCATGTCTACGGTGCCATAGGTGTTCATCCGGAGATGGTATATGAACTTAATGAGAATACCTTCCAGCATGTGAGGGAGGTAGCAATGAAGGACAAGATGCTGGCAGTGGGCGAGATTGGTCTTGACTACCACGGCGATGAGGTTGACAAGGGCCTGCAGAAGGAGTGGTTCTACAGACAGCTTGAGCTTGCCAAGGAGTTGAATAAACCCGTGGTAATCCATTCAAGGGACGCCTGCGAGGATACCATGACGGTGCTTGGCAGCAAGGAAGCAAGAGGGATCAAGGGTGTTATGCACTGTTATTCTTACACCGTTGAGACCGCCAGAGAATTATTAAAGATGGGATATTATTTTGGTATCGGCGGAGTTATCACCTTTAATAACGCAAAAAAGCTTGTGGAGGCAGTGGAGGAGATTCCGATGGAGCGGATCCTGTTGGAGACGGACTGCCCTTATCTTGCGCCCACACCTCACAGAGGCAAGCGCAACAGCTCACTCTACATACCGCTTATTGCTGAGAAAATCGCTCAGATTAAGGGTATCCCCTACTACAAGGTATTGGAGAAGACTCACGAAAATGCTAAGAATCTCTTCCTGAAAGGAAAATAATAATGGCGACACTCGGAATTCCGTCAAACACTATAGAAATACTCAAAAAATACAACTTCAGTTTTCAGAAGCGCTTCGGTCAGAACTTCCTAATCGACACTCATGTTCTGGAGAAGATTGTGGACGAAGCAGGAATTGATGAGGATGACTGTGTTCTTGAGATAGGACCGGGAATCGGTACAATGACTCAGTATCTGTGTGAGAGGGCGGGAAGAGTAATAGCCGTAGAGATAGATAAGGCTCTTATACCGATCCTTAACGATACTCTGAGTTCGTATTCCAATGTAGAGATAATCAATGAGGACATTCTTAAAGTTGACATAACAAATCTATGTAATAAGTATAATAACGGCAGACCCATTAAGGTCGTTGCCAATCTTCCATATTATATTACTACCCCCATCATCATGGGACTCTTCGAGAGCGGCTGTCCGCTTGAGAGCATCACCATAATGGTGCAGAAGGAAGTAGCCGACAGAATGAAGTGCGGACCGGGAAGCAAAGACTATGGCGCACTCTCCCTCGCGGTCCAGTTCTATTCAAACCCTGAGATTGTAGCAAATGTCAGTCCCGAAAGCTTCATTCCCAAGCCGGGTGTCGGCTCGTCAGTTATTAGACTCACCAGATATCCCAAGCCACCGGTAGAGGTCGATGACGAGAAGTACATGTTCAAATTGATCAGAGCAGCCTTCAACATGAGGCGCAAGACCATGGTCAACTCTCTTATGAGTAGCAATCTTGGACTCACCAAGAAAGAGATTCTGTCTGCAATTGATAAGCTTAACCTGTCACCACAGGTTCGAGGTGAAGCCCTGACTCTTAATGAGTTCGCAGCCCTGTCCAATATCCTGTCAAAGGCTAATAAATAATGGCAATATTAAATATCCTGGGTTTAATAACCCTTTGCGTAATAATTGCATATCTTTTCAGGGAGCACATCATAGATACGATTCCTGTTTCGGTGTCGCTGCTTATCCTCGTTCTTTACGTACTTGCCTTTATGAAAAGACTGAGCATGGTTGACATAATATTGCCGGCAGCAGCCTTGGGTTTGCTAATTTACTTTATGGCAAAATCGCGAAGGACTGAGTTCCTCGCATTTTTGCAGGAAGAGGTGAAGACTCCGGCACTTATTCTGTCGCTCATTCTGCTCATAGCAGTTCCTATTCTGACTTCAGCAAAGGCCGTGACCTGGTGGGATGACTTCAACTTCTGGGCAACGGATGTGAAGTCTCTGTATTTCTTAGACGGCTTTGCGGGCAGGTATCATAATGTGGCACCGGAATTCGGCGACTATCCGCCGGCCACCCAGCTTATCAAATGGTTCTTCGTCCATATGGACAGACAGGAGTTCAGGACGGGACTTATGTTTGCAGGATATTATTTCTGCAATATGGCCTTTTTATGTCCGATTCTTAAGAACCTTCGCTGGTGGAATGTGCCGTTAATGATACTGATGCCCATATCCCTCTGGCTCTTCCCCTCTGTGGCTGAGGTGTTCTCCTACGACGGCTGCTGTGCGGACATGACGATGGCAGCGATTTATGCCTGCTTCCTTGTTACTGTGACTGAGGAGGGACATAAGGAAAGCTTCTATTATATTAAGTTGTCATTACTGCTTGCCTGTCTGATTCTGTGCAAGAATACAGGAGTCATCTGGGTACTGTTCGGACTGGTATTTCTATGTGTATATAAGTACTTTGCCGAAGACGGCAGGTTTAAGATAAAAAACATAATTCTGACTGCGCTTCTTCCGATAATAGCCGAATCAAGCTGGCTTGGCTTCTGCCTGATCAACAGGCGGGTTGCCAAACTTACGGGCGCTGCAGTTCGTATGGCGACGGGAGTGCAGGGAATCCCCGATGTGAACGGTAAGCTGATAGAAGCCTTTGTTAAGGCCTTTATATATTATCCGCTTCACAGATGGAGTACGTGGAATATAGACCTAAGCCCGCTTGCACTCTTTGTATTACTGATAGCAAGCGTTGTTATGTTAACAAAAACCGGTAAGCTGACTAAGAGGGCAGGACTTACCATAGGCATATTCATGGCCTTTAGCGGAATTGTATTCTATGCCTTTAATCTTGTAAGTCATCTGACAATATTTGCCGTGGAGGAGCAATACTTAGACCCCTTCGGCATGGTATCAAGCATAGAGCGATACGGAGCACCCTTTACGATAGGCTCAATGTACCTCGTTGCAAGCTTGGCTATGAGTAAGTCAAAGCCCCGTAAACTTTTGGGTAATGCAGGAATTGCAGCCTTCATCCTGTTTGTTATTTTTACCTGTGATTATGGCAGTGCTTACAGAGGCCTGATCGGCTACAGGGAGGATGTTGAGACCAATACAGCTAACGCCGAGAGCATGATAGATGAGGAAGCAAAGATGTTCCTACAGAGTATTGGAGCGGAGAATAAGGACATTGAGGGTAGGGTACTGTATATCAGAGATGTATCTGATATAAGCTGGGTCAGGAGTACATACATTAACTTCTATGCTGCGCCAATGTCTGTAATGTATGCTAATGTGGACGGCAGCAGTATGACGGATACAGACATTATTAAGGCTATAGACGATGCGCATGCGGAATATATTTATTCTGAAAGGATAGTAAACGATGATAATCTGTGGGATAATCTGATAAGTGGAGATTTTGTATACAGTACACTGTATAAAGTAAACAATGATAATGGTGTAGTATTATCACCGGTGAATATTTATGACTGAGTGTAAACCTGTGGAGATTCCGGTAATCATACCTTCGTATGAACCGGATGGTAAGTTGCCCGCACTTTTGCAGAAACTTAGTGACGGGGGTTTTGAGAACATAATAATAGTGGATGACGGAAGCGGAGAGGCTTACAAATCAATCTTTGATGAGGTGAGTGTATTTCCTTCGGTTACGCTGCTTCACCATGCCGTCAACATGGGTAAGGGCAGAGCTTTAAAAACCGCCTTCGACTATGTGCTTTGTCATTTTCCGGATGCGATAGGTGCAATAACCGCAGATTCCGACGGGCAGCATAGTCCGGAGTGTATCACAGCTTGTGCTGAGGCGCTGATTGAGAATCCCAAGGCGCTTATTATGGGATGCAGAAACTTTGACGGGGATGATGTGCCCGCAAGATCGGAGTTTGGCAATAAGCTTACAAGAAGAGTCATGAAATATCTGGCCGGTGTATCGGTGTCGGATACCCAGACGGGACTCAGGGGAATACCGGCTGACTTCATGAAGAGTCTGCTGACACTTAAGGGTGAGCGCTTCGAATTTGAGACCAACATGCTTATGGAGACTAAGAAGCTTGGAATCAGGATAATTGAAGTGCCGATTAAGACTATATATATAGAAGATAACAGGACGAGCCATTTTAATCCCATTAAGGATTCCATAAGGATATACATGACCTTTGGAAAGTTCCTGTTTTCATCGATGTCCTCCAGTGTGCTTGATCTGTGCCTGTTCTCAATATTCTGTGCACTGTTTAAGAGCAGAGATCTGCATATGCTTAATTACATTACGCTCTCAACTGTACTGGCCAGAGTACTCTCGGCTGCCTATAATTATATGATCAATTATAAGCTTGTGTTTGAGAGCAGGGGTTCGATTCTTAAGACTCTTAGCAGATATGTGCTTCTGGCGGTGTGTCAGATGAGCCTAAGCGCCCTCTTGGTTAACATAATATATCCGTATATCGGCGGCTTCGAGACCTTCGTCAAGATTCCCGTGGATATTATGCTTTTCTTCCTAAGCTACGTCATCCAGAGGGAGTTTGTATATTAACGAAGTTAAAAATTAATGGTTGAAAAACAAGCGCACCTATTATATTATAGATGTTGCCGCGGGGTGTGGCTCAGCTTGGTAGAGCGCTACGTTCGGGACGTAGAGGTCGCGTGTTCGAATCACGTCACCCCGATTATCATATAGATGGCGGAGTTTTCCGCCATTTTTTTATTTTCCACGATATTTTATTCTGATAATAAAAGACACTGCCTAGATGTGATACAATTAAAAATATAGGTTTATATTTATGACAAAGAACAAGTTGTATCTAACTGTATATGAGAGCATCCGCCGGGATATCATCCATGGAGCCTACAAAAAGGGCGATAAGATTCCGTCCAAGCGGACGACTGCCCTTGAGTGGAATGTAAGCTTGATTACGGTTGAGCATGCCTATGAGCTTCTGCTTGATGAGGGCTACATTGTATCTAAGGAAAAGAGAGGCTACTTTGTCATCTATGATAGTGAATACAACCCTGCCACGCAGCACAGTAGTCCTGAATCCGAGGTCGGGAAAGAAGCGGAGACTGAATCCGGGGCGGAGGCAAAGGCCGAGCTTGAACAGACGGTGGAGTATTCTTTGAGTCCCATGTCCTATAACATCTTCTCCAAGGCAGCCAGACGTGTGCTCACTGAGTATGGAGAAGAGATAATGCTTAAGTCACCGGGCTCCGGAACGATAATCCTGAGAGAAGCCATTGCAGGCTACCTTAACAGAAGCAGGCACATCGACGTCTCCTTCGACCAGATAATAATAGGATCCGGTGCCGAATATCTCTATGGTCTCATTGTCCAGGCCTTCGGTCGTGACAGAATATATGCCGTAGAGGACCCATGCTACAGCAAAATCATAGATATATATGAAGCGGGAGGTGTGACCCTGGAGCGCTTAAGGCTTGGAAAGGACGGAATTAACAGTAAGAGCCTGCAGGAAACACAGGCAACCATCCTGCATATCTCGCCCTACAGAAGCTATCCCAGCCGTGTCAGTGCCACGATAAACAAAAAACAGGAATACATCAGATGGAGCAGCAGCAGGGATGCAATAATAATCGAGGACGACGTCGAGTCGGAATTCTCACCCATACGAAAGAATGAAGAGACGCTATTTTCCCTTGATAGGGAGAACCGCGTAATCTATATCAACAGCTTCACCATGACAATCGGTGCGTCACTAAGGATTGCCTACATGGTCATTCCCCGAACCATGAAGCCGTTTTTGCGCGAGCGCATAGGCTTCTATTCCTGTCCTGCGCCGACCTATCAGCAGTATATTCTCGCAGAATTAATAATGAGCGGCGATTTTGAAAGACATATTAACAGAGTAAGAAGAAATATAAGGAAGGATAAGGGCAAAAATGCGAGTATTAAGTAATCTGGCCCCCGAGAGGGTGTTCTATTATTTCGAGGAAATATGCAGTATTCCTCACGGCTCAGGTAACACGAAGGCCATAAGCGACTATCTGACAGGCTTTGCAAGGAAGCATGGCTTAAGATTCAGACAGGATGAACTTAACAATGTAATTATATGGAAGGACGGACAGGGTGAGCCTGTGATCCTTCAGGGTCATATGGATATGGTGTGCGATAAGGATGCAGACTGTGACAAGGATATGGCGAAGGAAGGCTTGGATCTCTATATTGAGGACGGTTTCGTTAAGGCTAAGGGAACAACCTTAGGCGGAGATGACGGAATCGCGGTTGCCATGGCGCTTGCACTCCTTGAATCAAAGGATGAGAAGCTTCCGCCGCTTGAGGTAATAATCACCGTTGATGAAGAGGTGGGAATGCTTGGTGCGGCAGCTATTGATACCTCTGATATTAAGGGTAAGACCATGATAAATATCGATTCAGAGGTCGAGGGTATCTTCACTGTAAGCTGTGCGGGCGGTGTAATCGCTAAGTGTATGCTTCCCATAGAATTCCTTCCGACAAGCGTAAACGGAATATATGAGATTAATATATCAGGTCTAACAGGAGGTCATTCCGGAGTAGAGATCCATAAGAACAGGGCCAATGCGATTAAGGTTTTGGGACTTCTGCTTGATATAGTCAGAGCAGATAATAAGCTAAGTATTATTGAGATATCGGGTGGAGCCAAGGACAATGTTATAGCAGGCAATGCAAGGGCTTTGATCGCACTGTCGGGTGATTATTCAATTGAAGAAATTACCGCTAAGCTTAGGGGAGCCATTGCTTCAATTAAGATGAGTTTTGCTGAGAGTGACCCGGGTATGAGCATCACCTTTGCGGAGAATAAGTATGTGGAGAAGCCTTTCTACACCTGTGCTATAGGGTATGACTGCTCGAATAAGATAATCGATATGTTAGTAAAGCTTCCTAACGGTGTACAGGCTATGAGCAAGGATGTTGAGGGACTGGTTGAGACCTCTCTTAACATGGGAATTCTCGGTCAGTATTCATCAGGAGAGGAAGATGTAGTTATGTTAACCTTCTGCGTCAGAAGCTCTATCGATGACGAGAAGCGTAAGCTCATGGATAGGCTCAGCGATATAATTAATGAGATTGGCGGAAGGATTGAATTTGAAGGTGATTATCCCGGATGGCAGTATCGAAAGGATTCGAGGCTCAGAGACTTAGTTGCGGGCGTTTTTGCCATGCAATACGGAAGAGAAGCAAAGATAGAGGCGATTCATGCCGGAGTTGAGTGCGGATACTTCGCAGAGAAGATTGATGACCTCGACTGTGTATCACTCGGACCGAACCTGAGCAAAATCCACACAAGCGAGGAGTCAATGGAGATTGAATCTGTGGAGAGAACCTACAATCTGGTGCTTGAGGTACTTCATAAATTGAATTATAATTAGTCTAATCGCGGTTAGGCGAAAATACTGGCTCCTAATGGCATGGAGCAGAAGGAGAGAAAGATGGCAGAGAAGAAACTTGTAGAAGCGATTACATCCATGGAGGTGGATTTTGCACAGTGGTACACGGATGTAGTTAAGAAGGCTGAGCTTATGGACTACACCAGCGTAAAGGGATGCATGGTGTTCAAGCCCGCAGGCTACGCAATCTGGGAGTTGATCCAGAAGCAGATGGATGAGAGGTTCAAGGCTACGGGAGTGGAGAATGTATATCTTCCCATGTTTATTCCCGAGAGCCTGCTTAATGTGGAGAAGGACCACGTTGAGGGCTTTGCGCCCGAGGTTGCGTGGGTGACACACGGCGGACTGAATCCTCTTCCTGAGAGGATGTGTGTGCGTCCGACCTCAGAGACTCTGTTCTGCGATTTCTACAAGAATGATATACAGTCATACAGGGATCTACCGAAGGTATATAACCAGTGGTGTTCTGTTGTAAGATGGGAGAAGGAGACAAGACCCTTCCTTAGAAGTCGTGAATTCTTATGGCAGGAGGGACATACGGCACATGCTACCGCTGAGGAAGCCGAGGAGAGGACCATTCAGATGCTTAACCTCTATGCAGACTTCTGTGAGGAGGTGCTCGCAATCCCGGTAATCAAGGGACGTAAGACTGATAAGGAGAAGTTCGCAGGTGCAGAGGCAACCTATACCATAGAGGCACTGATGCATGACGGTAAGGCTCTTCAGTCAGGTACCAGCCATAACTTCGGCGACGGCTTTGCTAAGGCTTTCGGTATTCAATATACAGATAAGGACAATACTCTGAAATATGTTCACCAGACCTCATGGGGTACAACAACCCGTCTTATCGGTGCCATGATCATGGTTCACGGTGACAATTCCGGTCTTGTGCTGCCTCCTAAGGTTGCACCTACTCAGGTTATGATTATTCCCATCCAGCAGAAGAAGGAGGGAGTCCTTGATAAGGCCTATGAGCTTAAGGACAGATTAAGCAGTGCGGGAATCAGAGTTAAGGTTGATGATTCCGACAAGACTCCGGGCTGGAAGTTCTCTGAGCAGGAGATGAGAGGAATCCCGGTTCGTGTTGAGATTGGACCCAGAGATATTGAGAACGGCAAGTGCATCCTCGGCCGTCGTGATAATGGTGAGAAGATAGAGTGTAATCTCGATGAGCTGGAAGCAGTGGTTGCAAACCTTCTTGATAATATCCAGAAGGATATGCTTGAGAAGGCAAGGGCTCACAGAGATGCACATACCTATGTGGCTAAGTCTATGGATGAAATGAAGCAGATTCTTGATACAACTCCCGGCTTTGTTAAGGCTATGTGGTGTGGCGACAGAGCCTGCGAGGACAAGATTAAGGAAGAGATGTCTGCAACCAGCCGTTGTATGCCGTTTGAGCAGGAGCAGGTAGCTGACACCTGTGTATGCTGCGGTAAGAAGGCTACGAAGATGGTATACTGGGGCAGAGCATACTAATAACGGCGTAACATTGCCGGGGGTATGAATGTCCCTCTGTGAATTGAATTATTGATTTATATTATAGAAGGTGTGAAGAAATGAATGTATTGGTAATTAATTGTGGAAGTTCATCACTTAAATATCAGTTGATCGAGACAGACAGCGAGACGGTACTTGCCAAGGGTCTCTGTGAAAGAATAGGAATTGACGGCAGTGCCATAACACATACCCCCAAGGGTGGTGACAAGGTGACAACAACCGTTCCCATGAAGGACCACACCGATGCGGTTAAGCTCGTAATTGAGAAGTTAACAGATACAAATGTCGGCGTAATCAAGTCCCTTGACGAGATTGATGCCGTAGGTCACAGAGTAGTTCACGGCGGTGAGAAGTTCGCATCCTCTGTTGTAATCAACGACGAGGTTATGGCAGCAATTGCAGAGTGTAACGACCTTGCGCCTCTTCACAATCCTGCCAACATCATCGGAATCAATGCCTGCAAGGAGGTTATGCCGGGCGTTCCCATGGTAGCCGTATTCGATACAGCCTTCCATCAGACCATGCCCGACAAGGCCTATATGTACGGCATTCCTTATGAGTACTACGAGAAGTACAAGGTTAGAAGATACGGTTTCCACGGCACCAGTCATGACTTTGTATCCAAGCGTGCAGCCGAGATTCTTGGGAAAAAGCGCGAGGAACTGAATATAATAGTATGTCATTTAGGTAATGGTGCTTCGATTTCGGCAGTGAAGAAGGGGCAGTCGGTTGATACCTCGATGGGTCTTACCCCGCTTGAGGGTCTCATTATGGGTACCCGTTCGGGAGATATAGACCCTGCAATTGTAAGCTTCATTGCGGATAAGGAAGGAATTACTGCTGATGAGGTTGTTAATATCCTTAATAAGAAGTCCGGAGTTCTCGGTCTGTCAGGCGGAATCTCAAGTGACTTCAGAGACTTAGGCGATGCCGCTGAGTCAGGCAATGAGATGGCGAAGAATACACTGGAAGCTTATGCCTACAGAGTAGCTAAATATATCGGAGCCTATATGATTGCCATGGGTGGTGTTGACGTAATCGTCTTCACAGCGGGAATCGGTGAGAATAATGCAATCGTCAGAGCTCTTGTAGGTAAATACTTAACCTGTCTTGGTACAAGTATAGATCCTGAGAAGAATAAGCTTCGTGGTGAAGAGGTTATTCTGTCAGCTGAGAACGATAAGGTGGTGACAATGGTAGTTCCCACGGATGAGGAGCTGGCAATAGCAAGGGAGACGGTAAGACTTACTAAATAGTGAGGTATCAGAATGAATTGTCTGGAAGAAAGAATACTTAAGGACGGCGTAGTTAAGGAAGGCAATATCTTAAAGGTGGACAGCTTCTTAAACCACCAGATGGATGTCAAGCTTTTTGACGAGATGGCTAAGGAATATCTAAAGAGGTTTGAGGGTAAGGAGATTAATAAGATCCTTACCATCGAAGCTTCCGGTATCGGTATCGCCAGTGTGGTTGCATTAAGATTCGGTGTACCGGTGGTATTTGCCAAGAAAACACAGAGTGTGAATCTTGACGGTGAGATGTATACTGCAGAGGTTGAGAGCTTCACACATAAGAATATCAACAATGTAATAGTATCAAAGAAGTTCATCGGACCCGAGGACAAGGTATTAATCATTGATGATTTCCTGGCTAACGGCTGTGCACTCATGGGACTTATTCAGATAGTATCCCAGGCAGGCGCTACTGTTGCGGGAATCGGAATTGCCATTGAGAAGGGCTTCCAGCCCGGCGGACAGATAATCAGGAACCTCGGTTATCAGCTTGAATCCTTGGCAATTGTAGAGAGCATGGATGCGAAAACCGGCACTGTTGTATTCAGACAGTAAGGGGCACTTTTCCCATAACTTTATCAAAATGCACATAAACTTTACGAAAAAAGCACGCAAATATCAACATTTTTACATTGATTTATGCGTGCTTTTTATATATCATCTTCTTTGTAATCATAAATATTTCATTAAAAAGAGGAGAGGAAAATGAAAAAGTTTACAGCTTTACTTCTCTCTATTGCCATGGTTGCAACACTTTGCGCTTGTGGAAGCACTGCAGACACAGCAGCAACAGATGCAACAGCTGAGACAGCTGAGACAACAGAGGCAACAGAGACAACAGATGCAGCTGCTACAGAGGCAGCAGTAACAGTTAAGGCAGGTTTTATCTGCTTACATGATGAGAATTCTACATACGACCTTAACTTCATCAACGCAGCTAAGGAAGCATGCGAGAAGATGGGAATTGAGTATGTAATTAAGACTAACATTCCTGAGGGTCAGGAGTGCTACGAGGCAGCTTGTGAGCTTGCTGATGCAGGCTGCAACTTCATCTTCGCTGATTCCTTCGGGCATGAGGATTACATGATTGAGGCAGCTAAGGAATATCCTGATGTTCAGTTCTGCCACGCTACAGGAACTAAGGCTCATACAGAGAATGTAGCTAACTTCCACAATGCATTCGCTTCTATCTACGAAGGAAGATATCTTGCAGGTATCGTTGCAGGTATGAAGTTAAATGAGATGATTGATGCAGGTGAGATTACAGCAGAGGAAGCTAAGATGGGTTACATCGGTGCTTATACATATGCTGAGGTTATCTCAGGTTATACATCATTCTACCTTGGCGCTAAGTCAGTATGTCCTTCAGTTACAATGGAAGTAACCTTCACAGGTTCTTGGTATGATGAGACAGCTGAGAAGGAGGGCGCTAATACTCTTATCAACGATGGTTGTGTACTTATTTCACAGCATGCTGATTCAATGGGTGCTCCTACAGCTTGTGAGACAGCAGGCGTTCCTAACGTATCATACAACGGAAGTACAGCAAGTGCTTGTCCTAATACCTTCCTTGTATCATCAAGAATCGACTGGGCGCCTTACTTCGAGTATGCTATGGGTTGCGTAGCTAACGGTACAGCAA
This sequence comes from Lacrimispora saccharolytica, assembly GCA_021531795.1. Taxonomy (GTDB): domain Bacteria; phylum Bacillota; class Clostridia; order Lachnospirales; family Lachnospiraceae; genus Colinaster. The sequence goes on from JADYUL010000008.1 coordinate 51,010, forward strand.
TTGATACTGACTGGGTTGGTACACTTGCAACAGGTTCAGTTAAGCTTACAGACCTTGGTGAGAACGTAGCAGAGGGAACAGCTGATGCAATCGCTGCAGCTCAGGCTGACATCGAGTCAGGCAAGACACACGTATTCGACATCACAACCTTCACAGTTGAGGGCGCAGAGCTTTCAAGCTACCAGGCTGATGTAGATACAGATCCTGATTACGCTCCTGATCATGAAGTTATCACAGACGGTTACTTCAACGAGTCAGGTGAGGGCTTCAGATCAGCTCCTTACTTCGATGTTAAGATCGACGGTATCACACTTCTTGATACAGCATTCTAATCTAGACTGTACCTGAAAATAATGATAATATTTTATCCAGAGGCGCAAGAGTGCGTCTCTGGATTTTGATTTTAATGAGGACGAACATGAGCGAGAATACCAGCACAACTGCTATTAAACTCTGTGGCTTAACCAAGACCTTCGGACATGTAATTGCCAACAGCGATGTCAGCATGGAGATTAAGAAGGGTGAGATACTTGCACTTCTTGGCGAGAACGGTAGTGGTAAGACTACATTGATGAACATGATAGCCGGAATCTATTATCCTGACGAAGGTAAGATTCTTATTGATGACAAGGAAGTGAGCATCGGCTCTCCAAGAGATGCCTTCAGGTACGGCATTGGTATGGTGCATCAGCACTTCAAACTGATTGACGTACTGACCGCGGCAGAGAACATTACCCTTGGCGAAAACGGACGCCTGGATATGAAGAAGACCGTGGCACGAATTAAGGATATCTGCGACAAATATGGCTTTGACATAGACCCCAACCAGAAGGTCTACAATATGAGTGTGTCACAGAAGCAGACTGTAGAGATTGTTAAGGTCTTATACAGAGGTGCCGACATTCTTATTCTTGACGAGCCCACAGCGGTTCTGACTCCCCAGGAGACAGAGAAGCTCTTCAAGGTTCTGTCCAATATGAAGAAGGACGGTAAGGCCATCATCATCATTACCCATAAGCTCAATGAGGTTCAGGAGATTTCCGACAGGGTGGCTGTCCTTAGACAGGGCCACTATATCGGAGACTTGATTACTGCTGAAACCAATGCTCAGGAGATGACCGACATGATGGTAGGCCACAAGGTTGAACTCAACATCGACAGACCTGAGTATAAAGGGGAAAAAGTGCCCCGTATTGTGGTTAACGGCTTAAATATACGTAATGAAGAGGGAATCGAGAAGCTAAAGGATGTAAGTTTCAGTGTCAACAGCGGAGAGATTCTGGGTATTGCCGGAATATCAGGCTGCGGACAGAAGGAGTTGCTTGAGGCAATTGCAGGTCTTCAGGTAGTTGAGAGCGGTTCGATTAAGTACATTGATGAGAACGGCAAGGAATCAGAGCTTGTAGGAATGGAGCCTCTGGATATTACCGAGCTTGGTGTAACCTTAAGCTTCGTTCCCGAGGACAGACTCGGAATGGGTCTTGTCGGCAACATGGACCTTGCTGACAACATGATGCTTCGTTCCTTCAGAAATAATTCAACACCGTTTACAGACAGGAAGAATCCCCACGAACTTGCTGACAGAATAGTAAGTGAGCTGGATGTTAAGACTCCCAGCATTGAGACGGAGGTAAGAAAGCTTTCGGGCGGAAATGTACAGAAGGTACTGGTTGGTCGTGAGATATCCAATACCCCAAGCGTACTGATGACAGCCTATGCGGTAAGAGGACTGGATATCAATTCTTCCTATGCAATATATGACCTTATCAATCAGCAGAAGATGAAGGGCGTTGCAGTAATCTTCGTTGGTGAAGACCTGGATGTACTTCTTCAGTTATCAGACAGAATACTGGTGCTGTGCGACGGACAGGTAAGCGGTATTGTAGATGGTAAAAGTGCCGACAAGAATCAGGTCGGTATGATGATGACTAAGCTTGGAGGGGAGGATAAGAATAATGAAGAATAATCATGAGCCCCTGTTCCATGTGGTCAAGAGGGATGAATTATCCAGAGGTAAGGGAATATTGATAAGGGTAGTTGCCATTATCGTAGCTCTTATTTTTTGTGGAATTATTACCGTAGCACTTACGGGTGTCAATCCCATAAGTGTATACGGAACTATGGTAACCGGAGCCTTCGGTTCAGTACGTAAGACCTGGGTAACACTTCAGAACACCGCAATTTTGCTGCTAATAGCTCTTGCACTTACTCCTGCATTCAGGATGAAGTTCTGGAACTGCGGCGGTGAGGGACAGATTCTGATGGGTGGTCTTGCTTCCGCTGCCTGCATGATTACTCTTGCAGACAAGCTTCCGAATGCAGTAATCATAATCTTAATGATTATTTCAAGTATTGTTGCCGGTGCTGTCTGGGCAGGACTTCCGGCGCTGTTCAAGGCTCTCTGGAATACTAACGAGACCTTGAGCACACTTATGATGAACTATATTGCCATTCAGCTGGTGGCTTACTTTACCGTTGTATGGGAGAATCCTAAGGGTTCGGGTAAGATTGGTATCATCAATCAGAATTCCAATATCGGATGGCTGCCTGAGATAGCTAACAAGTATCTGCTTGCTATTGTTGTAGGTCTTATTATTACTTTCTTCGTATACATCTATATCTACTATACAAAGCACGGATATGAGGTATGTGTAGTCGGAGAGAGCTACAGAACCGCAAGATATGTTGGAATCAAGGTTGGCAAGGTAATTGTAAGGACACTTCTGCTTTCGGGTGCACTCTGCGGACTTGTGGGCTTACTTCTGGTTGGTGGAATCAATCATACAATTACTACAACAATTGCCGGTGGACAGGGCTTCACAGCGATTATGGTATCGTGGCTTGCGAAGTTCAATCCCTTCGTGATGATTCTTACCAGTGGACTTATCGTCTTCCTTGGAAGGGGAGCAGGAGAGATTGCAACCGTGTTTGGCTTTAATCAGTCTTTCTCGGATATTCTGACAGGAATTATTCTGTTCTGCATTATCGGTTGCGAATTCTTCGTGACCTATAAGATAAAGATTAATAAGAAGGAGGGAGAAGGCAATGTTTGATTTTCTTATCTCATTCATACCTCGTGCGGTAGGTCAGGGAATCCCTCTGTTATACGGAAGTACAGGCGAAATAATGACGGAGAAGTCGGGTAATCTGAACCTTGGAATTCCCGGTGTCATGTATGTGGGAGGAATAGCCGGAGTCATTGGCGCTTTTCTCTATGAGCAGGGTGGCAATGTTATTGCACCACTGGCTATCTTAATTCCGCTTCTGTGCTCGCTGTTGGGTTCACTCATAATGGGACTTATCTACTGTTTCTTAACAGTAACACTTCGTGCCAACCAGAATGTAACAGGTCTTGCAATGACCACCTTCGGTGTCGGTATCGGTAACTTCTTCGGAGGTTCATTAATTAAGATTTCGGGAGCGGATGTTCCCTCAATTGCACTGTCTGAGACAAGTGCATACTTCTCGAAGAGCCTGCCGTTTGCTGATAAGTGCGGCTGGTTTGGCAAGGTATTCTTATCCTACGGATTCTTAGCTTATCTTGCGATTATTATTGCTATTGTCTGCTCAGTAGTTCTTAAGAGAACCAGAATCGGTCTTCACTTAAGAGCAGTGGGAGAGGATCCCGCAACAGCTGATGCTGCAGGAATTAATGTCACCCGATATAAATATGTCTCAACCTGTATAGGTTGCATGATAGCCGGAATCGGCGGTCTCTACTATGTTATGGACTATGCCTGTGGCGTTTGGAGCAATGATGCATTCGGAGACAGAGGCTGGCTTGCCATTGCCCTTGTTATATTTACTATCTGGAGACCGAATGTCAGCATAGTATCTTCCATCTTCTTCGGCGGACTCTATATCCTCTATATGTATCTGCCGACAGGAATGGAGCACATGGAAGTTAAGGAATTGTACAAGATGCTTCCATATATCGTTACACTTATTGTTCTTGTAATTACAAGTATGCGCAATCGTCGCGAGGATCAGCCCCCTGCATCTTTAGGCCTTGCCTACTTCAGGGAGTCGAGATAATTATTTTGATATGTTTTTGAGATGATACATCGGAATTGCCTGTTATTGCGGGGTTCCGATGTATTTTCATTATGATTTGCGCGGAGATAAGCTTGGAGCTTGAGTATGTGGCAACGCGGGTTGCTTAATTTGATGACCTGGAGGGGGAGATACATCGGGATTGCATGATTTTGTGGAGTTCCGATGTATTCTTTTTTTGGATACATCGGAATCAGATATTTTTGTTGAATCCCGATGTATCTGGAATGTGTGGTTTCTGGAACATACATCGGAAATGCTCCCATTTAGGGCCTTTCCGATGTATTGTTACTCTAGTTTCAGTAGGCGATACATCGGGATTGAGATTTCAATGCCCATCCCGATGTACGGAGGTCCAAATCTATCTATAAAATACATCGGGATGGGCTAATATAGACCATTTCCGATGTATCGCCAAAAATTGCCAAAACAAAATACATCGGGATTCAACAATTCATAGCAATCCCGATGTATCAAAATCCAGCATACATCGGAAATCCAAGTTTTCTTCAAATCCCGATGTATTCAAATTAATTTCCCGCGATTATACCCGCTTTCCCCCGAAGTGTATCCCCGCGCAAACAGATTTCAATAAAAAAATACATCGGAATTCAACAAATTATAGAAATCCCGATGTATTTCAATTAATTTCCCGCGATTATACTCACTTTCCTCTCAGAAGACAAATCATAGCAGCTCAGACAGCATCACATTGTCGATGTAGTTGTTGACGGTGTCGTTTAAACCCTTCCAGAACTTGATGGTCTTGCACTCGCCGGCGCGCATACATTCTGTGGCATTCTCCGACAGGCAGGATACGGGGGCGAGCTCACGCTCTGTGAGGCGTAGAATCTTACCTACGGGAATCTCAGAGGCGGGTTTACATAACTTGTAGCCACCGCCCTTTCCGTGGACACCTTCCACGAGACCGGCTTTCTTTAGGGCAGGAATTATCTGCTCAATATATTTGTGGCTGAGTCCCTGTCTGGCAGCTACATCCTTCATAGGTACATAGGAATCGCTGTCATGACCGGCTATATCTATCATAACCTTTAAGGCATATCTTCCTCTGGTAGAAATCATTACTTCTCCCCATTCTTCCTTTTGTTGTAATCATCAATTGCAGACTTGATTGCTTCCTCGGCAAGAACTGAACAGTGCATCTTGTGAGCCGGAAGTCCGTCAAGAGCCTCAGCTACAGCCTTGTTGGTAAGAGAGAGGGCTTCCTCAACACTCTTGCCCTTGATTAGCTCAGTTGCCATTGAGCTTGATGCGATGGCTGAACCGCAGCCAAAGGTCTCAAACTTTACATCCTCAATTATTTCGTCATCATTGATCTTAAGGTACATCTTCATGATGTCACCACAGACAGGGTTACCCACCTCGCCGATACCATTAGCATCCTCAAGAACGCCTACATTTCTTGGATTTCTGAAATGATCCATTACCTTATCACTATATAGTGCCATAATTTCCTCCTAAAAACTAATTCAATAATCAAATTCAAATAATCAATATCTGAAAACCAATAACCAAAATCCGGTAATCAATATCCATAATTGCTTAGTATACAGATCATGGAAAATAAATTCCAAGCATCCTATTCCTTAAATACGTGCGGTCTGACCCCGTTTACCAGGTCACGCCAGAAGGGTGACATATTGCGGAGATAGGTTACTACTTCATTAACCGAGGTGATGAGATAATCAATCTCTTCCTCTGTTATATCTTCACTGAGAGACAGTCTCAGGCTGCCGTGTGCAACCTCGTGAGGTCTGCCGATTGCAAGTAATACATGACTTGGATCGAGAGAGCCTGAGGTACAGGCTGAACCGGATGAAGCGGAGATTCCCTTATCATCAAGCAGAAGTAAGAGTGATTCACCCTCAATTCCCTCAAAGCAGAAATTAACAGTTCCGGGAAGTCTGTGTTCCCTGTCGCCGTTTAATTCTGAATAAGGAATCTTATCAAGACCTTCTATCAGTTTATCTCTTAACGGAATAAGCTTCTTAGCGTATCCGTCTATATCCTTTGTTGCATCCTCGAGAGCGGCAACCATACCCATAATGCCGGGCACATTCTCAGTACCCGCTCTTTTGCCACGCTCCTGTGCACCACCTTCGATGATATTGGTGAGCATGATGTTCTTCTTGGCGAAAAGTACTCCGACTCCCTTAGGTCCGTGGAACTTGTGAGCGGAGAGCGAAAGCATATCTATGTTATCGCGTGCAACATCGACGGAGACATGGCCCATCGCCTGAACGGCATCAGTGTGGAAGATGACTCCCTTGTCACGGCATATCTTACCGATTTCACGGATGGGCTCAACAGTTCCGATTTCGTTGTTGGCATACATTATGGTAACCAGGGCTGTATCCTCGCGGATGGCATCCTCTACCTGCTTAGGGTCGATGAGACCGGTGCTGTGCACGTCCAATAGCTCGATTTCAAAGCCTTCCTCCTTAAGCTTATTCAGAGTATGGAGCACTGCATGATGCTCGAAGGCAGTTGAGATTATGTGCTTCTTGCCCTTGCGTGCGCCAAGTCGTGCAGCAGAGATGATAGCCTGATTATCAGCTTCGCTTCCGCCTGAGGTAAAGTAAATCTCACGGGGTTCGCAGTTAAGCACCCTGGCTACGCGTTCCCTTGCACTCTCTAAGGCTTCCTTGGCTTCCTGACCTATCTCGTAGAGACTGGAGGGGTTGCCGTATATCTCTTCCATATATGGGATCATTGCATCGATTGCGTGTCTGCTCATCTTGGTGGTGGCAGCATTATCAGCATAGATTTTCATAAAAACCTCCTTATAATTACCTATCATTTTAGTAGGCAATTAGACATTACCACCTTTTACCTACTATTTCAATAGGTAAAAGATATTTTTCTTGAAATTTAATAATCCCTTTGGTACACTGTATTCGTGCAAATTGTAGAAAATTATAGTATTACTATAGAAAGAAGGTAACCCAATGAGCAAGATTACATTTGAGTACGCTTCAGCTGCACCTTTTGTAGCAGACCATGAAGTGGAGAACATGAAGAAGATTACAATGGATGCCAAGGAACTCTTAGTATCCAAGACAGGTCCGGGCAATGATTTCCTCGGATGGATCGACCTTCCAGTTGACTATGATAAGGAAGAGTTCGCACGTATCAAGAAGGCAGCAGCTAAGATTCAGAGTGATTCAGAGGTACTGCTTGTAATCGGTATCGGTGGTTCATACCTTGGTGCAAGAGCAGCAATCGAGTTCCTTCGCCACGGTTTCTATAACATGATTTCAAAGGAGCAGAGGAAGACTCCGGAGATTTACTTTGTAGGTAATTCCATTAGCTCTACATATCTTAAGAATTTAGTTGACGTTATCGGCGACAGAGATTTCTCTATCAACATGATCTCTAAGTCAGGAACAACAACAGAGCCTGCCATCGCCTTCCGTGTTCTCAAGGAGATGATGGAGAAGAAGTACGGCAAGGAAGAGGCAGCTAAGAGAATCTATGCCACAACAGATAAGGCAAGAGGATCTCTTAAGAGCCTTGCAACAGAGGAAGGCTACGAGACCTTCGTTGTTCCGGATGATGTAGGAGGCAGATTCTCAGTGCTTACAGCAGTAGGCCTTCTTCCTATAGCAGTATCAGGTGCAGATATCGACAAGCTTATGGAAGGTGCAGCAGCAGGAAGAGAGCTTGCACTTAACAGTGCTTTTGAGGATAACGACGCGCTTAAGTATGCTGCTCTTCGTAACATCATGCTTCGCAAGGGCAAGGCAATCGAGATTCTCTGCAACTACGAGCCCGCTGTTCACTACGTATCAGAGTGGTGGAAGCAGCTCTATGGCGAGTCAGAGGGTAAGGACCAGAGAGGTATCTTCCCTGCAAGCGTTGACCTTACCACAGACCTTCACTCAATGGGTCAGTTCATTCAGGACGGTACACGTAACATGTTCGAGACAGTAATCAATGTTGAACAGTCTCGCGAGACCATCACAATCAATGAGGAGCCCGTGGACCTTGACGGTCTTAACTACCTTGCAGGTCAGACAGTTGACTTCGTTAACAAGTCAGCCATGAACGGTACAATCCTTGCTCATACAGACGGTCAGGTGCCCAACTTCATGATTAAGGTTCCTGAGATGAACGAGTTCTACTTAGGAGAGCTGTTCTACTTCTTCGAGTTCGCCTGCGGTGTCAGCGGTTACATCCTCGGTGTTAACCCCTTCAACCAGCCCGGCGTTGAGAGCTACAAGAAGAACATGTTCGCCCTTCTCGGCAAGCCCGGCTATGAGGCACAGAGAGAAGAACTCCTTAAGAGACTTTAATTCAAGCTTTTGACTCCAAACCCCTTCGTTACGACGGAGGGGTTTTATTATCCGATTATGGGAAAAGCGCGAGGTACTGACAATAATGAAAGATTCAAATAAAAGGGTGCTGACTCTCCAGGATATATCCTGCTTTGGAAGCTGCTCCCTCACCGTGGCACTGCCGATAATATCAGCCTGCGGAATAGAGACTGCCATACTTCCGTCTGCAGTTCTGTCTACCCATACCGGTGGTTTTACTGATGTTGAGGTTTGCGACCTTACTGATGATATCATGCGTATGGTTAATCACTGGGTTAAAGAGAACATCAGCTTTGACTGCCTGTATACAGGCTATCTTGGCAGCATCAGACAGATTGATTATGTTCGTGAGATTAAGAAAAAGGTAATTAATAGAGACGGAATCTTTATCTTGGATCCGGCGATGGCAGACAATGGTATTCTTTATAAGGGCTTTGACGAAGCATATGTGAAAGCCATGGCGGGGCTTGTAGGTGAGTCCGGAGTGCTTTTGCCAAATCTAACGGAAGCCTGCATGATGACGGGAATCGAATACCGGAGGGAAGATCATGACGAGGCATACGTTGAGGAGATACTCGGTGCACTCAAGGCTTTAGGAGCTACAAATGTCGTGCTTAAAGGGATAAGATTTGAGGAAGGCAAAATTGGAATCGCACTTTGTGAGGGTGACAATGTGCAGTATTACTTTACCAAGCGAGTGGGCAGAGGCTATCACGGAACCGGCGACTGCTTTGCGGCAAGCTTCACGGGAGCGCTAATTAGGGGCAGCAGTATGTATGATGCGGGAAGAATCGCGGCTGACTTCGTGGTAGAGGGTATCAGGCAGACGCTTAACGACGACAACCATCCTTACGGAATCAGGTTTGAGCGTGTGTTGCCTATGCTAATCGACAGGTTAACGCCTTGTTGACAGAAAGCTTACACGAATCTTAGGAATGATATTAAAAATAAGAAATTGTTTACAAAATAGTACAAATATTTAATTGCGATTGATGGGCAAAACGAATATAATTAACCTATAAGAAATTTACTAACTAAGGAGGTATTGAATATGAAGTATGTATGTCCCGTTTGCGGATACATTCACGAAGGTGACAACCCACCTGCAGAGTGTCCGGTATGTCACGTTAGCGGAGATAAGTTTAAGGTAGTTGAGGGTGAGCTTAAACTTGCAGCTGAGCATGAGTATGGTATTTACGGCAAGACAGTTAAGAACAATCCTGATATTTCAGAGGAAGATAAGAAGTATATCTTTGATCAGTTAATGGCTAATTTCCAGGGCGAGTGCTCAGAAGTTGGTATGTATCTGTGCATGGCAAGAATAGCTCACAGAGAAGGATATCCTGAGATTGGTTTATATTGGGAGAAGGCAGCTTTTGAAGAGGCTGAGCATGCTTCTAAATTTGCAGAGCTCCTCGGTGAGGATCTTGAGCCTAACATGAAGGCCACAACCAAGGACAACCTCGCTTGGAGAGTTGATTGCGAATTCGGCGCTACACAGGGTAAGTTCGATTTAGCAGCATGTGCTAAGAAGAACAACCTCGATGCAATCCATGACACAGTTCATGAGATGGCTCGTGACGAGGCTAGACACGGCAAGGCTCTTAAGGGACTTCTTGAGAGATATTTTGGTTAATTAATCAGTAGTCACTGATTGAAAGGAGATAGTGAAATGGACAAGTATTTCTGTAATCCTTGTGGATACACATACGATCCCGAGAAGGGTGATCCGGAGCATGGAATAGCTCCCGGAACAGCTTTTGAAGACCTTCCGGATGATTGGGTATGCCCTGTCTGTGGTATTGACAAGAGTATGTTCATGCGCGTAATGCCAAACTAATCTTTAACTAAATAAGAACAGGAACATCGCCGTATGCTTTGGACTCCAATGCATACGGCGTTTCTGTTTGTTTTTATCGAACAATTTATAAACTTTTAATACTATAGTACTACTTAGTTTCTTTTATCCTGATACAGAGGGTGATATACTTTACATGGAGGCTTGGGCAAAATGAACTTGAGAAAAAGACTGGTTGTCACCTTTATAACTCTACTTTCATTACCGATAATGTTCCTTCTCTCATCGCTGACGCTTGTATTTGTGATCAGGGATCCGTTGCTTTCGAGACATTTCGTTATCCAGTCAATCTGGATAATGACTGCGATCATGATCTTATTTGTACTGATCGTAACGACATGGGTCAACAGAGGAGTATTTAAGCATATCAGGGAGTTAAACGAGGCGATGGACCACATTGCAAAGGGAAACTTCGATTACAGTCTTGATGAAAACCGCGTAGACGGTGAGTTCAGAGCGCTTTTTAAAGCATATGAGGACATGAGGCTCAAGCTTAAGGAGTCGACTGAGGAGCGCGTACGTGACGAGGCGCAGAACAGGGAGCTTATCAGTAACATCACTCATGATCTCAAGACACCGATTACATCGATCAAGGGCTATGCTGAGGGAATCATCGACGGTGTTGCCGATACGGATGAGAAAAAGGAGAGGTACATCAGGACGATTTATGACAAGACCAAGGAACTGGATCGTCTGCTTAATGAGCTTACCTTTTATTCAAGCATCGATAATAACAAAATTCCGTACAACTTCAAGAAACTGGATGTGGTTGACTTCTTCAATGACTGTGTGGACGAGGTTGGCATGGATTTGGAGAACAGGAACATTTACCTAAGCTATGAGAACCTGCTAGACAGGGGAACGCTTATTATTGCGGATCCTGTTCAGCTTAGGAAGGTTATCAATAACATAATCGGAAACAGTATTAAATATATGGACAAGGAGAAGAAGGCGGTTTCCATCAGGCTGCTTGATGCGGTCGACAGCGTCAGGGTTGAGATTGAGGATAACGGCAAGGGAATTGCAAGCAAGGACCTGGCCAACATCTTCGAGAGATTCTACAGGACTGATGCTTCAAGGAATTCCAGTCAGGGAGGAAGTGGAATCGGACTGTCCATAGTTAAGAAGATAATTGAAGATCACGGCGGATATATCTGGGCCACCAGCAAGGAAGGAGAGGGCACCTGTATGCACTTCGTGATCAGGAAATATTTTGAGACCAAGAAAGCAGATGAGGAAAGTGTATGAGTAAAGTATTGATTATTGAAGATGAACTGGCAATTGCAGAACTTGAGAAGGATTACCTGGAGCTTAGCGATTTTGAAGTAGATATTGAGAGCACCGGCGACGGGGGATTAGAAAGAGCGATCTCCAACGATTATGACATCATTATTTTAGACCTGATGCTCCCGGGCATCGACGGATTTGATGTATGCAAGAGGATTAGGGAGGAGAAGCAGATACCGATTCTTATGGTTTCTGCAAAAAAGGACGACATCGACAAAATCAGGGGTTTAGGCCTCGGCGCTGATGACTATATGACCAAGCCCTTTTCACCCAGCGAGCTTGTGGCAAGGGTCAAGGCCCATCTGTCGCGCTACGAGCGCCTGATGGCCACCAATCAGAAGGTTAATGACGTAATTGAGATCAGAGGCATCAAGATTGACAAAACTGCCCGCCGGGTATATATCAACGGCGAGGAGAAACAGTTTACAACTAAGGAATTTGATCTGCTCACCTTCTTGGCCGAGAATCCCAATCATGTATTCTCCAAGGAAGAGCTTTTCAGGGAAATATGGGACATGGACTCTATCGGTGATATCGCAACCGTTACAGTTCATATTAAGAAGATTCGTGAGAAGATTGAGATTGATACCTCCAACCCCCAGTACATAGAGACCATATGGGGCGTGGGCTACCGCTTTAAGGTATAAATATATTTTGACTTATGATAGAATGTTCTGAGAAAACAAGTACGGGAGAATCTGCAATATGACAATGGATGAAACCATCGCAAGAATCAATGAGCTTTATCATAAGTCACAGGATGTCGGACTGACCAAAGAGGAGCTTGAAGAGCAGGCTACACTCAGACGCAAATATATTGACAGCGTTAAGAATAATCTGACAAGCCAGCTAAACAATATGTCTATAAAATATCCTGACGGAAGAATAGAGAAGGTTAAGAAGAAGAAATAGATGATCAGGGCCGTAATATTTGACATGGATGGAACGATACTGAATACTTTAGAGGACCTGACTGACAGCATAAATGTAGCTCTGAATAAGTTCGGGATGCCTCTTAGAGGTATCGACGAGGTAAGATCCTTTGTCGGGAACGGAATTCATAAGACAATCGAGAGAGCCGTGCCCGAGGGAACTGAAGAAGAAGTAATTGAAGAGGTCTATGGCTTCTTTAATCCGTATTATAGGAAGCATTGCGAGATTAAGACCAGACCCTACGACGGGATAGTTGATCTTCTGCATGAGCTTAGGGCGCAGGGATATAAGACTGCGGTTATTTCCAATAAGGAGAACGGTGCGGTAATAAAACTTGTGGATACGGTCTTTACGGACTGCTTTGATTACTGCTTGGGTGATACACCGGGAATAAAGCTTAAACCTGAGAGAGATATGGTTGACATAACACTTGACAATCTTGGTGTAAGCGTTAACGAAGCTGTCTATGTAGGAGACTCTGATGTGGATATTCTGACTGCACGAAACAGCGATATGAAGTGCATCTCGGTTACCTGGGGCTTCAGAAGCAGAGACTTCCTTATTGAGAGCGGCGCAGATATTCTGGCTGACAAGCCGGCAGATATCCCTGAATTGATTAAGAGCTCAATATAAGAACCAATATTTGGACCAACAAAAAGGTGGAACAGGATTTCCTGTCCCACCTTTTTTGGGATATATTAATGGATATCGTGGATTATTATCCCTCGATGGCAATGTATTTATCCTGACTGATTTCAGGTTCAGGCTGCTTCTTGGGAACGCTGATCTTAAGAACACCATTCTCAAAGCGGGCCTTGATGTCTTCCTCTGTAATATCTTCGCCAACGTAGAAGCTTCTGCTGCAAGAGCCGAAGAAACGCTCGCGACGAATATACTTGCTGTTCTCTTCTTTAGAATTCTCATCATCCTCGTTATTCTCAGATGATGTAGATGCATTAATTACCAGATATCCGTCTGTAAGTTTAGCACTTACATCCTCCTTCTTATATCCCGGAAGATCGATATCCAGCTCATAGGATGAATCGGTTTCCCTTACATCTGTCTTCATCAGGTTCATTGCAACGTTTGATGAATGATTTGCCTTAGATGGTTTTCTGAAATCATCAAAGAATGTGTCAAAAAGTGAATCTCCAAAAATGCTTGGTACTAACATAATAACGCCTCCTTTATGCTGCGAATTCATTCGCTAATCAATAATTAGTAAGTTCTGTTTCAAGGGGTTATCTCTTTGATTTCCTCTTGATGATTACGTTATACACCCACCATTAGCACTCGTCAAGCCCGAGTGCTAACAACTTTTTCTAAAGTTTATAAACAAATTATTAATTGCTTATTATTCATTTTGTTTGGTGGTATTATATTGTACATACCTTTTGAAAGAATTGGATGCATATTGGAGAAGGATGCCCCATTATGGATATCTTATATGAAGATAAGTATATAATTGCAGTTAATAAGCCTGCAGGCCTGGCAACCCAGACTAAGAGACTGGGAGAGAAGGACCTCTTTAGTTATGTCAAGAATTATCTGAAGGGCGGCTATGTCGGAATCATCAACCGTCTCGACCAGCCGGTATCGGGTGTTGTTCTCATGGCAAAGAATAAGCAGGCAGCCGCAGGACTTGAAGCCCAGATTGCAGACAAAAGTATTAAGAAGCATTACCGGGCAGAGGTTTATGATAAAAGCGGAATATTAAGAACCGGCGATTGGAGGACACTTAACGACTTTATAATAACCATTCCCAGGGAAAACCTTAGCCGCTGTGTAGATAGAGACTCACAGAAAAGCATATCCGCTTCGGGTGCAAAAAAGGCATCTCTTGAATATAAAGTGATTCATAAGGACGATGACAATTCTGTTGCAACCCTTGACATTCTGCTGCACACGGGACGTCACCATCAGATAAGATGCCAGTTAGCACATGCAGGTCTTCCAATTCTGGGAGACAGAAGGTATGGCTGTACGGAAAGCATAAGTAAGACTACAGATCTTGGAATTAAGAACCTGAAGCTCACCGCCTACAGCTATGAATTTACGCATCCCTATACGGGCAAGGTCATGAATATTAAGATTAATTGACGGAAAACATGGGGGAAAACTATGCACCACATTTACAGAAATCACAAAAACAGAGGCGAACAGACTTCAACCGCAATAAAGAGAACTACACTATATTACGCAAAGAGAGTAATATTCAACAGCTTCCTGCTTACAGCACTCTGCCTGATTCTGCAGGTTCTGCTGTTAGTCTTTATGTCTATTGTATTAAACAAATATTCCAAGCTTTTCCTCGAAGCCTCAACGCTTGTCGGTACCATCTTTATACTTCTTATAGTTACGGGTGACGACACCCAGGAAAGTAAGCTTGCCTCAGCCTTAATAACCGCGCTTTTCCCGCTTGCAGGCATACTTATATATATGGAGTACAATTACGACTACAGCGCAGAGCAGTCCAAGAAGGCAGTAAACGGTATGATTGCGAAAACCGCGAAGTACTTAGTTACTGACCCGGAGATTGCCGAAAAGATGAAGGACGAGCACTCGGATATTGTGAGACTGTCAAGATATATGGAGCAGAAGGGCAGCTGTTCGCTCTATTGTCATTCACACATGGAGTATTTCAGTTTGGGTGATTATGTCTTTGAGCCGCTGCTTGAGGACCTGAGGGCAGCCAAGGAATTCATCTTCTTAGAGTTTTTCCTTATTGAAGAGGGAAGATTCTGGGACAGCGTGCTTGAGGTGCTTAAGGAGAAGGCCGCAGAGGGTGTCGAGGTCAGGCTGATATATGATGATCTTGGCTGTGTACCGCTGCTTCCGAGAAATTATTACAAGACACTTGAGAAGGCAGGAATCAAGGTACATATCTTCTCAAGATTAACACCTGTATTTACCATGCAGTACAATAACCGCGACCATAGGAAAATAGTGGTTATTGACGGAAGGGTGGCATATACCGGAGGCTTCAATCTCTGTGATGAATACATCAATCAATTCGAGAAGTTCGGTCATTGGAAGGATAACGGTGTAAGGGTTACAGGTAATGCGGTTCGTCAGTTCACACTTATGTTCCTGCAGATGTGGAACGCTGCACGCTTCAACATGGGCGTTGAGAATGAATATTTCGACCGCTTCATGACGCAGTATCCGGTAGAGAACGACGGAATGATTATCCCCTACGGCGACGGACCTCACAGGAAGGAGCCGCTGGCCAAATATGTATACAAGGATATATTAAACGCAGCAACCAACTATGTGTGGATATCAAGCCCTTATTTAATTCTTGATGATTCCATGGAAACTGCAATTAAGCATGCTGCTCAAAGCGGAGTGGATGTGCGTATCCTGCTTCCGCATATTCCGGATAAGATAATTCCGTATATGATTGCCAGAAGCCATTATCCTGCATTGCTTAAGGCAGGCGTAAAGGTATATGAATATGAACCCGGCTTTGTTCACGCCAAGACCTGGATATCCGATGATCGGATAGCAACCGTTGGCTCTGTCAACCTGGATTATAGAAGCCTCTTCCTTCATTACGAAATCGGCTGCCTCTTCTACAAGTGTGAGGGCATAAGCGATATTAAGAAGGATTTTGTAAACACCTTCGAAACAAGCACCATCCGCGTAGATATGCAATATTACAGGAAACTGCCCGTGCTCTATCGGGCAGCGGGCAGAATACTTCGCGTGTTCGGACCTATGATGTAAGCGACATCAAATAATTGTAAGCTGGGTACTAAGACAACGCCGGTACTTAGTGGGCGTCCTTTGCCCACTTATGTATCCGCTGCGTTGGCGCAGTAGCGAGAGCGTGCCCAGCGGCAATTTTTGATGGCGCGTAGAATATGAATCACTTGAACAAGACGCTATCATACTTCTTGAGTGCGTTGAGAAGAAGCATTCCAAGCACGCCGCAGGAGATGAGTTCACCGAGAGTTACTGTTACAAACGAGAACCATAGGGGTTCGATTCCGTAGGCGTACAGTAATACAAAGGGAACAATGATAGCATTGCTTACAATGGCTGGCAGAGGTGCCAGCCATTTGCTTTTGTTTCTAAGCATGTAGGTAGAGACTGCACCGATAAGTGTGGCAAGCGATCCGAAGATAATATCCGGGAGCGCACAGCCTGTCAGAATATTGCTGAGCAGACAGCCAACGAAGAGTCCGGGAACTGCAGCCGGTGTAAAATATGGAAGTATTGTAAGACTTTCCGAGAATCTGACCTGAACGGCATAGTTAGCCAGGCCAAGAGCGTTGGCAAGCAGAGTCAACGCAAGATAGAGAGCGGCAATAATGCCACCCTGACAGATTAGTTTGATCCTTTGATCTTTCATGTTAAATTACTCCTTTAGTTTTGTTTAAAGTCAGGAAGGTCTCGAACTGACGGTGAATAATTTAACATATCAATAGAGTAATTGCAAGAATGAATTAGTATTTCCTGAAATAACAATCCGGAAGTTTACCTCACCCTACAGGGTCTCGCTTATCTTAATATTGAGCTCAGCATAGAAGTATTTCTTGAACTTGAGTATCTCGGGGTCGTTGAGGTAATTGTACATAAGCTCTAAGGACTTGGCGCCCTGCCACCTTGGTTGCTGGCAGATGGTTGCTGTTATGAGCCCTTCCTTCATCATATCTACTGTTGTAGAAACATCATCATGTGTAATAACCAGGATGTCCGAACGGTCAAGCTCCTTGATTGCCTTGCAGCCGCCGTATACACCTGCAGCGGTAAAATAGAGAGCATTGATTTCGGGATGCTCCCTAAGCATTGAAGATACTATCTCGAAGCTCTTGAGATCATCGTCAAAGTTCTCATTAACAGTAATAATATTGAAACGGTTTATTCCGTTAAGTCTGCTTGTGAAGCCGAGATATCGCTGAGAATGACACAGGATATTGGAATCACCCAGTATAATTCCCACATTCATGCTGCCGGTTGACATCATGTCCATAAGGGCTGCGGAGGCGCGTCCTGATTTGTAATAATCGCTTCCGACATAGGCTAAGCTGTTAACCTTCTCGGCATCGGAGTTGACTGTGATAACCGGAATTCCTCCGGCGATCAGCTTATTTAACAGGCTGATCACACTCTCATCATTGTAGGGTGTGATAATAATGCCGTTTACTCCGCTCTCCACACAGGCATTAATTGCATCGATCTGTGCCTCATGATTGTAGGGCACACGCTTAATCATAATCTCAAGTCCGTAGAAGGTGAGTTCCTCAGCCTTTTCTTCAAAGCCCTTTATCACATCATCGAAGTAAGGGTTCTTCCTGCTGAAGACAATAATACCTATAAGAAATTTATTCTTCTGTGCTGCCAGAGCCTTGCCCGCCTTGTTAGGCTTATAGTTAAGAAGCTTGGCAATCTCAAGCACCTTCCTTGCAGTCTCTTCGTTAACACCGCTTCTATTATTAAGTACACGGTCTACGGTACCTCTCGATACCCCGGCCTTCTCTGCAATCTGTTTAATTGTAGCCATATCCACACTCCCCTTTATGGACTTCACTTAATATAAATACACTCTAGCATAATCGTGCATTACCGTGCACGTGCAAAGCGCACAAATATATGCTTGGAAAAATGTGAAAAATTGCTAAAATTCAGATTATTTGCGATTTGTTGTTGAAAGAAGTGTACAAAAGGGATATTATAGAAATACAAATGCGTGCGCGTGCACGAGATAAGCGCAAAATGTGTGGGATTTGTCAAGGAGGTTAACATGTTATACGTAGGAATCGATCTAGGTACATCTGCAGTTAAACTGTTACTTATGGATGAGACAGGACATATTCATAAGATTGTATCTAAGGAATACCCTTTATATTTCCCTAATCCGGGATGGTCAGAGCAGAAGCCTGAGGACTGGTATGAGCAGTCAATGGCAGGACTTAAGGAGCTGTTAAGCGAATGCGATAAGAGTAAGGTTGCAGGTATAAGCTTCGGCGGACAGATGCACGGACTTGTAATTCTTGACAGTGATGACAATGTTATTCGTCCCGCACTTCTATGGAACGACGGACGTACCTATGAAGAATGTGATTATTTAAATAATGTAATAGGTAAGGATAAGCTTAGCGAATATACTGCCAACATATCCTTCACCGGATTTACGGCACCCAAGATCCTGTGGGTGAAGAATAAGGAGCCGGAGAATTTCGCACGTATTGCCAAGATTATGCTTCCTAAGGATTACCTGGCATACAAGCTTTCGGGAGTTCACTGCACTGATGTATCCGATGCATCGGGAATGCTCCTCTTTGATGTTAAGAACCGTTGCTGGTCTAAGGAGATGATGGAGATCTGTGACGTTAAGGAAGAGCAGTTAGCCAAGGTATTTGAGAGCTATGAGGTTGTAGGTACACTTAAGCCTGATGTAGCAGATGAGCTTGGCTTATCAACAGAAGTTAAGATTATAGCAGGTGCGGGTGACAATGCGGCAGCAGCTGTAGGAACAGGTACGGTAGGTGACGGCAGATGTAACATCTCACTCGGTACAAGCGGTACAATCTTCATTTCATCAGACAGCTTCGGTGTGGATGAGAACAACGCCCTTCATTCATTTGCCCATGCGGACGGACATTATCATCTGATGGGCTGCATGCTTTCGGCAGCAAGCTGCAATAAGTGGTGGATGGAAGAGATCATGCAGACTAAGGATTTCGCAGGAGAACAGAAGGCTATAGAGAAGCTCGGTGAGAACCATGTATATTTCCTTCCTTATCTTATGGGAGAGAGATCGCCTCACAACAACCCGAATGCAAGAGGTACCTTCATCGGCATGACAATGGATACCACCAGGGCGGATATGTATCAGGCTGTTCTTGAGGGTGTCGGCTTTGCACTCAGAGATTCGTTTGAGGTAGCTAAGTCCCTTGGTATAAAGATTGAGAGAACCAAGATCTGCGGTGGCGGAGCCAAGAGTCCTCTCTGGAAGAAGATCATTGCCAACATTCTGGGAATTAAGGTTGACATAATAGAGTCTGAGGAAGGTCCCGGATACGGCGGAGCAATGCTTGCAGCAGTCGGATGCGGAGAGTTTGCTTCAGTTGAGGAAGCAGCTGATAAGCTTGTGAAGGTTATCGATACAGTAGAGCCTGATGCTGAGCTTACAGCCAAATATGACGTAAGATATAATCAGTTCAAGCAGATATATCCGACCGTTAAGCCGGTATTCGATATTATAAAATAGCCGGGAACTAAGTTTCATGCACTTTTGCAGGTAAGTAACATTAAGAAATAATAAGGGTAAACTATAGATGTATTTTAAGGAGGTAGAAAACTATGAACAACGTACCCAAGATTAAATTAGGAATCGTAGCAGTTAGCCGTGACTGTTTCCCTGAGACACTGTCGGTTAACAGAAGAAAGGCTTTGGTTGCAGCATATGCAGCTAAGTATGATGTTGAGGATATCTATGAGTGTCCCATCTGTATCGTAGAGAGCGAGATCCATATGGTTCAGGCTCTTGAGGATATCAAGAAGGCAGGATGTAATGCACTTTGCGTATATCTTGGTAACTTTGGTCCTGAGATCTCAGAGACATTGCTTGCTAAGCATTTCGACGGACCTAAGATGTTCGTGGCAGCAGCAGAGGAGTCACAGAACGATCTCTGCGGAGGAAGAGGAGATGCTTACTGTGGTATGCTTAACGCAAGCTACAACCTTAAGCTTCGTAACGTTGGTGCATATATTCCTGAGTATCCCGTTGGTGATGCAGAGGATTGCGCAGATATGATTCATGAGTTCCTTCCTATTGCAAGAGCACTTGTTGGATTAAGCAAGCTTAAGATCATATCATTCGGTCCCAGACCTCTTAACTTCCTTGCTTGTAATGCTCCTATCAAGCAGCTTTACAACCTCGGTGTTGAGATTGAAGAAAACTCTGAGCTTGACCTCTTCGAGTCATTCAATAAGCATGAGGGTGATGAGAGGATTCCTGCCATCGTTAAGGAGATGGAGGAGGAGCTTGGTGCAGGTAACAAGAAGCCTGAGGTACTGGCTAAGCTTGCTCAGTACGAGCTTACACTTCTTGACTGGGTTGAGGCACATAAGGGCTACAGAGAGTATGTGGCAATCGCCGGAAAGTGCTGGCCCGCATTCCAGACTCAGTTCGGATTCGTTCCCTGCTATGTTAACAGCCGTCTCACAGGACGCGGAATCCCTGTTTCATGTGAGGTTGATATCTACGGCTGCTTAAGTGAGTTCATCGGAACCTGTATCAGTGAAGATGTTGTTACACTTCTTGATATTAACAACTCTGTTCCTAAGGATATGTACAAGGAGTCAATCGAGGGTAAGTTCCCTTATTCACACCAGGATACATTCATGGGCTTCCATTGTGGAAATACCTGCAGCAAGAAGCTGTCATTCCATGAGATGAAGTACCAGATGATCATGGCTCGTTCACTTCCTGTTGAGGTTACAAACGGAACTCTTGAGGGAGACATCGTTCCGGGTGAGATCACCTTCTATCGTCTGCAGTCAACAGCTGATGCTAAGCTTCGTGCTTATGTTGCAGAGGGTGAGGTTCTTCCTGTAGCAACTAAGTCCTTCGGTGGTATTGGTGTATTCGCTATTAAGGAGATGGGAAGATTCTACCGTCACGTACTTATTGAGAAGAACTATCCTCATCATGGTGCTGTTGCCTTTGGTCACTATGGCAAGGCATTATTCGAGGTATTCAAGTACATCGGTGTTCCGATTGAGGATATCAATTACAACCAGCCTAAGAGCCTGCCTTACAAGACAGAGAATCCTTTCGCATAATCTATAAGATTATAGGCTACATAATTAATACAGAGGGTCACATTTGTACAGATGTGACCCTTTTGTGTTATTATTACTTACATGAAGGAAAAGAAAAGAACCGTAAATAAGTCATATAGAATTCTTTTACTGAGCATATCTGTATCTTTAGTATTAGTTGTTGTTTCCATTGGATTATTGTCATATGTTATCAGGGGAATCAGCGAGAGTACGGATATGGTCCCCAAGGATTACAAGTCCCACTATGTATTCATCTCGGATGAAGATAATGAGGATTTCTGGAAAGAGGTGTATGAGTCTGCCCTTGAACAGGCAGAGGAAGACGACATATATGTCGAGAATCTGAAGAACAGCTTAAGTTTTGCTTATTCGGATAAGGACTTACTGCGTGTGGCAATAAACTCCGGAGTTGACGGAATAATATACGGCGGAAGCAATGATGCGGTCGCACAGTCACTCATAAATCACGCAGTATCGGAGGATATCGGTGTGGTACTTCTGCAGAATGACAGCGAATATACCGCAAGACAGAGCTTCATAGGTATCGGCTATTATGAACTGGGACATATATACGCCTCCCAGATAGCCGAGATAATGAGCACTGATGATATGAATGCTGCGAATGTATTTATCTATGTCAGTTCTTCCATGTCTGATGAGGATTGTAATGTGCTTACCCTGGCAATAGAGGACAGCTTTCAGGAGAAATACACTTCCTTAACCAAGCCTAAGATTGAACTTGAGAGAATCAGTTCCCGCGATTCGTTTGGTACGGAGGAAGAGGTACGGAGTGCGCTTTTGCAGGAAAACCTCCCTGATATAATGATATTCCTAAGCAGTACGCTTACCCAATGTGCCTGTCAGGCTCTCGTTGACCTTAACAGGGTTGGAGATACCTATGCACTGGGATATTATGTTAACCACACAATTCTTGACTCCATAGATAAGAGGATACTGTATTCCACAATTACGGTCAAAACAGATGATATGGGAAGGCTTGCGGTTAAGGCCTTAGAGGAATATGAGGAGTATGGATATACCAACTCTTATCAGCCGGTAGGAATTAAACTTGTTGATAAGGCGGAAGCCAGGAGGATACTGAGTAATGCAGAAAACTAAGCCCCGTATCCTCGAAAAGATGTGGAATAACGCATCCATAATCACCAAGATCCTGATAACCTTCATTATCCCGATCATACTGATTCTGGGAATCAATATCTCTGTATACGTAGGCGTAAACAGGATGATAGAAAGAATTGATGAAATATATTTAAGCAACGTAAGGCTTAATGAGCTGTCAGAGAGTCTGGGGCTGCTGCAGAGCTCCGTAGAGGAATATCTTAAGAACAAGACTTCCAAGGCTCTGACTGATTATTACAGATATGACCAGGAATACAGGGACATTGTAGCTAAGATATCCGAAACAACAGCCAAGACTCCGCAGGGATATATGGAGCAGAATATTGTCAATCAGTCTAAGAAGTATCTGTCTGTTGCAGGGGATACGATCCAGGCTAAGCGAGGCAGGAACGTTGAGAAGTACCGTAAATTATATGAGGAGGCAGAGGTGCTCTACGGAGACCTGAAGACCTGTATATATTCCTTAAACAATGAACAGTTTATCAGGAATACCGATAATTACTACAGTCTTTTGTCGACCTTCAAATATATGGAGATGATATCGATCATCATTCTGGTTGTCATTGCATTTACCAACATTACGGTTATTCTTATTCTTACAAGAAGCCTTATGGCACCGCTTGTCAGACTATCAGAGGCAGCCGGTGATGTTGCCGAGGGTAACTTCGACGTAGTCATAGACGATACGGATGCCAAGGATGAGATCTCAGTCATGAGTAAGGCCTTTAAGCAGATGACCATGAGGCTGCAGACCTATATCCAGGAAATCAGGGCGTCCATGCGAAGGGAGAGTGAGCTCAAGGAGCATGAGCTCATGATGGAGAACAGAATGAGGGAGGTTGAGCTTATCAACCTTCAGGCTCAGATCAACCCCCACTTCCTGTTCAATACTCTGAACGCCGGAGCCCAGCTTGCCATGATGGAGGGCTCTGACAAGACGGTGGAATTCATTCAGACCATGGCTGATTTCTTCAGATACAATATTAAGAAGATTAATATGGATGCGACGATTGGCGAAGAGGTTGCGCTTGTCGATAAATATATCTACATCCTGAATGTGCGCTTCACGGGCGAGATTCATTATGAGGCTAAGGTTGATGAAGATGTGACGGATGTCAGAATTCCGAGCATGATCCTCCAGCCCATAGTTGAGAATGCGGTCAATCACGGAATCAGGAATATATCCTGGGAAGGCCACATCGCACTAAGTATTACCAGAGATTCTGAGTTCGTGTACATATCAATTAAGGACAACGGTGCCGGCATGCTTAAGGAAGATATTGAGAAGATTCTTACAGGCAATGCATCAAAGATAGCAAAGGACCACAGTGACAGTAACGGTGTCGGAATGTCCAATGTGATAGAGCGACTGAAGATATATACCGGACGGGATGACGTCCTGAGCATTAACAGTGACGGCCCGGGCAAGGGTACTGAGTTTATTGTAAAACTGCCCCTTACTAAGGAGAACGGAAATGTATAGAATTATGTTAACCGACGATGAAGGCATCGTCTTAAATTCCCTAACCTTTCTTGTTGAGAAGAATTTTGAGGGTCAATTCGAAATAGAGACAGCCAAATCCGGCAGGGCAGCGATTGAGACAGCAGAGCACTTCAGACCCGATGTCATCTTTATGGATATTCAGATGCCCGGCATCAACGGTATAGATGCCATGAGGGAGATAAGGGAATTCCTACCGGGAGTTATCTTTATTGTACTTACTGCTTACGATAAATTCGATTATGCCAAGGAAGCCATTAACTTAGGTGTAATGGAATATATCAATAAGCCATTCAATCAGCAGGCCATTGTTGATGTTATCAATCAGGCTGTTAAGGAACTGGATTTAAGAAGAGAGAAGAGACGCAACGAGCTTAGAACCAAGGAGAGGCTTGAAACCGTTGTTCCTATTATAGAGAACGGCTTCGTATTTTCTCTGATATTGCATGAACACTTCGAAGAGGATATCAGCAATTATAAGAATCTGCTTGGTATCGAAGCCGAATACGGATTCATGATGGTCATTGTCTTCGGAGACAGTCAGCAGGACAATTACATGACCAACAATATCGGAAGCTCGATAAGGGCTCAGACTACCTATTACAGCAAGGTAAGAGAGATACTTAAGGAGACCTTTCCCGATGTGATAGTCGGCAATGTTACCAGTAACAAAATTCCCGCGTTTTTTCCATATGATGAGTCTGTAATGAAATACAGGGACAGAGAGGATATAATCGAGAAGTCCAGGGTTGCAGCACGTGCCATGAGGGCCGCGACAGATGATACGCATTACAGGATCGGTATAGGAGGCGTTGTCAGAATCGCGGACAGTGTCAATTCCTATGAGGATGCCATCAAAGCTCTGTACTCGACCAATGGTAGCGTTGCTCATGTTGATGACCTTCCGATAGCGGTGTCCTATGAAAGTAATTATCCGATTGATATAGAGGATAAGCTGTTTGATTACCTTGGGAAGGGTAATGCAGATGAGGCGGTTGTGTACGCATCCAAGTTCTTTGACTGGATGCTTGATACAAGCAAGGACGACGTGATGAGCATTAGGCTGAAGGCGTTGGAATATGTGCTCAGAGCCGAGTCGGACATGTATAGGAGCGGAACCGGCACGATCTACAGGTTCGGAAGCCGTACCACCTATCTTAATGATGTAATGACTTCACCGACGATGGATGCACTTAAGACCTGGTACTTAGATAAGATAAGGACTGCGGCAGAGAATATCAACAAGGGAAGTGTGGACCATACACATCACCTTATTAAGAAGGCACTTGAATATATCGAGGAGAATTATTCCAAGGACATTTCGCTTGATGATATATCCAAGGAGCTAAACTTAAGCACTTATTATTTCTCCAAACTCTTCAAGGAGGAAAAGGGCGAGAACTTCGTTGAATATCTGACCGAAAGAAGAGTGGAGCGAGCCAAGGAGCTTATGAAGGATCCATCAAGAAGTATCAAGGAGATAAGCAGTGAGTGCGGATATTCGGACCCGAATTACTTCAGTCGAATATTTAAAAAGAATACGGGAATGACTCCAACGGAGTATAAGGATAAGGTAGAAAACTGACAGAAATATAGGGGTGAAAATTGAGAAAAAAGATAATGATAATGCTGTTTGCTGCTGTTATGCTGACAGGTATGATGATGGGACCTGCCGGCTGTGGCAAGCATGAGGAAACGATAAGCCAGACAGTAGATGATAACGACAGTGTGGATATCGGTCTTTCCATAGACTCTCTTGTAATAGAGCGTTGGCAGCGGGAGAGAGATTTGTTTGTTAACAAGGCAACGGAGCTTGGTGCCAATGTCAATGTGCAGAATGCGAACGGAGACGTTGAGGAGCAGATAAGGCAGATAGAGTACTTCATAGATAAGAAGATGGATGTAATAGTGATTATTTCCATCGATGATATGGCGCTTACAGATGTTATTGCCAGGGCAAAAAAAGCAGGAATTAAGATTATTGCTTACGACAGACTGATAAGGGATGCTGATGTAGACCTCTATATATCTATGGATAATGAGAGAGTCGGTGAACTGATGGGAGAATATATCCGAAAGGCCATAGGCAACACGGGACATATCATCCAGATTAAGGGCTCACCTACGGATAACAATGTTGCCATGGTTCAGACAGGGTTTGAAAGAGTGATCAGCAAGACCAATATCTCCATTGACTATGTGGCAGATGCGGACAACTGGCTTGCTGAGACAGCGTTTACGGAGACGAGCAGGTATTTGTCTTTAGGCAATGTTCCTGATGCGATCATGTGTGGAAACGATAATCTGGCAGCCTATGCGATCAGGGCTCTTATAGAGAATCGTCTGGGCGGAGAGGTCTGTGTAGTCGGACAGGATGCCGATCTGGAGGCATGTCAGAGGATAGTTGAGGGAACCCAATACATGACAGTGTATAAGCCTGTTGAGAATCTGGCCAAGATGTCAGCCTCCATTGCGGTTGACATGGCCAACGGTATTGCACCGGATACGGAGGATACCATCGATGACGGTACCTACACTGTACCGTATATGAAGCTTGATCCGATTGCCGTTACCAGGGAAAATATGGATGAGGTAATTACAGGTAAGTATCACAGCAGAAGTGAGATATACCTGAATGTAGCAGAATAGTACTTATGACAGATAGCACAAAATTGTAAAGACGATAGCAATTTTGTGCTATTTATTTACAATCTGTTCATAATTCGTTAAAAAATTGAAGAAATTAACAAGTTGATGCTATTGATTATGTGATAAATTACTAAATGTAAACGGAAGCGACATAGTGTTGCTTCAGAAATTAAATAGGGAGGACAAGAAAATGTCAAAGAAGTTTTTAGGTATTTTGCTTGCAACAGCAATGGTAGCTACAACACTTGTTGGATGTGGCGCTAAGACTGAAGAAGCAGCAGCTCCTGCAGCAACAGAGGAAGCAGCAGAAGAGGAAGCAGCTCCTGCAGCAGAAGAGGAAGCAGCAGCTCCTGTTGAAGCTAACGGAACAAAGGTAGGTGTATCAATGCCTACAAAGGATCTCCAGAGATGGAATCAGGATGGTTCTAACATGGAATCAGAGCTTAAGGCAGCCGGCTATGAGGTTGACCTTCAGTTCGCATCAAACGATGTTCAGACACAGGTTTCTCAGATTGAGAACATGATCGCTTCAGGCGCTAACGTACTCGTTATCGCAGCTATCGAGGGTTCTTCACTTGGTGAGGCTCTTGACATGGCTAAGGAAGCAGGTATCCCTGTTATCGCTTACGACCGTCTTCTTATGAACTCTGATGCAGTTTCTTACTATGCTACATTCGATAACTACATGGTAGGTACAAAGCAGGGTGAGTACGTTGTTAAGGCTCTTGATCTTGACAATGCAGAAGGACCTTTCAACATTGAGTTCACAGCAGGTGATCCCGGTGACAACAATGCAGGTTACTTCTTCAACGGTGCTTTCGATGTTCTTAAGCCTTACATCGAGTCTGGTAAGCTCAACGTAGTTTCTGGCCAGAAGACATTTGATGAGGCTGCAACACCTACATGGGCAACAGAGACAGCTCAGTCAAGAGCAGAGAACATTCTCTCTTCTTACTATGCTGACGGAACAAACGTAGACGTATGGCTTTGCTCTAACGACTCAACAGCACTTGGTGTTGAGAACGCTCTTGCAGCTAACTACAATGGAACATATCCTATCATCACTGGTCAGGATTGTGATATTGAGAATGTAAAGAACATGATCGCCGGCAAGCAGTCTATGTCAATCTTCAAGGATACACGTACACTTGCTTCACAGGTTGTTAAGATGGTAGGTCAGATTCTTTCAGGATCAGAGGTTGATGTTAACGATACAACAACTTACGACAACGGAACAGGAGTTATCCCTTCATACCTTTGCGAGCCTGTATTCGCTGATGTTAACAACTACAAGGAACTTCTTATCGATTCTGGTTACTACACAGAGGATCAGCTTCAGTAAGATATTCCAATAGTGAATAAGAATTTTAGACAGGCGGGTTATTACCCGCCTGTTTATAAATATGGGATATTGATTAATGGATTGGAGGGTATATTTTGGCTAAGATATTGCTTGAAATGAAGAACATCACCAAAACCTTCCCAGGTGTTAAGGCTCTTGACAATGTCAATCTTCAGGTTGAAGAGGGAGAGATTCATGCACTTGTAGGAGAGAACGGTGCCGGCAAGTCCACACTTATGAATGTACTTAGCGGCATCTATCCATATGGAACTTATGAGGGTGATATCGTCTATGATGGTGAGGTATGTAAGTTCCAGACTATTAAGGATTCCGAGAAAAAAGGAATCGTAATCATTCATCAGGAGCTGGCTTTGGTTCCTCAGATGACAATCGGAGAGAATATGTTCTTAGGTAATGAGCGCGGCAAGAAGGCGGCAATTAACTGGAACGAGACTTACGCCGAGGCCGATAAGTATCTGAGAATGGTAGGACTTTCAGAGTCCTCAAGAGTACTGATTAAAGATATCGGTACAGGTAAGCAGCAGTTGGTTGAAATTGCGAAGGCTTTGGCTAAGCAGGCTAAGCTGCTTATATTGGATGAGCCCACATCATCTCTTAATGAGACTGATTCAAGGGCACTGCTTGACTTGATGCTTGAATTCAAGAAGCAGGGAATGACAATGATCATAATCACTCATAAGCTTAATGAGGTTGTATATGTTGCTGATAAGATCACAGTTGTAAGAGACGGTTCCACAATCGAGACTCTGGACAAGCATACAACAACGATCGATGAGGACAGAATCATCAAGGGAATGGTTGGTAGAGAGATTACAGACCGATTCCCTAAGAGACACGATGTCAAGATCGGCGAAGTGAATATGGAAGTTAAGAACTGGACAGTTCATCATCCAATTTACACAGAGAAGGTGGTTGTCGATAACGTTAACTTCAATGTTAAGAAGGGCGAGGTTGTTGGTATCTACGGACTTATGGGTGCCGGACGTACTGAGCTGTCTATGAGCATCTTCGGAAGATCTTACGGCAGTGAGATTTCGGGTGAACTGTTCATTAACGGTAAGGAAACAGTTCTTAAGAGCCCGAGAGAGGCAATTGATGCTAAGCTTGCATATGTTACTGAGGACAGAAAGGGTAACGGTCTGGTACTCAGCAACTCAATCAAGGTTAACACATCTCTTGCCAATATGAACGGTGTCAGCAGCAAGGCTATCATTGATGTAGATAAGGAATATCAGGTTGCGGTTGAGTACAAGGAAAAGCTTCGTACCAAGACTCCTACCGTTGAGCAGAATGTAGGTAACCTCTCAGGTGGTAACCAGCAGAAGGTCCTGCTTGCGAAGTGGATGTTCACAGATCCGGATATTCTTATTCTTGATGAGCCTACAAGAGGTATCGATGTAGGTGCAAAGTATGAGATCTACTGTATCATCAATGATCTGGTAGCAGCAGGCAAGTCTGTAGTAATGATCTCTTCAGAGCTTCCTGAGGTTATCGGAATGAGTGACAGAATATACATTATGAATGAGGGTAAGTTCGTAGGTGAGATGAGATCCGACGAGGCTACTCAGGAAAGTATTATGGCTTGTATATTACAGTCAGGAAGGGGCTAACATGAATAGTATTAAAATAACTGATGTACTAAAAAAATACACCATGGTTATTGCTCTTGTACTGGTTGTAGCATTCTTCTATATCAGCACAGACGGCAAGATTTTGTATGCTCAGAATATCAATAACCTGATAAGCCAGAATGCATATGTATTCGTATTGGCAGCAGGTATGCTTCTGTGTATCTTAACCGGTGGTAATATCGATCTTGCGGTTGGTTCCGTTGTCTGCTTCGTAGGCGGTATCGGTGCCGTAATGATGGATAAGGATATTAATGTTTGGGTGGCAGTAGCAGTAATGCTTGTGGGAGGTCTTCTGGTAGGTCTCTGGCAGGGCTTCTGGATTGCTTATGTCAAGGTTCCGCCCTTCATTGCAACTCTGGCAGGTATGTATGCCTTCAGAGGATTGTCCAATGTAGTATTACAGGGATTTACGGTAGGTATTCGTAATACCACTTTCTTAAATGTATTTGGTGGTGGAGCGGACTGTTATATTCCCGACTTCTTAAGCGGAAGCACAATTAATATGACCTGTCTCGTTGCAGGTATTGCAGTTGTTATTATTATTGCAGCTGTTTCAATGAAGAACAGAATCAGTGCCAAGAGCAAAGGCTATGACGTAGCTCCCCTTTATTCGGAACTGATTAAGCTGGTAGTTATCGGTGCAGCTATTATCTGGGTAACCTACAAGCTTGCAAGCTACAAGGGTATTCCCACATCACTGCTCTGGATCGTTGCAGTACTGTTAATCTATGCTTATATCACAACAAAAACCACAATGGGACGTTATCTCTATGCGGTTGGTGGTAACGAGAAGGCTACAAAGCTTTCTGGTATTGACCCCAGAAAGGTATACCTCTTCGCATACGTTAACATGGGTCTCATGGCCGGTCTTGCAGGTATTCTTACAGTAGCAAGAGCAACACAGGCACAGCCCACCTTCGGTCAGGGTTATGAGATGGACGCAATTGCAGCCTGCTTCATCGGTGGAGCTTCTGCTTACGGTGGTGAAGGCGGAGTCTTCGGTGTAGTAATCGGTGCGGTGCTCATGGGTGTTATCAACCAGGGAATGAGTATCATGGGTATGGAAGCTAACTACCAGAAAGTAGTAAAGGGAGTCGTTCTCTTAGTGGCTATCATATTCGATGTATTATCAAATAAGAAGAAAAAGTAAAGGAGTAGGATAAGATGAAAAAATATTCTGAATTGCTTAAGAAAAATGCGATGATGATTGTCCTGGTCCTGGTATATATTTTCTTCACTATCATGACAGACGGACAGATGTTCCAGCCGCTTAATTTCAATGCTTTGATTACACAGAATGCTTATGTATACATTCTTGCGGTTGGTATGCTTATGTGTATGTTGACAGGTGGTAATATCGACCTTTCCTGTGGTGCCTTCGTATGCTTCATGGGTGCTGTCGGCGGTATATTGATGGTTACAAAGGGTGTTAACA
The DNA here is from genome assembly GCA_021531795.1 of Lacrimispora saccharolytica. GTDB lineage: Bacteria > Bacillota > Clostridia > Lachnospirales > Lachnospiraceae > Colinaster. The sequence goes on from JADYUL010000008.1 coordinate 81,993, forward strand.
CTCCGGTATCAATTCTGCTTATGCTGGTTGTAGGTATTATCTACGGTGTCATCTTAGGTTATCTTATTGCATATGTTAATATCCCACCGTGGATTGCAACACTTGCAGGTTTCCTTGCCTTCAGAGGCTGGGGTACAGCGTTACTCTCTGCTAATTCAACAACAGGTAGTATTGCTCCGTTCCCGGATTTATTCTTAAAGATATTCTCAGGCAAGATTTTCAGCACACCTATTACACAGTTCAACATGGTATGCTTCTGTGTAGGTATAGTTGCAAGTATTCTTGTTGTTGTACTTAACGTAAGAGCCAGAGCCAATAAGGTTAAGAAGGGCTATGAGGCTGAGTCTGTAGTAAGTCTTATTGTTAAGACAGTGCTTACAGTAGCTGCAATCTTACTCTTTGCTTATAAGCTCGCTAAGGCAGGTGGTATTCCTACAGTTCTTGTATGGGTTGTTGCTATCGTACTAATCTATCACTTTATTACAAGTAAGACCACTCTTGGCCGTTACTTCTATACTATCGGTGGAAATGCTGAAGCAACAAGACTTTCAGGTGTAGATACCAAGAAGATCATGTTCTTTGCTTACCTCAATATGGCTGTTCTTACGGTTATTACTTCATACATCGTTATCGCAAGATTCCAGGCTGCCAATTCAACAGCCGGAACCAACTATGAGATGGATGCCATTGCAGGCTGTGTAGTTGGTGGTGTATCTGCTTACGGTGGATCCGGAACAGTATTCGGAATGGTAGTTGGTGCGACTCTTATCGGTGTTATCAACCTCGGTATGTCACTTATGGGTGTTGATGCCAACTGGCAGAAGGTCGTTAAGGGTGTAGTTCTCCTTGGCGCTGTAGTATTTGATATCCTTGCTAACAAGGACAAAAAGTTAAGCTAAATTATAAAATCCATTAATCATATGGGGAGCCGTTTACCGGCTCCCTTTTTTTATGGTAAAATCACCCTATGAAAATAAGTTTACCCAAGGACGTGGAATATATAATTAATACATTACAGAGGGCGGGCTATGAAGCCTATGCCGTAGGCGGTTGTGTGAGGGATACAATACTTAACAGAGAGCCCGATGACTGGGATATCACAACCTCTGCTAAGCCCATGGAGATTAAGAAGCTGTTCCCTGTAACGATAGATACCGGTATACAGCACGGAACTGTAACTGTGCTTAGGAATCATGTTGGATATGAGGTTACAACCTATCGTATTGACGGAGAATATGCCGATAACAGACATCCTAAGGAGGTAATCTTTACAGCCAGTCTCAAGGAGGATCTGCTGAGGCGGGACTTCACCATCAATGCCATGGCATATAACCATGAAGACGGAATAATTGATGAATATGGCGGTCTTAATGATATAAGTGACGGGATAATAAGATGCGTGGGTAATCCTTATGACAGGTTCAGCGAGGATGCACTTAGAATCATGCGTGCTGTCAGATTCTCGGCACAGCTCGGCTATAGGATAGAGGAAGAGACAAGTAAGGCGATAGTTAAGCTTGCTCCAAACCTGTCTACAATATCCGCAGAAAGGATTAACACGGAGCTGACTAAGCTTTTACTCAGTCCCAATCCGGATTATCTGAGGGATGCCTGCAGACTCGGGATAACCCGTGTGGTTCTGCCCGAATTCGACAAATGCATGGAATGTGAACAGGTTAATCCCCATCACTGCTATTCGGTGGGAGAGCACACTCTTCACAGCCTTAGATTTGTGCCTAATGACAGGGTTCTCAGATATACCATGCTCTTTCATGATTTTGGTAAGCCTGATACCAGGTCTGTCGGTGAGGATGGAAGGATGCATTTCTACGGTCATCCATTAGTCTCTGAGAGAATGGCATCAGATATTATGCACAGACTTAAATTCGATAACGATACACTGCATGCCGTGAAGCTTCTGTGCAGGAATCATGACCTTGAAATAATAGAGGATAAGAAGCATGTACGCAGAGCCATGAATAAGCTTGGCTCAGATAATTTCAGTAAGCTTCTGATGGTGAAGCGGGCAGATTGCATGGCTCAGTCTGATTATAAGAGGGAAGAGAAACTTGCAAGCCTTGATAAGCTTGAGTCGATATACAATGAGATAGTAAGTGCCAAAGAATGTGTCTGTATGAAGGATCTGGCTGTATGCGGCAGGGACCTGATTGACTTAGGTGTTAAGCCCGGACCTGCAATGGGTGCAATCCTTGGTAAGCTGCTAAGTATGGTAATTGACGAGCCTTCGCTAAATGACAGGGAAGTGCTGCTTGATATGGTTAAGAAGTTAGAATATGAACAGAACAATAATTAAACGGATAACTGCATATTGTGTCATGTCGGTGTGCCTGATAATGCTGACAGGCTGCACCGGTAATAAGCAGACTCTGGCAGAAGCCATGAGTGAGAGTGAAGATACCGGCTTTGTGGTAACCAAGGCAGGCATGTATGACAGTGCGGATAACGAGGCTGTTATTCTTGGAAGAGACGCAGACAAGAGGACTATTACCTTCTTCTGTCTGGAGCTTGGTAAGAAATATACATTAAATTACGACGGAGCCACCAAATTCTATGACAAATATGACTCTGCAATGACTGTTGATCAGGTGGAGGCCGGAAGTATAGTTGACATAACATTCCTAAAAGCGAAGAAACTTCTTAACTCAGTTAAGGAATCACCCTCGGCCTTCGTCATCGACTCGGAGGGCGATTTTTCCATAGAAGAGGAAAATAAGAGGATGGTGATAGGACCGAAGGAATACAAGCTTGAGGGGGCATTGGTGTTAAACGACGGCAAACCTGCCGAGCTTATGGACATCAATGCCGTGGACGGAATCAGAGTCAGAGGCATTGATTCAAGGGTCATCAGTATAAATATCACAGACGGACACGGATATCTGAGGCTGAACGGAGCGGACTATTTCGAGGGCGGCTGGATTGAGATCAATAAGCGGATGATTAAAAAAGTTACCAAGGATATGCTGATTGCGGTTCCGACAGGCAGGGTAAGTGTGTCGCTCAGCAAGGGAAGTGTGACCTTTGAGGAGGAATATGACGTCAGAGAGGGCGAGGAATGTGTGGTCGAGCTTAATGAAACCAACTTCACCGAGCCCGATGCGGAGGGAACGGTTATTTTCGTCATGACGCCGTCGGATGCGACAGTATACATAGACGGCGAAATTGTAGATACGTCCATGCCGGCTCTTCTAAGCTTCGGTATTCACCAGCTTATGGCCAAGGCGGACGGCTATCAGACTCTGACTCAGTATATTAAGGTAGGCACGAAAAACGCGACTCTTGATATTACTCTTGAGCCGGCGGACAGTAAGAGTGTATCGCCCACGGTATCGGTTGCGGTGGATGGAGTGACACCGGCAGTAACACCGACGCTTACGGTAACTCCTACGCCAATGCCTACGGTTGCGGTACCTACAGAGGCTGTGAGTGTGTCTGATGAGGGTAGCAGGGTGGACGGATACAAGGTGACGATTGCGACCCCTGTCGGAGCTGAGGTCTACGTGGACGGAAGCTATGTGGGAGTGGCTCCGGCATCGTTTACCAAGGTCAGCGGCAAGCATGAGATTACGCTGCGCCTGGCAGAGTATCTGACCAGAACCTACACAATAGGCATAGATAACAGCCAGAAGGACGAGGTATTCTCCTTTGCGGATCTGGTAAGGGAGAACTCTGAAGAAGAATCTTCGGACGAATAAGAAGAAAAATGCGTAAAATGCGTGTATTTTCAAGGTTTTAAGGGTATTTTTATTGACAAGAAACCAAAAAAAGGCTATATATAGTATAGGCGTCTAATAGGGGGCGCAAAATATTACATAAGTAATCTAGGAGGAAATTTCCATGAACAAGACAGAATTAGTTGCAGCTATTTCAGAGCAGGCTAATATTTCTAAGAAGGACGCTGAGGCAGCTCTTAAGGCTTTTACAGACACAGTAGCAGCAGAGCTTAAGAAGGGTGAGAAGATCCAGTTAGTTGGATTTGGTACATTCGAGGTTTCTGAGAGAGCAGCAAGAGAGGGTAGAAATCCTCAGACAGGTGCTACAATGAAGATCGCAGCTACTAAGGCTCCTAAGTTTAAGGCTGGTAAGGCTCTTAAGGATCTTGTTAACGCATAATCTTAAGACTAATTAAGCAAACATGATTGTATAAAATTGGCAGGGTTGATAAACCCTGCTAATTTTGGTTAGGAATAATATGAGACTGGACAAATACCTTAAGGTATCAAGACTGATAAAGAGAAGAACTATTGCCAATGAGGCCTGTGACGCAGACAGAGTACTGGTTAACGGCAATGTTGCCAAGGCAGGCTACAATGTGAAGGTAGGCGATAAGATTACCATCAAATTCGGCAACAAGGAAGTGAATGTGGAAGTACTGGCAGTAGAAGAGACCGTTAAGAAGGACGAAGCCAAGGAGCTCTATAAATATCTATGAGAAATCGTTATTTGCGACGACATAGCAGAAAGAAAAATCCCAATACAGTATCGGTAATACTGATAATAATCATCCTGATCCTGCTTATCATTATCGTTGGTGTCGGCAGACATAATATCCTTGTGAAGCAACGGGAATATGACAAGAAGCAGGCTATGCTTGAGGAGCAGATAGAGCAGGAGAAGCTAAGAAGCGAGGAAATCGAGGAATATGGTAAATACACCAAAACCAAGAAATTCGTCGAGGACATGGCTAAGGAAAAACTGGGACTGGTCAAGGATGATGAGATAGTCTTTAAAGAGGGAGATTAGTAATGATTGCCGCGGTTAGGGATACTCTTAACCAATTTCATATGATTGATAAAGGAGACAGGGTGCTTGTAGGTCTGTCGGGCGGAGCAGACTCTGTTGCCCTGCTTCTAAACCTTAATAAGTACAGACTGGAGAGAGGCGACTTTAGTCTGACTGCGATCCATGTCAATCACAATCTCAGGGAGACGGCACTTCGGGACCAAAACTATGCGGTATCGCTGTGTGAGAGCCTGGACGTCCCGCTTATCATTAGAAGTGTGGACGTTGAGGGCTATGTAAGGAAGCATCATCTGTCGACGGAGGAAGCGGCACGTGAACTTCGCTACAGAGAATATGCTTCACTTAATATGGATAAAATCGCGGTCGGACATCATATGAATGATGTATCCGAAACCGTTATTATGAATATTTGTCGCGGAAGCGGTATACACGGAATGTGTGGGATCGCACCCATAAACGGTAAGATAATACGACCGTTAATAAACATAAGCCGGGGTGAGATAGAGGCTTATCTTGCTAAGAAGAATATGACCTTCTGCGTGGATGAGACCAATCTTAGTACGGATTATACAAGAAATAGGATTAGGCTTGAGGTTCTGCCCTGTCTTAGCGACAGGATAAACAACAGAGCCATCGAGCATATAGCAAGTATTGGCAGTGACGCCCTGCTTGTTAATGACTTCATTGAAAGTGAACTGAATAAGGTGGCTGACAAAGTCATTACTTTCACAGCGGATTACCCGGACAGCTTAAGTGCAGAAGATACGCTGCAGCCTAAAGTGATAGTTAACAGGGCAGAGTTTCTCTCCTGCCATGAGCTTCTTCAAAGAGAGCTCATCCTCAAAGCCTTTGAGTTGATCACTCCACATCGCAAGGACATCACCAGACGCCATGTGGACGCAGTATGTAAGCTTACCCGGCACAAGGGCAGTGGTACACTTGACCTGCCCTATAATCTTTGTGCTGAAGCTACCTATGAATCGGTGATACTTCGGGCAAAAGCGCCCACCGACTCACCAAACTCAAGCTTTCTGGATACCGGTACTGAGGTAAATACCGGTATTGATACTGAGAAGCTTGTCCGAGAAGGCAGTTTGGCAGTTAAAGTGAATGATTTTTGCAACCTGAAGTTTAAGCTTTTTCCAAAAGGGGATGTGGATTATACAAGGCCTTTAGAGTATACTAAGTGCTTTGATTATGATAAAATTAACAGTAGGTTGTGCGTTAGAACCAGACGAAGCGGAGACTATATTGTCATCAATGATAAGGGTGACAGACAGTCGATCAAGGCATACATGGTCAATGAAAAGATTGAGAGAGATAAGCGCGACAAGGTGCTCCTGCTTGCATCCGGCAGCAGGATAATCTGGGTAATAGGTCACCGCATAGGTGCAGATGTGAAGATTAGTGAAAGTACAACAAGAATTCTTATGGTTGAGGTGGATTAGATGGCTGAGCATATTAATGTAATGTTATCGGAAGAAGAGATTAATTCAAGGATTGCGGAACTTGGAGAGCAGATAAGCAGGGACTATGAGGGCAAGGAGATCTTCCTTATCTGTATCCTCAAGGGGGCGAGCTTTTTTGCCTGCGAGCTTGCTAAGCGTATCACGGTGCCCGTGAATATTGATTTTATGAAGGTGTCAAGCTATGGCGGCGGCACGGTCAGCAGCGGACAGGTATCCATTAAGATGGATGTATCTGAGTCCATTGCAGGCAAGGATGTGCTCATTGTTGAAGATATCATCGATTCCGGCAATACTCTTAACCTGCTTCCCAAGATTCTGATGGAGCGGGGTCCTAAGAGCATCAGACTCTGTGCGCTTCTGGATAAACCCGACAGACGTGAGGTTGATGTTAAGATGGACTATGTGGGCTTCAGAATCCCGGATAAGTTCGTGGTAGGCTACGGTCTTGATTATGACCAGAGATACCGGAATCTGCCATATATCGGAGAGGTTGTGTTTGATTAGGATTATTTATGAAGAGTAATAACAGGATATTTAACTTATATTTCATAATGATGATAGGTTTTCTGTTGTTCATGGTGTGGTACACCCAATCGAAGGTGGTGAGCAATAACTATACCATGGGACAGTTCAAGAAGGACCTTCAGTCAGGCAATGTGGTTGAGGTGGTGATTGAGCCCAACAAGGAGGTACCTACAGGTGTGCTTCAGGTGGGGCTAAAGAACGGCAATCACAGAGAACTGAATGTTACGGATGTCGGTGAGATTCAGGATACAATGGAGCAGTACGGAGTTGATCCCGTGCTTGAGGATGTTCCCAAGGGTAACTTCCTGTCGGATTATCTGCTTCCCATCGTATCGATTATTGCGGTCGGAGCGCTGCTGTTCTTCATGATGGGAGCAGGCGGTGGAGCAGGCGGAGCCAATGCCAAGATGATGAACTTCGGCAAGAGCAGGGCCAAACTTGATTCCGATACCAAGACCAAGCTTAATGATGTAGCAGGCCTCAGAGAAGAGAAGGAGGATCTGGAGGAAATTATCGATTTCCTTAAAGACCCTGAGAAATACACCAAAGTCGGAGCAAGAATACCTAAGGGTGTGCTTCTTGAGGGTGCTCCCGGTACAGGTAAGACCCTGCTTGCCAAGGCAGTTGCGGGAGAAGCTGATGTTCCCTTCTTCAGCATCTCAGGTTCGGATTTTGTGGAGATGTTCGTAGGTGTTGGCGCATCCAGAGTGAGAGACCTCTTTGCCGAGGCCAAGAAGAATTCTCCATGTATTATCTTTATTGATGAGATAGATGCTGTTGCCAGACGTCGTGGTACCGGTATGGGCGGTGGACACGATGAGAGAGAGCAGACCCTGAATCAGATGCTTGTCGAGATGGACGGCTTCGGTGTGAACGAGGGCATTATCGTCATGGCTGCAACCAACCGTGTGGATATCCTCGACCCGGCCATTATGCGACCCGGAAGATTCGACAGAAAGATTGCAGTCGGAGCTCCCGATGTGGCGGGCAGAGAAGAAATTCTGAAAATCCATGCAAGGAATAAGCCCCTGGCAGAGGATGTGGACTTAAAGCGTGTGGCACAGACCACGGCAGGCTTCACCGGTGCAGACCTTGAGAACCTGTTGAATGAATCGGCCATCTGCGCAGCTAAGGACAACAGAGCCTTCATTACCATGGAGGATGTCACAAAGTCATTCATTAAGGTAGGAATAGGTTCTGAGAAGAAGAGTAAGATTATCTCAGATAAGGAGAAGAAGATAACGGCATACCATGAGTCAGGACATGCTATCCTCTTCCATCTTCTGCCGGATATGAACCCCGTATATACAATTTCGATAATCCCGACAGGTCCCGGGGCAGCAGGCTATACCATGCCGCTTCCCGAGAAGGATGAGATGTTCATGACCAATAACACCATGCTTCAGGATATCATGACACTGCTCGGAGGTCGAATCGCAGAGGAAATCGTCTTCGGAGACATCACAACAGGCGCCTCCAATGACATCAAGAGAGCGACCAATATCGCCCGTAAGATGGTCACCAAGTACGGTATGTCCGAGCATCTGGGTCTCATCAACTACGATGATGATGACGAGGAGGTATTCATAGGACGTGACCTCGCTCATCCCAGAAGCCACAGCGAATACATCACGGGTGAGATTGATAAGGAAGTTAAGTACATTATTGATGACTGCTACTTGAAGGCTAAGAACATAATCTTAGAAAACCGCGAGGTACTGGATAAATCGGCGGCTCTTCTGATAGAGAAGGAGAGAATAACCAGAGAAGAATTCGAGGCATTGTTCTGATCGAAAAATATACTAATTTAGCGCACCATAACTCGGTGCGCTAAATTGCAATAGGGAGGAAAAAGAAAGTGAATTATGACAAGCTGCAAGCATTGTTCTCTGATGGAACAAGTAATTACATAAGCCCGGCAGAGCCAAAGCCCGGCGAGGAAGTTACAATCAGATTCCGTACAGGACATAAATCAGCCACAAGTGTAATTCTCGTATCCGGAGAAGAGAGACTGCCAATGAGCCTGGGATTATTTGACAGAAATGTTAAGGGCTTTGATTACTACAGTGTTAAGAAGACGATGACGGAGGATACCTTCAGGTATTACTTCCTTGCGATTATAGACGGCAAGGAAGTAATATATGATGCCGGTGGTGTGGAAGAAGAGATAAGAGAAGATATGATGTTCAGGATTCATCCGGGATTTTCAACACCTGAATGGGCTAAGGGAGGTATCTTCTATCAGATATATGTAGACAGGTTTAATAACGGTGACAAGAGCAATGATGTACTGACTGATGAGTATCATTATATCAACGGTCATTCTGTACATAAGGAATGGAATGAGAAGATAGATACAGGTCTTTTAGAGCATTATGGAGGAGATCTTCAGGGTGTGATCGATAAGCTTGACTATCTTAAGGACCTTGGAGTGGAAGTTCTATACCTCAATCCCATCTTCATATCTCCGTCGAACCATAAATACGATACGGCCGATTTTGACCATGTAGACCCCCACTTTGGAGTGATAGTGAATGACGAAGGTGAGCTGTTAAAGAAGGAAGATTCTGACAACAGCAAAGCAACCAGATTCATAAAGAGGGTATCGGATTCGGAGAATCTGGCAGCATCGGATGCACTTTTTGCCAAGCTTACAGAGGAAGCTCACAAGAGGGGAATGAAGGTCATTCTGGACGGTGTGTTCAATCATTGCGGCTCGTTCAACAAATGGATGGATGCTGAGAGAATATATGAGAATGCCGAGGGCTACGAGAAGGGAGCCTATGTCAGTGAGGACAGCCCCTACCATGATTACTTCATCTGGAAGGATGGTGGCAAGTGGCCTTATAACGGGAATTACGAGGCATGGTGGGATTATGAGACTCTGCCTAAGTTAAACTATAACAGCAAGGCTCTGTACGACTATATCTGCAGGATAGGAGCCAAGTGGGTATCTGCTCCGTACAATGCGGACGGATGGAGACTGGATGTGGCAGCAGATTTAGGCTCTGACAGTGAGACTAACCATCGTTTCTGGGCAGACTTTAGAAAGAGTGTGAAGGAAGCCAATCCCAATGCAATTATCTTAGCCGAGCATTATGGAGATGCTTCCGCCTGGCTTCAGGGTAAAGAATGGGATACCGTTATGAATTACGATGCCTTTATGGAGCCGTTGACATGGTTCCTGACCGGTATGGAGAAGCATAGCGATGAATATAAGGAAGAACTGGTGGCTGATAAGGATGCATTTTGGAAGAGTATGAAGGAGTACTCAGCCAGATTCTCAACTCCGTCACTGCTGACTGCCATGAATGAGCTGTCCAACCATGATCATTCAAGATTCTTAACCAGAACCACACGTAAGGTCGGAAGAGTGGAGGAGCTTGGCAGTGAAGCGGCAGGCGAGGGTATCAGCACAGCTGTTATGAGAGAGGCTGTTACGGTACAGATGACCTGGCCCGGTGCACCCACTCTGTATTACGGAGATGAGGTGGGAGTGTGCGGTTTCACGGACCCCGACAACAGAAGAGTATATCCATGGGGCAGTGAAGACAAGGAAATGCTTGCCTTCCACAAGGCTATTATTGCACTTCACAGGAAGCGTAAGGAGTTAAGGACGGGTTCACTCATCCCTTTGTCATCACCGATTGGCGTTATTGCATATGGAAGAAAGCTCGGAAAGAAAGCTACACTTACTCTTGTGAATAATATGCCTGTAGACATGGAAGTGAAGCTTCCGGTATGGATGCTCGGTAACGGTGTCGGCAAGAAGTACATACAGAGACTAATTACCGATTCTGAAGGCTATAATACCAGGAGACGAACCTGCAGGGATAAGGACGGAATTCTTACAATAGTAGTACCGAAGACGGGTGGAATAGTACTTTGCAACTGATTCTTTGGTAATATTTCACAAAAGTGAGAGTCCATTTTTGTGATTTTTGTAGAAAATAAGTATTGTTTGAATAATAGGGTGGGGGTATTATACTAAATGTAACCCCCCCCCAATACATTTTGTAGTTTTTTGCTATACCCCATAAGAAAGAAATACCTTCCCTTAATAGTCAGCCACGCTGACTATTAACCCCAATAGGGGGTATTTCCTTCTTACCCCAAACAAAAGAAGCATCTGCGACGCAGATGCTTCCAGACTGTAGACAAAGTCCACCAAAATTGGTGGGCTTTTCTTTATTTGTGCCACTTGATGGCACAAACTAATTCATTCC
>JADYUL010000009.1 GCA_021531795.1 Lacrimispora saccharolytica
TGATCTTATTATTATACCTAAAGGTAAGAGCCTTGGCTCATTTTATTTTTTTAATTTACACCATTATAAGGACGTTATTAGACATTATAGATTTGGCACCTCGACGCTGAATCAGGAGTCCTGTGAACAGGCCGAGATATATAAAGAAAGCAGCGATACAGGCGAAATAGTGGCAGTATGATGCCGCCAGGGCTGTAAGTGCGAGTCCGACCCATCGTCCGGTACGGTCGCCATCGCTAAGGATACTCACGGCAAACAGGAAGGCCATGTAGACGAACAGTCCCGCCCAGCTGTACATTCTTATCTCGATTCCGGCATGGGACATGATTCTCGGCATCGCCAATATGCAGAAGCTATGGAGCCATATGCCCTCGCCCAACCATTTCCGTACCCAGTAGTGATTAATTATCACAGTCAGGAAAATCGGAATTATCGAGACAAACTTAGCCACATAGATTACATTTATTCCAAACAATCCATTTCCGATTAGCAGTCCAAGTTTTAGGATGAGATAGTAGAGTGGTGGGTGCACATCCTGCGCGGTTCCACTTACTATTTGGGCAAAATTGCCCTTCACAAGGTTTAGGCTGTAGACCTCATCGTACCAAATACTTTTATTAAATACTAATGTGGTATTTCCAATAATCATGAGGCCAAGTAGTATGTATATAATATATTTCTTTATATTCTTTCGCTTCGGGTTAACCAAGGTCTGACTCCTTCCCTCTTATTGAAAACACATTCTCTATATAATTCTTCCACTGCTTGTTGACCGTATCGGGATGTAGAGTAGCAATTATCTTACGAGCATTGTCGCCCATGCTTTGACGCAGCGTGTCATTGGTTATCAGGCGCTTAAGTGCCATAGCCATGGCATCAACATTGTCAACAGGGACTAAGATACCGTTAGATTCGTCTGCGGCAATAAGGTCTCTGGGACCGCCGCAGGGGCAATCTGTACTTATACATGCCATGCCCATCACCATAGCTTCAATAAGGGCATTGGGCATGCCCTCTATCTTAGATGGAAGCACGAAGATGGAGGCCTTACTCATGCGCTCGGCCACGTCATCCACAGCACCTGTGAAGCTAATCCTATCTTTACATGGCAAGGTGCTAACATATTCCTCGAGGAGTTTCCGACCGCTGCCATCCCCGATTAATTCGAGACTCCATTCAGGATACTGACCTGCAATCTTAGCATATGCTTCCACGAGCATTCTTTGATTCTTATTGTCGTCTATGCGACCAACCGTAATGATTTTCTTTTCTCGCTTTGAGAAAACAACTCGACTGTCAATAACCTTTGCTTCTTCACGGTTAATGTTTGTATTCTCAACAGCAACCTTTTCCGGTTTCTCATTAGATGCACCATTAATGTCACTATTTCTTTCTAAAGCAAGCTTTTCACTTTCTTTCAAAAAGTCCGGATTAATACTGTTTGGTAGCACAACTGCTTTCGCCCTTATATATCCTGGGAAGAAGTTGTAAGCTTCCCTTGTCTGCAACACCACGCCAGCTGCCTGTCTAAAGAGCAGGAAGGTTATCGTCTTGAAGCCAAAGCCCTTAAGTTCACGCTCCGGGGCGCTCCTTACGCTTACGACCACGGGAATTCCAAGTGGTGCTGCCGAAGCAATAGCCATAAGATTATTCTTCCTTATGAAGCTTACAATCACATCAGGCTTGACTTCCTTCCAGATGCGCTTAAGTTTAGCTATTCTGGCGAACAGGTTATGTATTCTTGAAGCAGTCTCCTCCTCAGGGGTAATGTCCGCAATTATTCTTTTTATTCCCGGATTCAGTTCATATTCCTTCTCATCACGGACCTTGGTAACCATTGTGACACGGTAGCCCTCACTGTAGAAGTACTCTGCCAAATTACAGATTACGCGCTCTGCACCACCGATGCACAGGCCGCCGATATAGAAGGCTATAGACTTTTCTTCATTTTGTTCCATACTATTTCCTTTATTCATTTTCTCTCTGCCTCTTTTATCCATATAGGATACAAGGGTGTAATGTACCAAAGAATCAGTACGTAGCGGACCAGAGTGGTTGGACCAAGCAGGACTGTGGCAAAGGTCATAAGCACAAGCAACATCATCGGCAGGTTCTTCCTGTCAACGTAGCCCACGAGTACGAAGAAGAATACCCAGAACACAAAGCCCGGGGCGAACAACATACTCAGTACAGGGCATTTCTGCTGGAACAGGTCTAGGGAGAGCTTCTCTATGAGGAATTCAAGCGCGGGCAGCATGCTTTCACGGGTGCCGGGCGGCTCGGTTTCGAAGCCGAAGTAGGAGCTGTCGGTATAGGTGAAGGTGTTCATGGTGTTGCCCTTGTATACATTGTTTAGCGCGTCGGGATATACATAGCCGTAGGAGGTACCAAGATGAGCGTTAAGATACGTAATCGGGCGTCGGGCGCCTATGGTGAGCCACAGCTTGTAGAACAAAGCCCTGTGCGACTCATAGTATTGATTGTCGAAGCCACTCTTGAGCACATCGCTTATGCGGGGCGAGTAGGTAGTAAGGTAGTCCTCAGGGATAAATGCCTTGAGGAGTGCTTCTTCATCCGGAGTAAAGGCTTCGGGACTGTATGTATAGGTGCGTGCCAACTGCTGAATCGGAACCGTCAGCATCTCCTGGTGCTCGCCGTCTGTCGCGCCGGTTGCAAGCTTCAGAATCCTGGTGCTGCCAAGCAATAAGACGATTGACAGTGCCATGAGGATGAGGAGGCGCGCGGTGATACGGTTTGATGAAGCAGACCGATGCCGCCTGTCAACAATAAATACTATTACGATTATCAGCGCAGTTGCGGTGTATGCATACAGACCGTTGTTCCTAAGCATCATCATGAGCGTGGATGATACAAGGAAGATAACCATGTCGGACATGGAGGTAGTAGAGACAGGCTCTTTTTCTGCGTCTGTTGACCTTATAATATTGCCCATCGATACAATCGATACGAGCAGGAAGACCGTGAAGAGGCCATCCTTGGCTGTACAGACTGCATATAATGGGAATAATGGGAAGATACTGAAGAACAGCACTGTTATGAAGGCATAGCGTTTGGTAACACCCCACATCTGAAGTGAACGTACCACGAAGCTAAGAGCAGCCGACATAACCAGCATCTGGAGTAGTACATATACGGCAATTCCTAAGTTTGCACCGGCGCCGATATATTCGAACAGGTGCACTATGCCGCCCAAAGCCAGCACATGAAGCAAGGGATGGTGCATGGTGAACTGTCTGGATATCACCTCCACATATTCTTCTGTGGCATCGTAAACAAAAGCCCCGGGGTAAAGTGCGAAGAATACAGGCATCCAAAATAGGAAAATTATGGCCCAGATATAGAAAAAGTTGAAGAGTGTTGATGACCTGAATGATTTAGGTTCCGAGGTTTTACCTGTCGCTTTATCCATCTCGTTCTCATCTCTCTCAATCACATTAAGGCCCCTTGGCTTTCTCCATAAGTAAGCCACGAAGGGAGCCATAGCGACTGCCAGACATATGGTATTAATATATAGGGAAGGCTTAGCGAAGTCCACGCCGTCATAGAATTCATACTCGGCACCAATGTGAAGTGCCGTGGAAATAAGTGTGCTGAATATATATGCCTTAATCTTCCATACCTTATCAACCTTAGCAAAGATTGGGCACACTATCCTGCCAAGCATCAGCAATAGGATAAAAAGCATAACCGACAAAATGCTGTTACTGTATCTAATTCCCGTTGCATCTCCTAACGCCATAACGCCCCGGATACCTACGCAAAAAAGAAACGCGTTTACCCAGGGTGTGAGTCGATGTGTATATAATTTTTCTATTGTCGGTTTGTTCATTTTATAGCTCAATACTCATCATCACCATATTTACTCTCGTACCGTCTGAACACTCAACGTCCGGAATGGTGGAATCGATTGTAAAGCCCGCATGCAGGAAGCAGTTTATGGAAGCATTATTGCCCTCGATTGCTCTGGCGATTATATGCTTAAGTCCGAGCTCACTTACAGCCTTATCAAGAGTAAGTCTGAGCGCCTCTGTACCTATACCGCACCCACGCACATCCTCACCGATGAAGACACCGTATTCGGCACTTAACTTCTTTCGGTCAATATCTCGGAAATATGTCGAGCCTACAGGTCTGCCGTCCACTTCGATGATGTACTGCACCACCTCACCGTTCTTGACCTTCGTGTCCATCCACTTAAGGTGCGTCTCAGCGGTAAACTCCTCTCTATAGAAGAAATTACACCTGACCGCCTCACTATTTCGCCATCTGACGATCAGATCGGTATCCTCATATCTAATATTTCTAAGTGATATACTTGCTTTATCTATCATCAACTACAAGCACCCTCGTTATTAGTAGACTCGCCAAACGTCTTATCCCTTATTACATACTGAGGGGCGTGGTTGGCCCCGATATACATCCTTCCGATATATTCCCCGACAAGTCCAAGCATAAGCATGATCATACCGCCTATAAACATGAGTGCTGACATTAACGAAGCATATCCTAAGGGTGCCGTACCGACCACAAAATGTCTGATTATGGTATATATTCCATACAGAAAACCAATAATTGCGAATATACATCCACAGTAGGTAGATACACGAAGCGGTGTTACGCTAAAGGCTGTAAATCCATTCATCCACAGTGTCAGTAGCTTACCAAACGAATATCCAGATTCGCCTACTTCCCTGTCGCGATGGTTCACATCCACATTGGTTATACGCTTCGTCGTACGAAGCACAAGTCCCTGCAGATATGGATAATTCTTATCATATTTTAGTATCTCGTCTACAACAAATCTACGTGCAGCGAAATAACTGCTGACATACAGATCCTTAGGTTTTCCAAGCATAAACTGGAGCATCTTCTCATTAACGAAGCTTCCGAAATTCCTAAATAATGAATGTCTCTTATGTAAGTAACGAGCATATACTACATCAGAGCCTGAATCTATGGCTGCGAGAAGCTTGCCCACCTCACAGGCAGGAGTCTGGCCATCATCATCCAGGCAGACTACCACA
Source organism: Lacrimispora saccharolytica (assembly GCA_021531795.1). Taxonomy (GTDB): domain Bacteria; phylum Bacillota; class Clostridia; order Lachnospirales; family Lachnospiraceae; genus Colinaster. The sequence continues at coordinate 5,046 of JADYUL010000009.1, forward strand.
TCTCCCGAAGCATAAGACAGACCTGCCATTATTGCGGCATGCTGACCGAAGTTCCTAGCAAGATTAATCCCCTTCACGTGTCTGTCCGCATGTGCAAGCTCGCATATAACATCATAGGTATTATCCGGTGAACAATCATTCACCAAAATCACCTCATATTCACTGTCAGTCATTGTAGTCTTGATCTCCTGAACGACCTTACCAATCGTCTGTGAACTTCTGTAACATGGAATCACAAAGCTAATCATAATCCTCACTCATCGCGCAATCTCGCTGTAGTTCCAGCGATTCCTGTCATACACCACGAAAACCCGTGCAGCATCAGGGTGCGCCAACTCATAATCTTTTTCCTTCTTAGCATCAAGCGGACTTCCTGCCATCCAACCTCCTGCAAGCATCTGATTGCTCTTGTCAACCTGCGGCGCGAACACTTTCTCTGTGTAATCTACCGTACTGTAGACATCGATTAGGTAGTAGCCCTCAGTAGTCGTTGTGTGCTCACACAGTTTCTCATATGAAGCATTTACTTCCTCGCGCTCACGCATCTGCCAATCCGTTTCGCTCCACTCTGTCTTTAAGTTTACCACACATAGCACCAGTATCAATATTAAAGTCAGATACACCAATCCCTTATCAAGACGGCCTATCTTGGTCTGACACAGCATGGTAAGCAGAATCGCAGCCTCAATAAAGAACATCGGATGCGACAGTCTCTCAACCGGTCTGCCCGAATAATAGAAATATATCCACGGCACACTTCTACACAGGAAAACAACCGCCAACCCGACTAACGTATCTCCTCTCCTGGATAATACAGATAGGATAATAAGCGCTATGAATAATAATGTGACAATCAATCTAAGCGGCATATACATGGGTTCCGCAGTGAAATCGACTATTGACCTTATGTATTGTCCAATTGCAGTCTTAATTCCAACATTAGCTCTTGTATATGGATTGCCATTAGCATCCTTTGCTTCTCCGCTTCTAACATATGAAGCAATTTTTTCAAGTGTATCGGCTGTTATATTTTCATCCAAGGCGTAGTTGTAATCGACTAATAGCTGCCACTGTTCCCTTGTGATACCCTCAGATTCATAGAAGTCTTCATTGGTATCATACTCAGGTATGCCGGTGAAATCATACACTTCAGTCCTGGCATCAAATAGTCTTCTATATTCTCTCCATTCGCTTCCGCTATAGGCGATGGTATCTATGAGAAAGGTAATGACTATGCCTGCAAGAATGACTGTTGCTATTATTGATAAATTACGCAACGACTTCTTTGATAAATCAAATATAAATTTAATTATTGTCACAGCCGCCATGTAGGGGCACATTAGCAAAAACATCTCGCTTCTAATATTGAAGGAGATGATGCAAAGCACAATCGGAACAATATTATCGCGTAGTCTCAGGTTATTATCGGTTAGAACCCATACGCACGCAGCAGTAGCAAGCATAGCGCTGACTACTGTGTAGGTCATATTGGTTATTTCATCCAGATAGACGCCTAAGATGAATACAATTGCGAATACCGACATTGCAAGCTTTATCCAAATATTTAAGGTATAACATAACAATCGATATACTATGATAGACACACATGTAGCAAGCCCGCCCATAAGAATGATGCCATACCATGGCACGGACGGTATCAATCTGTACAGACCTGCAATAAGCACACTTATCGGATACATCATCTGGTTATTGTATCCACTTGGAGTTCCTGTGTATGCTCCGGACAGGATATCCTTAATTAGGACATCATCATTAAGATCATAGAAAAAATCAAACCCAATAGCAACTATTCCCCATGTAATCAGGGCAATAGCTAATGCCATCAGAATATTTATCAGGCTGACTCTGTTTATGTATTCAGATTTATTTGTTTTGTCTTCATATTTATTTGTCATTATGTCAGTCGCTTACGCTATTACCCTTCGAAGTACTCATGGACACATTCGCAGATGTAGTTCACGTCATCCTCGGTTAGGGCGTAGTACATGGGGAGGCGAACCAGGCGGTCGCTTTCTCTGGTTGTGAAGTTGTCCTCACCATGGAATCTTCCGTACTTGAGACCTGCAGGGGCTGAATGAAGAGGAACGTAGTGGAATACAGTCAGCACGTCCTTGGACTTCATGAAGTTTATGAAGTCACCCCTTTGCTCGAGGTCTCGCACCTTAATATAATACATATGCGCGTTGTGTGTGCAGTAATCCGGGACAAACGGCTGCTCAATCAGCCCCTTGTCTGCCAGGTCACGTAACAGCACGTCATACTGGTTCCATCTGTCCATCCTGGCCTTTGTTATCTCGTCAGCCAGTTCAAGTTGAGCCCACAGATAGGCCGCGTTCATGTCGCTGGGAAGATAAGACGAGCCATAGTTTACCCATCTGTACTTATCCACCTGACCTCTGAAGAACTTGCTTCTGTCAGTACCCTTCTCTCTGAATATCTCAGCATCCTCTATGAACCTCGCATCCTTCATGAGCAGCGCCCCGCCCTCACCCATGGAGAAATTCTTGGTTTCATGGAAAGAGAAGCAGCCCATATCTCCGATAGCGCCAAGAGCCTGTCCCTTATAGGTTGACATGATGCCCTGCGCCGCATCCTCGATAACCATGAGATTATGTCGTCTTGCTATATCCATGATAACATCCATCTCACAACCAACACCCGCATAGTGTACCGGTACAATCGCCTTGGTATGCTCAGTTATCGCATCCTCAATCAATGTCTCATCTATATTCATGGTGTCCGGTCTGATGTCCACGAACACCGGTGTAGCTCCCCTTAGCACAAACGCATCCGCGGTCGAGACAAAGGTATACGACGGCATAATGACCTCATCGCCGGATCTTATATCTGTAAGCAGTGCGGCAAGCTCCGTCGCATGTGTGCACGAGGTCGTAAGCAGAGCCTTCTCGCAGCCCGTCTTATCCTCTATCCACTTGTTGCACTTGGCTGTGAACTGTCCGTCACCACAGATTTTCTGAGCGTCCACAGCCTGCTTAATATATATCATCTCCCTGCCGGTAAACGGCGGTACATTGAAGTTAATCCTCATGATCTTTCACCTTAAATAGTATGTGTTTTCTTCTTGATGAACATATTAAATAATCCTGCTCTCACTCTGTCAATCAACGTTCCCACTATGAAAAGTACAACAATTGAGATAATGAGAAACAGAAGTTTAAGAGCTGTATTATTTAGCCTGTCAACACCAAGCCACGAAGCCCATCTGCTTCTAACAAGCAGGTTCTCATGTAACAGATATATCCCGAAGGTCGAAGAAGAAAACAGAAGAATCATCTTCCCTGTCTTCTCATGAATAGCATCTGTTTTCAATTCAATAAATGCTGTAAATAAAGCTACTGATGCCAGCAACACCAGGATGTGGTTGTTGGCACACAGCATATCCAACATATATTCCATTTTTCCTGTTCTGTTAACAATAACACCTAGTATTAATTCAGATACTAAGATCAATATGCTGGTCAGAATGTATGTCAGCACTCGTAACGTAATGGAAGCCTGTATACCGAAGCGTCGAATATATCCTGCGATCATAAACAGTACTATGAACCACAATACGTCGTTACCGTATTTATCCCAGGGAATGAGATACGGGTTGATCGATTTGAGCACACTAAAGAGGACGACGAGCCCTGCGATTACGCCGCGAAGAAGCTCCCTGTTAAGTGAGCGAACGGCAATCGCCAGAACCGGAGATAGGATATACATCATGACGTATGCAGTCGCGAACCAATAGTGCTCATACTCTATGGGTAGTAGGAGCTGCTGCCAGTCTCCGAGGCTTAATCTTCCAAGGTCTACAATGCCCATAGCGCCGAGTGTCAGCGGAACAAGGACGGAATAGAGCCATACCGTGAGGTATAGACTAAATACCTTGTCGATGCGCCAACGGCTGTCTACAAGGAAGTAACCCGATATCAGTACGTAGATATTGACGGCACCAACCGAAAAAGCGTATATCAGCCACCATAGCATGTTGGATAGGCTTAAGTCTTCCGATAACTTCGGCACATTAAGTCCCTTCGTCAAATAGTGCATGGTGATAATCATGCACATGGCAATAATCCTAAGTATCTCAAAATTCAGTTGTCGTTTATTCTCGCCTGTGGTGGGCGGAGTCGTTGTATTTGTTGACATAGCGTGATTCCAAACCTATCTTGTTATTATAACAAATATCAAAAGAAATTGGAATTACAGCCACTCGTAGTCTCCGCCGGTGATTGCAAGACTTAGCAGCATGTCCATCTTGCCTACCTCTTCTTCACCTTCGACCACCTGCAACAACTTAGCCGTCTCAGTTGTATCAGGCATGACATCGTCAGGACCTATCTCCATATCCGGCTCCTCGCCGCAATACGGGCACACTATCTTCGGCGCAATCTGCAACGACAGGAATCTGTTGCCGCATTCGCTACATTCATAGAAACCGCACAATTCTGTGCCATCAGGTACGTAATACATATACAAGCTCCTTCAAAGCAAATAATACTCTAAATCTCGACCTGCCATCACGCCTTAAGCACTCCAACCCTGACCGCCGCCTTAAGCAGCGCCACCTGGGTCTTGCCATCCTTAATCGTGCCGTCAAGCACCTGCTCCACGAGTTCCTCAAGCGGCACCTCCACCACATTCAGAAACTCATCCTCATCCAGGTCCTGCTCACCCTTACGTAACCCACGCGCCATGAACATCCATATCTTCTCATTGCAATACGCCGACGCCGGATGATACTCCCCGAGCTCCACCCACTCATCAGCCTCAATTCCTGTCTCTTCTCTAAGTTCACGCTTCGCTGCCGCAAGCCTATCCTCCTCAAGAGAATTCAGCTTTCCCGCAGGAATCTCCGTCACCACTCGCCTCGCCGGATACCTATACTGTTTCTCCATCACCACCGAACCGCTCTCAGTCAGCGCCACCACAGCCACGGCTCCCACATGCTTCACATACTCACGCGTCGCTATCTTGCCATTTGGCAGCTCAATATTGTCGCGATAGACATGCAGCATCTCGCCCGCGAACACCTCAGAGGAATCAACCGTCTTCTCTATTAAATTCTCAAATTCATTCACTTTTCCCATATTCACTGAACTCCTATCCTGTCAAAACCGCGTGGTACTGATACATGTATTTGGGCAACGTTTTATTTCAACTCTTTTAATGCCTCCAAGTATCCCTTCGCCTGTTGTTAATTCATACATACTATTGACCCACTTTTTGTTCAATTCTAAACCGGTGTTATTACAAGAAGCATGTCAAAGCATCACTCCGTTTGCCTGAACTGAAGACAGTCCAGACATTCACTTCATACAATGAATATAAGTAACCAACGGCTTATAAGCCCTCTTACACCATAAGTCAGTTTTATGCTACACCTAGTTCACACTAAAGTGCAAATCAACACATGTCATATCCAAACAAACGTACAACCTGCGCTCCCGTGAAATAATAGATTCTTTATCTATTAATCATAGAAACAATACTATGTAATTCTTCGTTGTGAGTTGCAACTGAAAGAATTAGATAGCTTAAGACACCAACCACTAACTGACAGGCAATTGATGAAATATCATTCATTCCTAATTTCTCTACTTGCAATGTTATAATGCACATAATCATCGACATTATTAGCGAAGGGAATATATCGCGGATTTGTTCGGCATAAGTGTACCCAAACACTTTTTTATTAGGAATAGCGTTTATAACAAAGCTTAGATATGATGTAAGTGCCGTGGACCATGCAATCATCGATATAGATTTAAACAAGAATACAGCACCCAAAAGCAACATTATACCAATACCTTTTTTGATAATCTCTAAACGTAAATATATTTCACTTTTACCTATAGCATTAAAAGCCTGTAGATTACAGGAATGAATTGGAAATACAGCTAATGCAACACAAAAAATCTGCATATATTCAACACACGGCAGCCATTTATCAGTAAGCAAGATTGAAATCAATGGTTTCGAGATTGCAACAAGCCCGGCCATAATTGGAAAGACAATATATGTACTTATTCTAATAGCAGTTCGCATAGTATTTTTTACATCAGCGATATCTTTCTGTTTTGCGGACATCGCTGGTAACATAACACTTTGTACTGCCCCGTTAACAGAATTGTTAATAAACTGCGGAAATTGTTTGCCTCTATTATAGTATCCAAGCATCGCAGAATTAAATTTTTTTCCTATTACAAGGCTACTTAAATCTTGATAGATCATATCAATCAAATTAGCAACAAGTATCTTCCAACCAAAGGAAAACAACTTATTTACGCGACTCAAATTCAAAACCAATCTTGGTCTCCAACTAACTGTAATGGACATTACAATACAAGCAATGAAAATATTTGATAAGTTTTGAATAACTAATGCCCATACGCCAAAACCGTTTATGGCCAAAATTATTCCTAAAATACCTGATGCAGATACAGCTAAAACGTTACTATTAAATACCTTCTTAAAATCTAACTCTCGGCTCACTTTCGCTAACTGAATGGAATTCCATGCTCCGGGTAAAACCATCAAGCAAAGCACTCTGAACGGAAGTACAATTGATGGCATATTATAAAATTCTGCAATTACTGGAGCTGAGCAAAAAAGAATCAAATAAAGTAAGCCCGCAATACTTAATACCACCCATAAAGTCGACGAATAGTCTTCTTCAGATACATCTTTATCCTGAATAAGTGCTGTATTGAAGCCGTTCTGAATAAAAACATTTGCTAATAGTGTAAAAATTATCATCATGGATAATACACCATAATCATCTGGCGATAATAATCGAGCTAAGACAATTTGCAAGACAAATTGAACCCCTTGCACACCAAATCGTTCTAAAAGCTTCCAGAACACTCCATTTGCCACACTATTATTCATTCTGTCACCTCACTTTTATTCAAAAAATTGCATCAATTCTATGTTTTATCGGATATAAAATTTTTGATAAAAACCAATCTGTAAGGATATTATCAATTTTTGCAAAAAACAATTCTCTGGTTTTATCGAGCAAAAGTGATACAACAAACACAATGACTGTAATAAGAATATATCTATGTACAATAAACATACCATCAAAACATTTAAACCAATCATTAATTTTTTTACATTCAACAATCAAAAAATTGTTATGAATAAGATATATTCCAAGCGACGATTTCGATAAACAATTTATAAATTTATTGTGCCAACTTTTAGATCTTCGTAATATCTCAAAAACAGAGAAATTAACGACTAATAGTGGCAAACTAGAATAAGACTGCCAGAAAAATGTTTTTCCATAGATAATTCCAATATACTGCCCTATATAATTTACTGTAATAATAAAAGCAACAACAATACAGCATCCAATAATAGAAAGCATACACAGTTGCCATGTTTTAACAAACCGGATAAAATCAACATCTTTCAATAGAGTCGTAATTAAATAAACTGTTATAAACCCAAACAACCGGCTAGAAAAATATCTATTACCTATAAATGTTGGGGCAACTGTGTACAGCATAAAGAAACAAATTGTAAGGTAAAAATACTGTTTGGTTTTTAAATGCTCACGAATCACTTGAAGAACAGGAACCAATAATACAAAAATCAAATAGGCACTTATAAACCAATTATTTTCAAATGCGATTGGAAAAAAGGATTTAACAATGGTCTTTAGAGATACTGCCTCTGGTTGAAAAAACGAAAAATAAGCTAAAAATACAATAGAGTAAAAAATGGTTTGCAAATACAACTTAATCCATTTCTTAGCAGTAATTCCTTTAGTAAGAAAATAACATGTTGAAATTATAAAAACACCATTGCCAATCTGGCCAAGATACACTGAAATTGCTTTAATAATAGCGTCCGTATTAAATGCAAAGGCATCTACGCTAGATTGATGTGCTACGTGGCTAAGTATAATAAGCAAGATTGCAGCTACCTTTGCGAGCTCATACTTTGAATCACGCCCATTTTTTGTTGATATCAAATCTACTGTCATTTTTTCGCTCGATTCAAAACTTTTTTATATGTATCAATAAATATATCTACAGACTCGTCCCATGTGTAATGCTGCAATACATCAGCTCGTGCCTGTCTCATCATTTGATTTGTATCAAACTGATCCATATATAAAGCCTGAATTTTATCTGCCCACAGCATAACATCAAAACTATCCACAATAATACCATTTTCTCCATTGCGAATTAATTCATCACTTCCACCACTTTTAGATGTAACAATTGGTCTACCCAAAAACATTGCTTCCAAAAGAACCATGCCAAATATTTCGAATTTTGTAGGTAGCACAAAAACATCGTGACTATAGTATACATCTGGCAAAGTATCCTGCTTCATACTTCCCAAAAATTTGATTTCTTTAGTTAAACCTAATTTTCCAATCAACTCTTTACATCTTGAAACATATTTTTGTTTTCCTTTTCCAACAATTGTCAACTTGGCATTAATCCCACGATGTTTTAATTCTGAGATAACTTTAATCAAAAACAGCGTGTCTCTTCTGCGGCATATTTCACCAATATACAGAAGTTTAAATACGCCTGGTTCAGATTTGAATTGATAATTAACACCCGAATCATTAAATTTGGACAAATCTAATCCAACTGGAGAGACTACAATATCGGTAAATCCTTTTTCTTCCATTGTCCGTTTAGCTGCCGCTGTTTTCGTAATGAATTGCACCTTTTTATTTTGCATCTTCTTAGCAAAAACCAAATCAAATAGTGCACTCTTAATATAATAACGCTTATTAAAATCACACTTATAAGGCCCATGATAAATCACAACTTTATTAGGATATTTCAATGAAAGATAGCAAGAGAAATACTGCTCGTACTCTTCTATTTGTACTATGTCATATTCCGAAATCATCTTATCAATTTTGGCTTTATCAAAAACTACACTTTTTTCGAAAACGCGTCCTTTAAGCCAATAAATCGAAAACGATCCCTCAGGTGTTGTGACAGTATCTTCTCGTTCTTCTCCGTCGCCTACCCAGTATACTATATCGCATTGATGACCTTTTCGATTAAAAGCTCTAGCCAAGCCTACATGCTGCAGATTGTAAGTATTCGTATTCAGAACACTCGCATATGATCTAATAATTAGTATTTTCATGACGAATATCATCCTTCTCTATACATTTCTCAAAATTTATCATATTAAAATAACCCATTAGCCCCCAAAAATAATTCTGCGAGAATGTATTATTTAGGAAATTCATAGCAACAAATACTATAATAATGAGAACAGAATTTTGATAATTTTTGATTTTAAATCCACCAAATATCATTCCGATATATAGTGTAAGACCTAATACTCCCGTCTCGACCGCGACTCTCACAAAACCGTTGTCAAGTGTATATCTGATTCCATAATTTAGATATTTTATAAAATCTTCTCCAGCTCCAATTCCACACCCTATCCAAAAATGCTCTTTCAACGATTCTACCAATATTTTCCAAACACCGACAAATCTAACAAATCCTGACGAAGTAGTCCAACCCTGTAGAATCATTTCTGCGGAGGCATTACCGCCATTAAATATTTCGGATATACGCCGAACATAAATCAAATACACTGAATTAGCGAAAAAGTACAAACAAGCAACTACAACTAGTGCTAAAACAATACTATACCATCCAGTTCTATGTAATTTACGATTTTTGCTTGCAAATAAAAAATATATAATTCCCACTGCTATCAGCAAAATACCAGTTCCAGACATAGATGCCAAGATTGCTAAACCATTAAGTATTATTATTTTCAGATTTTTTCGAAGACCTTTGGAAAGGTACAGCAAAATATTCATGCCTAATATCTGCGAGTAGGTCGATGGTTCACTGAAAAAAGCATGAGCTCTATGCAAACCTATAGCTGCAATCAGACCTGTTCCGTTTTCTGTCCAATTATATCCTAAAACCATGTGCCCCGGTATCCAAAGATCTCCGCTTAAACCTATAACTTGTAAAACTATCTGAATAAGTCCGATAGCAGCTGAAATATTAACGATTTTTTGAAAGATATTAATTTCTCGCTCAATCTCATCTGCAGCTAATATTCTCTGTGAAAGCAAATATATTAAAACAAAATAAACAGCTTGAAAAGCAGAGAAATAGCTGTTTCCTTGATTGATCTCATTGTTTTTAGTTAATAGTATGTTAAAAACGAGTATTACAAAAAACATTATTCCACACAACAACTGTACCGTATTAGATCTTCTAAAAATTCTTTGAATACGCAATGCCGAATACAAAATAAAAACAAATGATAGAACTGTAAATAAAGTTATGGGAAAGGATTCGACATAAGTAAAACAATAAGCATCAAAAAACAAGCTTATCATCATAAGTCTTAATAAATACTTTTTTGTATTACCTCGTCTTATTATTAACCTCATATCCTTCTGTCACTCTCCCTTATAATACGTTTCTGATACAGTCATAAGTTAGCTTTTGGAAATTGATACCTTCAAAGAATTCCACTCTTTCCATTCCAATATTTAACAACTGTTTCATTTGCTCATGATTCATACTTTCAACTTCAAAGATATGAGCACACAATTCTTCGTAGCTGTCAATATTATTTAGGTAAACCGCTCCCTTTTGGGCAATTTCCGGCATACATGAACAATTACTTGTAATCACCGGAATTTGTGCTTGCATGGCTTCGAGCATTGGGAATCCAAAACCTTCCAATCGAGATGGATACAGAAGCATAGCAGCATTATAGTACAACGCTCTTTTCTCCAAGTCACTGATGTATCCGGCTATAACCACTGAATCTTTAAATACACTCTGGTTAATAATATCGCGTACATTTTGACTTTTGTCAGCAATATTTCCAGCAAGAACAAGCTTCTTTTTGCCACCCAGCCGCTTGTATTCTAAGAACGCTTTTACCAGAACATCTGCATTCTTTCTTGGTGATAAGGTGCCAACAAATAATAAAAACTGTTTTTTCTCAACGCCAAGCTTTTGCAAATAAGCATTTACTTCATCATCAGTTGCATTCATTCCGTTTGGGAACATTTTACAACCATTATAAATCGTGGTAATTTTCCTCTCATCAACACTCATATATTTCATCAGCTCTTGCTTGCAATTCTGGGAGATTGTCAAAATAACATCTGCTTTTTTGCAAGTAGGCTTCAAGAACAGTTTATGAGTGATGTTAGTCCTTGTTGGAGCATATTCCGAATATGCATAGGCAGACATATCATGTACGGTTACCACCGTCTTTACAGTTTTAGGAGAAATTGGCAACAAAAAATCAGGCTGCCAAAATACATCAAGCCTATCGTCCTTCATTATCTTAGGAAGTTTAGTTAACAACCAAAGAACATGATTTCCCCTTCCATCACCATCTCGGATTACAAAGTTTGAATTTAATCCAAGTTCTTTCGTAATAGGCTTATCAGAATAAAGATAAAAGACATCTTCATTATTCTGCTTGTTCATGTAAACTAGAACATTGTGAATATAATGTCCAATACCATCCCACGAGCCTGCTAATAAGCTTATATCAATTCCAATTTTCATTTTATTGATCTCCCTTTTCTCACTTCTGAGACTACGATTACCATTCCCATAATTACAAAACTTAATAATTTATTGATAATCTTAATCTTGGTATCAATTGAAATATCAAATCTCATTTCAATACACTGTAGTATGACTACTGCGTACATATGAAGAAGATAGATAGTTAGCGAATTTCGTCCTAACACAGATAGTATTTGGTATTTTATTGTACGTTGTGCCACGATTACTACTACTGCTATACCAGCAAGACTTCCTATGATAAACAGAAGAATATTATTATATTGCCCTGCATTCATATCTACTCTACCATTTATCAACGAAATTATCACAATCAAGATACAGCAGCCTACAACAACATAGTTTTCTTTTCTACTATTTTTATACAACAGTACATTTCTGTCTCTTTCCATCTTTCCCAACGCAAAAAAGAAAATACCAACCAACGAGGCGTTGAGTGCTCGAATCGGAGCCCCGAAACTTGATAAAGCAAAACCGCATCCCATCAAAACAAGGCACATGAGATCTTTGTGAAGTGTATTTATAAATTGCATTATAAATACACTTCACAAAGAATAAGCTTAATAGAAACCATAGTGGTGTTGCAGGATCTGAGCTTTCCCATTCTGAGTAAATCATGGATTTAACATAATCCGGGTACCTCCCCCCCCGGATAAATAACAGTATGATGTTGAAAAAGCAAAGGATAAGATAACATATTTTAACAGCAATTGTTTAATCTGGGCGACATAGAAGTTGGATTTTTCACGAAATACGTATCCGCTTAGAAAAAAGAACAACGGCATATGAAATGTAAAAATCATGTCAATAATTGCCTTCGGAAAAAACCTTGTGTGACCGATAACAACTAGCACTATTCCAATTCCCTTTGCAGTATCTATCCAGTTAATTCTACTATTATCCCCCATGTATCTTTCTCCATATCATTTTGTAATAAACAAATCTCTCACTTTCTCTGCTGGCATGTTAAACTCCTCATAGAAAGCTCTTGCATTATTTCTCAATTGAATAGCAAATTGTCTATCACGAAGTAATTTTTCGATATATTCTGCGCACTCGGTAGAATTTTTATAAATCAATACCTGTTCACCATTTTCAAGATCATATCCTCTTGCACCAAATTCAGATGTTACGATAGGAATACCTTTCCCCATGGCTTCAGTCATCTTTATATTAATTCCGCTTCCTTCACACACTGCATTAACAAATAAATCACACTCTTCAATATATGGATCAACGGAATCAACCATTCCTGTCACAATTATATCAGTGTGTTTTTTCCCGCATTCTATCATTTCGTCCGTAGGATCTTTACCCACTAAATACAGTTTGACATCTAATTTTTTCGCTCGAAGAATCGGCATCACTTCATTTATCAAATATTTTGCGGCTGCTACATTTGGATACCATCCATAGCTTCCGATAAACAGAATCTTCTTGCTCACTTTCTGCATACTGCTATTATTCTTAATTATTTGATATTCGCTAAACCCTCTGAGAACTTCTATTTTTTTCTCCGGTACCATTGAAGAAAATTTTTGAGCATCTGATTCTGATATTGCAGTTACATAATCAGCTGTCTTGATTGCTTTTTTCTCATATTCATAGGTCATCTTAGCACTTCGTTTTACCAAAACCTTAACAATTCTCTTACATTTTTTTGCATATTCGAACCAAATATCACTTTCTACATTATGAGTATGTAAAATCACTCTACACTCACTAAACATTTTAGCGTACTCAAACATTTGTAGATGATCTATAATAACTGTGTCATACTGTTTTCTCTTTTTTATATCAGCCAGTAGTCGAAACATTGCCTTTCTTGTGTATTTTCGAATGTTGTTTGGATACTTCATTGATAAGTTTAAAGCAGTGCTCTTCCATGTCAATCTGCACAGATGTACTTCACTGACATATTTTTTTAGCTCTTCAATCTCATCGTTGGAATATTCTTCCCCATCAGTAAAAGATACTAGAGTTACATCGCCTCCCATTTTTTTCAGCAACTTAATCAATCCAAAACTATAAATTAAAGCACCATCTGCCATAGGGTACAGTTTTCTCTGTGATATCAATAGAATACTCATCTATATATTTCCTTTTTTCGTGCTTTTACATCTGTAAGATGCTTTCTCGATATTTTTTAACACTAATATCTTTAGTTAAATTCATCTCGAGATGTTTTCTTCCACGCATTCCCATCTCGTTAAGTTTAGTTAAACTGTATTCTGTAATATATTTTTCTAGAATTTTTTCAACTGCAGTATAATCCTCTGGAGCACAGCACAACCCGCACTGACAATCTTCAATTAAAGTTCTAATCTCTGTACCTTCCTCTAATACTCCAATGCACGGTTTGCCGGCTGCCATAATTCCGTAGACCTTACTTGGGCAAGAAACCCCCTTAATGCCCTTGGCATTCACACACCAGTGAACATCTCCAGCATTTAGACTATAAATTAGATCAGCCTTATCCTGATAAGGAATAAACACAACATTATCCAGTTGCTCTTTTTCTTTATATTCTCTCAATTTATCAAGAACAGAACCGGCACCCACAAAAGCGAATGCTACATTCTTCTTATCCTTAAATTTCCCAATTACCTTAATTAAATTCTCAAGGTCATAATACAAACCTATATTACCGGAGTACATAATGACGAGCTTATCCTGCAAACCATACTTCTCTTTGAAAGCAACAACCTTTTCATTATCCGTTTCAAGAGGATAGATTTCTTTCTCATCAATGAAGTTATTAATCATTACTGTCTTAGGAACGTTCTTTCCTTTGAAACGCTTCTCAACTGTGTCAACAAGATCACGACCAACAGTAATAATCAAGTCGCTCTGTCTGCAACTAAACTTATCTAGCACCATCATCAAAACAGTAATGAATTCATTCTTACTATATCCGACTGCAAGAACCTGTTCTGGATTGAAGTCCTGGATATTGTAGATGTATTTGGCATGCTTTACCCACTTTCCCCAAACACCTAACAATCCACCAAGGATAGGGGGTTGAGAAATGGAGAGAACATAATCCATCTTTCCAACCTTAAAAGTAGCGCTCATCGCACCAAAGAAATAGGACAATACATTCTTTACACGGCTAACTTTATTAGTCTTGGTGAACTCTGGTACACGGATTCTCAGCACCTTTACACCGTTTATTTCTTCTTGATAGTATTTCTGCATCTTATATTTTTTTTCAATGGTTCCAAGATAAGATGGAACTACACAGATTACAGTAATATCAAAATTATCCAGCATTCCTTCCGCCAATTCACACAGAATCTGACCAGTTGATGCTGTATCTGGTATATAATAGTGTGCATATATAAGTAACCGCTTCTTCTCCATCTACTTCTTTTCCCTCTTGTTCATCTCTTCCACAAATTCTTGTAGTACTTAATCTTTGGCTCATTTCCACTAGGCCTGATTACTACCCAGCTTCCATCTTCTAAAAACAGCTTGATTACATTAGATGGTGGTAAACCCTGTACTACATCCTTGTAATCAACTTTTTTGACTACTTTTCTGCCTTCAATTTCTTTTATGTCCTGAGTTCTAAACTCTTCTACTCTTCTTTTAATTTCAGCTAAACCTTCAATGCCAGGAAGAGTTTCATTTTCCTGAATATCCTCAAGATAGCCAAACTCGTCATACAAACTATTCAAAACATCTACTAGAGTTTTCTCTTGTGCCTTATAATAGTTTGATGCCTCACAAGCCAATATAGTGGATTGAACTCCATCTTTATCTCTTGTGAAAGGCTTAATCATATAGCTATATGATTCTTCATATCCAAAAAAGGAATTCTTTCTTTCCTTCATATGGAATTGCTGGGATTAGTACAATTAAAGGAAGACATGGCATCAGCCTTACCTGTCGGCTACTTCCTCCTAAAGAAGGAGACGTTGGTGAGGTACGTGCCATCCTCAGCAAGACCAGACGTGAACTTGGCAGATTCAAATTAGAACCTGGCTGTCAGCTGATCTACTGTGGAAGATGTTATAAGGTTCTTGACTTCCGTTTTAACAGCTATCCAAAATACGCTATTCTTCTTTTGACCTCTTAACTTCTTCTACTTTTCTTCTTCACTTCCTATCTTCTACACTACCCTCTCTCCTTACTTCCCACATTTTTTGATGCGATTAGTTGTTAGAGATGGATGTGAGGTAGATGGGAGAATGGTTCTATCCCATTCAAGCAGTGTCCTATACACTTATAATTTCTTGCCTCTTAATGTTGCTGATTAAGAATAAACACAACGAGAGGTATTTCGAGAAAGTGTAGATGTAGAAAGGTTTTTAGCCCTCTTGCGGTATTCAACAAACCAATCTACCAGGCAAGTCTTCGCCAATGGAATGTAAGCAGTCCGATTCTAAGCAAAACAAATCCGACAAAAACCAACCCCCTAAGATCTGACACTGTGCATTTTGACGTATAACAGATTCTATGGTTTTTTATAGTTTTTAGCCCGGTTACCGGAATCAGAACGCTTACTGAGAGTGCAAGTTTTTTATTCGTGTTTCCTATGCTTGCGTTTGATTTTCACAAAAATAGTCTGCACCACCGTCTCTCGACGTCAGATGCAGACTATAATAATCTGTATATTTTACATGCCACTATGTGGCACATTTACATTCGATCTCATTCGCCCATATCCACCTTCTCATAGAAGATTTCGATGATCTGGGCCTTCACTTTGTCCATATCAGGATAGAATTCCTCGAACTCCTCTCCCATTATGGTCTCCCCCGGCATTGTTGATATATTGTCAGCATTGAATGAATAGCTCATAAGTTCTGTGCCTAGGTATGCTATCTCGTCCACCGACATATCTGTTACTACATATGACTTAATATCATTGTAGAGCTTCACAGGCATAGTCATATCCTGCTTCATGGCACTCTTAGCCGCCACCACGAAGTTCGTCAGATACTCCTTCTGCCTATACAGTCTCATTCTCGCACTTTCGAATGAGGACGTGTCTCGCCATTTCACATAAGTTATGGCTTCCTTGCCCTTAAGCGTCACAGTATCACCCACGCTCCAGCCTGACACCTGACCTGCGATATCCTCAGTTACGGGCACTTCTACCCCACCTACCTTATCATTGATGGTAGGAATGGCACTGTAATTGACCGATACATATCCATGGATCGGAAGGTCGAAGAGCAGTCGGCTCACTGCATCCCTCGTAAGCTCACAGCTGCCTTCCTTGCCGTCACCGAAACCGTGCTGAATAGCTATCTGGGCCTCGCCCGTCACATCCATGCCGCCCGGTCCCGCGCCAACCATATTAATCTCCGTCATCGTATTCCTGTCGACGGCATATATGTTCAACGTCCTATTGTGTGGATTAGCAGCCAGCAGGAAAATCGCATCACTCTGGCCTCCGGATGTAGCATTCTTGTTAGTCTTGACTTCACCCTTCTTGTCTATACCCATTATCAGGAATGTGAGAATGTCCTCATTGTATGCATACACTTCCCCATTGTATCTTATATAGCCCTCTTGCCATTCCGGTTCTGCATCCTCATCCATGTCTGCATCCGTGGTTGATTCCTCTATCTCCGTCATAGTAGGCACCGTTGAGGTGGCATTCTGTCTTAGATTCCTGTAGCCGCTATTGATCATAACCTTAGCGGTAATGCATACCGCCAATACGAATATCAGTATGATTGCAGCGACCCATATTATGAGTTTGGCTATCTGTCTTCTTCTGTACGATCTGACTACCTGTCGCTTAGTATCTCTCAATTTAGTATTCCTTGATCAAGAATGGTGTGTCACACGCTTGATTTCCAATCATAATTGGTAATGATTAGTTGCGAGCTAATCTTCTTGCGCATACCATAGCTGCTGCCATTGCAATACCTGCAATTACAAGCATGTATACGCCGCTGGTCTCGCCTGTCTTAGGTGCAGTTGCGTTAACAACTACAGCTACAGGAGAGTAACTGGTCATTGTGAATGTTACTGAACCATTGTCAACTGATGATACTGGTAAAGCTTCAATTGTACCATCACTCTTAAGATGGAGAACTGATACAGACTGACCTGCTACAATAGTAGGGATAGCCAATGTGAAAGTTGCTGCGCCTGTACCTGCAGGAACTACGATATCAACCATAGTTGCAACTGTTGCATTGGAACCAACTACTGATGAAGCTGCTGCTGTAAGAGTCTGAGCCTGGCTATTAGATACTGCCTGGATCTTAGCATCCGGAACAGTAGACACCATCTTAGTAGTAGCTACGAAATTCTTAACTGTCTCCTGAGTAATAACCTGGCCTGAAGCTGTTGTAGCAATTGCTACTGCTGTAGCTGTAGGGCTCGGTGCAGCCATTGCTGTCATACTCATAGAAAGTGTAAGAACGATTGCTCCCATAAGAGCAAATAATCTTCTCTTCATTGGTATCTCCTCCTTTCATATAATATTGCGTGTGACACACATCTATATCCGCGGTATTACCGTAGATATCATTGGGGAATTAGGGAATATCTATTTCACTAACCAGCACTCCTGCGACGTTATACCTCTTGTCTGCCTGGTTGGCTATACAGGTGGTGAGAGTAAGCAGGCGGCTGTCCGTGTCGACTTCAATCGAGTCGTCTATATTATCTGTCAGACCTTCTAAACTTCTGATATTGTCAATATATATCTGCCTTACATTCTCATCACTTAAATCAAAGCCCATGATAAGATGTATGCTACTGAAGGTATAGGAAGCGAATATCCTGTATACGAAGACCTTATCCTCTGTGTATACATATATATATGGGTGATCCGCGAAATATTCACTGTCCTCGAACTTATGGAGTCCTGCGAACATCGTACCGTTCTTCATGTTATGTCCGTACAGAACAGTATTGAAATCCGTGAAATCCTTACTGTTTACGAACTGACTGTATATACATCCGGGATAGCCCTTGCTTCCGTCTATGTTGTAATCAAGGTAGTGATCAAGCTCGCTCGGATGCTGGAGTATCGGATAGTCTATCTTGGTATCCGCTATACAGATCCAGGCATATATATCCTCATTCTGTGAATGCAGTTCCTCCCAGTCGATGTCCTTGTCCGGAACATCGTATTCTGATAGAAGCGCTTCTATGTCAGCGACATCGGTATCATCTGAACTCAGGCTGTTGGCGTTAGATACGTCATTTGCCGATGAATCAGTGTTAGGTCCGTTGCTGTCTCCGTCTCCAATCTCATCTTCATCCAGCGACTCAATAACCGGTACTGTCACACCGTTTTGAGACTCAAGCATCGCTTCGTAATTATCATTGATCCGTCTCTCAGTAATCTTACGAGCCACGAATATCGACGTGCATACGACAGCGATAACGAAAAAGACTATCATAAGAATCAGTAAGAGAACTTTGTCCTTAATAGGCTTGTTGTTGTCTTTCATAACATTCAATCTCAACTACAGATTGGTCTGATCGGGAAGGTTCAGAAATTCCATATATTCATCCACCTCTTTAGCTGCCTCTGACAGAGACGCGGTGTTAGTCGGCACGATGGGCACATCCTCCTCGACAGATTCGCTCAGCTCACCGCTGTCCACGGGCTGACCGTAGTTGCCGTAATACTTTCCGTAATATTTGCCGTAGTAACGGCCGTAGTGACCATAGTACTTCTTGGTAGTGAGGTCGACCTTGTTGAGAATGACGCCCAGGATCCTGGCACCGGTCTTCTCAAGCTGCTCCTTGACACCCTGAGCAAACCGATAGCTGATGGCGTTACTCTCAATTACCATTACGGATCCGTCGCAGAACCTGGCTGCGACTGCTGCATCAATGACACTGCCAAGCGGAGGGGTGTCAATGATGACATAGTCAAAGTCTCTCCTAAGATCGCTTACCAGCTTACTAAAGCCTTCACTGCCCAGAAGCTCACTGGGGTTTGGCGGAACAGGACCTGCGAAGATAACATAGAGATTGTCGATGTTGGTCTCACATATGACGTCGTCAGCGGTTGCTCTGCCTGCCAGGCAATGGGTCAGACCTCGCTTCACCTGCTTGGTCCTATATCGTCCCACAAGCACACTTTTTCGCATATCGGCATCTATCAGTATGGTCTTGTAGCCTGCCTCGGCGAATGCGCGGGCAAGCTTCATTGATATACTGCTCTTGCCTTCATTAGGGGTGCAGCTGGTGACAGCCACTACCTTCACTTCGTTGCCGCAGAACTCGATATTGGTTCTTAAGGTCTTGAAGGCCTCCTTTATTCTGTATTCTTCATTCATTTGATTGAATCGAAGCTTAACGGACTGCATAGATTTCTTCCTTAATTGTTATTTGGATTTTTTGCGTTTCTTCTTGCGGGATGTATTCTCATCATCTGCAAGGGGGATGAGTGCAAGTGTGCTTAATCCTAAGTACTTCTCAACATCATCACTTGTCTTGATAGTGTCATCCAAAAGATATTTCACAATGATATACGCTGACACGAATAGGACACCCAATACTCCGGCAATGGCTGTCCACTTGATGATGTCGGGACTTGCCGGTTCTGTAGGCATATTGGCCTGTTCTACTACGTTCACAGCCTCGATGTCCATAACATTCTGGATATGTTCACTTGCTATCTCCCTGACTGCATCCGCCAGATACATGGCATCCGATGGATTGCCGTATTCAACAGTTATTGCAACAATTCGTGTGTCACTCGGTGTTTCTACCGATACGCACTTCTTGAAGGCTTCGTAATCTGTATTCAGACTGTACTTCTCTATTACCGATTCAAGAACATATCTGCTGTTGATAAGTTCAGCATAGTCCTTGGTAAGCTGTGTACCCATCTGAAGATCCGAATAATTGATACTATTACTGTCAGTCTTATTAAGGATGTATATCTTGGTTGTTGACTTATATGTAGGCGAGATTAAGAATGTACTGATAGAGAAGCCAACGGCTGCTGTCAATATTCCTATTCCGATGATGACCCAGATCCTGCTAAGCAGTAATCCGAGCATCTCCATCAGGTCTATCTCTATTACATCATTGTCGTTTTGATTCTGCATATGTATTCCTATCTATTAACAACGTACCCCCCCCCCCATAAAATATCCCTTTTTCGAATATCAATAGAGGAGGGGCAGATTATTCTGATTGTTTGACATCTTCATTGTGGTGTGGGTGAACCGTTCGGTTTTGACTTCCGGATATTGGAAAAGAAATGATTATATGAGACCATTACTCTATTTCCTCTCCCCTTATCACCCTCATCTGATTGTCGTGCAGTAGCCTCTTGCAAGTATCCTCACCCAGGCTGCGTTCTATATATTGTGCGCACTTACCTATCGCGGGTGTGCGCTTCTTATCGTCATGAGCATCCGTTGCCACGAAGTGAACCAGGTCTTCCTTAAGTAGCTTCCTTGTGAAAAGCTTAGTCATCAGACCATAGTCACCCATGATGCTTCCTGCATTCACCTGAATGTAGCAGCCCATATCTGTCAGCTCTCCGACTCTGTCCCTCTTATCCATCAGAGCCTTGTATCGCTCTGCATGTGCGACTATAGGTATATATCCTTCGCTCAACAGCTCATACAGGCCGTCTCTTATATATCTGTAGTCATCCATGGGATTGAATTCCGTGAGAACATAGTCGGTATTGTTCAAACTCAGTGCCTGACCACTATTCAGCCTCTCGCATGAGTTTGACGAGAACATAATCTCGTTACCCATAAAAAGGGTGATGTCAATCCCCTCGCTTAGGCTTGCTTCTGACAGCTTATCTGTCAATTGGCGAAGCTTCTCGACCGGCGGATGTGTCCTGTGGGGCTTGTAGTGCGGCGTCAGAATGATGGTTCCGATGCCGTTGTCCTGAGCTATCCGAAGCATTCTTATGGCCATGTCCATGTCTCTGCAGCCGTCATCGACGCCCGGAATTATATGCGAATGTATGTCAATCCAGTCTCCCATGACTAATCCCACGCCCAGCGATATACTAAATTTCACATAGTAACCTACGTTCTAAACGTATTAATTATATACGTTAGAAACCGGTGTTGTCAACGGTGCGCGCATTACAAGATGAAAGGTGAAGAAAGAACGAGGTGAATTATGGCAGAAATATATGACCGCTATAAAGCAGGTGAAAGACTGCGCAACAAGCGCAAGAATATCGGGTGGTCGCAGGAACGCGCCGCCGAGATGATGAATCTGTCCGCGAAGTACTACGCGGATATTGAGCGAGGCACATGTGGCATGTCGATTGAGACTCTGGCGACCCTGTGCAATGTATATCAGATGTCGGCAGATATGATTCTGTTCGGCGAAGAATCATCAGAACGATTTATTGAAGATAAGGTGGATAATGCTCAAAAGAAAGTGGGCTGTGACTGTCCCGCTAACTGCAGCTATATGATAGCGAAGTCCTCTTGTGACAACATGGGCACAAAATGTACCGAAGATACTTCTTCAAATACGACAGGTACGAAATCTCGCAAATCTCGCTCTCCCAAGGAATGTCCACTTGGCGAGGATTACAAGACATGCAACAAGATCTTCCTTGCGAGAAGTCATGCGGACATGAAGGTATTCTTCAACAATGAGGAGACAGGAGCTGTGCTTGAGGTATTTGACAATACTAAGGACGTGGTCCGTGAACACATTATGAATCTGCTTAAGTGTGAGCTGGAATTCTCTGAGAAGCTGAAACCTACTGTTGTAACTAAACGAGGCCGCAAGAAAACGACGAGAAATAGTAAAGGTGAGTAAGAGGATAAGAGAATAATTGTTGACAACATAAAACACATCGGAACCCCCTGTTTTGGGATTATCCGATGTGTTTATTCTATACATATTATCCTACTTCTCTTCTTTCTGTTCAGGGGGAACCTGCTTAGAGGTTCTGTCCTTGAATATCCAGAGTTTGCTTAGGATATAGTTAGTAACAATAACCACGAACTGGCCTATGAACTTAGCTGCAATTAGGAGAAGCCCTGTCTGCCAGCCTGCGACAGAACATAGCAGCCAGATTATGCCATCCTCCAGAAGCAGGGTGAAGATTCTTGCAGTAACAAACTGAGCAAACTCAGTGAAGAATCCGTTGATATTTCCGGCCTTGCTGTGGAAGACGAAGAACTTATTTACAACAAAGGCAAATATTACACATATTACCCAGTCAATGTTATTCGCGAAGACTTCGTTCCAGCCGATTCCGACGATATCAGATGTGAAAGCCCAGAACAGAACCATGCTGAGCAGAAAGGTTATACCTCCCCAGAACAGATAATCAATTCCTTCCTTGTGTTTCCTGTATATCTTAATTAACTTCTCCATATCATCCTCCTTTGTCATCTCTCCCTGGTGATCTTGCCGTTCTCGACACGATATACCATATTGCACTTCTCTATGGTCTGAAGGCGGTGCGCAATAATAACAAGCGTCTTCTTGCCTGCCAGAATGTTAATCGAATCCATGATCGCAGCCTCTGTCTCATTGTCAAGGGCTGATGTGGCCTCATCAAGCACCAATACCTCCGGGTCCTCAAAGAGCGCCCTTGCAATACCGATTCTCTGTCTCTGACCGCCTGAGAGTCTGATTCCACGCTCACCAATTGATGTATCCAGTCCGTCAGGAAGCGAGCGAACAAATTCATCCAGCTGTGCCTCCTTCAGCACCTCCCACACTCTATCATCATCAATCTCTTCATCAGTATAGCCAAAGGCCACATTCTTTCTTATTGTAGAGTCAATCATGAAGATAACCTGCGGAATATATCCGATGTTCTTAAGCCAGCCCGGATAGTTGCTGTTAATATCCACGCCGTCAGCCAGTACCTGCCCGGTTCGCAATTTTAACAGACCCAGCAGAATATCTATGATGGTGGTCTTGCCGGCGCCACTGGTACCAACCACGCCCACAGCCTTGCCAATCGGAATCACCATGTCGGCATTATCGAAGATGAGAGCCTCGCTGTTGGGGTAGCTGTAGGTGATGTTCTTAAGTTCAATCTCATGCTGTACGGGCAGCTTCTCCACCTGAACATGGCCTTTGTAGGCCTTGGGGTCGTATACCATGGAGTCGTCATTGATGTCGTCCTGCAGGTGATCGCTGATGTTCCATAGGAAGGGCTCGAGGTAGCTGATCGAGGTCGTGTAATTGTTGATGCGGTTAGCACTCGGCATGAGTCGCATCGCCGCCAAACCGAAGCAGGCAATCTGCGGGAAGAGTTCCTCCATCGGCTTGCCCGTCAGGATCATTACCACCATGTAGAGCACGAGGCCCGCGATGCAGACCGTCTCTATGAGCAGCCTCGGCGTAGAATTGTACATGCTGTATTTCCTAACCGCCGCCACATATCCGGCTCCGCATTCCGCATACCTATTGATAAAAGCGCTCTCCTTGTTGGCTACCTTTATTTCCTTTATTCCCATGACTGACTCTTCGATTATCTTGTAGAGTCCGGAGTAGTAGTCCTGGTTGTCCTGTCCCGCCTTGCGCATGATGGGCTGAATGATCCTCTTGATGACCAAGAGAAGCAGAACCAGAAGAACTGTGATCGTGATTATCATTCTGGCATCAACCACTATCAGCACTCCGACTAAGCATACGAAGACCACACACTCGCTGGTCAATTGCAGGATTGTGAGGATCAGGGCATACATGTTATTAACATCAGAGGTTATGTTTCTCTGTATTACCGAGGTATCGGCGCCTAAATAATATTCGTAAGGGCGCTTCATGAAGTTTATCATCATTCGTCTGGATGTGGCGAACTGATTGGTGTAGACAAACTTAAGCTGAACCTTAGTCTGAATAAACAGGAAGGCATTCTTAAGCACAAAAGCAAGTATCAGCAGAAGCAGGAAGATAACTGCCAACTGCTTAGGGTCACTGAGCCCCAGTGCATTGTATATATCTCCCATATGATACTTGTTCTTTACGATTGCGTCCTTGTCGATTACAACCTCCATAACAGGGATTGCAACCGAGATAGACAGTGACTCAAGAATACCTCCTATCAGCATAAGAAAGACTATGAGCACCATCTTGATTTTCTGCTTCCTATCCAGAAGTAAGTTCAGTCTTTTAATGATCTTAACCATAAATTATCAGCGGCATACGGTGTATACCACATACTCCTCATTTTCATAGCTGACTGTCATGTTGTTGTCATCAATCAGCCTCTCTATCATATCCCACTTTTCCAACTTATGAGTACCGTCAGTGGATGCGTTTTTTCCTATTATTATAGACGGTGGATTGGTAAGCTGTGATATGTCTGTCTCCAGTCTCTTAAGTGTATACGAGTCGAGGTCGGGCCAGGTGGTCGATATCGCTGACGGGATTCTAAGGATATAGCTGAGTCCCGGGCAGTCTCCCCAGAATATCGCATTCTTCACATCTTTAGTTGCTGCGTATACTCCCTCGAGATTGAGCGCATTCTCCTCGGTCGTCCTGATTCCTGTAAGTGAGGGTACCCCTGCCACCACAGTATTCCTCACACTTCCATCCATTCCGTCGCGGAAGACGAAGTTCACATGGAAGATTGAGGTGTGTACCATCACGAAGGTCACAAGCACTATCACAGTACTCATCCAGGGAAAATTGCAGCCATAGAGCACCTCGGTGAGTCTGAGCCTGTGTTTGCCCCTGTTGAGCCAGCCTCCCAGCACGTAGAAGACGAATGGACATACTATGAACATATTGTTCAGGTTCTGCATCGTATAGTTGTTGCTGCCAAGCGGCGTTATCAATATGATAATTATCGTCAGAAATGCAAGCGACTTGGATAACACGTTGTATTTATTGCTTGCAAGTACTACCACCACGGCAGCTATTGCAATCATAAGCACCATCATACCCCATTGGAAGATGGAGGTGTAATGCTCGAAATAGGTGAAGGCGTACATTCCCCTGCCCCACATGAATCGAAGCATCAGTACTATGAATCCGACGAATAACACTCGCCATGTGTTCTTAAGTACCGGCTTACTCTTAACTGCTGCCATTACCAATGTTCCGCCGAAGATGAGCGCAAGGATAAGTATCATCCACTTCGTACTGTTTATGTATGCCCGGGCCGTTGAGATTATCATGGAAGCGAAGGTATATTCCTCGTCGCTTGACGACATTCCAAACAGTCCGGTTACAAGTGTACTTATTCCCTCCAGTCCATGGGTTGCTATCATCAATATGAACGGGATCAGAATTCCAATAACGAAGCCCAGTATAGCCGACAGCGTGAAGCGAAAGATCTCTTTGCCGTCTGCCTTCATATATATCAGAGCTCCCCATAGAGCCACGATCAACGCAACCTCAAGTACATTGGGTATTCTGATAAACACATTTAAGCCCAGGCAGATACCGGCGGCGACTAAGTACAATGCGTTTCGTCCCTTGATGGCTTTGAAAATTAGGACTGCTGCCGCAGTGAAGAAAAAGTATGTCAGCGTGTTGTACAGTATTCCCTTAGGGCACCAGTTTAGGTTTACAGCCAGGATTTCACCGAGCCACATTGCGACAGGGTTGAAGTCTCGCCTCAGACCGTAGTAGGCAACAAGTGCGGTTGCCGAGATGATAAGTCCTGTATAAATGTTAAGACCAAGCAATGTATCGGCACCCGGTAATAGCAATATACCCTCGCCAATCAGGTTCGACAGATAGGTGCTTAACAGCCACACCTCTCCCACTGTCTCCGGGAACATATAGTTGCCCGGGCTGTAGGTCGAGTCCGACACATCCACCCCCTGCGCAGCCATGACCAGTGGCCATATTAAGAGCGTAAGCGGCATGATGACATCCTCGATTATGAAGCGATGACGGTTATAGAATTGGTCTATTATATCGGTTAATTTGTGTAGCATATGTTATGGCTTCTTCCTCAGATTTCGGTACGCCCACAGCGCCTTGTAGTACACATAGAATAACAGCGGCGATTTAATCGCCATGTTTATTAATTTCTGTTCCTCTGCTCCGGTCTTTAGAAGGTAGTACTCATTCTTATTGAATTCCGGGAAATAAGCAAGCATCTCAGTCGTGAGTGATTTTACAAATCTAAGCTTGGTCGGCTTGACGCAGGGCATGTAGGTAAACAGCGTATTAATATAGAAAAGAAGTGTGAAGCTGTATTCGAGTTCGGGCGCAAATTCGTCGTAGAAGCCCAGGCGCTTCGCCTCGCTTATCATGATTCTGCCCGCCTCCATCCTGTCCTCGCAGCGTTTCGTCGAGAAGCTGTGCACCGTCGAGTCGTCGTGCTGATAGTAATAATAGAGTGGCTCCGGCACGATCGCATAGCGCTTCGCCGTCAGCATGTAGGAGTTGCTCAGCGCGTTGTCCTCATAGAAGATGTCCTCCGGGAAGAAAAGCCCTTGGCTTATTATTGTCTCCCTCTTAAATATCTTCACACAGAGGCTGCCCGAGTCAAGGATAAGACTTGCCTTTCTGTCATGGTCAAGCTCACCCTCCTGCTCCGGATGGCTGTTTCGCACAATCTGTCCGATCTCAAAGGTGTGTTCATGCACCAGACTGTAGTCACAACCGACAACGTCCGCACCGGTCTCCTCAGCCTTGGCTATCAGGCGCTCATAGAAATCAGGCACGATCCAGTCGTCCGCATCGATGAAGCCTATCCATTCTCCCACGGCTTCCCTTAGTCCTATATTCTTGGCGCCTCCCTGGTGGCGGTTTCTGTCAGAATGAATAGCTCTGAATCTGTCAGGATATTGCGCCTCATAGTTCTTGAGGATGCTTAAGGATTCGTCTGTCGAGCAGTCATCAACCGCGATTATCTCATAGTCACTTATGGTCTGCTTCACCAGTGAATCCAGGCAGTAATTCAATTTTCCATTAGCCGCCATATTATATACGGGCACGATTATGGATAGTTTCATGGGTTTCGTTTGAACTTATATTGTTCTTAAGTTATAAGTTGTAAGTTATTAGTTGTAGGTTAATAGTTGTTGGCTATTAGTTGTTGGTTATTAATTATTAGTTATAACCTATACTCTAAAATAATCTGCAAGTTTACTTACGGCTTCGATGACATCATTAACATCCTTATCAGTCATTGAGTAGTAAAGCGGGAGTGACATCATGTTGTCATAGAGCGCTTCCGCGTTGGGGCAGAGGCCCTTCTTGAAGCCCAGGCGCATGTAATGCGGGAAGTAGTAGACCGGAATATAGTGCACATTGCAGCAGACTCCCTCAGCAGCCATTGCATCGAAGAACTGTCTGCGGTTAACGGTTAGCTTGTCCGGGTCCAGTCGCAATATGTACAGGTGTCTGCAGGTATCTGACTTGGGATGTTCCTGCTGTACGATTACGCCTTCAAGTTTGGTGAAGGCTTCGTTGTACCTGCTTACTATTTCCTTGCGTCGCTCTTTGAACATGGAGAGCTTGTCAAGCTGGCTGATCAACAGTCCTGCCTGGACATCCGTAAGCCTGTAGTTATATCCAAGATTCACCATCTCGTAGTACCAGGGCCCCTCAGCCTCATGTTCCATAAGCTCCGGATCTCTGGTAATTCCATGAGTTCTTGCAAGCTGGAGCTTCTTATATAATTCATCATCGTTGGTAAGAACTGCTCCGCCTTCACCGGATGTTACTGTCTTAACCGGATGGAAGGAGAAGGTCGTCATGTCTGCGATGCTTCCCACTGCCCGCCCGTCAAAGAAGGTTCCTACTGCATGGGCTGCATCCTCGATTAACAGAATACCATGGCGTCTGCAGATCTCATCCAGTCTGTCATGATCCACTGCCTGTCCGGTATAATCAACTGCAACCACTGCTTTGGTCTTCTCATTTATCAGTCTCTCAACCGCATCCGGGTCTATGTTATAGGTATTAGGGTCAATGTCTGCGAACACAGGCATCGCACCACAGTAAAGAGCGCAGTTGGCGCTGGCTGCGAAGGTGATCGGAGTGGTAATGATCTCATCTCCCTCACCAATACCTGCTGCCATGCAAGCCATATGCAGCGCCGCTGTTCCGTTGGAACAAGCAACTGCATGCTTTGCACCTGTAATTTCACACAGCTTTTCTTCCAGCTCATCTATCTTGGGTCCGCAGGTCAGGTAATCAGACCTTAGTACCTCAAGCACCGCTTCGTAGTCTGCTTCATCCAGATACTGATGTCCGTAATACAGCTTTGTCTCTCTAACCGGAGTACCTCCCTCAATCGCAGGAATGTGGGTAGCGGCCGGGTTTGCGGAGGTCGATGCCTCGATTGGCTTTATTGTGGAGGTTGATGCCTCGATTGGCTTTATTGCGGGAGTCGATGCCTCGCTATTATTTGATTTTTCCTTGGTTGTATTCATAATGTGTCCTTTTTTGCTTTATGACTGGGTAGTTTGATATGGTTTTCTTTTTTATTGTGTTTTCGCTATGGTTTACTTTTTATACTGAGTTTTCGCTATGATTTTCTATTGTATCACTATGTTATGCGCGGGAATGGACTTCAGCAGCCGGTAAATTCAATCGCGGGTTGCTTAAATCACAGCCTTGGGAGGCCAGATACATCGGGATTGCTTAAATCACAGCCTTGGCGGGCCAGATACATCGGGATTGCTGGGTTTCTTGGGTTTCCGATGTATTTTGTTTTGGCAATTTTTGGCGATACATCGGAAATAGCCTATATTGGCCCATCCCGATGTATATTCTAGATAGATTTGAGCCTCCGTACATCGGGATGGGCACTGAAATCTCAATCCCGATGTATCGCCTACTGAAACATATAGTTACAATACATCGGGATTAGAAAATATATCGATTTCCGATGTATTTTCAATAAACCTCTGATTTGAGATACATCGGAAATTCAATTTTCTGTGGCTCTCCGATGTATTTTGATTTTAGATACATCGGGATTCCAATTTTTTCGAATTTCCGATGTATTCATACTTGTAGTTCATTAATAATTTCCCGCGAGGAAGTATTTAGCCCTCGGAGAATACCTCCGCGCGAATCATAGTAAGCCTTGTACTTATTTATATTTCCCGCGAGGAAGTGATTGGCCCTCGGAGAATGCCTCCGCGCGAATCATAGTGAACCTTGTACTTATTTATATTTCCCGCGAGGAAGTATTTATCCCTCGAGGAATGCCTCCGCGCGAATCATAGTGAGCCTAAATCAATTTATTATTCTACTATACTTGCAAGTTCCTTGGCAATTCGCTCACTTCCATGACCATCGATCAGGCTATGCATAGCGCTGGCCTGCGCCATGGCACGCTCACCATCCATGCCTTCTATGAATTGTTTAATCGCACTGAGAGGTGCTGTCGATTCACCACTCGTCAATGCGACAGATTCTTTTCTCAAATCTCCCGCGTAAGGAATAACTCCTGCCTTGTCGAAGGCTAGCGCTCCGGAAATCTGGTTGTCCGCAAAGCTATAGCTTATCGTTGCAACGCTGCAGGCGCATAATTCATAGAGTGTGGTTCCCGCAGCCGACACTGCCATATCCATCCGGGTTAGTAGTCCCGCCATGTCAGTCACATTCTCATGAACCGATATTTTGGGATTCTTCTCTGATAACTCCAGTATCTCTTTTCTGTCATTACATAACTTGCCAACAAGAAGATGAATTTGAAGATTGGGAATATCCATAAGTACTTCGGAAATCCTAAGAAGTGCGTGCTCCGGGTCGCTTCCTCCTGAAGCAATCAATACATTCTTTATTGGAGAAACAACTCTTTCTCTCTCCCAAACGCCTGAGACTGATCTCTTAATCATTGCGAACTGATCTCTGAGAGGAGTGTATGCAAGGCCCAGAAGCTTTTTCTTTGCCTTACTGTAGGATTCTTCATATGACAGAATATTCTCTTTATTCACATAATCGTAATTAATTAAAAGGTCATATTCGAAGTCAAGCTGTCTAAGATCATCTATGTATGCAATGTAAGCATATTCAGACAGCTCCCGCAGATATCTCTCCGTTACATTATATGAATCAATAAGGAGAATGGGCTTCTGCTCATTATCACAAGCCTTAAGAATCTCTATCATCTCAGGCAGTT
The DNA here is from genome assembly GCA_021531795.1 of Lacrimispora saccharolytica. Classification (GTDB taxonomy): domain Bacteria; phylum Bacillota; class Clostridia; order Lachnospirales; family Lachnospiraceae; genus Colinaster. The sequence continues at coordinate 35,634 of JADYUL010000009.1, forward strand.
CTGCTTCCATGTCGGTATTTTTATATGAAGAAAGCATCCTGGTTGGCATAACTCCGGCAATAAAACTCGTGCTTACATTCTCACCGAAGATGAATTCAACATCGAACAATCTCTGCGCTTCACTTTCAGACAAGCCAACAGTTTCACAGCAAGGCTCACTTTCAGACAAGCCATCGGTTTCACTGCAAGCCTCAGCTTCAGAGATATCATCTGATATATCATCAGATGCACTCGTTCTCAATCTGCACGCAGCCTCAGCTATTGCCATGCAGCGATACAGGTGACCGGTTGCTATGGAAGCATTGACATCGGTTCTTATGAATAATTTCAGTCGATTAGATCCCATTGAAGCGGGGTTCCTTTCTTAAGGTCACTCTTGGCATGGCGACCCAGCACCTCTTCGTAATGCTTCGTGTGCATACCAATACCGGGTCTTATTGAACGAATATTGTCAGGTGTCAGCACCTCTCCTGCCTTGATATCCTTTACGACAAAGAGAGAACGCGAGCCGTTATGTTCTAGCTTCTGAGTATCTGTGAGGACGTATTCCTCAGTACCGAGCGCTTTTTCCAAGGTACGGATATCACGGACCATTGCGGCGAATTCCTCCGGCTCCATGCTGAACGCTCCGTCCGGACCGCCATCCGCGCGTCTCAGTGTCAGATGCTTCTCAACCATCTTAGCGCCCAGTGCAACCGCGCCGGCAGAGACAATCGAGCCCATGGTGTGGTCGGATATGCCGGTGATGCAGTCGTAGGTCGCGGCAAGCGTCGGGATGATGCGCAGATTCACGTCCTCGTAAGGGGTCGGGTAGGTCGACACGCACTTAAGCAGAATGATGTCCTCGTTGCCCTGCGCCCGGCAGGTGTCGAGGGCGAGCGCGATGTCCTCCGGATAGGCAATTCCGGTCGCGAAGATCATCGGCTTGTGAAGAGATGCAATCTTGCGGATCATGGGGATGTCGTTGATTTCGTAGGACGCGATCTTGTATGCCGGCATGTCAAGCTCACTTAAGAAATCGACGCTCGTCAGGTCAAAAGGTGACGAGAAGCACTCAAGCTTCAGCTTTTTCGCTTCCTCGATGAGCCTCGGCTGCCATTCCCAGGGGGTGTAGGCCTCGCTGTAGAGCTTGTAGAGCGTCGTTCCGTCCCAAATCGTGCCCTCCTTGATCCGGAAGCAGTCGTCGTCACAGTCGATGGTGATGGTGTCCGCCGTGTAGGTCTGCAGCTTCACCGCATCCGCGCCCGCCTCAGCCGCCGCATGGATAATCTCGACCGCCCTGTTGTAATCCTGGTTGTGATTGGCCGAAACCTCCGCCACGATGAAGGTCGGGGCACCTTCGCCCACTATTCTGTTGCCTATTCTGATACTTTTATTCATGTGTTTACTCCCAATGATTCGTATTTACTCCCAATGATTCTTCATGAGGAACTCATCGTTGGTCCACTCGTCGCGTGCCACAAAGGTTTCGCCTGTTATTTTTTCAATGATAACCTTAGGGAAGTAGTGGATAAAGAGTGGGCTTAGCGCTATCGTATAGCCGCCCGCCAGGTCATATACTACTCTGTCTCCGGGCTTTAGTTCAGCGCCGTCCCTAATCTCGAAGAGTCTGTCATATTCCATGCAGGTACTTCCGCAGATCCACTGGGAAGGCAAGGGCTGTCGGGGGCCGTCGGGGGCTGGTAAGTCGGTTCGGCCCGCACTCGTCGGGGACTCGGATTGATTATTTACTCCCGCGGCAGCCTTGGAGCCAGATAGATTATGGACTCTTGTAGCCGTCGGGGACTCCATATATTCAATATGATGCGGGTAGGTATGTCGGGTTACCTGGGGATTCAGAAGCACTCTGCTTCCTGTGGTAACTACATATCGATGACCTCTTATATCCTTTGTATCGATAACTTCTGTTATTAATGAGGATGCCCTTGATACCAGCGATACTCCGGGCTCTGCGATTAATGTTACCTTATCCTTTGAGAAGCACTCACTCAGTACCCGGGCGATTACTCCAAAGTAATCCCTGTAGTTGGGCATGTCGTCGCGACCGCCAAAGTAGCCGCCACCCATGTCGATGTATTCTATGTCTAGGTTGTACTCCCTTGCGACATTGACCGCCAGCTTAGCCAGCGCGCCATACACTTCAACCGACCTTGACTTGGTAGAAGAATGAAGATGAAGACCGGACAGTTTCACATTAGGCATGGACTTGATTCGCTCAACCACCTGAGCCACCGTGCCATTCTCCAGACAGTAGCCGAACCTGCCTCCGTCCTCCTCAAGGAGTTCCTCATTGGGGCTTAGGCTTGCAATGTCTGCATTAATCCGGATGCCAACTTTTATTGCCATAGAAGAAGCAGACATCTCCTCCAGCCAGTCAAGCTCGTAGTTAGAGTCCAGATTGACGATCCCGCCATCCTTGATCACCTGCTTAAAAACTGCTCTGTCCTTAATCGGACCATTATATATAATCTTATCTGCATCGTAACCCAGCCTTCGCGCGAGGTCGTATTCGCTGTCAGAGACAACCTCAGCATAGAAGCCCTCTTTTCTTAGGTGGTTCAGCAGCCAGGGCAGGGAGTTGGTCTTGACCGAATAGCCCATAATCGAGTTGTCACCCCAGTTGTCCCTAAGTGCACCGCGCAGAAGCTCGATGTCCTTATTCAGTTCGCCTTCCTTAATTAAGTAGTAGAGACTGTGCTCTCTGTCAGTCCTCATTATGAAGTCTCCTATACTTGATTTCCGCTATCTCCCAGTCCTCTATGGTGTCGATATCCTGCACCTCAAGCGGTGACAAAATAAGCGGCGACAGCTTCTTAACGTCAGTAGTTCCTTCTTTAAGAAATGCCTCTGTTCTGCAGGCGTAGAACTGTCCCGCGTCATGATATATCTTCTGAAGATCCTGACTCCTTACCAAAGCATACTCAGGATACTGTCTTTCCAAACAGTTGTTATTATTTATTATCATGCCTCGCTGCGGCGGATAGCCAAACTCCACCACCGGGTTCACCGAATCAGTCTCATCAAGCATCTCCATTGCCTGCCTCAATCTTTCAGCTGTCACAAAAGGCGCAGTCGGATAGATACAACAGAAGCAATCGAACCTCTCTCCACGCTCCTCATAGGCCTTCAATACCTCCATGATGACATCATCGGTGCTGGCATAATCTCCCGCATTGGCATCAGAGCGCATAAACGGCACCCCGGCACCGTATTCCATGGCGATCCGTGCAATCTCCTCATCATCCGTCGACACCATCACCTCATCGAAGGCACCTGACTTAAGCGCCGCCTCAATCGAATAGGCAATGATCGGCTTGCCGACAAAGCTCTTAATATTCTTATGTGGAATGCGCTTGCTTCCGCCCCGCGCTGTAATTATTGCCAGATTCCTACTCATAATTTATCCTCATCTGATGCCGGTCGTGCCTCTGCGCCGCCGGTCATAATGCTTTGATGCCTTCATTCGGTCATATCTGCTCATTCTGCCTGTGAATCTCCGGCGCCTCATAGCGGTCCATGAAGTCCTCGCCGAGGAAGATCTTCTCCTTGGCAAACTTAATTGCATCCGGAACCGTGAACACCGACACCACCCTGTCAAAGCTAACCCCATCAAGATAATTCATAATCTCCATAGGGAACTTGGAGTCAAGAACGACTGCTTGCGGGAAAAGCGCTCCGTACTGAAGTACATCCCTTGGGTGGGGCTTCATAATAACAACCGCTTTCTTATTATCTATCTCTCCGTATTCACTTATAATATCTCTGAATATCCGCTCTCTTGTCTCAAGATCGCACAAAGGCTCTGTAAGCACCAGAAGGGTTGGAACATCACTTTGTATTCTATTTAGGATTGCATCCTTATTCTCAATAAAGATGTCTGTCAGGATCTCCTTATCTTCGCCGGAGAGCTTCTCTGTAAGTCCGGCCCTTGGAACCTCGATATATTTCTTGCATGGATAATCAAGCACAGATATATTATTTACTTCCATATCTATGCAGTACTTGGAATAGCCATTCTGAATAAAGATAAGTCCAAGCCCTGCAAGACATGCCTTGAGTTTGAAATTACCCCTGTTATCAAATCTGGCTGTGTCATAATATCTTATACAGTCCAGACCATCCTCTATCGCATGGTAGTATATCTTATGTGTACTGAGATAATATCCTATCGGGTCAGAATCACAGAAGACATATATATCATCATATTCCCTTAGGTTCACAGGAACAAAAGGAGCCTCAAGCTTACCGAATCTTCTGGTGAACCTGATTCGCTGAAGCATATTTAAGACCATGTTACCCTTATCGGTATGCAGCTTCTTAAGCTCCGGGAAGTAGCTCTCCTCCTTCTCATCATACATTACGACCTTTTCAAACAGCCCCGAACGAGTGGCCCTCTCGTCAAGTGAACCAAAGTCATTGGACATTCTGCTTAGCATAAGGGTAGCCTCACCTCTGTGCTCTTCACCCAGGTTCAGTTCCTTCAGACAGGCTATATATGCATGATAAAAGGTGTGACAAATATATATTCTGCGCATTTCTCTTTCTTACCATTCCGGTTACAATCAATTGGAAACAACTTATTTATGCAAAGCATGTCGAGGGCGTTTTTCCCATATAAAGCCCATACAAAAACGGTCTGTCCTAGAAGAACAGACCTCGTATACTCCTGGCGCAATCTTCTAATTGTTGTTCGTTGTCGCCTTCCAATATGTAGTAGCCTCTATCCATAATCGAGTGACCGTCCGTGACCGTGTGAAGTGTGTCGCCGAAACGAAGTCTGCACTTCCAGTCGATGAGCTTAATCTGGCTCTTGGTCCACATAGCATGACCGCCGCACTTCCACAGAAGTACGCCGAGCTTCGCATGAGACGGCACCTTGACAACCACGCCGGTGTAGTCAAAGTAGTGAATCATCATGGTTCTGACGTCCTTCGGCACGAAGCTGAAGGGCCGGCCAAGCCTGCGCTTGACGTATTCGGCAGCCATATCGACGTCGGTACACAGTGGCGTGAAAAGGTTGTGTAGGTTGTGACCCGACGGGCGCGGCGACATCTCAATCATGAAGGGACCGTCCTTCGTCATCAGCACATCCGCATGGAGCAGGCACTCATCAAGTCCCACACATGCTACAACCCTGCGCACGTAATCCTCGATACAGGCATACACCTTTTCGCTACGCTGAACCGAGTGATAGGCAACCGCCTGTCTGTTGGGCATGGGCGTGTTCTTCTTATGTCTAAGCAGCACAATAGTGGTTCGACCGTCGATCACAGACGCGTCCACACCGTACTCCTCGCCCTCCAGACACTCCTCGACCACGTAGCTAATACCCGCAACCTCCCTAAGGGCATAGAGAAGGTCCTGATTCGTGCTGACTATATGTATTCCCCTGCTGCCTGAACCATACCTTGGTTTCAAAATCGCGGGGTACTGAAGTGACATCTCGCCGGATATTATCGACTTGGCAAGCGCCTCGTTCCTAGCCTTGCTCTCTTCGATATCTTTATTGGAGACTGCTCCCTCTGCGCCGGTTCTGTCTGAGTCGAATCTCTCTGCATCAGTCGCATAACAGTTGATATTCCTTAGGCCGGCGCTATTCAATGTCTCATGAAACAGGTATTTATCAGTACAGACCTGCGCCATTCTCTTAGTGATTCCCGGAAGATGAAGCGCGTCATTCACCGCTCCCGTCGTAGTAAGATATCTTCCGATCGGCGCCGTAAGCAGAAAATCTACCTTCTCCTGACGAACTGCTTCAATTGTGGCTTCCTCATTGGTTATGTCCACAACCACAGCCTTGTCTGCCGCCTTGAGTCCCTCAGCATCGGGGTTACCGTCAAAGGCAATTACTCTTACACCCTGCTTCTTAGCTTCTTCAATTGTATGAATTGCCTCATTACTGGCACCAATAACGCCTGCTATCATAATTCTTTTCTTAGTTTGTAGAAGTCTTTAACCGCTCTTATTCCAACCTTGAATATCTTCTTCACGTTGATGGTATTCACTCCTGCCACCCTCGGCTTGAAGGAGATATCAATGTATTTCACCGGCTCCCTGTAATAAGCCATATATGTATTGATCATCACATTCGGAAGAAAGAAGTCCGCCGGCAGCTTGTCAATATACTTGCTAAGCGCCTCTGCCTTCATAAGCCTGTACGGGGCATTGGCATCTTTAAGTCTTACATGAAAAATTGCTCTGATTACAGTTCTTAGCACTCCGGCCGTAAATACCCTAAACGCTCCATCCTGCCTGTCTGCTCTGTTGCCAAAAAGCGCGGAGTACTCACCTCTCTGCTCCCAGAATTCCTCAAACTGTCCCGGATCTGTCTGTCCGTCACTGTCTGTCTGAAAGATATAATCAGCACCTGCTTCTATCGCATGTCGGTATCCGAACAACACGGTTTCACCGTGTCCGCCATTTTGCTTATCTATTACTTCAAGTAAGGGTCTGCTTGCCATGGATTGGCGGGCAATCTCACCTGTCTTATCTTTGCTGCCGTCATTAATGATAGTCAATCGCGATTTTCCCATAGAAGCATGCTTGGAAACGATGGGATACCATTCTTCGATAACACGCGATATATTTTCTTCCTCGTTATATGCGGGAATAACAATATACAGACAATCCACTTATGCCTCCAAGTCAACGTCCTTAAGAAGTTCCTGAATCTCAGGGATGGTGAGCCACCAGGTGTTGTTGCCGGAGCTGTATGAGAAGCCCTCTTCGACCTTCTTGCCGCCCGGAATAATCTGCTGCTTATCGTTCCATACCATCTGCGGATAGACAATGAAGTGTTTCTCATACTCGTAGGTGGTGAGGGAATCCTCGACCGTAACCATGATTTCGTGGAGTTTCTCGCCCTCGCGGATGCCTACCTCGGGCATCTCGCAGCCCGGAAGCATGGCCTGAGCCAGGTCGGTAATCTTGAATGACGGAATCTTGCTGATGAAGGTCTCGCCGCCGTTAGCCTCAGCAAGAGCCTTGATTACAAGTTCAACGCCCTGGGTTAAGCTAATCCAGAATCTGGTCATTCTATAGTCTGTTATGGGCAATTCCCTGCCACCTTTGTCGATGATGTTCTTGAAGAAAGGAATTACACTGCCTCGGCTGCCGGCCACATTGCCGTATCTGACTACCGAGAAGTTGATGTCGCAGGTACCTGAGTAAGCGTTGGCTGCAACGAAGAGCTTGTCTGACACGAGCTTGGTACCGCCGTAAAGGTTGACCGGATTAACAGCCTTGTCAGTCGAAAGTGCAACCACCTTCTTGACGCTGCCTGAATCAAGGCAGGCATCGATGACATTCATTGCTCCGTGAATGTTGGTCTTGATTGCCTCATTTGGATTGTACTCACATGCCGGAACCTGCTTAAGCGCTGCCGCATGAATCACATAATCAACTCCGTTGAGTGCGCGGGCAAGCCTCTCCTTGTCCCTGACATCTCCGATGAAGAATCTCAGCTTGTCAGCATATTCCTTCATGTCATTCTGCATTATGAACTGCTTGAACTCATCCCTTGAATATATAATGATCTTCTTAGGGTTGTAATTCTTCAGCACATACTTTGTGAAGCACTTGCCGAATGAACCCGTACCCCCTGTAATCAGAATTGTCTTGTTGTCGAGTAAGTTGTTGTACTGCATGTTGTCTTTATATCTCCTATGTTTATTATCCAAACTTTCACAGCATTTCTATTATAACACATTGTTTTTACTTGTGGAATAAGGGGGTTGGCGGAGGGGTGAGGGATTGCTTGGGTTTTTTGGGGGGAGTTTCGATGTATTTCACTATGATTTGCGCGGAGATTCGCTTGAAGCTTTAAGTATGTGGCAACGCGGGTTGCTTATTTTGATAGATTTCGAGGGATGGATACATCGGAATTGCTTGGTTTTGGGGAATTCCGATGTATTCTTTTTGGGGATACATCGGAATCTGAGATTTTTGTTGAATCCCGATGTATCTGGAATGTATGGTTTTATGCACATACATCGGAAATGCCTGGGTTAGGGCCTTTCCGATGTATTGTTACTCTGGTTTCAGTAGGCGATACATCGGGATTGAGATTTCAATGCCCATCCCGATGTACGTGGGACCAAATCTATCTACAATATACATCGGGACGGGCCAATATAGGCTATTTCCGATGTATCGCCAAATATCGCCATTCAAAAATACATCGGAGTTCCGGGTTTTTATCCAATCCCGATGTATCTCAATTAATTTCCCGCGATTATACTCACATCCCCTCGAAGTCTATCCCCGCGCGAATCAACCTCACTTTAATTTCCCGCGATGCTGCCTATACTCCCTCGTAGGATACTCCCGCGCAATCGGGGATCACTATGATTTGCGCGGAGATTCGCCTGGAGCTTTAAGTATGTAGCAACGCGGGTTGCTTAAATTGATAGATTTCGAGGGATAGATACATCGGGATTGCTATTATTTGTATGATTCCGATGTATTTCTTTCTTTTTCAGGTATGAATTCTCTTTTTTTTGTTGAATTTGTAAACCCATAAGCGTAGTATACATATATATCCATATAAAATTCAAATGTGGATGGCAAAGATATCTTCTAATGATATCTGCTATTGCCCTATTTCAATTATTTCCCATTTTGTTGCATTATGTTTTGAAATCAAAAAGTAGGAGGTATTTTTATTGAAAAAAACTGCACAACTTAATCAAACAAGCCTGTATAACGATGCTGAGCTTCGAATGAAAGAACTTATGGCTGCGAAGGAATTTATGCAAAAATTCATTTCTACTGCACCGGAAGGCAAGATTCATATCATTCGTAAAAATCAGGCAATTCAGTATTATGTCCGAAAAACTCCCTCCGATCGAAGCGGTAATTATCTTCCCAAAACTGAAAGTTCTAAAATCAGAAAGTATCTTCAAAAAGCTTACTACGAAAAGGCAATTACGATTGTTGAATCTGAGATTGTAACGCTAAAGAAAATACTCAGTTGCTCGCGTTTTTCCCAGAATATGATAGAGATATACTCGGAGTATCCCGAAGAAATCCGAAACTTTGTGGTGCCGCTGGAATGTTCTGATGAGGATTTTGTGAATAAGTGGATGGAGGAGAAGTACGTGGGTAAGCAGATTCCGGAGACAACAGCAACCTTTACGACGAATAAGGGCGAGCAGGTGCGGTCGAAGTCGGAGCTGAATATAGCAAACGCGCTTACTGCTAAGGGTATACCATATAAGTACGAATGTCCGCTGACACTCAAAGGTGGCAATACTATTTATCCCGACTTTACGGTGCTGAATGTTAAAAAACGACGTGTTATTTATTGGGAGCACCGAGGAATGATGGACGATCGGGGTTATTCGAGAGATGCGGTTGAACGTGTAAAAGATATGAATCGGAATGGTATTATTCTTGGGAAGAATCTTATTATTACGGAGGAAACCGGCAACTGCCCATTGAATACGACTGAAATTGATGCAGTGATTAATAATTATTTCCTGTAGGTTTTATAGAATAACTTGCGATATTTTCGACAGAGATGGGGTTGCTCAATTCCCTTGCATAGTTGGTCGGAAAAATATATACTAACTTATAGTAAATATTGACTGATTGTTAAAAAAGGTTTGTCGAAAAGTCAGGGAGGTAATATGGCAAAGAACAACCTTCATGGTTCAATTATTATTACTTACAGGTGTAATGCGCACTGCAACATGTGTGATTGTTTTAAGGATCCGACGCGTCCGGAAGAAGAGATCGATCTTGCAACGCTTGAGAAGCTTCCGGAGATGGCGTTTACGAATATTACCGGCGGAGAGACCTTTATCCGAAAGGATATAGGTGATATTGTCGAGCTTCTATACAAGAAAACTCCGAGAATCGTAATTTCTACCAACGGATATTTTACCGACAGGATTATCGAACTGTGCGAGAGATTCCCTCAGATTGGAATTCGTATCTCGATTGAGGGTCTTGAGGAGACCAACAACGCCATAAGAGGTTTGCCGGATGGTTTCAATCGTGGTTACGGAACACTTCAGAAGCTCGTTGAGATGGGACACAAGGATGTTGGCTTTGGAATGACGGTTCAGGATATGAATTGCCAGGACCTGGTGCCTCTCTACCATCTTGCCAATGACCTCAATATGGAATTTGCAACAGCAACATTACATAACAGCTTTTATTTTAGAAAAACTGACAATAAGATTGATGATAAATACAAGGTGAGCAAGGCTTTTGAGGAACTTATCAATGAGCTTCTAAAGAGCAAGAGCCCCAAGAAGTGGGGAAGGGCATACTTTAACCACGGCCTGATCAATTACATATACGATCAGCCCAGGCTTCTGCCATGTGAGATGGGCACAAATGGTTTCTTCTTGGATCCCTATGGCAACGTGCTCCCCTGTAACGGCTCAACCGAGAAGATGGTTATGGGTAATCTTCATGAGAATACCTGGGATGAGATTTGGAACAGCAAGCAGGCTGCGGATGTCCGTAATCAGGTTAAGCATTGCGAGAAAAATTGCTGGATGATTGGCTCTGCTTCCCCCGCAATGAAGCAGCGCATCTGGGTTCCCGGCTGGTGGGTGATCAAGCACAAGCTCTTCATGGGAAATCGTTACAGTTTGGATGAAAACAACTTTATAGAAAAATAATATTCTGAGTAATAGTTTTATTTGGAGTTCTACAACGAGGGCTATACATAATGTATAGCCCTCGTTGTGTTATGTGAGGTTGATTGGCGCGGTGATATGTTGCGAGGGGATGTGGGTGTAATCGCGGGAAATTAAAGTGAGGTTGATTCGCGCGGGAGTATGTTGCGAAGGGGATGGAAGTATAATCGTGGGAAATTAAAGTGAGGTTGACTCGCGCGGGAGTACGTTGCGAAGGGATGTGAGTATATTCGCGGGAAATTAAGGTGAGATTGATTCGCGCGGGAGTATGTTGCGAGGGGATGTAGGTAGCATCGTGGGAAATTAATTGGGATACATCGGGATTGAGAGTAAACTTTGAATTCCGATGTATTTTGGGATGGCGATTCTGGACGATACATCGGGATGGCTATCATTTGATGAATTCCGATGTATTTTGGTATGTCGATCTTTAGCGATACATCGGAAATAGTCTATATTGGCCCATCCCGATGTATATTTTATTTAGATTTGGACCCACGTACATCGGGATGGGTATCGAAATCTCAATCCCGATGTATCGCCTACTGAAACCAGAGTAATAATACATCGGAAAGGCCCTAAATCAGGCATTTCCGATGTATGTGCCAAAAACCATATATTCCAGATACATCGGGATGCATCAAAAATATCAGATTCCGATGTATCCCAAAGAAGAATACATCGGAACTCCACAAAAATAGGCAATCCCGATGTATCCATCCCTCGAAATCTATCAAATTAAGCAACCCGCGGCGCTACATACTTCCACCTGAAGCGAATCTCCGCGCAAATCATAGTGAAATACATCGGAACTCCATAAAATCAGGCAATCCCGATGTATCCATCCCTCGAAATCTATCAAAATAAGCAACCCGCGTTGCCACATACTTCCATCTGAAGCGAATCTCCGCGCAAATCATAGTGAAATACATCTAAACTCCCCAAAACCAGGCAATTCCGATGTATAACTATTTATCCAGTATAGACACCTCGTCGTCGTCATCGTATTCGAAGTAATCAGCTTCGGAGCGTCTGAGGTAGACAACCAGAAGCATGATTAGCAGGGTGATGATTGAGGCTGCGACACCGATTATTAATCCCTCGGGGATATATCGAAGCTCTATCGTAAGGTTTGAACCGGGTTCCAGCTCCGCCTGCTGCAGGGCCTCAGTTACAGGGATGTACATCAAAGAGTCGAAGGCTTCTATAGGCTCTACGCGGATTCCCGCAACCTTGACATCCCAACCCTTTTCATAGGGAATTGTTGTGAATACACCTACATCAGAGCTTACTCCGTCGCCCACTGTGTACGATGAATCAAGTGTAAGCTTTAGGTGTGATGAGCTTATCTTCTCTACATTGGCAAGTCTTGGAATTACCTGATCATATGCCACATGAAGTGCACCGGTATCCTCTGTCATAAACAGAGCTGTACCGAATTCATCCTCATCATCAGCCTTAATAACTATATTTATCTGCTCTCCACGCTTAAGGTATCCCAGATTCAGCACCTTCAGGCAATTGTCATTGCCGTAGTAGGTATAGAATTCTCCGTTAACATAGACCTCCATATTATCGAAGTCATCAATGAGGTCCGTCATATAGAAATACATTTCGCCGTCATATGTTGCGGTAACATTGTATTCCCTCTGAGGTCTGTTTGCGAACACCGATAGCTCCTCCACCTTCGCCGCCTTGAATATTTCCACAGATTCACCGATAAGCCTTGAATAAATATCCTCCTGGAAGGAGAAGGGATCAGTACTTTCACCACTCATCTGACTATAGGTTCCGACACCTATAGACAGAGCATACGGATTCTCATATGCCTGAATCGTACCGTCACACACAAGCTTATAATCCTTATGAAGTCTCGGCGCGTGCGACTCATGTGTCAACAGGTACTTTATACCCAGTATTGAGTCCGCAGTCACTGTATTGTCATGACCGTACTCAACATAGGAACCGTCATCGTTATATCCAAGCCTCTGAAGGAAGCTTCTCGAATACTTAAGACTCGCCGTATCACGACTCGTAACACCATTATAGGCATAGGCAAGCGAATCATTCTCAGAACTCGGCGACCAGGTCTCCATTCGATAGAAGCCCGAATCAAGTGCTTTGACCTTATCTACCGCCTCCGAATTATTTTGGTTGCTCTCATTATGCTCATAGGCCGTCAGCTCCTTCACGCTCTCAGCCCTATAGATAAACACATCGTTGATCCCCAGGTCTGTAAACTGCACCAGCACAAGCAGAAGAGCTGCCATTGCCCGAATACTGCGATGCTTTGAGAATATAATAACGGCTGTTGTCAGATATGCGACAACCACAATAACCACATTTATTCCTATTCTCCAGTTCGCAACCTTACTACTTAGCGCAAACACCAGCAGAAAGGCAAGCGACGGAAGCATACCCAGGCAAAACCGCTTCGTACTAAGTTCCCGAAGAAGGCATACACTGTGTGAAGCAATTGTGATCATCGTAAATACACACATGATGGCCTCGCGGTAGGGGAACTCCGTATGCTCCACTCCCACATGCCAGAGCCTGTTCATATCATTTATATAGAAGGACGCGAAGAAGATAAGCAGAAGCACCAGCATGCTGAGTCTTTCCTGCCATCTGATCTTTGAATTAACGAAATATAAACCGCACAGTACAATAATAACGGTACCCGCAAATAACAGCGGTGCGCCCCAATATACCTCGCTTCCATCCGAAGAAAGTGAGAACAACTTGGATATAATATCACCTGCTTTGATGTGCATCACCAGAGTAGCTACATCGGATGACTGACCCTTAAGCATGTCATTAGCCCTAAGCTCAATAAAGGTCGGTATGATCAGCGCCGAATCGAGACCTACGGCCAGCACTGTTCCCAGGCCAAAGCGATAGAGGACCTGTGAGATGTTTCGCTCCTTGGCCACCCACATCCTGGTCAGGGTCCAGAACAGAACAAAGATTAACACCATGTAGGATATATAATAATTGAGAACCAGGCTCACAGCGATACAGATTACATATCCTAAGATCTTACCGTCATGAATGAGCCTCTCTGTCATAAAAATAATAACAGGAAGCATGATCAGGACGTCCAGCCACATTATATTCACTGCATTGGCAACAATATATGCACATAGACCATAAGCCACACTGCACAGATAGGTGCTCTTTCCACTGAACCTCTGAAGGAATAAATCCATTGTAAATGATGCAAGAGCAAGCTTGATTCCAATAACAATTGTTATTCCGGAAACCAGCATGCTGTCAGGCAATAACCCTAATATGATCATGAACGGGCTTGTAAGGAAATATGTAAAGAATCCAAGGGTACCACAACCCAGCGTCGTTGAGAAGGAATAGAAGATATTATTCTCTCCCCTAAGCACACTTCCGTAATATGACATAAAGTCCGCATACATAGTCTTCATATCATATACAAGCCAGGTATGATTTCCAAAGGGCGCAATCTTACAGACTAAGCACATCACAATATACATAACAAATGTTATGAATAGCGCCATCCCGGCATGAGCCATATTCAGTTTTAAGCTCTTTTCATTTTCTTTCATATCCCTGATTAATATGGACTACGCATTATTTATTCCTGCGTAATATCAGCCGTCCTAATTCGCACCCTTAAGCCTCATCAGCACGCGATGAAGGCCTCTAACAGTACGTGGTGCTACTGTCAACAGCATAAGATATACCCTGTTCTTATTTGTAAGATAGGGATTAGTCATAGTTGCACGCACGTTTTGCCTAAGATATCTTACCACATTCACGTAGAAATGATTATCTTTTTTCATCTGCTCCACCGGAATGTGCAGCAGATAATCCAGCCTCTGGAACAGCGCAAATCGCTTTGCAACCACCTTAAGCGACGGATATTTCCGCTCAACCAGCGCCTCCGCCATGTCCGCGTTATCAACAATGTCTACATATACGCGGCTGAATTCACTCTTATCGCGCTTACGCGTGTTGCTGTTCAGCCTGTAGTAGACGTGGTAGGCCTGCCTCGGTAAGGTCACGAAGCTGTCGACCTCATTAAGCATATCAAGAAGAAGAGCGAAGTCTTCATTGAGCCTTCCTTCGGGAAAAGCGCGGGTACTGAATAATTCCCTCCTGCAGAGTCTGGTACAGAAGCTCGCGTCTCCCCTGTGCATCAGAAGTTCACGCACCGCCTCCTCGTTGGTTATTAATTCCTCTCTGTCAGGCGGAATGCAGACATCAGGTCTCCTTAGTCCGTCTGTATCAATCTCATCTCTGGATATCTGGATCATTGGGCAGTGAAAACGTGCCTCCGCATCCATCATAAGGCTTACAAAATCGCTGTCGACATAGTCATCGCTGTCAACAAAGCCTATAAAATCACCGGTCGCCTTACTGATACCCAGGTTTCTGGCTGACGAGGAACCGCCGTTTTCCTTACGAAACAGTCTGATCCTTCCTGTTGTATCCTCATCTTTAAGTTTATTACAGGTATTCTGCGTCTCATCATCTGAACCGTCGTCAACAAGGATCACCTCCAGGTTATCATAATCCTGGTTCACAACCGACATGACACACCTTCTTAGGAGATTCTCTTCTATATTGTAAACTGGTATTATTATCGATACTTTCTTGCTCATATTTTTAGCTCAATTCACAAACTTACTTCCCTTGAAGAAGCCCGGCTTTATAACCGGCGCCACCGACAACGGACCTGAAGCGAAGCCAAAGTCCTGTACGCGAACCAACCTGTTCTTATCAGCTAAATCATCACGATTGCAGGCGGATATTATCTTTTCATACGCTTCAATTACGCGTTTCGCTGCGACTTCACCATTCCATTCGTCAGCTATGGTTCGGTATGCATTTATCCCAAGATCCGCGATTTTCCCGGGGTAGTTCACAAGTAACATGACCTTATCAAGCATGTCCTCGTAGCTTGCCTGATATGTTAAGCCGTTACTGCCATTCCTTATCAGGTAAGGTGCACAGCCAACCTCCTCGTTTGCAATCACTGCGCAGCCGGCATTCATAGCCTCGTTGACGACAGCACCCCAGCCCTCAAGATAATTGCTGGTGAAGATATGGATGTGGCACTTCTCCATAACATCTCTTGTTGCCTCGGGGGAGAGCATGCCATGGAAGGTGATGTAGTGGTCAATCAGCCTGTATTCAGCCTCTGCCTTGAGTTCCTCCTCCAGTTCGCCCGAGCCAATCATATGTATATGGAAGCGAATGCCTCGCCTGTTGAGATCATCTGCCAGACGGATCATGAAGCCCGGATTCTTAAGTTCTATGAAGCGTCCCGCCCAAACGATGTTAATCTCTTCCTTAGTCAGCACCAGTCCCTGAATGGGAAGTTCTTCCGGATGCTCAATATTCAGAGTGTGAAGCTTCGCCTTCTTGCCTTGAAGTTCACTTACATTCTCAACCTTCCTAAACGGCGGAAAGTATCCAAACCTGTACTTCCTGTGCGGATATGCACCGATAAGCTTATAATCCGAGGCTACATATGCACCGTTACAGAGAAGATAAACCGGATATTTCTTAAGGCTGATATGCTCGCGATACTTCCGTGCAAGCCCCTTAGGAGATATGAACCTCCACTGGCCCTCTCTGTAGATTCGCTCGCTGATTCGAAAGACCGGCTTACCGCTTCTTAGCCCGCCACTTACAATAGTCTCATCTTCGATCCATCCGACGATCAGAAGATCTGCCTCGTCGATAGCCCTCCTTGCCTTGTCAGGCTCCTTATAGTTTTCAATAACATATGGTATTGTTGTCGGGTCCACAGCCCAGCCCATGTCTATTCTCTTCTGTTCCATAGGCATGGTCTGAACGAAGGAGTACTCCTCGCACAATTCAAACATTGCATCCGAGAAAGGCAGCTGATGATGACTTATGTAGTTGGAAACCATAGTAATTCTCATATTATTCCCTTAGCTTAGAATCTCATTATATATCTCAATGAGCCTCATAAAGTTCACATCCGCATCATGAGTGAGCCTTGCTCTATGAGCTCCTCTCTGCGACAGTCTGAGCGCCAGATTATCATCATTCCAGATTCTGATCACATCCTCAGCGAGTCCCTCCGCATTGCACGCCTCAAAGAGTAATCCCTCTTCCTCTTCCGCTATGAGCGACGGAATTCCTCCTACCCTGCTTGCAACCACCGGCACCCCCAGAAGCATCGCTTCACCCATGGAGTTGGGAGAATTCTCAATCGACGATGCACAAACATAAGTGTGACAGTTCAGATACTCTCGCTTCATTTCTTCAGCGTTAAGCCTTCCTAAGAATTCTACCTTACCCTCAAGACCATAGGACTTAATCAGATTATTCAGATACTTACCGTAACTGCCAAGCTTTATTCGATCCTTAAGACATGAATTGGCGCAGATATTGGCTCCTGCCACTCTTACCCTCACGTCCAGGAACTTATTCTTTATATCCGACATTGCCTCTAACAGAATATGGAAGCCCTTCAGACTGTAGTCAGCCTGGCTTACGAATAACACATGTTTTCTACATGATTCTATATCCCAGCCTCCTTCATAGAAGGGCGTTCTTAAGGTTTCATTCATTGCAAAATAGCGTGCACTTTCGTTCAACCCCTCGACAATGCTCTTATCGAAGTCGGTTCTGCCCGTGATGTTTGGACAATTCCTTATGGCTTCCTTCTCCCATTCTCCGCGCTCTAAGAACTTGGCCTGCTGGTTGGCAATATTATCATGCTTTATTATATCCCTGAAGGTATATCCGTTCACAACCTCCTCAGGAAGGTCACAGGTATATTCCTCACCACAGCGAAAGATTACTCCCTGAATTCCAATAAGCATCTTAGGTGCCGATTCACCGAGCTTATTAATTGTTCTTACCATAGCAAGGGTATGTCCGTATTCGGTTCCGAAGATATGCACAAGATCAGGCTTGGCTTTCTTAAGAATCTCACCAAACCTCGCCTCCGCAAGCAGACTGTATCGCTCCGGATGCTTCCTGTCCTCAAAGTAGGCAAAACAGGGAATCACGCCTGAAGCAAGACTAACCTCACTGTCCTTAATCTCATCCTCACTTCCGACGGGATAACAGATTGACAAAGAAAGCATATCCTCCCTGACTATCCTCGACAGGGCACCGCTTATCCAGCCCTCCTTGTTACTTCCCTCTCTATTCAGTTGTTCGGCCACCATCGGTGGCAGCTCATTGAGCAACCAAAGAATCTTCATCTTTCACCTGGATTTGTATATCATGGTCTTCACTTTATTATACATTTTTGAGAAATGCTCACTCTCCGCCAGACGTGTTCTTAACGGCTGGAGTGTAAGAGCCATTATCATACGATACTTTATAGCCTTGCGTCCCATATAGTGGTCTGTGATTTCACGATGCTCAGAGGCCGACTTCAGTCTGTTCTCTGCAGTTTCTGAGAAACCACCGCCCTCGTACCTGCAGATCACTCTCTCCATATGATGAGCGTTAGCTCCCTCTTCATATATACAGTATAGGAAGTGCTCGTAATCGGCGCGAACTCTGTATTTTAATTCATAACCTCTGTTATCGAATAATCTCCGGTCATAGAAGCACACCTGATGACAGGGTACATTGCGGTACAGGGCAAAATCATTTATCTTCGGAGCAGAGCTTACCCTGGTTTTCGTCATAAGATTGAACTGGTCGCCGTAGAATATATTTAGACTATCAGCGGAAATCCCCTGCTCTTCTATGTAATCATTTACATCTCCAAGCACCTGCCTGTCTGAGAAGGTATCTCCGCAGTTAAGATGGAGGATGTATTCCTTGTCCGTGGTAGGGTTTGCCCCACCTTTACACTCATTAGTCGACTCAACACACTTAAGCGACTCCACAGCCACATTCATCGCATCATAGATTCCTTTGTCGGGAGCCTCGATTATTGTGGTACGCGCACTTTTAAAGTCATCGAAGTATCCACTGTCGCGAAGAATGTTCAGGCTATTGTCAGTCGACGCGCCATCTTTTATCACAACTCGATAGTCCCAGAAATCCTGCGAATAGATGCTGTCGAGAGTTGTCTTCAGTTTTTCACCCGGATTGTAGGTCACAACAATAATATCAAACATATTTTTCCCTCTTAGAAGGTATCTGTCTGGTTGAGCCAGTATCTGTCCGTGAAGAGCCATGATTTGTACGGAAGCACCCTCACGCCCTCACGGTCCGCCGTCATTAAGAAGTAAGCAAAATATAACACCGCCACTATGCAAACCGCCCACTTTAGTTTATCTGCTTTCTTGGGGTCACTATCTTCAACTGAGTGAAGCACGCCCGGGATGAGCAGTAGCTGAGGTGTGATCATGTAGTAACCGAATCTCGTTACAAGAGGAAGCCACCAGGTAGTCACATATAGAATAACGGCCATTATGCTAAGGTTCATATATGTACGGTTGGCTTTTCTTCCCGTATATATCCTACTCTGTCCGTCAGATTTTCTGATGTCCTTACCCTCTATCGATGTCTTGTATGTCATGGCACAAAGCACCAGCACCAGGATGCAGCGGCCGATTATCGGCAGATTCTCTCTTAAGCTTCCTGTCTGCTCTATATAAATAGTATCTCTGTAGCTCGGATAGAGGATAAGTGCAAGCTCAATCAGCTTATCCTTTAATACTATTCCGACAACACCAAGTACACCCAGAGCTCCTATTACCCATTTGTTCCACTTAACAGCGGCCAGGAGATACATCGGGATAACAGCAAGCACACTCTTATGCATTGTAGCTGCAATAAGTATTACTACCAGGAACTTAATCATATTCTGAACCTTTACGGACTTATCGTCAGTTATTTCCGTAAGATATCTCAGGCTGTACAGGGCCATCGCAAGCGCCAGATAATACCGCACGGTATTGAATGACCTGAAGTATACTCCCAGCAACATAAACAGCACAACAGACCAGAACACGCTCTCGCTCTGGTCTCTGAAGCATTTTAGGAAGAGTCCAACTATTATGGCCGCGAAGAAGGCGAACATCAGTATATGGTTCTCTGATCCCGACAGTGTATACAGTATTCTGACTATCAGATTGAAGCCGGGCTCTGTCACCACATATCCGCGCTGGAATATCTCGTGGCAGGTTACGACATAGGTACCGTAATCATTGCCGACCTCTATTCTAAGGGCTGCAACAAGGAAGAGGATCATAAAGATTAAGCCCATCCTTGCCATGTTCTTGGCACGGCCTACGGTTAATATCGAATCCGAATATGCAGTTTGCTTAATCCCTGCAGCAATAACAATACATGCCAGGGTCACAAGAATATATAGTATCATCAGAATTCTTTCATTCCCTGAGTCATAAGCTTATAAGCATTCATAAGCTTTCTGTCAGTTAACATAACATCTCTATGGGCTATGAGAAAACGTAGGGCGAGCGGTTTTGCCATGCTCTTATATAACGCCTTATAGAGGACGCCGCGATCGTAGAAGAACTTGTCAGTATAGCCGTTAAACCAGGTGCTCGGGCGCGGAACCTCGCATCCAAGGGTGATAGGCAGGGCAAGCGCCTTCATTCCGGATTTGATGCACTGTCTGATAAAGAGCGAATCCTCGCCATTGCTGTATTTGGCGCCGCCGCCGAAGAGAAGGCTGAAGGTGATTCCCTTCTTGTGAAGCACCTCCCGTCGAACCGCCAGACTGTAGGTGGGGTATCTTCCGCAATTGTAGAGTCTGACTCTGTGCGGCTTATCTATGTGATAGGTCTGTCTGTCGCTTGCAACATCGAAGTTGAAGAATATCATGTCAATGTCCGGGTTGGCTTCGAAGGCATCCGTCACAGCCCCGGCATAGCCCTCATTGTATACTATATCCTCATCAGAGAAGAGTACGATGTCTCCGTCAGCGCGCAGGAGTGCATTGTTCCTGGACAAGCCGACGCCCTTCTCACACAGGCTGTATACCCTGATCTTATGCTCTTTATATTGGTATTCTTCATATCCGAAGGAGTCTGTCTGATTGATCACAATCGCGTCCGCTTCGAGCTTCATGTTCTCTGCGACATGTGCAGTATCAAGCTTCATCCCGGAAATCAGCATTTGTAAGTTCATAATTTGTTCCTACCTGGTGCTTCCTACTAGATTAATTCCAAGCTTCTTAAGGTTGTACAGTGCCTCACTGACTTCACTTACCTTTGTTTTCCCCAGAGTGACCTTCAGTATCACTCCGTCAGATGCCTTCATTTCTTCAATCAGTCCTTCATCGAAGGTGAGAGCATCATAAGAAAGAGTTAAGTAATTGCCTGAGTTTCCCTTATTCGAAGCAGCATCTTCAGATTTATATTTAAGCGATAACCTCAGTTCCTCGCTGTTTTGCGGGCCAAGGTAGGTGACATTGGGACACAGGGTTCTTATTTCATATTCTTCGTAGATGGTGTCGTCGTAGAGGCTGAATATCAGCACGCCGAAGAACGACAGGACAAAGCCTATGATTGCGCCAAGGATCGCTGCATTGTTATCCCTTGTGAACTCGTCTACCTCCACGATGTCCGAATCAGTCCAGACCTCCATGGCTTCAAGCATATCCATCTTCTCTGCAAAGCGTGGCAGAGCGGTCTTATAGGCGTCGGATATTCTCTGTACCATTTCGGGGTCAGTGCCGCGGCAAACTACGGTAAGCAGTCTGTAATCGCCTAAGATTTCACCCGTTATGCTATCCACAATATCTTCCCTGGTGACACCGTCTGTCGCTTCCAGGGCAAGATTGACCACCGGGTCATCCCTAAGAATTCCGTCCCATGTATAGGCATTGAAGTAATCGCCACTGTTGGATATCTCCTTGTTCAGGTAAATAAAGTAGTCATTTCTTATCTCATATACCTGATTTCCGCCGGCTAAGCAGGCATATATTTTATAGCTTAGAATGCCAATAATAGCACCCACGATCGTGGCTGCTATTATAACGGGCAACTTAATAAATATCTGCTTCATGATTCGCCTAATATCCAGAGGCGTCGTGTCATAGTTTAATGTCATACTCCCTATCCTTTCGCGAGTGTCCGGCTGTTTGGCTCAAACCTTAGCCGCTGTTGTCTGATTCTCGTCCACACCCTCGGTCGCCTCAGGTGTAACCAGTATCTTAAGAGTCAGCAGCATGAGCTTAATATCAAGCCATACCGAATAATTCTCAATATAGCTTAGGTCGAGCTTCAGCTTATCATACGGAGTGGTATTATATTTGCCGTATACCTGAGCATAGCCGGCAAGTCCTGCCTTGACCTTCATACGGAAGGCAAATTCCGGCATATCCTCCATATACTGTCTGATGATCTCAGGTCTCTCGGGTCTCGGACCGATGAAGGACATATCACCTTTAATGATGTTGAACAGCTGCGGCAACTCATCAATTCTGACAGCCCTGATGAACCTGCCGATTGGCGTAATCCTTGAATCATTCTTGGTCGCAAGTCTCGCCACGCCATCCTTCTCTGCGTCCACCCTCATGGAACGGAACTTCATTATCTTGAATTCCCTGGCTCCCTGGGTACATCTTATCTGCTTATAGAGCACCGGACCGCCATCGTAGCACTTGATAATAATAGCGGTCACAAGCATTATCGGTGATGTTATTATTGTCAGAATGAGTGCACATACAATATCGATGATTCTCTTGAAGAACCTCTGCTCCACCTTGAGACTGTATTCTCTGGTTAGGAATATCGGAGTATCAAAGATATGCAGCGGGTCAGAGCCCTTAATAATAACATCCGATATCTTGGGAGACATATATACTCTTACATTGTGAGCATACAGATACTTAAGGTTCCTGTTCCTAAGCTTGGCCGGAAGGTCCCAGAGCACAACACCGTCATAATCCTTCTTAAGCATCTCCTCCCTGAGCTCTTCCTCAGGAATATTCACACTTATCTTGTTCTTAATAATGTACTTATCCTTGCGTGTCGCAAACTTCGCCACGATGTCATCCACCGGTCTGTCACCGTGAACGAACAGCAGCTTCCTCGGCGGGAAGAAGATGTGGTACAAATAATTGCTGAGCATAGTCCAAATTCCGGCGAACACTATCTGAACCACCGTCATCACAATCATCGGGCTTGCCTTGAACAGACGCAGCTCCATCAGCGATATCTGTGCATAGCTTACGATATTAACAATAATCAGCGCGAACACATTCGACAGGAATACGTCCATCGGCTTCAGATATCCGATCCTCAGTCCTCCGAGCACACTCGTGAAGAAGAACAGGAGCACACCGTAGATAACTATCAACAGGATATGGCCCTTGAAGAAGAGATTAATCTTCCATACATAGTGTCCCGGCAGCACGTTCAGCCAGGTATAGCCATATATCAGCGTAAGCAGCAATACCCCAAGCATACTGCACATCAATATTAAAGTTCTCTTAAAGGTTTCAATTTTACTCATATTCTTCTCAAGGTGGCCCTTAATGCCCATCCTATAAAAAACGCTCCGGACTGAATTCTTCCCAATCCTTCTACCTGTCTGTAGAGGTACCAAATCCTCTTAATGGCCAAAAATTTGTTGCTTGATAAGCTCTTAGCCGGTCGCCTGTATATCGCCAGAATCTCATCCAATCCATAGGCGACAATGCCTGACCTAAGTATCTGCCACCAGGTCGCCGTGTCCTCACTGGCTACATGCGGCATATATATCAACTTCTTGTCCACAATTGTCGTATCAAACATAGTTGTGGTCGTAAATATCACGGTTCTGGACAATGCCCTTCTGTAATCCAGAGTCTTCGGTGCACGCACCACCCTGCCGGTACCGATAGCTTTGTCATCTCCGAATTCGTAGGATGTGAAGGAAAAGCCTATTTTCTTCTCCTCCATGAATTCTATCTGGTGCTTAAGTTTATCGGGCATCCATACATCATCCGCATCAAGGAATGCAATATAGCGTCCGGTTGCATTATCAAGACCGATATTTCTGGCTCCGGCAGCCCCCGCATCATTATCATCGGTTAGGATTATTCTTATACGGGAATCTAAGGTCTTTGAATCCTTAAGTTCTCGCAATTTTTCCCGTGTACCGTCTGTAGAGCCGTCCTCAACGATTATCCACTCCCAGTCACTATAGGTCTGACGAAGAACCATCGCTATAGTGTTATCTATGAAATCCAATGCATTAAAAACAGGTGTTATAATACTGATCATATCTCTTCCTTAACGAGGTAAATCGGGCGGTGCTTGACCTCAAGGTAGGTCTTTGACATATACTGACCGAGAATACCCAGGCAGAGCAACTGAACACCGCTGACCATAGAGATGATGCATACCAGCGAAGGCCATCCGCTCGTGGGGTCCTGCCAGAACAGTGAACGCACGATAATCGTAATAATAATAACAAATGCTATTACACAGAACAGCACACCCATGATCGATGCAAATGCAAGAGGAGCAGTAGAGAAGGCGATGATGCCCTCAATCGAGTAGAGGAAGAGTCCCCAGAAGCTCCACTTGGTCTCACCCTTAGTTCGCTCCACGTTCTCATACTCCACCCATTTGGTGTTGAAGCCGACCCAGCCGAAGATTCCCTTGCTGAAGCGGTTATATTCGCCAATGCTAAGTATTGCATCCACCACCTGTCTGGTCATCAGCCTGTAGTCCCTGGCACCATCCACGATGTCTGTCTTGCTTATCTTATTTATCAGCTTGTAAAACAATCTTGCGAAAAAACTGCGAATTACAGGCTCTCCCTTGCGGCTCACTCTCCTGGTTGCAACTGAGTCGTAGCCCTCCTCAATGTAGCGAAACATCTTAGGAAGAAGGCTCGGCGGATCCTGAAGGTCTGCATCCATCATAACCACATAGTCGCCCTTAGACTTACTGAAGCCTGCATATATCGCCGCTTCCTTACCAAAGTTTCTGGAAAAGCTTACAAGCTTAACCCTGTCATCCTTCTCGTTTAACTTCTTAACCTCACTTACGGTGCCGTCCTTCGAGCCATCGTCAACATAGATAAGCTCGAGGTCAAGCTTCTTCTCTTCAAAGAAGGGGGTAAGCTTCATGAGTTCCTCATAGAAGTAAGGAACATTCTCTTCTTCGTTGTAGCATGGAACAATTACACTAAGCAGCATCTCAATTCCTCTTAACAAATATCAAATAATTATCTGTCTGCTTCTTCAGGATATAGTTTCCTTCGAAAACCTTGGCTCCTTCGAAACGGTTAACTACTATTATATCACATCCGTAATCTTCTACTAAACCTGCAACCTTTTCCATGTTTTGCTCAGGTGTCCACATGAGATTATGGATCTCTATTATTCCGTCATCATATTCGTCAAGAATACCGAGGTCGCCGTTAAAAAGCATGATATCCTCGCCGTAAAGAAGCGGAATATTGTTACCGTATGACGTAATAAACGGAAGGATCTCATCATCAGCAAGCACCAGTCCTCCATCATCTGACAGTGTGCCAATATATTCCACAACCTCCTGCTTCTCCTCATTGTAATGGTTGGCCTCGGTCATGGTATTTCCACCGAAGAAGCCTCCGAAATTGCCGCAAACAGAGATAAATACACCCAAAATTATTCCGACTATCGCCCTCTGCCTCGGATTCTCGTTACCCGCAATAAGCTCTGTCGAAGCAAACGGAACGCAGATCATTATCGGCAGAAGCATGGTGAGCTGATAATAGTTGGCCATAGTCGGGAAGACCAGCGACAAAAGCCACACCGTAAGCGGACTTGATACCACCGCAAGAGTAATGATAAGCGAATATGTACCAATCCATTTATTCTTGCTGTCATTCACCTTCATAAGTATCACGATACTTAAGCAGAATAACAGGAAATAGCTTCCGTCAAGCTTACTGCTCTGGAAGAATTCGTACATGGTTCTGCATATATTTGCCATTATACGACCTCCTTCCTGTATCTTATATACGAGCAGAGACCGGCTATGAATATCTCAATTACTACAAGCACTATGCCTGTAGTCAGTCCCGTGATGAACACTGAAGACAACGCCACTATGAGCAATTTTGCAATATTAACCGCTCTGAGGTAGGCGTTCGCCTCCTCGCCGTCGCCCCTCTCCTGCCTGTACCAGCAGGTGATGACATAGAGAACATAGGGTAGCATAACACCTGCTACTATTGCCTCTCCCGAATAACCGTTCCACAATATCTTGGCACCGATCGCATGGCTGTAATAGTCACCACTCAGAATAAGCGTTCCCAGGAAAATCGAGAAGATCAGGTTCTTTTTCCTGGAGCGAAGCACCGGCATCGTAACCGTCACACACGCAAAATAGACACACAGAATGGTCTGGAGCGTGAGGATCAGGTACAGCAGCATAGAATCCCTGATACCGTAGAAGCTTGATAAGAACGAGTAGTAGATCGGCAGCATAATGATGCGCTTGGAATTGATCAGGCCCACGTTATAGGGCTGACTCGTAATCGGGTTGTACTCATAAATCCTGCACGTATGGAGCGTAGTCCTGACCGTGGCCAGCATGAAGTCGTCCCTTAAGTACTCCTGCAGACTGTATACCCTGTATACGATGCAGAAACTGATAACCACCGATACCGCCACGAGCCCCCAGTCGGATGCATGCATCTTCGGCTTCTCATCCTTCTTACTCCTGCCCATCGTAAGCCTTAAGATAACGCGGACTATGAGCGTGATGAAAAACAGGATTGCAATCACGATTTCCGTTACGGCAAAAGCGCTAAAGACTTGCTGCATACCCCGTCCGAGCTTATAGTATTCCACGAAAAAAACAGCGCCGTTGACCAAAAAAACAGAAAAGAAACCAATCAGATATGTCTCAATCTGACTGGTCTCCTTATTATGCGCAATACTTGTAAATATGTATCCTGCCATATACGGCAGTGTCAAAATGACGATCAAACCCATAAAAAACTTACCATATCATAAATATTTATCTTTATCTGTGTTTGACAGACCTTCAACGAACAGCTTCACATCCTGGCTGCGGTTCTTGTCGGCAACAAGAACTACGTCATCGGTTACGGCGATTACGAGATCGTCCACGCCAAGGGTGGCGATCAATCTGTTTCTGTCTGTGCCATAAAGGATACAGTCTGTGGTGTCGATCGTATGTGCCTCTGACATGATGACGTTGCCGTTTTCGTCAGTGCCGTATACCTCCTCCAGTGCCTCGAAGGAGCCTACGTCATTCCAGCCGAAGTCGCCCTCGAGCATCAGAACCCTGTCTGCTCTCTCCATAATACCATAATCTATGGATATCTTGGGAATTACAGGATAAATCTCGTCAATCACCCCGGCTTCGTCATCGGTTCCCATAGCGTCACCAATCTTAACCAGACATTCATATATATCAGGCAACAATTCCTCAAATCTCTTAAGTATTACACTCGCCTTCCATACGAACATACCACTGTTCCAGGCATATTCACCTGAAACAAGGTATTCATGAGCAGTTTCAGGATCCGGCTTCTCGACGAATTCCACTACTTCTCTGTAGTCCTTGCCTGCACTCTCCTTATTCTTAATATATCCATAGCCTGTGCAGGGATAGGTTGGTTTGATTCCGACAGTGATCAGACTGTCAGTCTCTTCTGCGAGTTCAACCGCTCTCTCAAACACTCTCTTATACTCAGCCTCGTCCCTAATGAAGTGGTCACTTGGGGCCACAACCATTACGCCATCGCCGTACTTCTTTAAGATCTCCATCGCAGCATATCCGATACATGCTGCAGTATTTCTGGCTGCAGGCTCCCCCAGTACGTGGTCTTTACTAACCACACCCTTGGTAAGCTCCACAGTCATCTCCCTGTGTGCCATACTCGTCACAATGAATATGTCCTCAGCCTTCGCTATCTGCTCCAGCCTCCTGGCGGTATCCATTACCATCGTATCCTTTCCCGACAGCTCCAAAAACTGCTTAGGTCTGGCTTTCCTGCTAAGCGGCCAGAATCTGGTTCCGCCACCGCCCGCCATTATCACTCCGTATGTCTTCATAGACGGTCTCCTTATAATACACGCGTCACCCAAATTGCCGCCGGGAACGCTCTCTTTTACTTTCTGGCTATATCTATATTTTCCTTGAACCAGTCATAGGCAAGCTTTACACCTTCCTCAAGCTCTACCTTGTGCATGAAGCCAAGTGAATGAAGCTTCGATACATCTGTGAGCTTTCTTGGTGTACCGTCGGGCATGTCTGAGTTCCAGACGATCTCACCCTCGTAGCCTACTGTTTTCTTAACAAGTTCAGCAAGCTGCTTGATCGTAACTTCCTTACCTGTGCCTATGTTGACATGCTCAAGGCCGTCGTAATGCTCCAGCAAAAAGACGCAGGCATCAGCCATATCATCTGAATAAAGGAATTCTCTGAGAGGTGTACCTGTTCCCCAGAGCTCGACGCTCGGTGCGCTGTTGACCTTAGCTTCGTGGAACTTCCTTATCATTGCAGGCATTACATGGCTGCCGCTTAATTCATAGTTATCATAAGGACCATAGAGATTGGTGGGCATGCAGCTGATGAAATCATCACCGTACTGCATCTTGAAGAACTTGCACATCTCTAAGCCTGATATTTTGGCAATTGCATATGCCTCATTGGTGGTCTCCAGAGGTCCTGTGAGCAGAGCGCTCTCCGGGATCGGCTGGGGTGCCATCTTAGGATATATGCAGGTGCTTCCGAGGAAGAGCAGCTTCTTAACCTTATAATCATGACAGCACTTGATCACATTGCACTGGATCTGCATATTCTCATAAGCAAATTCCGCAGGCTTGGTCTGATTGGCATTGATCCCGCCAACCTTGGCTGCCGCAAGTACAACCACATCCGGTCTCTCCTCTTCAAAGAATGCCTTTACCATCGCCTGATCGGTAAGATCAAGCTCAGCATGTGTCCTTCCGATTATATTATCATAGCCCGCCCTCTTAAGACTTCTGACTATCGCACTTCCAACCAGTCCTCTGTGTCCGGCAACATATATCTTGTCACCCTTACTCAAATTCGCCATTTTGGCCTCCTTATATTTTTATTTTCACAGCTTGTGAACTACCCACCATCTAAAGCCGGTGGCATTACGGTAGCCCTATTTCAAAGTCACGTTTTTTACCCGGCTTCTATGACAGGGACTATTTTACCCTGAAGCCGTCCTTCAGCTCACTGCCTCTCAGCTCGATATTATCCTTGACCTCGATGCTCGACGGGAATTTGTTATATCCCATTCCGCCGCCGTTTTTTGCTACGTATATTGTAACACCATTCACCTCGTAAGTGAATGCTTCCGGGTCCTCATAGTCCTGCTGCCATATTAAACAGTCCCTGTCAAGGCTTCCTGCAATATCAACAACCAGTCCCTTGACCTTCATTAATACCATAACGCCTGCTATTATCAGGAAAAGCGCCCTTCCGACTATCTCTTTACACTCACCCGGGCTTGATCTGTCGCTACCTGTCCTATCCTTGTTAATACCCGCAATTCGTACTTCTCTAAATACCAGTTCATATAGAATACCAACAACTAAGAGGGGGAAGCTGAGTACAAATCCAAGGCCGTAGCGGACAAGCGGTGCGCCGACAAACCAGGTGACCACACCCAGCAGCATTATCCAGGCAATCGGAAGCTCCAATAAAATGTTATATCTTTGCAACCCTCGCCTATTTTTTGACAATCCAAGCCTAATCTCAATTGCAACCAATACCACAGTCGAAGTGATAACAGCTGTTATGAGCACTTTTTCCACTGTATCCAGTGCCGCAAACCAAGAGGGAATCCAGTTTGTGAGAGTTACTTCGCTCCACTTAGTAGCATCCGTGATACCTCTGCCCCACATGGAGATTTCCTTAGCGTCGTACTGCGCCTCACCGATGGGCACCTGCCAGTCGGGGTTTCCAAGCTTAATCAAGGTCGACGGATATAGAATCCAGCCCGACAGGATATAGCCCCTGATAAAGTAAGGCATAGCGATGACAAGTCCGCTCACGATACAGAAGAGTATGCTGCGGACGTCCTTCTTAATAATATAGTACACGAAGGGAATCAGGCAGATGAGAACCATCGGCGCAAGGCTTACCTTCACTGTAATTCCGTAAATTGCCAGAAGCGAGATCAACACATAATGATCGGCAGGCAGCGTGCGATCCTTAACCCTTCCAAGCATCAGGACCAGTATATCGAATATCAGCAGATTGGCCACATAATCCGAGGCCGGGCTCACCATCTGGGCAAAAAGCACACCGAGGTAATACAGCAGACCGATGCGAACGAAGTCAACTGACTGTATGGTGCGCTTGCCCGTGAACAGTTCCTTATCATAAAGAAGATGGGCAGAAACCATCGCGAGGAAGCCTGTCGTGCAGTGCAGCGACCTGCCGGTGTACCACTTGAAACTGTAAAGCGCGTTGTGTGCAAACTCAGCACTGTTATATCCGTATCTGCTCTGAAGATTGGCAAGTCCGGGAACAACGCCGTATTCTTCTATCCATCTTATCGCAGATGCGTGATAAAGCGTGGTGTCATAATGCATATAGCCACGTGAACTTCCGTACGCCATGAGTAAGATAACGGCGACAGATGCGATTACGGCAGGCTTTGGTGCCTTACTTATGTTAACCGTTTCAGCCATGTCCTGCTTGCACATATATGCGATAACCAGCGTTATAAATACGAGAATATACACTGCCCACATGTTTACAGGCAAGAAAATGCTCCAAATTTCGGCATACACATTGGTTAACATAAAACCTGTGAGTAACCTCAGTACGTTAGCGTTTTTTCCCGCGGATACTTCCCTGCCTATACATATGCTCATTAATCTTAGGAAGCCGTAACCGACAGTGTATGATGTTATTGCGATTATTAACCAATCGAGTAAAACGGAAAGCATGTCATCTCCAAAAAAACGTGACCGCTTGCACGGTCACGTCTGTATTAATTGTTCTTTGCTCTGTATTCTTCGCAAGTCATTCCGGCGATGTCTCTCAAATCCGAATCCATCATCATTGATACCAGACCACGGAAATCAACCTGACGTTTCCAGCCAAGCTCTGTCTCGGCCTTTGTGCAGTCACCCCAGAGGAACTCAACCTCTGCAGGTCTGTAGAACTGAGGATTAACATCTACCAGCACGCGACCGGTCTTAACATCAATTCCCTTCTCGTTGATGCCTTCGCCCTCCCAGCGAATCTGAATTCCGCATTCACCGAAGGCTGCT
Organism: Lacrimispora saccharolytica; assembly: GCA_021531795.1. Lineage (GTDB taxonomy): Bacteria > Bacillota > Clostridia > Lachnospirales > Lachnospiraceae > Colinaster. Next base: position 66,453 of record JADYUL010000009.1, read on the forward strand.
TCAACGAATTCCCTTACCGTATGGGTTTCGTTGGTCGCAAGCACGTAATCGCCGGGCTTATCCTGCTGAAGCATCAGCCACATTCCCTGAACATAGTCTCCTGCAAAGCCCCAGTCACGCTTGGCGTTCATGTTACCAAGACTTAATTTCTCCTGCTTGCCTGCGAGGATGTTGGCAATAGCCAGTGTTATTTTTCTGGTAACGAAGTTCTCGCCTCTTCTTGGCGACTCATGGTTAAAGAGGATACCATTACATGCGAACATGTTGTAGCTCTCTCTGTAGTTTACGGTAATCCAGTATGAATAAAGCTTGGCAGCTCCGTATGGACTCTTAGGATAGAACGGTGTCTTCTCACTCTGTGGAGCTGTCTCGGGGATACCACCGAAGAGTTCTGATGTCGATGCCTGATAATATCTGCAGGAACCACCGAACATTCTTACTGCCTCAAGAAGCTTCAGTGTCGAAACTCCCGTTGCCTCTGCAGTATACTCCGGAACCTCGAAGGATATTCCTACATGAGACTGAGCAGCGAGGTTGTAAACCTCAGTAGGCTTAATCTCGGATACCAGTCTGATAAGTCCGCTTGAATCTGTTGTATCGGCATAGTGAAGGAAGAACTTCACATTATTGTACGGACCTGCAAGAATATGGTCGATCCTCTCAGTATTCTGTGTACTGTGACGTCTTATAAGTCCATGTACCTCGTATCCCTTATCAAGCAGGAATTCTGCCAGATACGAACCGTCCTGACCGGTAACACCTGTAATTAATGCAATATTATTCATGCTGTCTCCTTTAGAAAATGTATTATTCATTGGCGCCTTCGCCAAGTACAATCTGTTTTCGCAGAAAATCGTCACTATCCCTCATATTGTATCATTCTGCAAAGTATGAATCAACTCCATTAGCAATTCCTGCCACAATTTTGTTCTGGTAATCGTCGCTTGCCATAAGCTCATCCTCGTTTGCATTCGTCATATATCCCATCTCGACAATGGTCACCGGGACCTGACACCAATTGATCCCACTCATAGTATCGGTCTCCCACACGCGCTCCTTCTTACAGCCTGTCGCTGTGACCAGCCCATCCAATACCTTGGTCGAAAGCTCCTTGCTCCGGCTATACAATGCCGCGTTATACGGATTCGACGATGTCTGACAGATGGTCATGGCTCCGTTTGCAGAGCTGTTAGAGGATCCGTTAGCATGTATTCTTAAAAAAGCGTCCGCGTTGTTATCGTTCGCAATGGCAGCCCTCTCGGCGTTACTGATGTTTACGTCGTTGGTAGTTCTTACCATGATCACACTGTATCCTCTGTTCTCAAGTTCCTTCTGAAGCTTAAGAGATACCATTAATGTCAGCTGATATTCTGCAAGTCCACTGCTTACACCGGATGTACCACCGGCTACCTTGGCCTTCATCTGAGTTGCACCCGGGCCAATCGGTTCCTGCTCGGAATTTCCCTTCTGCTGATGTCCCGCATCTATTACAATGAGCTTATCGGAATTGTCAATATTCGCTGCCTGTTCGGTCAGAGGCTTACTGTCTGTCGTCTGTTCGGTCAGAGACTTACTGCCTGTCGTCTGGTCTGCCGGCTTCAAATATTCACTGAAGACATAATATTCTCCGCCATCATACTGAACCTTACTCCACTCTCCCTCAATAGCGATTCGGGTAAAAGTCTCCCCCACATCTGCTAATGTATATGTATCTGCTTCGAGTGAAGGTTCCTTCCTGACTCTGACCTTGTCTGTAGTTATTACTATATCAGATTCATTATTGTCCGCAGTACTTCCCGTCGTTGAATCTGACTGATTGTCTGCATTCACATCCGAGTCATCAGATTTATCCGCTCCTTCAGTTTTTGTTGTCTCTCCGATATCTTCAGATTTTATGTCAGACTTATCAGTTGCACTGTTTTCGTCGGATTCAAAAGAATCTCCTTCCTTGGAATTCTGACTTACAACAGTATCCTCCAACGCTTCCTGCTCCACATATTCTGCTTCCTTTTCGTTCTTTGAACATCCCGAGAAAGCTATGGCCAGTGCGAGCAATAACGGAATTGCGTATGCTATCTTCTTATGTATCATCTGTATCTGCTTTCCATATCAGGTAATGTAAGTAAATATATAAATTAATGAGCCCTTCGAGCCATTGATCACATTACGAATCTGTGCCCTGTAAATGCCAATCATTGATCAGAAATAATGCTAGTCATTGTTCAGCAATATCACTAATTCATAGTATCACTTAGGTATCAATTTCACAAGGCAACTAACGTTTCGGATGCCTTTGATACATCGGGATTGCCTATTTTTATGGAGTTCCGATGTATTTCACTATGATTTGCGCGGAGATTCGCTTCAGGTGGAAGTATGTGGCAACGCGGGTTGCTTAATTTGATAGATTTCGAGGGATGGATACATCGGAATTGCCTGCTTTTGTGGAGTTCCGATGTGTTTCACTATGATTTGCGCGGAGATTCGCTTCAGGTGGAAGTATGTGGCGACGCGGGTTGCTTAATTTGATAGATTTCGAGGGATGGATACATCGGGATTGCCTATTTTTATGGAGTTCCGATGTATTCTTTTTTTGGATACATCGGAATCTAATGTTTTTGGGGCATCCCGATGTATCTGGAATGTATGGTTTTATGCACATACATCGGAAATGCCCGACTTAGGGCCTTTCCGATGTATTGTTGCACTAGTTTCAATAGGCGATACATCGGGATTGAGATTCCAATGCCCATCCCGATGTACGGAGGTCCAAATCTATATAGAAAATACATCGGGATGGGCCAATATAGGCTATTTCCGATGTATCGCCAATAATTGCCAAAACAAAATACATCGGAGTTCTGTGTTTTCATTCAATCCCGATGTATCTCAATTAATTTCCCGCGAATATACCCGCATTCCCTCGCAGTATATCCCCGCGCAAGCAGATTTCAATAAAAATATACATCGGAATTCAGTAATTTCTCCCAATCCCGATGTATTTCAATTAATTTCCCGCGAATATACCCGCATTCCCTCGAAGTGTATCCCCGCGCAAACAGATTTCAATAAAAATATACATCGGAATTCAGTAATTTCATCCAATCCCGATGTATCTCAATTAATTTCCCGCGAATATACCTGCTTTCCCTCGAAGTCTACTCCCGCGCAAGCGAGGCCTCACTTGAAAAGCGGCATCAGAGATGCCGCTTTTCAATGAATGATGCGAAGACCAGTAAATACCACACCAGGGCGTTCCAGTCGCCGCCGTTAATATAGTTGTTCCAGATGCTGTCCACAAGTTTGATGTCCAGATACTGCGAGAGTAGCGGGCGGGAGGTGGACAGGGTGTCCTCGGCCCATTCGCGCATGCGGCCCTCGCGAAGCCAGATCGAGACAGGAACCGAGAAGCCCTTCTTGGGGCGGTCCATCATCTCCTTGGGCACATATTTATAGAGAATGTTGCGAAGGATTCTCTTGGTAGTAAGGTTATACATCTTATATTCCAGCGGCAGGCTCCAGGCAAACTCCATCACATCGCGGTCAAGCAAAGGTATCCTGCTCTCCAGTGAATAGTGCATTCCCGACCTGTCGACCTTAACCAGGATATCATCCGGAAGGTACTGAAGCATATCCATAAGCATCAGGTTATTCTCATTGCCATGAAGACTGCCATCCACATACTGAGTCATCGCAGTAGGGAGCTCGGTCTTGCACCTGGGCAGTCTGCCTGCTCTCACATCATCATCCCTTACAGCTCTGTAGAAGTCCTCAACCGTAGCCGCACTGAAGCACCTTCCCGCAGTACGAAGCAGTTCCACATTAGCAGCCGGCGAGCGTAAGATAAGCTTACCAAGCCCACTACGAAGCGGTCCCTTAATAAAAGGAAGCTTACTTTGCAGAACAGATAGACCTGCTGCCGCATCCTTATATATATTGTAGCCGCAATAGAACTCATCTCCGGCATCACCGCTTAACGCAACGGTTACATGCTGCCTCGTCATTCGGCTCACCAGCATGGTCGGCAGCTCAGACGAGTCTGCGAAGGGCTCACCAAAGCATTCCGGCAGCTCCTCAAGCAATGACAGCACATCCGAATAACCAACATACATCTCCGTATGCTTCGTTCCAAGATGCTTTGCCGTCTCGGCAGCGTATTTCGCCTCATTATATTTCTCTTCATTGAAGCCTATGGTGAAGGTCCTGACAGGTTTGTCAGAGAGTGCCTGCATGAGGCTTACCACAAGCGTCGAATCAATTCCACCCGACAGGAACGCACCCAAGGGCACATCCGACAGCATCTGACCACGGATGGCATCCTTAAGCAGACGCTCAAGCTCTGCCTCAGCCTCATTAATAGAGCCCTCAAACAGGTTGTCCTGTCCCTTCTTCGCCACCGCGGCAATGTCATAATACTTCTCAATCGACCACTCCTTGTAGGGCGGTTTGATAGTCAGAATACTTCCCGGCTCAAGCTTATATATGTCCTCATAGATTGAGTACGGCGCCGGAATATATCCGTTCTTAAAGTATGTTCCAAGCACCTGCTCATTGATTTTGTTATCAAAAAACGCTAACCTACTGATTGCGTTCAGATTCGAAGCAAACACAAAGCTGTCCTTAACTCTTCCGAAGTAAAGGGGCTTCTCACCCATACGATCTCGGGTTAACATAACTTCACCGCTCTCCCTGTCAAAGAGAGCAATTCCCCACATGCCCTTAGCCATATTGAGTGTCTGCTTAAGTCCCCAGTGCGCTGCAGCCTCTAACAAAATCTCCGTGTCGGAATGACCTCTGAAGGGCATCGGACCTACCTCATTAGTCAGCTTCTGCTTAAGCTCTGAAGCATTGTATATCTCTCCGTTAAATACTATGACATAGCGCTTACTTAAGCTTACCATGGGCTGACTTCCGGCTGAGCTTACATCAATTATAGCAAGCCTTCTGTGTCCGAGTGCAACTCTGTGCTTCTCGTCTATGAAGATGTCCTGACCGTCCGGACCACGCCTTATCATCCCTTCATTCATCGACAGTATGTCTTCACGGGGATTAGCACCGTATGACAGTATTCCGCTTATTCCACACATATATTAATCCTCATCCACATCAACCATCGGAAGCGAGAAGATGAACTCCGTTCCGACACCCTCTGTGGAAATAACATTTATATGCTCCTTGTGAGCATTGATGATTTCCTTGGTAATGGACAGACCAAGTCCCGTTCCCTTCTTATCCTTACCTCTTGAAAGGTCAGTCTTGTAGAATCTGTCCCATATCAGTTTGAGCGAATCCTTGGGTATTCCGATTCCGTTATCCTTAACGGATACAAATACCTTATTGTGCTTTACCGTGGTCTCTATCTTGATCTTTCCGCCGGTATGCGAGAACTTGATCGCATTGTCAAGAAGGTTGTACAGAACCTGCTGAATCTTGCCAAGATCCGCCTCAACGAACATCTCATCACCGGTAAGCACAAGCTCAAGGGTAAGCTTCTTTGACTTGAGCTGCATTCCCGCAGAAGCACCTGTATCCCGGATAATCTTATTAATGTCAAAGACCGATTTTTCCAGTATCATTCCACTCATATTGAGGTTGTTCAGGGTGAGAAGCGAATTGGTAAGCTTAGTCAGTCTCTCAGTCTCATTAAGAACTACCGTCAGATATTTCTCATGCATCTCAGGCGGAATGGTTCCGTCGAGCATGGCCTCCAAATATCCCTTGATTGATGTGAGCGGAGAACGGAAATCATGGCTTACGTTTGCCACGAATTTCTTCTGGTTATCCTCACTCTTGGCTATCTCACTTGCCATATATTGCAGCGCCGCACCGAGATATCCTATCTCATCATCCGAATCAATACTGAATTCATAATGCATGTTGCCGGAGGCATACTGCTCCGTTGCATCCGTTATCTTTCTAAGCGGCAGGTACACGAACTCCGTAAAGAAGATAAGGATGATCATGCTGAGCAGGAACAGAAGCACCAACAGAATATATGATATGTTGAGCAGGCCTTCCCTGCTTGTCCTGATGTCAGACAGGCTGGCATGAATAACAACATATCCCTTAACCTTGAAGTCTGCAGATATGGGTGCAAATACTGACAGCATATCTTCAGAGAAGCTGCCAAAGAAGTTGCCCGTTGTATAATATCCGCTTGCCGTTATTGTCGGGTCAAACCCTTCTACCACCACCTCTTCATCAAGATTCAGGGGCTTCGAAGAATCGATTATCATTCTTCCCGAGGGATTGATGATCCAGATAACGGCATCCATATACACATCCAGAGCATCCAGCTGTTTCTTTACGGTATCAAGCGAGGTTGTCGAATTGTAGAGGTCTGCGGCATAGGTATTGGCAATCAGAGTTGCCTCATTATACAGTTGCTCGCTCTTTTCCCGCTTTAGCTGTTCATAGGTCATGTTTGATACAAAGGTTGCCACCATGATGAAGCCAAACACACCGAAGATGATATATGCAAGAATGAATTTCAGGTACAGTGTTTTGCGCATATCAGTTGCCCGTTACCTCGAATTTGTAGCCAATGCCCCAGATGGTTGCGATGCGCCAGCTCTCGTGGTCACCCAGCTTCTCCCTGAGTCGCTTGATATGCACGTCAACGGTTCTGGTGTCGCCGATGTATTCATAGCCCCAGATCTGGTCTAACAGCTGTTCACGCGTAAATACATGGTTGGGCGACGAAGCCATGAAGAATAGCAGTTCAAGCTCCTTGGGCGGCATGTCTATGTTGCGTCCCATGAAGAGGACCGAATAATTGGTCAGATTGATGGTAAGGTCGGGGAAGGTCACCACCCTGACCTCGCTCTCGCCGTTAGTCTCGGGCACTGCCTTGTATCTTCTAAGGACCGCCTTGACCCTGGCCACCAACTCCTTGGTATCAAAGGGCTTCTCCATGTAGTCGTCCGCGCCGAGCTCAAGACCCAGTACCTTGTCAAAGACCTCGCCCTTGGCCGAGAGCATGATGATGGGCGTGGAGCTTGTGGCACGAATCTCGCGGCACACCTGATAACCGTCCATGCCGGGCAGCATGAGGTCGAGAAGCACCAGATGGGGAGCGAAACTGTTAAAATCCGCAATCGCCGACTCTCCGTCGTTGTATATCTTCGTCTCGAAGCACTCCTTGGTAAGATACAGCCCGATGAGCTCTGCAATATTCACATCATCATCAACTATCATTATTTTCTGCTTTACTGCCATATTTACTCCTTAAATGTTGCTATTGTTACGCCGGCATCACCCTCACCGAAGGCACCCGGCCTGAAGCTGTCTATATACTTGGTTTTCTTAAGCTTGCTTTGAACGGCATTCCTAAGTGCTCCCGTTCCCTTGCCATGCACGATGCGCACACTCGCAAGGTGGGCAAGATATGCATCATCCAGATACTTATCCAATGTAAAAAGCGCCTCGTCCACGGTTTTGCCAAGCAGGTTAATCTCCGGTGAAACTGAGGTAACCTTTCTTGTCTTTATCTTACTTGCTTCCGATTTGCCCTTATTAATGCCCTTCTTAACCGGAACAACCGGAGCATCGTTAATGATAACCAGGTCTGATATGTTGACCTTTGACTTCATGATTCCGCACTGTACGAAGACATTACCCTTGTCATCCGGAAGCGAATTGATGATTCCGCTAAGCCCCATACTGACAATCTTAACATCCATGCCAAGCATTATATCCGAGGGCTTAAGCACCCTGCCACCCTTCTTGTCAGTCTTGATCGACATGGAAGAAGAATTCTCATTCTGCTTATTCCTAACCTTATCCCTGGCCTTCTCAAGCTCTCTTATATCACTATCAATTCCGGCCTTCCTGAAAGTCCTGATGGTTTCGTCGGCAACCTCTTTGGCTTCCCTAAGGATATCCGCAGCCTCTTCCCTGGCCTTCCTTATTATCTCATCACGGCTGTCCTCGATCTTGTCTCTCTTCTTCTCAAGAGCATCCTGATGTGTCTTGATCTTAGCCTTGTATTCCTCTATCTGCTCTTTCTCCTTAATAAGACTGATCCTGTTCTGCTCAAGGTCGCTTATCAGATCCTCAAAGCTCTCCTTCTCCTCCGTGATATGCTTCCTTGCTTCCTCTATGATGTCATCCCTAAGTCCCAGTCTCTTGGATATCGCAAAGGCGTTACTCTTGCCCGGAATACCTATAAGCAGTCGATAGGTCGGCGACAGTGTCTCAACATCGAATTCGCAGCAGGCATTCTCCACATGCTCCGTACTGAGTGCATAGACCTTAAGCTCACTGTAATGTGTGGTTGCCATCGCCCTGATTCCCCTGCTATGCAGATGGTCAAGAATGGCAATCGCAAGCGCCGCTCCCTCCGTCGGATCAGTACCTGCGCCAAGCTCGTCAAACAGACACAGGCTGTCTGAGTCCGCGTTCTTTAGAATGGTCACGATATTCTTCATGTGAGATGAGAAGGTCGACAGACTCTGCTCAATACTCTGCTCATCCCCTATATCAGCATATACTTTGGCAAAAACGCTAAGGACTGACCTATCGAGCGCCGGAATGTGCAGTCCTGCCTGTCCCATCAGGGTAAGCAGGCCTACGGTCTTGAGTGATACCGTCTTGCCGCCGGTGTTGGGACCTGTGACCACAAGCAGATCAAAGTCCTCTCCAAGCCTGATATCTATAGGTACCACCTTATCCTTGGGAAGCAGTGGATGTCTGGCCTTACGGATGTTGATGATCCTGTCATTGTTAAAGATTGGCATGGAGGCATTCATATCAAGTGCCAGTCTGCCCTTGGCAAATACCACATCAAGCCTCGTCATAAGCTTCTGATTGGTGCTTAGTATATCTGTATGCTCCCTTAAGAGATTGGAGAGCTCGGCAAGGATTACTTCTATCTCCTTAGCCTCCTCAAGCTTGAGATTCTTAATGTCATTATTCAGATTCACAATAGCCTGTGGCTCGATAAAGAGGGTCGAACCTGTGGAGGACTGGTCGTGGATCATACCGGGTACCTGACCCTTGTATTCTGCCTTAACCGGAATGCAGTATCTGCCGTCGCGCTGGGTGATAACGGAATCCTGAAGATAGGTTCTGAGCGAACCGTTCACCATGGAATTGAGCTGGGTACGGATGCGCTCTCCTGCCACTGCTATCCTTCGTCTGATATCCTTAAGATTTGCACTTGCATCATCTGCAATCTCATCCTCTGAGATTATGCATCGCCTTATCTCTGCTGCTTCTTTGCCTAAGGGAGTAAGGCCCTCGAAGTAATCTGTCAGAGTATCGGGCCTGCTGTCATCACGCTCAGGTCTGCCATAGGATATGACACGTCCTACATTCTCAATAAAGGATGCCAGATTGAGCAATTCAATGCCTGACAGGTTCGCTCCTATCTGAAGAGAACGGAGTGATCTATGCAGGTCCTTATTGGCTGCAAAGGAGATATTGTCCTTCTTAAAGAGTCTGCTTAAGGCATCTCTTGTCTCAGCCTGGGCTTCCCTGATTTCCTTAATATCGTCCATGGGCTTAAGCTTGCCGGCTTTCTCACGTCCAAGAGGGCTCGTGGCCTTGGCGACAAGCATGTCAATTATTTTGTTATATTCAAGTACTGTTAAAACCTTCTGATTCATTTCTCTATATCTTTTATATCCGTTGTTGTCTGTGTTGTATCTGTATGATAGCCTCTGTATCGCATGTACAGTGCCAGCGCCGTTCCCATGAAGGCATGCGAATAATCGACCGATGCAAAGTTTTTAATAACCTCACCTACGGGCAGCTCGATCACCGAGATATTCTCGTCCCTGTCAAGGTGTCTGACACCGGTCTGGGTCAGCTCCTCAGCCAGATATATATGAACCCTGTTTGAGAAAAGTGCGGGGTTGGGACTAACCGTGCCTAAGTGAGTCATTGTTCCCGGTCTGTAACCCGTCTCCTCCTCAAGCTCCCTTGCTGCCGTAACCGCAGGGTCCTCTCCGGGCTCCGATACTCCTCCCGGGAATTCCGTGGTAAGGCTTAATGAAGAATGCCTCCACTGCCTTACAAGCACAAACCGTCCTTCGGTTTCTGCGATTGTCACAATCCACTCCGGTGCATCAGCTACTATGTAATCACCTTCCATTCCGTTTACGGCAACCTCTCTCTGTCTGTAGATATCATAAACGGGGGTGTGACATATAAGCTCCCTGTCTGTCTTATTCCATATCAGTTCTTCATCAGGTGTATAATACATAATCCGTCCAATCTCATGGTTCACCGGCAGCTGCCTGTCCGCCGGATACACATATCGCTTTAATTATACTATATTTCCACGGATTTGTCTGACATTGACTGTTGAATTTGACTCGTAAGGAAGGTATTATATCAATAATAAAACAATTCATTGGAGGCACATCGTGAAAACAATAATTATTACAGGCTGCAGGGGACAGCTTGGACGTGAAATAAATAAATATTATGCCGATAAGAGAGGTCTGGAATTCATCAATACCGATGTTGATGAGCTTGATATCACAGACGTCGAGGCAGTGATGGAGCTGTGTCGCGCCAACCAGCCTTACGCAATAATCAACTGTGCCGCATATACAGCGGTGGATGCCTGCGAGACCAATCAGGACCTTGCATTTAAGATCAACACTCTTGGTCCCAGGAACCTCGCCATTGCAGCTGATGCAGTGGGCGCCAAGCTGGTACATATTTCAACGGATTATGTATTTGACGGCACCAAGGAGACTCCCTATATGGAGTATGACAAGCCGAATCCACAGAGTATTTACGGCATAACCAAGTCAAGGGCAGAGGACATGGTTAAGCATTTCAGCCACAGATATTTCATCTTCAGAACCGCATGGCTCTACGGTGACGGACACAACTTCGTTAAGACAATGCTTAAGCTTGCCGAGACTCACGATGAGGTTAAGGTTGTCTCAGACCAGTTCGGTACACCAACAAGTGCTCTTGAGCTTGTAAAGGCAATCGACAGCATCCTCTTTACCGACAATTACGGCACATATCATGCTACCTGTGAGGGAAGCACTGACTGGGCCAGCTTCGCAGAGGAAATATTCAGGCTTGCCGGTAAGGATGTGAAGGTCACACGTACCACCACAGAAGAATACGGTGCTCCTGCAGCAAGACCGAAGCACTCCATTCTGGAGAACTATATGCTTAAGATGGTAGGCGGTTATACCTTCGCAGACTGGAAGGATGCACTGGTAAGATACATGGAAGAAATCGGTGCTTTAAAGTAAGCTTACTTTGTTTTGATCGGTAAAACGAAGATATTCATATGACAGATAAAGCTATAAACGTAAAAGAAAAAGAAAATTCCAACATAATGTCAAAACCCAAGGCTGATACGGCCTTTAAAATAATGCTTATCATAACCATAGTGCTGCAGCTTGCTGTGGCACTGTGTTTTTGTATGCAAAAACAGGGCTTTCACTACGATGAAAACTATTCATATTATTCCTCCAACGTGACATACGGACTTAATCCTCCCGATGGGGACTGGTTAAGCGGAAGCACCATTGCGGAGGAATTCTGTATTACTCCGGGCAAGGGCTTTAATTTCCCTCTGGTCGCACAGATGCAGAGCTTTGACGTCCATCCCCCGGTGTATTATTTTTTGTTAAATATCATCTGTTCATTATCAAGCGGTATATTCAGTAAGTGGCAGGGTCTGATCCTCAATCTCATATTCTTTGTGACAAGCGAGCTCTTAATTATCGCTATTGCCAATAAGGTTGGCAATAAGAACAAAGCTATTACCTGGTTTTCGCTTGCACTCTTTGGTTTTTCTCCCGCAATAATAAGCGGAATAACCTTTATCAGGATGTATATGCTGTTAACCTCAGAGTGTATGGCACTGATTCTGTTACATATGAATATGCTGACTGACATAAAAAACAGTAGCAGCTTATCCCGCTTCGTAAAATATCTTATTCAGATAGCCGTTACGGTCTATATAGGCTTCCTTACACACTACTATTTTGCCGTATTTGCTTTCTTCGTAGCAGCATTTACCACGCTCTATCTCTTCTTTTCGAAGAACACAAGGAAAACCTCATATATCTATGCCATTACCGTAATAGGCAGTCTGCTTTCTGCCGTACTTTCATATCCTGCAAGTCTTAGGCACATATTCAGAGGCTACAGAGGCACCGAAGCCATGGGAGCTTTCTTTGATATGAATAACCTCAGTGACAGGATGGGGCTTTTCGTCGGACTTATTGATGACTATGTGCTTAACCGCACCTTCTATATTCTTCTGCTCATTATTCTTCTAGCCTACGTGCAGGTAAGATTTATGAACAAGAGAGTCAGTCCAAACTTATGCTTTGGACTGTCGTTTATAACTGCGGTGGGCTATTTTGCAATAGTAATGAAAACAGCACTTATGAATTATGAAGAGGCTGTAAGATATGAGATGCCCATCTACGGGCTTCTGATCATCTTAATCGTGGTATCGCTTTACAGCCTGATCATCAATACTTCACCGGTTACAGAAGGTAATAGCAGGGGCGGACAGGTTCAGAGGCTGCTATTTGGTGTGATTCTTGCAATAACACTTGTTATGCAACTTAAGGGCCTCTATGACGGTAAGGTACTCTTCCTCTACCCTGAAGAGAAAAATGAGAAAGAATTTGCAACAGAGCATAAAGATGATGTTATAATATACGTGTATGATAACGATAATAAGTGGAAGATGTGGGATAATGCCCACGAGCTTGAGCAGTATAACAGGATATACTGCATCGAGATGAACCACGAGGGCGGGATTGATAATAGGGAGCTGCTGGAGGCTAAGCATGCATATGCTTATGTCATGCGTTATGATGCGGGCAAGCAGCTGATTCACCGATTCATTACGGACAATCCGAATTTACATACGGCTGTCCTAATAGAGGAGAGAGGGTTTGCAGATATCTACGAACTCAGATGAATTGAATAAACGCAGACTTAAGATAGCAATGCTTGGCCATAAGCGTATGCCTTCAAGAGAGGGCGGCGTCGAAATCGTAGTCGAAGAGCTGTCTACCAGGATGGTTGCACTCGGGCATGAGGTTACTGTATATAACAGGCGCGGAGGACATGTAAGCGGCGATAAATATACACAGGACCAGGTCGACATATATAAGGGTGTACGTATCATAAGTGTGAGTACCTTCGACAAAAAGGGAGTTGCTGCCATCACAGCTTCGTTTTCGGCTGCTGTTCGTGCCATGAAAAGTGATTATGATGTAGTACACTTCCATGCCGAGGGTCCCTGTATGTGGTGCTTCCTGCCTAAGCTTGCACATAAGAAGGTCATTGCGACGATCCATGGTCTGGACCATAAGAGAGCCAAGTGGGGCTTCTTCGGAAAGATAAGTATACTTATGGGTGAGCGTGGTGCCGTAAAGCATGCTGACGAGATCATTGTATTAAGCCGTGGTGTGCAGAAATACTTTAAGGACACCTATAATAAGGAGACTGTCCTTATTCCAAACGGGATTACCAGACCTGAGAAAAGAGAAGCTTCTGATATTACAGAAAAATGGGGCCTTAAGAAGGATGAATATATTCTGTTCCTCGGTCGTCTCGTACCGGAGAAGGGTGCCCATTACCTGATTAAGGCTTACCGCCAGATACAGACAGACAAGAAGCTTGTCATTGCAGGCGGAGTTTCTGATTCGCTTGAATATCTGAAGGAGCTTAAAGCGCTGGTGGATAACCTTAAGCTTAATGACAGGGTGGTATTTACTGACTTTGTCTTCGGAGATGTACTCTCTGAGCTGTATTCCAATGCCTATATCTATGTCCTGCCAAGTGATCTTGAGGGAATGCCGCTCAGTCTGCTTGAAGCCATGAGTTACGGGAACTGCTGTGTTACAAGTGATATAGAAGAATGTACCTCTGTTATCGAGGATAAGGGATATTCCTTTGCAAAAGGCAACGTACCTGAGCTTGCGGCACTGCTTAACAGACTTAATTCCAATCCCGAATCGGTATATGAGAAAAAAGCTCAGGCGGCTGATTATATAGTAAATAAATATAACTGGGATGATGTAGTCAGAAGGACATTGGAGTTGTATGAATAACTTGCAGATTGTATTTACCGGTGATATTGGATTTGACCGCTATATGGATAAAAGGTGGACGGACGAGGGCCTCATCAGTGATGAGGTCCTTAAGTTTATGCACAATTCCGACCATGTGATAGCGAATGTCGAAGGGCCCCTTGTGGATAATATGCAGAATACAACCACAGAAGGTGTGCTTCAGCTGATGCATACCATGGACCCGGCGGCAATCACAGTTCTTAAGCGCATGAGAGCCGATATATGGAATCTGTGCAATAACCACATGATGGATGCAGGACAGGAAGGACTGGCTTGGACCTTACAGGCTGCTAAGGCTGCAGGCGTAAGTACCATCGGTGCAGGCATGAATATAGATGAAGCTTCATCTATCCTTCGCCTGGATGAAGCAGGCGGAATAGGGATAATTGCAGTTGGATACAGAAGGGGATGTAAGCCTGCAAGTGATACTCTGGGCGGCTGCTTCATGTGGAATGATGTTGACAGAATAAGGGAACGCATTGACGAGATTAAATCAAATAACAGATGGTGTATAATTGTAGCCCATGCAGGTGAGGAGTTTACCGCTCTTCCAAGTCCCTATACAAGAGCTAAATATCTTGAATTCCTTGATATGGGTGCCGATATTATCGTGGCACACCACCCCCACGTGCCCATGAATTATGAGCTTATCGGTGAAGGAGCTAACCGTAAAGCCATCTTCTATTCTCTCGGCAACTTCATCTTTGATACAGATTATCAGAGAGCACAATATAATACCGAGAAGGGTGTCCTGCTTAGGCTTTCTCTCAATGAGAATGGCTTTGATTTTGATGCCATGGGAATCAGGATAGACAGGGAAAGCGAGAGTATAAAGCGTGGTGAGCTTCCTAGGATATTCACCAATGTAGATGCCACACAATATGAGCTTCTAAAAGCCCTCTCTGCCAAAATGTTTGTAGCGGCAACCAAGCGTCAGCAGATATATCTGAATAAAGCTATGGCCGAGTATGATCCCTCGCAGTGGGAGGAGCACTTTGCCAATCCTAAGAGAAGCGGTCGAGTGGAGGGTGAAGCACTGGACTTTAGGATAATATGTCCGCTTGCTGAGAAGGAAAGTGAACAAGTATGGTCCAAGTCTCATCTTAAGGATGTTATGGGATATATTGTTGAGCAGATGTATGATATAGACTATTCAAAAGCTCTGGCTGTAAACGGTAATCATGACAGACTGCTTAGTGTTATGGAACGAGCCGATAAGGGCGATAAGATAACAGTTGCGTTTCTTGGTGGTTCTATAACGGAAGGCTCTGTTGCAAGCGATGATAAGAACTGCTATGCATATCTTACCTACAGATGGTGGTGCAGCACTTTTCCGAATGCAAGGATCCAATATGTCAATGCAGGAATCGGAGGCACACCTTCGCTTCTTGGAGTCGGCCGTTGTAATGAGGATATACTGGATTATGAACCGGATGTGGTATATATAGAATTCTCAGTTAATGATGTAGATCTTCCCAATGTAGGTGAGATCTACGAAGGATTGCTAAGAAAGGTATTGTACAGTAAATCAAATCCTGCAGTCGTTGTCATTAATAATGGCTTCTATAATGACGGTCGAACCGTACAGGATGTACACAATAAGCTTGCTTCATACTATGGAATTCCGGCGATCAGTATTGTTGATACCCTTGTTGCATGCACCCTCGATGGCCGGATTCCCATAAGAGACATTACTCCCGATGACCTTCATCCCAACGACAGAGGTCATATATTGCTTGCCGGAGTAATCAGATATGTCCAGGACAAGATATACAATGAATATCTGGATAAGCGCATAGATCTGACACTTCAAAACTCTGTCTTAAGCGAGAATGCAGACAAGTGCTCCTTAAACTGTGACTGCAATGCTAAGACTCCTGATATAAGCACGTACAGGAATCCGAATGATGCTGACACGGATTGTCCTGCGCATATGCTTCCTGCACTGACATGCAACTCATATGAAACTCTGCACAGATACAATTCATTTAATTCAAATCCTGTTTTGAACGGTTTCAGGGTGGATGAACGTCCGATTGAAGCTGTTAAGATATGGGAGAGAGGCGGCTATCTTGCAGACCATACAGGTGACAGTATCGAGTATAATATCAATGCTTCAACCATATGTGTCTCCTTCAAGCGCTCCTTAATTAAGCCTGCGCCCATCGCTAAGGTCTTCTTAGACGGAGCAGAGGTTGCCATCCTTGATGCCAACTTTTATGAGGACTGGGGCAATAAACTGGAAATAGTTCCTATCCTTGAGGGCAATAAGTACGATTCAGCTGACAGACCCTCGCACAGTATAAAGGTTGAAATAGTGGATGCACCTGAAGGCTGCGTTCCTTTCTATCTTGTTGCGGTATACGGTAACTAATATGAACCACTGGTGTTCTGATATTAAATGATTGTTTTGATATTATATGATTGTTTTGATATTAGGTGATTGTTCTGATATTACGTGATAAATGCGGAGCGATACATCGGGATGCCCCCAAAACATCAGATTCCGATGTATCCCAAAAAAGAATACATCGAAACTCCATAAAAATAGACAATCCCGATGTATCCATCCCTCGAAATCTATCAAATTAAGCAACCCGCGTTGCCACATACTTCCACCTGAAGCAAATCCCCGCGCTAATCATAGTGATCCCCGCTTGCGCGGGTGTATACTTCGAGGGAATGTAGGTATATTCGCGGGAAATTAATTGAGATACATCGGGATTGGATGAAAACCCGGAATTCCGATGTATTTTGTTTATTTTGGCCTGCTTGCGCGGGGATATACTGCGAGGGAGAGCGGGTAGAATCGCGGGAAATTAATTGAAATACATCGGGATTGGATGAAAACCCGGAATTCCGATGTATTTTGTTTTGGCAATATTTGGCGATACATCGGAGATGGTCTATATTGGCCCATCCCGATGTATTTTTTACTTGGTATTGGACCTTCGTACATCGGGATGGGCATTGAAATCTCAATCCCGATGTATCGCCTATTGAAACTAGAATAACGTCCTTATAATGGTGTAAATTAAAAAAATAAAATGAGCCAAGGCTCTTACCTTTAGGTATAATAATAAGATCA